>JAENYX010000011.1 GCA_016841565.1 Clostridium thermobutyricum | reverse complement strand
ACACGAAAGCGGATGTGTCGTATGCCGGAACTGCGGCTTTTCAAAATGCGGTTAACCGAAGGAGATGGGATAAATGTATGTGCAGAACAAACAAAAGTTTCATTATATGTATTTACCAACCGGGTTTACTGTGCTATACTAATACAAGTAAAAGGGAATATGGCAAATAAAGGGGAGTAGCTCGCCATCTTACATGGCTTTACCGTTCGTCAGCACGGTACCCCGGGTACCCGGGCGGTAATCTTAACACGAGAGTAAGACCTTTATCCACATTATTGGATAGGGGTCTTGTATTTTTTACCCCGAAAATGATAATAACTAAACTGTTTAATGTGAAAGGAGAAGGCCGAATTGGCAAATTCAGAATGGTACACTTTGGAAAAGGAAGTTGTGGAGAAGCAGCTTTCTACTTCCCTTGTTCGGGGTCTTAGTGAAGGGGAAGCAGAAAAAAGGCTGGAGCGACACGGGTACAACGAGATTGAGCAAAAAGACAGGAAATCAATTCTTCAAATGTATGCCGACCAGTTTAAGGACTTTATGATAATTATACTTATTGTTGCCGCAATAATATCAGGGCTGCTGGGAGAGATGACCGATGCCGTTGTCATACTGCTTATAGTCGTACTTAACGCAGTAATGGGAGTGGTGCAGGAAAGTAAGGCCGAGGAATCCCTGGCGGCGTTAAAAAAGATGGCGGCACCCAATGCCAAGATACTGCGGGACGGACGCCATGACATAATACCTGCAAAGATGCTGGTTCAGGGTGACATCGTGATTCTTGAGACCGGAGACCTCATACCGGCTGATATCAGGTTTTTTGAGGATTCAAACCTGAAAATCCAGGAAGCAGCACTGACCGGAGAGTCGGTTCCGGTGCAAAAGGACAGCAGTACCCTTACCCGAAAGGATATTCCCCTGGGAGATCGTATCAATATGGGATATTCGGGGAGCATAGTGACCTATGGACGAGGCAAGGGCATTGTAGTTGAAACCGGGATGAATACTGAGGTGGGGAAAATAGCCGAGATGATACAATCGGCCGAAGAAGTTGAGACACCTCTTAAAAAAAGGCTGCATGCGTTAGGCAAGCTTCTTGGGGTGGCAGCCCTGGCCATCTGCGCGGTTATCTTTGCAGTCGGGATATTGTACGGAAAAGAGATATTTGAAATGTTTCTTACAGCGGTGAGCCTGGCGGTCGCGGCCATACCCGAAGGGCTGCCGGCCATTGCCACCATAGTTCTTGCCATAGGGGTACAAAGAATGGTCAGGCGGAATGCAATTATCCGAAAGCTGCCTTCGGTGGAGACTTTGGGAAGTGCCACCGTCATATGCTCGGATAAGACCGGGACATTGACACAGAACAGGATGACGGTGGAAAGAGTGTTCTATGAAAACGCACTGCGTGATGTTAATCAGGGTATGGGTGACATAAGCAGCCGCAAACAATTTGAATTACTGGTTACTGTAGGTGTATTATGTAACGATTCAAAGCTGAAAGAAACAGACGGTGAAATAATATCTATCGGGGATCCTACCGAAACCGCCCTTGTTGATTTAGGGCTGAAGGCTGATATTAACAAGGACGCCCTGGAAGCAAACCAGCCGAGAGTGGATGAGATACCCTTTGACTCTGAACGCAAGCTCATGACTACCGTGCACAGCATAGAAAGCAGTTGCCGTGTCTATACAAAGGGTGCAGTAGAGGAACTATTGGGAAGGTCAAGCAGGATTCTTCTTGATGGGCGTGTAATAACACTTGAGGACCATCATAAGAACAAAATACTTGAAACAAATGAAGAAATGGCCGGGAAGGCTTTAAGGGTACTTGGCATGGCTTATAAGGATATCGACGGAATTTCCCGCCAAAACAAGGGAGAAGCATACGAAGCGAACCTTGTATTCATAGGGATGGTGGGAATGATAGACCCTCCAAGGCCCGAAGCCCGGGAGGCGGTAAAATTATGCAAAAGGGCAGGTATAATGCCTGTTATGATAACGGGTGATCACAAAATCACTGCCGTAGCAATCGCCCGGGATTTGGGTATACTGTCGGAGGGGATGGAGGCTGTTACCGGAGCCCAGGTAGAGAATATGAGCAGCCAGGAATTGGAAGACAGGGTCTGGAAGATCCCGGTATATGCAAGGGTTTCCCCCGAGCATAAGGTAAGAATAGTGAAAGCATGGCAGGCCCAGGGACAAATAGTAGCCATGACCGGGGACGGAGTAAACGACGCACCGGCGCTCAAAATTGCCGATATTGGAGCGGCTATGGGTATTGTGGGTACCGATGTGGCAAAGGAGGCTTCGGATATGGTTCTTACCGATGATAACTTTGCAACGGTAGTGGCGGCGGTTGAAGAGGGCAGGACCATATTTGCCAATATTCTTAAAGCAATACAGTTTTTGATTTCATGCAATGTAGGAGAGATACTTACGCTGTTTGTCGCAACAATGCTCAATTGGGCAGAACCGCTGCTTCCCATCCATATACTCTGGGTTAACCTTGTAACCGATAGCCTGCCGGCCTTGGCCCTTGGTGTGGATCCGGCCGAGAAGAACATAATGGACAGGAAGCCGAGAGATCCAAGGAGAAACATTTTTGACAAAGGAATGATAAGGAGAATTATATATCAGGGCACTATGGTAGGAGCCCTTACCCTTACAGCCTTTACAATTGGTGCTCAAAGGAGCCTTGAGGTGGGAAGGACAATGGCCTTTACGGTATTGGCCCTTAGCCAGCTCACCCACTCATTTAATATGCGTTCCAACAACCAGTCTGTGTTCAAGGTGGGGTTTGCGTCAAACAAATACCTTCTTGGGGCGGTGGGGATATCGGCTTTGCTTGTATTGATTGTTCTTGAAGTCCCTTTTCTATCATCAGTGTTTAGCCTGTCGGCACTGTATACGAATGAGTGGATGGTAGTGGGAGCGTTGGTGCTGGCCCCCATTGTTGTTGTAGAAATTGTAAAATTACTCAAATTGAATACCACAAGTGAGGAGCATAACGCATAGCTTAATGTAAGCTTTTAGCAAAACCAAAAAAACCAAAGGGGGTGTAAAACCTGTGAAAGCTTTGATAGTATATGATTCCGTCTTCGGTAATACCAAAGAAATAGCTCTGGCCATTGGCAATGCCCTTGGTAAAGAAGAGAATGTCAGGGTACTACCGGTGGGAGATGCTAAGGGAGAAGACCTGGCCCGCCTTGAGCTGTTAATAGTAGGGTCACCCACCCGGGCTTTCAATCCCACAAAGGCAATTATGAATTTTCTTAACGGTATTTCTTCAGAAGGTGTTAAAGGGGTCAAAGTGGCGGCCTTTGATACCAGGATTTCCACAGCCGATGCTAATTCGCGCTTGTTGAACTTATTGGTGAAAATGTTTGGATACGCTGCAAAACCCATAGCCGACAGGCTCAAGAAAAAAGGAGGAGAGCTGATAATCCCTCCCGAAGGATTCCTGGTAAAGGATTCGGAAGGCCCATTGAAAGACGGCGAGCCGCAAAGGGCGGCGGATTGGGCAAAATCGATGGTCGAGGCAATAAATGCAGTCAGGGAGCCTGCTTCCCTATCATAAACTACAGGGGGAAGTGACATGGAAGAGAAAGCGACAATCAGAATCAATAGAAAAGAACAGTACGTTGGACTTCTTAATAAATACAAAGTGTACATTGACGATAAGCCGGTCGGCAGGGCTGGGAACGGCGAGAGTGTTGAATACATAGTGGAGGCCGGCCGGCATACGGTATTTGTTAAACTGAGCTGGGACTGGAGCAGAAGCCGTAAGCTAATATTGGATATCAAGCCCGGGCAGGTAATTGACCTTGATTGCGGGAATAAAAACGGATGGATTGCGATAGCAATACCTGCCGCCATTCCGCTTGTCCGGTACTATTATCCCGGCGGATTTCAATCAGCCAACATTTATTATTTATTTGGATTGATGGTGGTGCTGGGTATGGTGTTATCCTCAGTGCCATCGTTCTTTGTATATTTAAACCAAAGACGTCCGGAAACCGGGAGTGAGATAAACTGCCAATAATTAAATGTTTTCCTCCAATTGTTGATAAGGAGTCCCGTATTATAATCCTGGGCTCAATGCCCGGCGGCGAATCCCTAAGAAAAGGGGAGTATTATGGTCATCCCAGAAACCAGTTCTGGAATATACTCTATTCCCTGTATGGTGAGCAGCCGGATGTGGAGTATGACAAAAAGGTGGGGTTTCTTAAAAAAAAGCATATAGCTCTTTGGGACGTTATTAAAACGTGCTCCAGGGAGGGAAGCATGGATTCGAATATTGTAAATGAAAAGGTCAATGATTTCGACGGATTGTTTTCCGAGTATCCCGGCATAGGGCATGTTTTTTTCAATGGAACCAAAGCCTATGAAACCTTCAGAAAAAAGACAGGATTTAAATACAATGGGCTTACTTACACAAAACTGGGGTCAACAAGCCCTGCCAACGTAGTCAGGTGGGAGGAAAGGCTAAAGCAGTGGCAGATAATAAAGGACACCTTGGAAAGGAAGCAGTAAGGGTACGTGATGCCGCTACCGCCGGGTGCACCGGCTTCTGCCCCTACTTATGCAGGCTCGGCGGGTCAAAGGTTCATTGACACAAGCCCGGCAAATAATGTATAATTGATAATGATATCTATTATCAATTATACATTATTTGTCAATAAAGGGGCAATCATCATGAACAACATTTTTTTTATAGTAGCAGTCTCCACAGTAGCACCTGTGCTTGGTTCGTTGATAGGAATAATCAGAAAGCCTTCCGAGGGCTTTATGTATATGATGCTGTCCTTTGCTGCCGGTGTTATGCTGAGCATATCGTTTCTTGAGCTTATTCCGGAAAGCATAGAGCTTTCTTCCGAATTAACCTGCATAGCAGGGTTGATAGTGGGCTCTCTTATTATGCATTCAATCGATAAGCTGATTCCTCACATCCACCCCGACCTTTGTGGGGATATAAATGGGAACAATTTGCAAAGGACATCCATTTATCTTGTTTTGGGAATATTTCTGCACAATTTTCCCGAGGGCATGGCTCTGGCCCTGGGTACCGTTACAGACACCAAGGTTAGTATAGTAATTGCACTGGCAATAGCCATCCATAATATTCCGGAGGGCATATGCACGGCAGCACCATATTACCACTGTACTCAAAACAGGCTCAGAGCTTTCTTGGTTTCCTCTTCCACTGCTATTCCAATACTGCTTGGGTTTGTGGCCGCTTATTATTTATTCCGGAATATTACCTTTGAATTCCTGGGATTTGTAATAGCTGTAACGGCAGGACTAATGATTTTCATTTGTGCCGACGAGCTTATACCATCCTCCTCCAGGAAGCTTACAAACCACAGTACGGTATTTCCATTAGTGGCAGGTATTATTTTCGTTATACTGTTACAGTCATATTAGCTTTCCCGTTTCGTTCAATTCATTAACCGAGACCTCAATACAGCTGTTGGTTTCTATAAGCCTTACACTTGCAGTTTCCCTGACCTCATCAACGCTGTCAATCCAAATGGGCGTATTGTTGTACACAACCTCAATATTATGCGGAGATTTTACAATTTCCGCTGCTCTTTGGGCACGCATCGCAGCACCTCCCATGCAATAGTAAATATTATCTTTAATAGTATTAGTCAAAAGGCGGATAGTATGCAGCGGTATGGTCAAGTGGAAGCCTAAGCCGAAAAAAGCATGGAAATAAAGGAATCTGCAAATATTAGTAGAAATATGAACTATGTACAACGCACTAATAATATTACATTCCTTTACCTGCCATTCCGGAGAAGCGTAGTCCCCTGTCATTCTGAGGGCAAAGCCCGAAGAAGCTGCCTCAAAGATAGACAGTTAGCTATCGCAAGATCCTTCGCTTCGCTCAGGATGACACACCAGGAGATGTAAAGTTTTAAATGCATTGTATATAACCTGTAATTATGGCTCGTAGAGCAGAAAAATTTTTTGCAGTGCTGCTTGCTGTGGATGGATTAGGGGGAGATAAAATGGGAAGGATTGCCTTGTTGACCGACAGTACATGTGACTTGCCTGCCGAAATAGTAGAAAGGTACAACGTAAATGTCATACCCTTGCGCGTTGTATACAAGGACCGGGAGTATTGGGACGGAGTTGAAATAACCCCCGAGGAAGTTTACCAGACTATTGCACAGGAAACTCCAAAGACATCGCTGCCCTCTTCTGGGCATACTCTTGAACTTATTGACAGGCTGAAAACCGAAGGCTATACTGATGTGCTTGCCATTCATATATCCGGAGGTTTAAGCGGAACTCTTTCAATGATGGAGAGTTTGAAGGAAAAGGTTGCTCAGCTGGGGCTTTCCCTTCATGTTGTTGATTCAAAAGCTTTATCCCTGGGATTGGGCTTCCTGGTAATGAAGGCCGGAGAACTCATAAAGCAGAATCTTTCCATTAGTGAAATTGTAGATAGAGTAAATGTTTTCAGGAAAGAGATAAAGGTTTTCTTTGTCCTGAAAACTCTGGAATATCTTAAGAAAGGCGGTCGTATAGGTTTGGTGGAAGGTACTGTCGGAGAGCTTCTTGACATTAAGCCCATAATCTCCATAAACCATGAAGGTATTTATTATACCACCGCCAAGGCCAGGGGACGCAAAAGGTCTCTGAATAAAGTGGCTGAGATTGTGAAGAATTTAATAGGGGATAAAAAAGTGCGCCTGGCGGTAATGCACGGAGCGGCTCCAAAAGAAGCCCAGGAGCTTCTGGCCAGAATCAGGAACCAGGTGAACACAGCCGATGTGTTTATGGGACAGATAGGACCTGTTATGGGCGTTCATACCGGACCCGGATTGATAGGTGTTTGCTTCTGCCCGAAGTAGGAAACAGACGTTACCATGGTACCGGGAAGGGTGAGTAATATTAATACTTGGATATATATTATATCGGGCAAACACGCAGAATCTACCCGAAGGGAGGAAATCATATGCCATGGTGTCCCAAATGTAAGACCGAGTATAGGGAAGGCTTTCATATATGCTCCGATTGCGGCCAGGCACTGGTGGAGCAATGCCCCGACGGCCGGGACCGGAAAGAAGGGGCCGAGGAGGGCGGGGATTGGGAATTCCTTGTATATCTTTTCAATGAAACCGAGGCCGATATAGTAATTGCACTGCTGGAAACGGCAGAAATTCCCGTTGTGAAAACATATAAGAGGATGGGTATATTGCAGAAAGTATATACCGGCAAGGCTTCGGGGGTGGACCTGTATGTCCCCAAATCGAAAGTGGAGCAGGCTCGGGAATTATTAAAGGCGGAAATTGAGGACAAATAAAAAGCAGCAGGCTGTCGCGGCCTGCTGCTTTTTATTTGTTTTAGAGCTATTTTCCCAGGACATCCTTAAGCTGAGAAATACATCTTTGGTTCTGTTCCATCGTTCCGATTGTAATCCTTATAAAATTTCCTTTAATGGGTCTTATTATGACGCCTCGTTTTTGCATATCAACAAAAACCTTGTTGCAATCCATTCCCGCATCCAGGAAAATATAGTTTGCCTGGGTCGGAACATATTCAAGGCCCATTTTCTCAAAGCACTTATAATAATATTCCTTGCCTTCCTTGTTAACTGCATAGACTTTTTTTACAAACTCCTGGTCCTTAAGTGCGGCAATGGCGGCGGCCTGGGCAAGCCTGTTCACATTAAAGGCTTTTCTTATCTTGTTAATGTTCTCCATTATATCCCGGCCGGCAAAGCTGTATCCCACCCGGAGACCGGCCAAACCGTATACCTTTGAAAAGGTTCTCATGACTATCATATTGGGATACTTTTGGTACAATTTATAGCTGTCTTTGGGGTAATCCGGGCTGGTTACAAATTCGACATAGGCTTCGTCATATACTACCACTACGTTCTCAGGCACCTTTGACATAAAGGCTGTCAGTTCATCTTCGGTGAACATGGTACCGGTGGGATTGTTGGGATTGCACAGCCAAATAAGTTTGGTCTTGTCGGTTATGGCCGCTGCCATGCCGTCAAGGTCAAGCTTAAAGCTCTTAAGGGGTACTATTACAACTTTAGAGTCCACCATCCTGGCTGCAATTATGTAGCTGGTAAAGGTTATATCCGGCATTATGGTTTCATCGCCGGGGTCCAGGAAAGCCTCTGCCAGCATGCTTACCATTTCATCCGAGCCGCTGGTGGGCATAATTTCAGTTTCACTGACACCATAAAAATCAGCAATGGCTTTTTTTAACTCGGTTGAGTTTCCATCAGGATATATGGACATATTGACAGCTGCTTCTCTGACTGCTTGTATGGCCAGGGGAGAGCAATTAAGAGGATTTTCATTGGATGCCAGTTTGTCCACTTTTTCAAGTCCATATTCCCTTTGTACATCTTCTATTGGCTTTCCGGGCTTGTACGCCGTTATGTTTTCCAGCGTCTTTCTAAAGGGCAGTTTCATAATAAATCCCTCCAATATGGTCTGTTTTAGTAAATTATATCATACAATGCGGAGATATAAAATATTTCAACAAGCCTTCCACTTTTATTGCAAAGCTTTTATTTTTTGTATCCAGGAATATATATAGCATAATAAGGAAAAATACTAATGATATGGAACCAATTTTAAAGCATATAAAAATGTGATAAAATTAAAAGGATTTTATATGCTTTAATAGAATAATAATATGTTAAACTATTGCAGAAACAAGGGGGAGAATTAATGAAAGAGTATCAAACCGATAGAATAAGAAACGTAGTACTTATTGGTCACGGGGGAAGCGGGAAGACCACCCTGGCCGAAGCCATGCTATATAATGGAAAAGCAATCGAAAGAATAGGGAGAATAGAGGAAGGCACTACCGTTTCGGATTTTGACCCTGAGGAAACAAAAAGGCAGATTTCGATTAGTGCTTCGGTATTACCGGTAGAGTGGAAGAACGATAAAATTAACATATTAGATACTCCGGGGTACTTCGATTTTGTGGGGGAAGTTTTCTCAAGTCTCAGAGTGGCAGAAGGAGCAGTCTTATTGGTAGACGCTTCGTCGGGCGTTGAGGTGGGCACTGAAAAGGGCTGGGAGTATACCAGTAAAAGAAATATGCCCAGGATACTGTTTGTCAATAAAATGAACCGGGAGAACGCCGATTTCTTCAAGGTTGTTGAGAAACTACGGGAAATGTTCGGCGTTAGCATAGCTCCTTTTCAGGTACCTATAGGTGCGGGGGAAAGCTTTAAAGGCATAATAAATGTTGTTGATATGAAAGCCAGGGAATACAAGGGGAAAGAATACAAAGAAACCGATATTCCCGATGAGTATAATGACCGGATTGCGCCCATAAGGGAAATGGTAATGGAAGCAGTCGCCGAGACCGATGACCGGCTCATGGAAAAATTCTTCGAAGGAGAGGCATTTACCGAGGAAGAAATTCGGGAGGGATTAAGAAAAGGAGTCTTAAGCGGTAAAATAGTACCTGTGCTGTGTGGTTCGGCCGATTTAAATATCGGAGTAGAGACCCTTATGGATACCATGGCCGACTACCTGCCTTCTCCCATGGATGGTGCAGAGGTACATGCCCAGGACAAAGACGGCGGACAAATTGATAAAAAGCTGACGCCCGAAGGGCCCTTTACAGCTCAGGTGTTTAAAACAGTAGTCGACCCCTATGTTGGGAAGATCTCAATATTCAAGGTTATAAGCGGCAGTTTTTCTGCCGAGACTCCCCTGTTCAATGCAAGCAAGGGAGAGAAGGAAAAGTTTGGGAATATATTCCTTATGAGAGGCAAGAAGCAGATAAATGTGGATAAGGTTGTGGCAGGAGATATAGTAGCGGTCGCAAAATTGCAGAATACGGTAACGGGGGATACCCTGGCCGAAGGAAAGTCTGATTTTATATACTCCCCTATTCAATTCCCCGAGCCCAGCATATCTATGGCTATAGTTCCCAAAGCAAAGGGAGACGAAGAAAAAATAAGCGGGGGGCTGCATCGGTTGCTTGAGGAAGACCCCACCTTCCTGGCTGAGAAGAACTCTGAAACCGGGGACCTTCTGGTTTCAGGACAGGGAGAAGTTCATATAGAGGTAATAACAAGAAAGCTTTCCAGCAAGTTCGGCGTGGAGGTGGAGTTGAAGGACCCGAAGCTTCCTTACAGGGAAACCATTAAAGGGACAGCCAAGGCTGAAGGAAAGCATAAAAAGCAGTCGGGAGGCCGGGGACAGTACGGCCATGTGTGGATAGAATTCGAGTCGCTTCATGACCTTAATGTTGACATTGAATTTGTTGATAAAATAGTAGGCGGAGTTGTGCCGAGGCAGTTTATACCCGCAGTTGAGAAAGGCCTCAGGGAAGCAGTCAAAGAAGGGGTACTGGCCGGATATCCGGTTGTAGGCGTTAGAGCAACCCTGTACGACGGTTCTTTCCACAACGTTGATTCGGATGAGATGTCCTTTAAAATAGCAGCAAACCTTTCCTACAAAAAAGGCATGAAGGATTCCAATCCGGTACTTCTTGAGCCTATTATGAGGCTGGAGATTACAGTGCCCGAGGATTATATGGGAGATGTAATAGGAGACATAAACAAAAAACGCGGGAGAATACTTGGCATGGAACCCAGGGAAGGGAAACAATTGGTTATAGCTGAGGCTCCTCTGGCCGAAATGTTCAAATATGCTACAGATTTAAGGTCTATGACCCAGGCAAGGGGCAGTTTTACGATGAAGTTTGAAAGATACGAAGAAGCTCCTCCTATGGTTACCGAGAAAGTAATAGCAGAATCTCAAAAAGAAGAATAGCGAAGGGAAATAAAAAGAACCGGGATGTAAAATGTCCCGGTTCTTTTTATTTCCTCGGATAAACTTTGCCTTTTGAATAAACAATAAAATAAGGAACTGTTTACAACCGGAGGTGATATTCATGGAAAATAACAAAAATAGAAGAGGCAACAGAGTGGAAATGCCCGACAGGGATTCTGAAGAAGAGGATGGACTGATTGATAAGACTGCTTATGGAGAATTCGTGTCAACGTTTCACGGGTGGGCCAGTTTTGAGGAGCAGATAAAAAGCGCCGACCGCATATACAATATAACAAAGGAAAAAAGGAGATAATTCCACTTTAGAGCTTAAATAAATATATGGCTTCATGAATACCCGCTTATGCTGATAATGCTTTAGAGGAAACTTATGCCTTGCTTCTTGAAAATCCTAACGCATTTTATGCGCCCTCCAAGGCGCCAAAAGCCTGGCTTGGCGTCCTGCCAAGCCTACGGATTTTCTGCAAAGCTTGGGCTGGTTTCCTTACTAAACCATTTAAAGCATGCGCTGCCGTTTCATGAAGCCAGCATCAGAATGTGGATTATGAGGATTTTGCTTCAGCCAAAACGGGGATAACCCCGTTTTTTATATGGGGAAGATTGATTAATTCTGCATTTTATAGGGAAAAAATATGGTGAACCCTATTGAAAAGCTTTGGAAGATTTACTATAATATTAATAGTCAAAGAAAGTCAAATTACTGCAGAGGTGATGCAATGGCACGTTTAAGCGATATAATAGAACAGTTTATAAAGGAACTTATGAGAGATGCACAGACGGGTATGCTGGAGATACAGAGGAATGAGCTGGCCGACCATTTTAACTGCGCTCCGTCACAGATAAACTATGTGCTTTCAACCAGATTTACTATAGATAAAGGATATTATATTGTGAGCAGAAGAGGCGGGGGCGGCTTTATCAGAATTCAGAAACTGCATACCGATACCAAGCCCTATATCGGACATATAATATATGAGTATATAGGGAACAGCATATCCCAGCTTGATGCTGCCAGAATACTGGCCAATATGGAGGAGAAGGGTATTCTTACCCGGAGGGAAAGACTGATAATGGATGCCGCTGTTAATGACAAGAGCTTAAATGTGTTTTCGCCATCCAAGGACGTTGTGAGGGCAAGCCTGCTGAAATCCATGCTCTCGGTATTGGTCACCGGTTAATGGGGTATCTGGTCTCTGCAATTTGCGAAAGGAGGAAATATAATGGTTTGTGATAAATGCGGAAAAAATCCGGCAGTGATTCATAGGATTACAACAATAAACGGAAAGAAGCAGGAGCTTCATCTTTGCAAAGAGTGTGCAATGAAGGAGAAGGGTATGCTGGCCGATGATTCCTTCTCAATAAATGCATTGTTGTCATCTCTTTTGGATATGGGGATGGAAACGCCAATAAAGATAGAGAAGCTGGAAACAGCAAAATGCAGCCAATGCGGGCAGAACTTCGGGGAATTCAGAAAAACCGGAAAACTGGGCTGCGATGCGTGCTATGCTTCATACAGAGACAGGCTGCTTCCGTTATTAAAAAAGATTCAGGGCAATATACAGCATTCGGGTAAAATACCCAAGCGGGTAGGAAGCTCCCTAAGAGTTAAAAAGGAGATTGACAGCCTGAAGGAGGAATTGGAAAGAGCCGTCAGAGCAGAGGAGTATGAGAGGGCTGCCGAGCTCCGCGACAGGATAAAAAGTATTAATAAAAGCAACAAGAAGGAGGGCTGAGAATGTTAGACTGGATTAATGGTGATGGGCCTGATAACCATATAGTTCTTAGTTCCCGGATTAGGCTTGCCAGAAATATACAGGGCATACCGTTTCCCGACAGATTAAATGAAAAGGGCTCAGCCAAAGTAGTTGATATTATCAAGGAAGCTATCGACCGGAATCCTGTTTTGGCCAGAGAATTCAGCCTTACTGTGCTGAAGGATATTTCACCCCTTGATTCCAGGGTTTTGATAGAAAACCATATGATAAGTCCGGCTTTAGCGGAAAGGCATAAGCATTCGGCGGTTTTTATCCGGAAGGACTATCGTGTGAGTATAATGGTGAATGAAGAAGACCATATAAGGATGCAAATACTGCTTCCGGGACTTCAATTGGAAGAGGGATGGGATCTTGCGGGTAAAATTGATGATGTTCTGGAAGAGACAATAAACTATGCCTTTGATGAAAGGATGGGTTATCTTACCGCCTGCCCTACCAATACCGGTACCGGTATGCGGGTTTCGGTGATGGCCCATCTTCCGGCGCTGGTTCTTACCAATCAGCTTAGCAGGGTTTTCCAGGCGTTAACTCAGCTGGGACTTGCCGTTAGGGGGATTTATGGAGAAGGAACCGATGTGGTGGGCAATATGGTTCAGATTTCCAACCAGCTGACTCTTGGGAAATCTGAAGAGCATATAATAGAAAGCCTTAAGGGTATGACCAGGGAAATAATAAACAAGGAAAATCAGGCAAGGGATGCTTTAATGAGCAATAACAGGGTGGAACTGGAGGATAAGGTATGCAGGTCCTACGGACTGCTGACAGGGGCAAGAATTTTGCCTTCCAAGGAGCTTATGGAATTATTGTCGGATGTTAGACTGGGCGTGGATTTAAATCTGGTAACCGGTGTCACCACAAAAGACTTGAATGAGATAATGCTGCAGTCACAGCCGGCTTCCCTGCAGAAAATAGCCCGAAAACAGCTTTCGGATATGGAGAGGGATACACTAAGAGCAGAATTGATAAGAAAAAAGCTAAAATAAGGAGGAATTTTCATGGATATATTCGAGAGATTTACTGAAAGAGCGCAAAAAGTAATATTGATTTCCCGTCAGGAAGCTGCTCAGCTAAATCATAAAAATGTAGGCACAGAGCATTTGCTGCTGGGATTAATAAAGGAAGGCAAGGGCATTGCCGCCCAGATACTGAAGGGTATGGGAGTTGATTCTGCAAAGGTCATTGAGAAAATAGAAGAATTCATTGGCAGAGGCTATGACAGCCCCGTGGACCAGGAAATAGACCTGACGCCCAGGTCCAAAAGAGTATTGGAGCTCAGCTACCTTGAAGCCCGGCGGATGAATCATAATTACGTCGGTACAGAGCACATACTGCTTGGACTTATAAGGGAGGGCGAAGGGATAGCCGCAAAGGTACTGAGGGATTTAAATGTTGACCTTGGCAAAGCCAGAGAAGAAATTATAAAAACTTTGAGCAGCCAAACTTCCAATCAAGGGGATTCTGCGCAAAACAAAACTGAAACGCCGACACTGAACCAGTACGGCCGGGATCTGACGCAAATGGTCAGGGAAGGCAAACTCGATCCCGTTATAGGAAGATTCAGGGAAATTGAAAGGGTAATACAAATACTAAGCCGTCGGACCAAAAACAATCCGGTACTTATAGGGGAGCCGGGGGTAGGAAAAACTGCCATAGCAGAAGGCCTGGCCCAAAAAATAGTGGAAGGGAAGGTACCAGAAATACTGAAAGGCAAAAGGGTGGTTACGCTGGACCTTGCTTCCATGGTTGCAGGCGCCAAATACCGTGGTGAATTTGAAGACAGACTTAAAAAGGTAATGGCTGAGCTCATTCAGACAGCCAATGTAATACTCTTTATTGATGAAATGCACACCATAATAGGAGCAGGCGCCGCAGAAGGCGCAATTGATGCCTCCAATATCCTAAAGCCTGCACTAGCCCGCGGAGAAATTCAGGCAATTGGAGCCACCACCCTTGAGGAATACAGGAAGCATGTTGAAAAGGACCCTGCCCTGGAGCGAAGGTTTCAACCGATTGAGGTTGGCGAGCCCACCGTTGACGAGACCATTGGCATTCTCAAAGGGTTGAGGGACAAATACGAATCCCATCACAGGGTCAAGATAACCGACAAAGCCATAGTGGCAGCCGCTGCACTGTCCGACAGGTATATTGCCGACAGATTTCTTCCCGACAAAGCCATAGATTTAATAGATGAAGCGGCTTCCAAGATAAGGATAAAAACCATAACGGCTCCACCTGAACTAAAGGAGCTGGAGGTAAAGATAGAAGGGCTGAAAAAAGAAAAGGAAGAGGCCATAAGCCATCAGGAGTTTGAAAAGGCCGCAAGTTTAAGGGATGAGGAACAAAAACTGAAACAACAACTGAACGATATAAAAGGGAATTGGGAAAAAGATACCCGGAAAACCACTGCAGTGGTGGATGAGGAAGATATAGCAATCATAACGTCCGATTGGACAGGAATCCCTGTCACCAAGCTTGCAGAAGAAGAAAGCGAACGTCTTGTAAAAATGGAAGATGTGCTGCATAAAAGGGTGATAGGCCAGGATGAGGCGGTTAAGGCTGTTGCCAGAGCTGTAAGGAGGGCCAGGGTTGGTCTCAAGGACCCCAAAAGGCCTATAGGTTCGTTCATATTTCTTGGTCCTACGGGGGTGGGCAAGACCGAGCTTTCCAGAGCCCTTGCCGAAGCCTTGTTTGGAGACGAGGACGCTACAATCAGAGTGGATATGTCCGAATATATGGAGAAGCATTCGGTATCAAGACTGGTGGGCTCACCTCCGGGATATGTTGGGTATGAAGAAGGCGGACAGCTTACCGAGAAGGTCCGACGAAGGCCCTATTCGGTAATTTTGATGGATGAGATAGAGAAAGCCCATCCCGATGTATTTAATATACTTCTGCAGATTCTGGAGGACGGCCGACTGACGGATGCTAAGGGCCGTACTGTGGACTTTAAAAATACCGTTGTAATAATGACTTCCAATGTGGGGGCCCATACAATCAGAAAGCAAAAAAATCTTGGGTTCGCAGGTGTGGCCGAGGATACTAAAAAGGACGAATACCAGAAGATGAAGGAAAAGATAATGGAAGAACTCAAAAAGACATTCCGGCCGGAGTTTCTCAACCGGGTGGATGAAGTTATTGTATTCCACCAATTGGAGCAAGACCATATATTAAAAATAGTGGATTTGATGCTGGCCAACCTGTCCGAGAGGGTAAAAAGCTTGCAGCTTTCACTTGAAGTCAGCCGGGAGGCAAAAGAGATAATTGCAAAAGAAGGTTTTGATCAGATGTACGGAGCAAGGCCTTTGCGGCGGGCAATACAGAGCATGATAGAGGATAAGCTGTCGGAGGAGATGCTGAGTGCCAACATCAAGGAAGGGGACACCGTAATTATTGATGCAAAGGATGGAATTATAACGGTAAAACCCAAATGAACATGCAAAAGCAAACAGGGGACAGATCCCCTGTTTGCTTTTGGAGTGTAAGCAATAGTATTGGGCTTTTTCAAAATTGGTGACAGAGAAAAAAACAAGGGTAAAGGGGATAAGTACATGGCTAAAGCAAAGAGCGTATTTGTCTGTCAGAGCTGTGGCTACGAGAGTCCGAAATGGATGGGAAGATGTCCGTCATGCGATGAATGGAATACCATGATCGAAGAATTGATTAACAAAGCGACCGGCCGGAAGGCTTCTGGCAGTGGAGAGAATAATAAACCTGTCCCAATGGACCGGATTGACCTTTCAATGGAAGCCAGAGGCAGCACAGGAATAGCCGAACTTGACAGAGTTTTGGGAGGCGGGATAGTTAAGGGTTCTTTGGTTCTGGTCGGCGGGGACCCGGGCATAGGTAAATCCACTCTCCTTCTTCAACTGGCAGGAAGCATACCCCGGTCACATAAGACGCTTTATGTCTCAGGAGAGGAATCGGTAAAACAGATAAAGATAAGAGGAGAAAGATTGGACATAAACAATCAAAATATCTTTGTACTGGGAGAAACGGATCTGGACATCATTTTGGAGCAGGTCAAAAGGCTGGTTCCTGATATGATTATAATAGATTCAATACAAACGGTTTATACGCCGGAAATTTCTTCTGCTCCCGGCAGCGTCAGCCAGGTAAGGGAAGCCACGGCAAGGCTGCTTAGGATGGCAAAAACCTTTTCAATTCCTACATTTATCATAGGACATGTAACTAAGCAGGGAGCAATTGCAGGACCAAGGGTCCTGGAGCATATGGTGGATACCGTGCTGTATTTTGAGGGGGAAAGATACCACAGCTACAGGGTAGTAAGATCTGTAAAGAACAGATACGGCTCCACCAACGAGATAGGGGTCTTTGAGATGAAAGACAAGGGTCTTGTTGAGGTTCCAAACCCGTCTGAATTCATGCTGGAGGGAAGGCCTGCAGGCGTTCCGGGTACAGTGGTGGTATGCAGTATGGAAGGGACCCGGCCAATGCTTATTGAGCTTCAGGCGCTGGTAAGCACTTCAAATCTGGGGATGCCGAGAAGGATGGCCACAGGGATAGATTACAACAGGCTGTCCATGCTGATGGCAGTTATGGAGAAGAGGCTGGGTATGCAGGTCCAGGGACAGGATGCATTCCTAAATGTGGTAGGCGGGCTAAAGACCGATGAACCGGCTGTGGATTTAGGCATAGTTGTAGCCGTTGCATCCAGCTTCAAAAATCTGCCGGTTGACAAGGCCGCTGTGGTAATCGGCGAAGTTGGTCTGACGGGAGAGGTTAGGGCGGTTAATTCCATAGATAGAAGGGTTTCAGAGGCAAGAAAGCTTGGCTTTGATAATTGTATTATTCCAAGGGATAACTTAAAGCAGATAGACCGGAAAGCAGGCAAAATAATTGGAGTTGGCAATATAAAGGAAGCAATCGGGGCGGCGCTGGAGGGATAGGCCACGGTGGGTATAAAGGGGAATTCATAAAGGAATGAACGGATAATATAAAGGGCCCCGAAGGGGCCCTTATAAATATATTCTTTACTGATACCTATGGCTGTTACAGACCGGCCGCATAATCCGGCCCGAATCATCAAGCAAAGCTAAAGCATATTATATATTCCAAGGGTTTTTATCTTCTTATATTCCTTAAGCATGACATCGTAAAGATCCATATCGAACAGGTCGCAGATTGCGGCTATGTAAAACAAGTTTGCCCCCAGCTCGCTTTCAATAACTTCCTTGCAGTTTTCACACAGCTTCCCCCTAATATGGGTATCCATGAAATTTGACAGCTCTTTGAGCGATGTGTCGGAGGGGGGGCTTTGCTTTTGCGCGTCTATTCGAATACAACCGCAGTTGGTTACGGCTTTTACTATTGCGCGGTTGACTCTTGTGCTGGCCTCCTGGTGTTTGGTTATAATATCCAATACGCTTTTATGTCGCACTAAAAATTGAGGAACAGAGCTTTGAAACTCATCGAATATTGTATCCTTCATTTCATCACTCCCTTGGAATTTTACGTTAATTCTATTATAAATATAAAAATGCTTATTTGCAATGTATTTTACTAATTAGAAGGCCTGGGTGACAGCATTAAAAGGTAGGTTGTATATAACGCATTAATAATATTACATTTCTCTACCTGTCATTTAAGAGGGCGAAGCCCCAAGAATCCGACTTGAAGACGGACATAAGATCCTTCGCTTGGCTCAGGATGGCAATCTTTACGTTCAGGATGACACGTTAAGAGATGTAAAGCCTTAAGCACGTTATATATGGGATAATTATTTTCGTTTCATAAATAAATAATAATGCTATACCGGCTTTGTTTGGGTAAAATATCAAAGAACGGTCTGTGGTGTTTTTATGGGAAGCTGCCAAGGCCGGTGCAAAGAAGAAACTGCCGGCAGATTACAATACAGAATGCCAATCAACATACTCGGCATCTTATAACGCTTTGTATTGAGGTGAAAAAGTGAACAATATCATTAACAAAATCATAGAAATGGACAATACGGCACTGACAATCATGGAAGGTATGCAAGAGCTGCTGAAAAACAATCAATCACAGCTTAACGAGAGCATTGCCCGGATGGAAAGGGAAATGCTCCATAAAGCCAGGGAGACGGGGCAGAAGATTTATGAAGGGCTTATAAAAGAAGCTGACCTAGAAAAACAAAATATTCTGGAGCAAGCCGACAGTGAATGCCGGGAATTAGAACGAATATTTATTGATATACATGAAGGACTGGAAAAAGACATTTTCGAGCAGATTTTTTTTAAATAATTCAACCGATACAATAAGGAGCGGGAGAAGTGAGAAATATAAAACGATTTGCGGCGGTCAATACAAAAGTACTTGCCTTGGAAGGAAGCCTGCTGTCGGATGAAGATTTCCGGAAAATACTGACAAAAAAGAGCGTGACTGAGATTGCCCGGTATCTGAAAGATTATACTGCCTACAAAAGCATTTTGAAAGATGCCGATTTGGATAATATACAGGCCAAGGAATTGGAAATACTATTTAAAAAGCACATAGCCCGGCAGATTGAAAAGCTAATTCATTATTTTACCGGTGAGTATAAAAGGTTCTTCCGCTTGCTGGTCCTGCGTTACGAAATGGAGGATTTAAAGGTTTATCTGCGGACCGTTAACAGAGAGGGAGACCAATCAAAGGCTGGGCAATTCACCATTCTTCCGGGCAATTATACCAGCTTTGATAAACAACGCCTGGATGGGGCGAAGAGTCTCGAAAGATGCATCGAAAGTCTAAAGGGCACCGTTTATTACCATTTATTAAAGCCCTATTTAAATGAAAAGCCGGGCAAGAGGCTTTTCTACATGGAGATGGTATTGGATAAGCTGTATTTTCAGCTTTTGAACCGGCAGGCAGAGAAGCTGAATAGGCAGGACAACAAGCTTATCAGGGAGCTGCTTGGGAAAAATATTGATCTTTTGAACCTGCAGTGGATTTACAGGGGGTTGAAATTTTATAAATTACCACCGGAAGAGCTGATAAATTATACACTGCAAAATGGATATGTACTGAATTATAAGAAAATCAAAGATTTGTGCTACTCGGAAAATGCGAAAGAATTGGCTGATAAAATGGCCGGCTCGAAATATGGCTTTTTATTTGATAATAAAACTACCCTGGAAGTGTTCATGGAAAGGCGTATTAAGCGATATCTGTATTTTCTGTTTTTGGAATACAAGCGGCGGGAAAAAATGAATATCATTGAAACCAATGTATATATACATCTCCTGGAATTTGAGATTAGAGATATTTCTTCGGTAATTGAAGCCGTAAAATACCGGTTAGACCTCGAACAGTCCAAGGGATTCCTTATTAGAAAGATTTGAAAGGAGGCTGGCCTATGACAGTTGAGAATATGAAAATGTTGAATCTCGTTGCGCCTATTGAATACTTGCACAACGTAGCCAGAGAAATTGCTCTGCTGGGCAATGTCCATCTGGTCAATGCTCTGCATGAGGTGGATGAAAGTAATTTTACACTGCCTGTGGAAGAGGAAAACATCCAGGAGCTGGCCGACATTGTTTTGATTAAGCCCTATGAGGAGAACGCCGATTACAGCAATATTGCCGCAAAAATGAAAGATATGCTTAAGTTGTTTGATATAAAGCCGGTTGTTAAAAAAGAACACCTGGAGGATGATTACAATTTTGAAGAGGATATAAAAAGGATTGAAGAAATATACCGGAAAACTTCTCCTGTCGGTGAAGCCATAGATAATGTCCGGGAAGAGGCAGGAAGGGTAGAGGAATTGGGAAACCACTTCAGATGTTTTCAGGGATTGGATGTAAACCTGGAGCGGCTGAATGAACTGCAATTCTTCAGCTACAAAATTGGCATGCTTTCAAAGGAAAACAGGCTCAGATTAAAGAGAAATTATGCCAATATTACTGCAGTGGTGTTAAACATAGGCGCCTGTCAACAGGGACAGATTTTCCTTGTCATTTCTCCAAAGGAATTGGAGACAGAGACGGTTAGGATTTTAAGGTCTTTAAATTTTTATGAATTAGAGATATCCCAATATCTTTCGGGTACGTATCGGCAAATAATGGAAAGCATACGTGAAAAGCAAAAAGAATTGTGTGTCAAACTTAAAGGGCTGAAGGAGGATTTATATAAGCTGGAGGAGGTATACGGGGCTTATCTTCAAACGGCTTACAGCAGGCTGGCACTGGAGGAGGAATTAAGCCGCATCAAAAAGGAGATGGCTTATTCTGGAAACTTCCTATACCTGTCGGGCTGGATTCCCAAAAGGGATGTGGAACATATTGTCAAGACCTTTGAAACGTTCGGGAACGATGTGCACATAATGTTCAAAGAGACTACTGAAGTAAATAAATACATAATTCCTCCCACAAAGCTCAAAAACACCTGGCTGCTAAAACCCTTTGAAAGCCTGGTGAAAATGTACGGAATCCCAAGCTATAATGAGGCCGATCCTACTATATTCTTAAGTATTACCTATATGCTTTTGTTTGGGGCAATGTTTGGCGATGTGGGGCAGGGTATTGTGCTGCTTTCAACGGGATTTTTCGCCCGAAGGAACAAGGAATATGGATTGTTTGGCGATGTTCTTATCCGTTTAGGCTTCAGTTCAGCCATGTTCGGGCTTTTGTACGGCAGTGTCTTTGGATTTGAACATGTGATTCCGGCACTGCTTATACGTCCAATAATTAATATAAACCAGATGCTGCTGGGATCGGTTGGTTTTGGCGTACTGCTGCTGCTGATAAGCTTTGGGTACAGTATAGGGAATGCCGTCAAACGAAGGGACTTGAAAGAAGGCTTATTCGGGGCCAACGGCACAGCGGGATTGTTAATCTATTTAACGCTTATTACTCTTATTCTGAATGCCTTCACCGGAAAAAGTTTTATACCAAACAGCATATGCTATTTTCTGCTGGTTGTTCTTATGACTTTGATTGTTGTCAGGGAACCCCTGGCGAACAGTCTTCTTGGACAGCCTGCTTATGAGGAAGACGCTGTCGGCTATTACATAGAAAGCGGTTTTGGCATCTTCGAAACGTTACTTGCCATGCTGAGCGGCACCATATCCTTTGTCAGGGTTGGTGCTTTTGCTCTCAACCATGTGGGGCTGTTTATGGCCTTTGAAACCATGGCAAAAATGACCGGAAATACTGCCGGCGGCATCATGGTTTACATTATCGGCAACGCAGTCATTATCGGACTGGAGGGTCTTATTGTATTTATTCAGGGGCTGCGCCTGGAATACTATGAGATGTTCAGCAAGTACTATCGGGGGGAAGGTGTGGAGTTCAGTCCGGCCGGTATACGGTATGAATGATCAGAAGCTTTGGAACTAAATTGATTGGAGGGTTTGAAATGAAATGGATGCTTACATCTTCTATTATTGTCGTACTTTCAACCATAGGGACGGGTATTTTCCTAATCAGTACACGGCAGAATGCCGATAAAGCAAAAATAAAAAAGGCGCTCCGGACAAATCTTTGGGCCTTTATACCCCTTATGAGCATGGCGGTTATTGTCCTGGTGCCGGATGTGGCGGCTGCCGTTGGAGAAAATGGTGTTTCACCCTCGGGGTTTGGTTTTATTGCAGCAGCGCTGAGTACCGGTCTGGCCACACTGGGAGCCGGTTATGCCGTGGGGGCTGTTGGTTCTTCGGCTCTGGGCGCTGTATCTGAAGACCCCAGGATACTCGGTAAGACGCTGATTTTTGTGGGGCTGGCAGAAGGGATTGCCATCTACGGATTAATCATCTCTATTTTAATTCTGGGCAGATTGTAGGGGGACGGTATGAAATCTTTCTTGATAAGTGACAATCAGGACACTTTGATTGGTATGAGGCTGGCCGGGATAAAAGGTGTGCCGGTAGGAAACAGGCAGGAAGTCCTGGAGCAGCTGTACAAGGCTTTGGAGAATGCCGAGATACAAATACTTATTGTAACCCAGTCGGTTATGGAAATGGCTGAGAAGGAGATAATGGAGGCAAAGATGCAAAGGGACTATCCTCTGATTGTTGAAATTCCCGACAAACAGGGTCCGGGCAGGGGAGACTATATTACCAGGTATATAAGGGAAGCCATAGGGCTTAAGATATGAGGTGTATTGTATGATTACCATTGAAGAAAAACTTAAGGTGTTTGCCGGTCTGGTGGTGGGGAAAGCCCAGCGGGAATTTGAACAAAAGCTGGCCGAGGTAAAAGGAAAAAACCATGAAATTATTGAACAGCACAGGGCTTCAATCAGGCAGGAAGGTGAAAAGATAATCCAAGACCTGACCAGGAAAGGCCAGGCACAGAAAAACAAAGCAATTTCTAAGGCAAAACAGGAGAAGAGAAAGAAAATACTTAATAAGAAACAGCAATTGATGGACCGGCTTGCCGAAGACATAAGGAACAGAGCCGTAAGGTTTACAGAGCAGGAAGCCTATGAGAGCTTTTTTGCGGAATGTGTTGCCAAAGCCGTCTCAGCATTTGGGCGGGAAGACGGTATACGGCTGCTGGCAACCCAAAAGGACGTCGGGAGGTTTAAGGAAATCATCTATGAACAGGGAGAGAGAAGCGGGTTTCAGAGGGAGCAAATTGATATCTCGGCTTGCCGGGAGGATATAATAGGAGGGATAGTGGCCGGCAATACACAAAGAACCCTTAGTGCGGATTGCTCGATTACCGCCTTGCTCCAGGAGCAACGGCAATTGATTGGGCAGAAGTTGTATAATGTCCTCGGAAAAGCAGGTGATAGGTTTGAATAACCGGGTAGGAATTATTACAATGATTAATGGTCCTGTGGTCAAGGGCAGAAACATGGCCAGTTTTAAAATACGTGAAATGGTAATGGCCGGAAGCAGAAAACTGATAGGTGAAGTCATCGCTCTGGACGGAGATTTTGGCACCATTCAGGTTTATGAAGAAACAGAAGGTCTGAAATGTCAGGAACAAATCATACCCACAGGAAAACCCCTGTCTCTGAAGCTGGGGCCAGGTCTTATAGGAAATATTTTTGACGGGATCGAGAGACCGCTGATAGAGATTGACAAGGTGTGCCATGGCTTTATTCCCGAGGGCATCGGGCTTATATCCATTGACACCCGAAAGACATGGAGCGTAACATTTCAAGTCAGAGTGGAAGATGAAATAGAACCGGGGCAGGTTTACGGCGAGGTCAGGGAAACAACCCTTATAGTACACAGGCTTATTGTCCCTCCCGGGATTTCCGGCCGGGTGGTTTGGGTAAGAGAAGACGGCAGCTATAATATTGAGGAGCAATTGGTGGTTGTTAAGGATGCGGAAGGCAGGGAGCATTCCTTGGCCATGTATCAGGAATGGCCGGTCAGGGATCCCAGACCGGTTAATGAAAGGCTTGCTTCGGAAAGGCCCCTTGTAACGGGACAGCGCGTACTGGATATATTCTTTCCGGTAGCCAAGGGCGGAACGGCGGCAATACCGGGAGGGTTTGGAACGGGAAAAACCATGACCCAGCATCAGCTGGCAAAATGGTCGGATGCCGATATTATTGTGTATATAGGCTGTGGCGAGCGGGGGAATGAAATGACAGAGGTACTGGAGGACTTTCCGGAAATAATTGACCCCAGAACCAACAGGTCTATTATGGAAAGGACCGTATTAATTGCAAATACCTCCAATATGCCGGTAGCGGCAAGAGAATCCAGTATTTATACCGGGGTTACCATAGCGGAATACTACAGGGACATGGGGTACCATGTTGCAGTTATGGCGGATTCCACTTCCCGGTGGGCAGAAGCGCTACGGGAGATATCCGGGAGGTTGGAGGAAATGCCTGCCGAGGAGGGTTATCCGGCTTATCTTCCAACCAGGCTGGCGCAATTTTATGAAAGAGCAGGTTATGTGACTACCCTCGGAGGGCAGGAAGCGTCCATTACAATTATTGGAGCCGTTTCACCGGCCGGAGGGGATTTTTCCGAGCCGGTAACAGAAAATACAAAGCGTTACGTCAATGCATTTATAGCCCTGGACCGGAAGCTGGCATATGAAAGACATTTTCCTTCGGTCAACTGGCTGACCAGCTACAGCGGATATATTGGAGCTCTGACAGAATGGTATAAAGAAAATGTCGGCTCGGATGTGATGGAGCTTAGGGGAAAAATGTTGAGGATACTGAATCAGGAAAACAAACTGCAGGAAATTGTTCAGCTTGTGGGCGAGGACGTACTGCCGGATGAGCAGCGACTGATTCTGGAAATTTCCAAGGTGCTCAGGATGGGATTTCTGCAGCAGAATGCTTTTCACCGGGAGGATACCTTTGTCCCTTTGAAAAAGCAGTACGGAATGCTCAAACTGATTGAGCATTTATACCGGAATGCACTGACAGCCATCAAGAAAGGAATTCCAATTTCCCGAGTCAGGGACCGACAGTTGTTCAATGAAGTGATAAAGATGAAATACAATATTCCCAATGAAGATTTAAGCGGCCTGGACAAGCTTGCCGGGAGAATTGACGGCTATTACAATGCTCTGTTTGAGAAATACCAGTAAAATCAGATGAGGCAGGATGTGAACCCTTTGAAGAAAGAATACTTATTATTGGATAAAGTTGAGGGACCCCTGATAATCCTATCGGGAGTAACCGAAGCAGCCTATGGAGAGATTCTGGAGATTAGCCTTGGTAACGGCCGGAAAAGGATTGGCAAGGTAATCAGAATTGAAGAAGACAAAATTGTCGCCCAGGTATTTG
Source organism: Clostridium thermobutyricum (assembly GCA_016841565.1). Taxonomy (GTDB): domain Bacteria; phylum Bacillota; class Clostridia; order Ch29; family Ch29; genus JAENYX01. The sequence continues at coordinate 50,081 of JAENYX010000011.1, read as the reverse complement.
AGGGTACATCAGGAATTTCCACCAATAATACCTCCATACGTTTTACCGGAAAACCCTTCGAGATATCCCTTTCCATCGACGTTCTGGGAAGGACCTTCAATGGTGTGGGCCGGCCCATGGACGGCGGCGGGGATGTATATGGCGGAAAAACATATAACATTAACGGAAGACCTATGAATCCCGTCGCCCGTGAGTACCCGAGAAATTATATACAGACAGGGGTTTCTTCCATAGACTGTCTGGTTACCCTTATTCGAGGGCAAAAGCTTCCCATATTCTCAGGGAGCGGAATTTCCCATAATGAGCTGGCGGCTCAAGTGGTTAGACATGCCCGGCTGAGCTCTGAAAGTGACCAGAAATTTGCCATTGTATTTGTTGCCATTGGTGTGAAGAATGATGACGCCCATTACTTCAGGAAAAGTTTTGAAGAAGCAGGGGTGATGGAGAAGGTGGTCATGTACGTAAATCTTGCCAGTCACCCCATTGTTGAGCGGGTGAGCACTCCAAGATGTGCTTTGACGGCGGCAGAGTATCTTGCTTTTGAAGAAGGAATGCACATACTGGTAATAATGACCGATATCACCAACTACTGTGAAGCACTCAGAGAAGTGTCGGCCGCAAGGGAAGAGGTGCCTGGCAGGAAGGGTTATCCCGGATACCTTTATTCCGACCTGGCATCTTTGTATGAACGGGCAGGTATGGTGAAAGGGAGCAGCGGTTCCATCACTTTACTGCCAATTCTTACCATGCCAAACGACGATATTACTCATCCCATACCCGACTTAACAGGCTATATTACCGAGGGCCAAATTGTATTGGACAGGGAGCTGTTTCAGAAGAACATTTACCCCCCTGTGAATATCCTGCCTTCTCTTTCCAGACTTATGAAGGATGGCATTGGCGAGGGTTATACAAGAGAAGACCATCCGGAGGTGGCCGATCAGCTGTTTGCTTCCTATTCAAGGGTTCAGGATCTCAGGGCTTTAGCTCAGATTGTTGGTGAGGAGGATTTACCGCTTACCGATAGAAAACACTTGAAATTCGGCAGAGAATTCGAAGCGGCATTCATCACCCAGGGGTTTAACCAGGGCAGGGATATATTTGAGACTCTTGACCTGGCGTGGAAGGTATTGTCCATACTGCCTGTTGAAGAGCTGGACAGAATTAGCACCGGTATGTTGAAAAAATACTACAAAGGGTGATAAGGATGCAGACGGGAGTTGTGCCCACAAAGGCCAGTTTAATGAAGACAAAAAGCCTTCTGGAGTTTTCGGAAAAGGGTTTTGAGCTGCTGGATAAAAAAAGAAACGTTTTAATCACCGAAATGATGGGTCTTATGGACAGAGCCAGGGATATACAGAATGCCATTTCAACCACCTTTGGCAAAGCTTATGAGGCATTACAGGTGGTTAACATCAGTCTGGGAGTATTCAATGTTGAAGAAATTGCCGTATCGATCCCCATCCTGGAGGAATTTGAAATCCTTATGTCCAGTATAATGGGGGCGGAAATCCCAACCATAAAGTATGAAGAAAGCCGGATAGAGACCTACTATGGCTTCTTCAGGACAAATCCTGCACTGGATATAGCCCTTATCAGCTTCAAACAAGTGAAATACCTTGTATACCAACTGGCCGAAGTGGAAAATTCGGTCTATAAGCTGGCTATGGAGATCAAGAAAACTCAGAAGAGAGCTAATGCGCTGGAAAAAATACAAATTCCCCGTTATAAGAAGCAGCTAAAGACCATCCGGGAGGTATTGGAGGAAAAGGAGCGGGAAGAATTTTTCAGGATAAAATTGGTAAAGCAGCGGAAACAGTCGGATATAAATCTGCCAATGGGACGGCAACACAACCAGAGGATGCCATAATATGTAAGGCATTAAACTTGTAATTTACCCCTGAGGATTTGTTTATAACATATTGTTGACATAGGAGAGACTTATGTGTTAAAATATTTGTTTCATTGACAATTTGCACTATGTGTAGTAAAATATATTATAGTATGGGCTAATTAATGGAGGTATATATATATGTTCAATATAGGAGACAAAGTAGTGTATCCGATGCATGGTGCAGGTATCATCGAATCAATAGAAGAGAAAGAAATCCTTGGCAACAAGCAAAAGTATTATATTATGAGAATGCCCATAGGGAACATGAAAGTCATGATACCCCTTGAAAGTGTTAGCGAAATAGGCCTGCGGGAGGTAATTGATAAGGAGCAGGTGGATTTGGTAGTAGCTGTTTTGGGAGAGAGTAGAACCACCATGCCAAACAACTGGAACCGTCGGTACCGGGTTAATATGGATAAAATAAAGAGCGGTGACATAATGGAGGTTGCCGATGTAGTCCGCAACCTCATGCTAAGAGATAAAGAAAAAGGGCTGTCCACCGGGGAAAGAAAAATGCTCAACAATGCCAAACAAATACTGGTGAGTGAGTTGGTGCTGGTTAAGAATATGGATGAGGTGGAGATTGAAACAATGATAGAAGGGATTATAAATTGAAGCGTCTCTAGGGGCGCTAAATTTTTTTAGGCATTTATATATAACGCATTTAAAGCTTTACATCTCCTAGCGAGTCATCCTGAGCATAGCGAAGGCTCTACCTCCAAATCAGATTCTTCGGGCTTGGCTCTCTTAAATGACAGATAAAGAAATGTAATGCTATTAGTGTGTTGTATATAGGCCGGCACAAAAAAATAAATGTCATGTTTAAGACTTTTTTATGTTTAATATTGCAGGGTGACTATATTAGGTTATAAAATAAGTATAAGTGGCAATAATCAAAGAAGGAGGTGAGTAAGAGTTAATGGTAAAAAAGTTAATTAGGGGATTATTGACTACGGCTGGGATAGTTATTGGCTATCAACTGGCCTACGTTTTGGGAGATGTGCTGGCGGTAAACAAGATTTTCGGGATACTGCCGGAAGGAACAGCAAGTATTGTCTACTACGTGATAGGTGCTTTACTATTCGGCTTCATTTTCTTTCTGATTTCTCCCTGGATTATTAAATTGGGTTGGAAGGCTACAGGAATTATTGAAAATACTTTACAGACCATTCCCACCAGCGACATACTGTTGGGATCGGTGGGGCTGATACTAGGGTTAATAATAGCGAATCTGTTCATTAGACCGCTTGCTATTATACCCATTCCCTGGCTGGGCAGTATTGTTATGGTATTGGTCAATATAGCGTTGGGTTATCTGGGAATTAGAATTGCCACAAGGAAAACGGATGATCTGGGAGCTGTAGTCCAATCCCTCAAAAAGCTGGGTATAAAGGAGAGATCGCATAAGAACGAAGGAACTGTTAAACCCAAGATTCTGGATACCAGCGTTATAATTGACGGGAGGATCGCCGATATATGCAAGACCGGGTTTGTTGAAGGACCTCTAATAATACCGGGATTTGTTCTGGAGGAACTGAGACATATTGCCGATTCGTCTGATACCTTGAAACGCAACAGGGGTAGGAGAGGCTTGGACATACTCAATAAAATACAGAAGGAGCTTGATATCCCTGTTCAGATATATGATAAGCCCTTTGATGATACAGCCGAAGTGGACACCAAACTCCTTAAGCTTGCGCAGATGCTAAGGGGCAAGGTGGTTACAAATGACTTTAACCTAAACAAGGTGGCGGAATTTCAGGGAGTGCCTGTCCTGAACATCAATGAACTGGCTAATGCTGTTAAGCCTGTAGTACTGCCGGGAGAAGAAATGGTTGTACAGGTTATCAAGGATGGGAAGGAATCCGGGCAGGGAGTAGCTTATCTGGATGATGGAACCATGATTGTAGTAGACGGAGGCAAAAAACACATCGGAGAATCAATCGGAGTAATGGTTACCAGCGTACTTCAGACAGCTGCCGGCAGGATGATATTTGCAAAGCCCAAAAATGCCTTGGATAATAAAGCCGTTTAAAGACTCTGCCTTTAGGGGCAGAGTTTTTTTAATGTCAGAAAAGGGATTGGTCCATAGAATGACGAATTTTCTTTTCCAGAGGTGACAATATTATGTACAGGAGTTACAAGGTTACTGCCGTAATTGCGGCAGCGGGCAAAGGCAGCAGGATGAAAAGCCCGACAAATAAACAGTTTCTTGTGCTGAAGGATAAGCCGGTTCTTGCCCATACACTGGCCGCTTTTCAAAAATGTGAGTTGGTGGATGCTGTTGTTGTAGTTTCCGGCCGGGAGGATATTGCCCACTGCAGGGAAAACATAGTAAGCAAATTCTCTTTAACAAAGGTGACGGATGTTTTGCCGGGGGGACCGACCCGGCAGCAATCGGTGTCCCGGGGGCTGGAAGCCGTTGAAGACGGGATTGTGATAATACATGACGGAGCGCGTCCCATTATCCATCCCGGCCTGATTGAGGAGGGAATAGAGCTGCTCTTGGAGCAAGGCCTGGACGGAACGGCCTGTGCTGTACCGGTCAAGGATACTGTGAAAATGGTGGGCAGGGGAGAAGTGGTGGAAAGAACCCTTGAAAGAGAAAAGCTTAGGGCGGTTCAAACTCCGCAGTGTTTCCTGTGCGAGGCCATCAAAGAGGTCCATAGGAGAGCGGCCCGGGAGGGCATAGAGGCTACCGATGATTTGGCGCTTCTTGAGAATTATGGATATAGCGCTAAACTGTATGGAGGCAGATATGACAACATAAAAATTACCACCCCGGAGGATCTCCTTTTGGCCGGTATCCTTATGGAAGGGAGGAGTTGATTTTGAACAGAATAGGGATAGGGTATGATGCCCACAGGCTTATTGAGGGGAGAGCACTTATAATAGGCGGAGTAAACATTGAGTACCATAAGGGTCTGGAAGGCCATTCGGATGCCGATGTACTGGTGCATGCCATTATGGATGCTTTGCTTGGTGCGGCAGCCATGGGAGACATAGGGGAACATTTTCCCGATACCAATGGGACTTTTGCGGGGATTGACAGCTTGGTATTACTTGGAGAGGTAAGGGACAAACTTTATAATGCGGGGTATAGGATCTGTAATGTTGACAGTATAATAATTGCAGAGCGGCCAAAAATGCGGGTATATATTCCCCGGATGGAGAGCAATATAGCCCGGAGTCTCGACATGGATATATCCTGTGTAAGCGTGAAGGCTACAACAACCGAGGGTATGGGTTTTGCCGGAAGGGGAGAGGGTATAGCAGCCCAGGCGGCAGTATTACTGTCACCGGCTTAGGCCGGAGTATTGGTCGGAAGTACCCATAATGTCCCATTGCTAAGGTTGAAGAGACGGAAGAGCAAGTGGTATAATATAGCAGAAAGACACGGGGAGAAGACACGGAAAGACACGGGGACGGTTCTTGTGTCTGTGTCTGTGGGATGCGGGTACGGTTCTGCAACCGCCGCATTCTCCAATACATCAGTAATCAGGAAGTCTTAGGAGGAAACACTGTTGCGTTGTTTAATGTTCGCAAGCTGCTAACTTATGACCTGAAATTAATATTCCATTAAGCTAGTCCTTGAAAACGGCGAGTTGTGAACTATTAACTAAAAACTGTGATCTGTAATTCGGCCCGAAAGACTATCAATCGGGGGCATTCATCTGGGAAGTGGAATGTATGATGTGGGATGTGAGAATTTTAGTAGTGTTTAAAAGCAATGCCAAAATCTCACCTCACACCTCTGACCTCTCACATTTCAATTAAGGAGGCAACAATCATGGCAAGAGCAAGGTTTGCACCAAGTCCTACCGGACCCATCCATATAGGGAACATAAGAACGGCTTTATTTAATTACCTGTTTGTTAAAAACGACCAAGATAAGAATACCATGGTATTGAGGATTGAGGACACCGATTTGCAGCGGTCTTCGTCCCAATATGAGAAGCTTATATACGAAGAGCTGCACTGGTTGGGGATAGAGTGGAGCGAAGGCCCTGATAAGGGTGGAGAGTATAGCCCGTACCGACAGAGCGAAAGGCTGGATATTTACAACCAGTATTATGAAAAGTTAATACGGGAAGGAAAGGCGTATTATTGCTTCTGTACCCCTGAAGAGCTGGAGCTTGATAAAAAGCAGACGGCAGGCCAATCCAGTTCTCCAAGGTATTCGGGGCGGTGCCGCAAGCTTACCTCCGATGAAGTTGAAGCCTACCTGAAGGAAGGAAAGCCGGCTACCATCAGATTTAAAATTGCATCCGACAAACCGATTATATTTGAGGATATGGTTAAGGGCAGGATAGAGATAAATTCGGATACCCTTGGCGGGGATATGGTTATACGCAAATCGGACGGGATGCCTACCTATAATTTTTCAGCCGTTATAGATGACCATCTAATGGATATTACACATGTTATAAGGGGAGAAGATCATCTTACCAATACTCCCAAGCAAATACTTGTATATGATGCTCTGGGATGGGATAAGCCGGCATTTGCCCATGCACCTTTAATACTGGGACCCGACAGGACAAAGCTGAGCAAAAGGCACGGGAATACATATATAGGACAATACAGGGAGGAAGGGTATCTTCCCGAGGCTTTGTTCAACTATCTGGCATTGCTAAGCTGGTCGCCGGAGGGCGACAGGGAGCTGCTCAGCAGAGACGAGATTGTTGAACAGTTCAGATTGGACAAAGTGACCAGAGCCAACCCCGTTTTTGACATAGACAAGTTGAACTGGATAAACGCCCATTACATAAAAGAAGCCGATACCGCAAGAATAGCCGGGTTGGCTGAGCCATATCTTATTAGAGAGGGGTTATTGACACAGCAGCAGGCAACTGAAAAAGCGGAGTGGCTGGAACTGATGATAGCAACTGTACAGGACAGCCTTGTTAAAATATCCGATGTTACCGACAGGGTAAGGATATTCTTTGACGATGGGCTTACTCCTGAAAACGACCAGGCGTTGGAGGCGCTAAGAGGGGAGCAGGTTCCTGGTTTGCTAAGTCTGCTAAAGAGCACCATAGAAAAAGCACCGAGTATAGACGAAGAATTCTGTTCGGGAATATTCAAGGTACTGCAGAAGGAAACAGGAATAAAGGGTAAGCAGCTTTTTATGCCGGTTAGAGTTGCGGTGACAGGACAGTGTCATGGCCCCGATCTGGTAAAAACCTTTTTACTGCTGGGCAGGGATAAGCTGTTAGCCCGTATAGATCATATATTAAACAATTATGTTTAGGGAGAGGAGTAAGGGCCTTGAAATTGTACAACACTTTAACCAGAAAAAAGGAGGATTTCGTGCCCTTGGAACAGGGCAGGGTAGGCATGTATGTCTGCGGCCCTACCGTGTATGACTTTTTTCATATAGGCAATGCCCGGCCCTTCATAGTCTTTGATGTTCTGCGAAGATATCTGGAGTATAAAGGGTACGAGGTGACCTATGTGCAGAATTTTACCGACGTAGATGACAAGATTATAAAAAGGGCCGCCGATGAAAATACCACTATGCAGGAGATTTCCGAGAGATATATAAACGAGTACTTCAAGGATGCCGACAGACTGGGCATTAAGAGGGCTACCGTTCATCCCAAGGCTACCGAGCATATACGCGAGATAATAGACGTTATTTGCATGCTGGAGGAGAAAGGTCTGGCATATACCGCCGAGGATGGAGTATATTTTGATACCCGTAAGTTTCCCGGATACGGCAAATTATCAAGACAGAATCTTGAAGACCTCAATGCCGGTGCAAGGGTGGAGGTTGATACCAACAAGAAAAACCCTGCGGATTTTGCGTTGTGGAAAAAACAAAAACCCGGCGAACCTGCCTGGGACAGCCCCTGGGGCAAGGGAAGACCTGGGTGGCATATTGAGTGCTCTGCCATGTCAACCAAATACCTTGGCCAAACCATAGACATCCATGCAGGGGGTCAGGATCTGATTTTCCCGCACCACGAAAATGAAATTGCCCAATCTGAGGGAGCGACGGGTAAGCCCTTTGCGAGGTATTGGCTGCACAATGGATTTATTAATATCGAGAATCAAAAAATGTCCAAGTCCCTTGGCAACTTTTTTACAATCAGGGATATAAGCCGGGAGTATGACCTTGAGACAATCAGGTTTTTTATGCTGTCGGCCCACTATAGGAATCCGGTCAACTTCAGCCGTGAGATGTTTGAACAGGCCAGAAGCGGACTGCTCAGGTTATACAATGCCAAAAGGGATTTGGAGCATATTATAAGAAACGCAGACAGAACACAGATGGACCTGGCAGAGAAAGAAAAGACAAAACAGCTGGAGGGTTATAGAAATAGATTTGAAGAAGCTATGGAGGATGATCTTAACACGGCTGATGCTCTGGCGGTAATTTTTGAACTGGTCAGGGATATAAATACGTGCATCAAAGGGGAAACATCGGCTGCTTTTGCGCAGCAGGCCCTTGGATTTATAATGAAGTTTGTCGGAGTTCTGGGACTGTTGGTCAAGCAGGAGGAAAAACTGGACCAGGATATAGAAAGACTTGTGGCTGACAGGGAAAAAGCGAGGGGGCAGAAGGACTGGCCTCTTGCAGACAAGATAAGAGATGAGCTCAGGGAAAGGGGCATTATTATAGAGGATACTCCACAGGGCGTCAAATGGAAAAGGATTATTCAGTAGAACCGTTCAGGGGCGAAAGCCCCCGAGTCATCTGAAATAAGGGGTTGGACCGGACATGGAGGAATACCTTAAGGGGTTGTTGGCCATTAATAAGGAAATTGATTATAAAGCGCTTTCTCCGCTGGTTTTGGCATACGTTGGCGATGCCTGTTTCGAGCTTTATATAAGACAAAGAGTGATAACAGATAATGTCCGGCTACCGACCCAGAAGCTGCACCGGTTAACGGTAAACTTTGTTAGGGCTTCATCCCAGAGCGATATAATACACGGCATATGGGAGGAGTTGGAGGAAAGTGAAAGGGCTGTGGTTAAAAGGGGAAGGAATGCAAAGTCCGGTACGTCACCCAAAAACGCACATATTATTCAGTACAGGTACGCTACCGGTTTTGAAGCCCTGGTGGGATACCTGTTTATTAAGGGAGACATGGATAGATTAATGTATATATTGGATAAATCCTATGATTTTTTTTGTTTGAACAATAAATAACTTCCAGGGGGTGGAGGACAGAATGTTAAAACCAAGGGTTAAGCTAATCGGGTATACACCGGAGCCCGACAAGCTTGTTTCTGCTGCTGCAAGACTTTGTTATTCAAGGGTGGGGGCTGAGGATATACTGGACGGCCTGTCGCAGGACAAGGTTGACAGGTTTCTAAACCTGTTGATTGAAATGGGACATCAATCTCCCATTGAACATGCATCCTTTACCTTTGCGGTGGAAGGTGTAAGCAGAGTGCTTACCCACCAATTGGTAAGACACAGAATAGCCAGCTACTCGCAGCAGTCTCAAAGATATGTCAGGCTGGATCAGTTTGAATATATAATACCTCATCATATCGACGGTAACCCCGAAGCAAGGGAATTATTTAAAAAGGCCATGGAGGAGGATCAGAGGTATTACAATGAGTTGGTTGATATGCTCTATAAACAACACTATGAGACATTAAAAAAGGAAGGCGGTAGGGATGAGAAAGCCATTCACCAGGCAGCGGAGAAAATGGCCATCGAAGATGCGAGGTATGTATTTCCCAATGCCTGTGAAACCAAGATTATTTTTACCATGAACGCCAGGGCTTTGTATAATTTCTTCCGTCTAAGGTGCTGCAACAGGGCACAATGGGAGATCAGGCAGCTAGCCGAGGAAATGCTTAGACAGGTAAGGAGGGCGGCCCCCATACTGTTCAAGAATGCCGGCCCCGGATGTCTGACAGGCCCCTGCCCCGAAGGTAAAATGACCTGCGGGCAAACGTCAGAGGTACGGGATAAATATAGAAGGAACTGCCAGTGAAACTTCCGTCGGGGGGATGTTTTTGCCCGCCGATGGTTAGTAGTACCAATCCCAGCGCCAGCGACCGTAAGAGCCGGGGGGAGCAAACCGACGCTGCATCGGGGTACAAAAACCGGTGATTATCGGCCGGCTGGAAGGACATACTGATATTATCAGGGAAATGACAGGACGGGAGGGATTGATTGTTTGGACAAAGAAGATTTGAGTCAGGGATATGATACGGTGGAAGGCAGGAACCCCGTTATTGAAATACTGAAGTCCCGGAGGAGTATCAAAAAACTTGTTGCAGCCAAGGGGCTGGACCATTCCGGAAACAAAATAATTAAGCAGGCAAAGGACTTGGGGCTACGGGTGGAGTATGTCGACAGAGGACAGTTGGACCGGCTGTCCCAAACAGGAGCCCATCAGGGAATCATTGCCCTTGTCGCCAAATACCGTTATGCCGGGGGACCGGAGGTTATTATTGACAGAGCACGCAGCCGGAGCCAAGAACCGCTGGTGGTGGTTCTTGATAAAATAAACGATCCGCATAACCTTGGTGCAATAATAAGGACGGCTTATTGCAGCGGCGCCCATGGCATAATAATTCCCAAAAGGAATGCCGTAGGGGTAACACCTGTTGTGGTCAAGTCTGCAGCCGGAGCTACCGAGTACCTTCCGGTGGTTCAGGTGACAAACATAGCACGCACCCTTGAGCAGATGAAAGATATGGGTCTGTGGATAGCCGGAGCCGATATGGACGGTCAGGAAATGTACAGCACCGACCTTAAAGGGCCTCTTGCTTTGGTGGTAGGGAGCGAGGGCAAGGGAATCAGCCGTCTGGTTAAGGAGAAGTGCGACTTTATAGTCAGTGTGCCCATGAAGGGTGATATTTCTTCGCTTAATGTATCGGTAGCGGCGGGGGTTTTGTTATATGAGGTGCTCAGGCAAAGGGAGTTCAAATAAGAAATGGCCATATGGAGGCATTGTATGCGGGAGTACTTAATAGTTGACGGATATAATATAATTAATGACTGGCCTGTTCTTAAAGAACTTTGCAAGGATAATATTGAAGCTGCACGGGATAAGCTTATCGAGATAATGGCAGGGTATCAGGCATACAAAGGCATTACGGTGATAATTGTATTTGACGGCCATTTGGTAAAGGGAAATCAGGGGAGCATTGCATATACCCATGGTATAAAAGTGGTATATACGAAGGAGCAGGAGACCGCCGACAGCTTTATCGAGAAAAATGTGGCGGTATTGGCGAAAAAAGCGCTGGTAAGAGTGGCAACCTCGGACTGGACGCAGCAACAGGTAATACTCGCATTGGGCGGAGTGCGCATCTCAGCCAATGAACTAAGGGGCATTATTGAGGGGTATGATAAGGATATAAAGCGGGAATTAATCAAAAAGAACAAAGGAAATATTAATACGGTGGACGGCAGCTTAACCCCCGAAGTGGCGCGTAAACTCCAAAAATGGCGAAAAGCTCCTTAGCCGGCTTGACTAATAAAAAATACTTAAATATAATAGTTGTATGACTTAAAGGCTTATTAATACCTTTGCTGGAGGCGATGCTTGTGGAAGCAAAAGCCCACGATGAATTAGTTTGTAAGCACTACGAAATGATGCCTGATGAAGAGATTGTACAGCAAGCAAAGGAAGGAAACTGTAAAGCAGCAGAATACCTGATAAGCAAGTACAAAAACTTTGTACGGGCCAAGGCCCGCTCATATTTCCTCATAGGCGCCGACCGTGAAGACATAGTCCAGGAGGGAATGATCGGCCTGTACAAGGCTATCCGGGATTTCAGGCAGGACAAGCTTTCGTCTTTCAGAGCTTTTGCGGAATTGTGTATAACACGTCAGATAATAACAGCAATAAAGACAGCCACAAGGCAGAAGCACATTCCTTTGAATTCATATGTGTCTCTTAACAAACCGTTATATGATGAAGAATCCGACAGAACTTTGCTGGATATTCTTTCGGGGACCCGTGTGACTGATCCTGAGGAACTGATAATTAGCAGGGAAGAATTTGTGAACATTGAAAGCAAAATAGGTGAAATATTGAGTGATTTGGAATGGGAAGTATTGATGTTTTACCTCCAGGGTAAATCCTACCAGGAAATAGCCTGTGATCTGGACCGCCATGTAAAATCCATAGACAATGCTTTGCAGAGAGTGAAAAGAAAGTTGGAAAGATACCTAAATACCAGGGAATAGGCCATAAATAGACATAATAATATTTCTTGACACCTAGGGGTATTATATAGTAAAATGATTAACTGGCGGGTCCGACAGATTAGAATATTGACAGCAATATTTGCCCACGTAGCTCAGCAGGTAGAGCGTCGCCTTGGTAAGGCGGAGGTCACCGGTTCAAGTCCGGCCGTGGGCTCCATATTTATTTTATTATGGAACGCCAGGAACGGTTTCCTGGTTAATACCATGAAGGAGGAGAAAAGAAGGATGGGAAAGGCGAAATATGAAAGGACCAAACCGCATATAAACGTAGGAACTATTGGTCACATAGACCACGGCAAGACGACGCTGACAGCGGCAATAACCTTTGTACTGTCAAAGAAGGGCGGAGCAGCCGCGACGGCGTACGATCAGATAGACAAGGCACCGGAAGAGAAGGAAAGGGGCATAACAATATCGACTGCCCATGTGGAATATGAGACAGAAAACAGGCACTATGCGCACGTAGACTGCCCCGGCCATGCCGACTATGTAAAGAACATGATAACAGGAGCGGCACAGATGGACGGAGCAATAATAGTGGTATCGGCAGCCGACGGCCCCATGCCGCAGACAAGAGAGCATATACTGCTGGCGCGACAGGTTAACGTGCCATACATAGTGGTATACCTGAACAAATGCGACATGGTGGACGACGAAGAGCTGATAGAGCTGGTAGAAATGGAAGTTAGGGATCTGCTAAACGAATACAAATTTCCCGGAGACGAAGTACCGGTAATAAAAGGCTCTGCTTTAAAGGCCCTGGAAGACCCCGACAGCGAATGGGCAGACTCCATAATAGAATTAATGGATGCAGTAGACAAATACATTCCCACTCCCGAGAGGGACACCGAGAAACCGTTTCTTATGCCGGTAGAGGACGTATTCAGCATAACAGGCAGGGGAACAGTGGCAACAGGCAGGATAGAAAGAGGAACGCTGAAGGTACAGGACCAGGTAGAGATAGTGGGACTTACCGAAGAGTCAAGGTCGGTAGTAGTAACGGGAGTAGAGATGTTCAGAAAGCTTCTTGACCAGGCGGTGGCAGGAGACAACATAGGAGCCCTGTTAAGGGGAGTACAGCGTAACGAAATAGAAAGGGGCCAGGTATTGGCAAAGCCTGGGTCAATAAAACCGCATACACATTTTGAAGCAGAGGTTTATGTACTGACCAAGGAAGAGGGAGGAAGGCACACACCCTTTTTCAACGGTTACCGGCCGCAGTTTTATTTCAGGACAACCGACGTAACAGGCAGTATAAGTCTGCCTGAAGGTGTGGAGATGTGCATGCCGGGCGACAACATCACAATGACAATAAAGCTTATAATCCCCATTGCTATAGAAGAGGGTATCCGTTTTGCCATAAGGGAAGGCGGAAGAACGGTAGGTGCAGGAGTAGTATCCAAGATACTGTAATGGGATGTGAGAGGTGTGATGTGAGAGGTGGGAATCTTAGCAGTGCTTAAGGGCGGTACTAAAATCCCACTTCGCATATCCCACTTCCCACTTCTCAATGGTTGACAACCAAAACAAACTGTGGTAAATTTTATTGGTAATCTGACGCTCAATTTTGGGGGTTAGCTAAGTGGTTCAGGAGGTGTAGTCATGAGAGTTAAAGTAACCTTAGCATGTACAGACTGCAAACAAAGAAATTATAACTCTATGAAGAATAAGAAAAACAACCCCGAAAGGATAGAAATGAACAAGTACTGCAAGTTCTGCGGGAAACATACTCTTCACAGAGAGACCAAGTGATGAGCTAAATACTTTTGAAGGTGTGAGTAATATGGCGATAGAAAAGAAGACTAGCGGCAACAAAGCTACTAAATTTATAAAAGAGACGAAGTCGGAACTTAAGAAGGTAATATGGCCCGGGCGAAAAGAATTGGTTTCATTTACTTCTGTGGTTTTTGTTTCTGTAATAGCAGCGGCATTCCTTATAGGTGTGGTTGATTTTGTCTTTGCTCGAATGCTGAGCTTGATAATCAGATAAAAGGAGGGAAGGGCCGATATGGCCCTTAAGTTTATGCCTGAAATGCAGCAAGCAAAATGGTATGTTATTCATACATACTCTGGCTATGAAAACAAGGTGAAGGCCAATCTTGAAAAGGCTGTTGAAAACCGGGGCATGCAGGATGTCATACCGGAAGTACAGGTTCCGATGGAAGAACACTACGAAAGAAAGAATAATAAGCTAAAGAAGACACTCAAGAAGGTTTTTCCCGGATATGTACTGGTGAAAATGGTTATGAATGATGAATCCTGGTATGTTGTTCGCAATACCCGGGGAGTTACCGGATTTGTAGGCCCTGGATCGAAACCTGTGCCTCTTACCGATGAGGAGATAGTAAACCTCGGGGTTGAAGAGATAGCCATAGTAATAGATTTTAAGGTCAAGGATTCGGTAAAGGTTATCAGTGGTCCCTTTGAGAATTTTATAGGCACCATTGAGGAGATTAACATAGACAAGCATAAGGTTAAGGTTCTGATTTCCATGTTCGGCAGAGAAACTCCTGTAGAGCTGGACTTTGTTCAAATTGAAAAGATAAGATAACAGAGGAGGTGTACTAATATGGCAAAAAAGGTTGTTGGAATGGTAAAACTGCAGATACCGGCAGGGAAAGCTACTCCGGCACCACCGGTTGGAACTGCCCTTGGACCCCATGGAGTAAATATAATGGGCTTTTGCAAGGAGTTCAACGAGAGGACTGCCAAGCAGGCGGGGCTTGTTATACCGGCGGTTATTACTATATATCAGGACAGGTCCTTTAGCTTTATAACCAAAACGCCTCCTGCTCCAGTATTACTAAAGAAGGCGGCAGGGATAGAAAGCGGTTCGGGAGAACCAAACAGGATTAAGGTAGGTAAAGTATCAAAGGCCAAGATAAGAGAGATTGCAGAACTGAAGATGACAGACCTCAATGCTGCCAATGTTGAATCGGCAATGAGGATGGTTGAGGGTACGGCAAGGAGCATGGGTCTGGTTGTAGAGGAATAATACCATTGGATACAGGTGGGAGGTAAAAAATACCGTGAATACCACGAAGGAGGATTATGTATGCCTAAAAGAGGGAAGAAGTATCAGGATAGCGTAAAGCTTTATGAGCCGGAAAAGATGTATGATTGGACAGAAGCTCTGGAGCTGATACAAAAGACTGCAAAGGCCAAATTTGATGAAACAGTGGAAATATCCGTAAGGCTTGGGGTAGACCCAAGACATGCCGACCAACAGGTAAGGGGAGCTATAGTTTTACCCCATGGTACCGGCAAAACAAAAAAGGTTATAGTACTGGCCAAGGGAGAAAAGCTAAAGGAAGCAGAAGACGCCGGAGCAGATTATGCAGGGCTGGAGGAATACGTTGAGAAAATCCAGAAGGAGAACTGGTTTGACTTTGACGTGGTAGTAGCCACTCCGGATGTAATGAACGTAGTGGGAAGATTGGGTAAGGTGCTTGGACCCAAGGGCCTTATGCCAAACCCGAAATCCGGCACCGTCACCTTTGATGTAGCTAAGGCCATAAGCGAGATTAAAGCCGGCAAGATCGAGTATAGGCTCGACAAGACCAGTATTATACACGCTCCCATAGGAAAAGTATCCTTTGGAACCCAAAAACTTGTGGAAAATTACAGAACGCTTATGGAGGCCATAATAAAAGCCAAGCCGGCCGCCGCAAAGGGTCAGTATCTGAGAAGCATAGTAATTTCCAGCACTATGGGGCCCGGGATTAAAATAAATACTGCAAAAGCTGTTGATTAGACTTAAAATACACGACACCACCATTAAAAATTAATAACCGTTTACCCAAGACAGTAGGAGCTTGTTAGCTTAAATATTCCTACCGAGGTATGAAACAAGAGATTATTCCTTTGAACAATCTTTAACCTCTGCCTGTCTTGGGGCAGAGGTTAAATTTTGCAGTAAGAAATGTTCATTTCAGCGGAGGAGGTGGAAAAAAGATTGGCTGACAATAAAAGCGTGAAGGAACAAATAGTAAAAGAGATAAAAGAAAAGATCGAACGGGCCGGAGCAGTAGTGCTGGTAGATTACAGGGGTCTCAATGTGGAAGAAGTGACCGAGCTAAGAAAGCGTTTCAGAGAAGCCGGAGTTGACTATAAGGTTTATAAAAACACCCTTATGACCCGGGCATTGCAGGAGCTGAAAAATGAAGGTCTTATATCCTACCTCACGGGGCCTAATGCAATAGCTCTGGGCTATGATGATCCTGTGGCACCGGCCAAGATAATCTCCGAGTTTGCCAAAATTCATAACAAGCTGGAGATTAAAGCTGGAATGATTGACCAGGAAGTGATTGATGCAGAAGGGATTAAAGTCCTGGCCGACCTGCCTTCCAAGGAAGTGCTTGTTGCACAGGTACTGGGCGGCTTGAATGCACCCATTACAGGCTTGGTTAATGTACTGCAGGGAAATATCAGAAATCTTGTGTACGCATTGAATGCTATTAGCGAGAAAAAATCCGCATAGCGAAAAAATTATGGAGGGATAAAACAATGGCAGTTGATAAAGTACAAAAACTTATTGATTCGGTAAAAAAACTAACGGTAGTGGAGCTTTCGGAACTGGTGAAAGCTCTTGAGGAAGAGTTCGGTGTAAGTGCGGCAGCTCCCATGGCTATGGCAGCTATGCCGGCAGCCGGTGCAGCTCCTGCTGCAGCAGAAGAAGAGAAAACTGAATTTGATGTAATACTTGCAAGCGCAGGACAGGAAAAGATTAAAGTAATAAAAGCTGTAAGGGAAATCACAGGTCTTGGGCTAAAAGAAGCCAAGGAATTGGTAGATGGTGCTCCCAAGCCGGTAAAGGAAGGCATAACCAAAGAAGAAGCTCAGGCAATGAAAGCAAAACTGGAAGAAGTGGGCGCAGGCGTAGAAGTCAAATAATTGCAGCATGACAAAAGAGGAAAACAAGAGGCAGGATAATTTTATTATCCTGTCACTTGTTTTTTAAAAAGAAAATTCTTATCAGTGGTTGACAACAATTCAACACTGTGTTAATATTATAAATTGCATTGATATAAACAGAATTAGGCTTTATTATTACTTTTGTATAAAATATTTATTATCTGGAAATAGTATAATAGATGTTTTTTGCCCGTTACATAGAAAAAGTGAATAGCTGTAGTGAACGGCAATTTGGCTATTGAAGTACAATTAATTATTTTCTCTACTCATGTTCCAGGCCTCCCTATTAGCACCTGTTGCATTGGAAAGCAGGAGGTCCCTGTTTACAGCGACTAAGTCGCTATTTTACTTTATTTCAAGAGGTGAGCGATGATGGTACATCCTGTTCAGATGGGTAAAAAGGTCAGAATGAGCTATTCCAAAATTGATGAAGTTCTGGATATGCCAAACCTCATTGAGGTGCAGAAGAATTCCTACTTATGGTTTCTGGAGGAAGGTTTGAGGGAGGTGTTCGAAGATATTTCCCCCATTCAAGACTATACGGGGAACCTGGTGCTTGAATTTTTGGATTACTATCTTGAGGAAAAACCTAAGTATTCGGTGGAAGAATGCAAGGAACGGGACGTGACATATTCTGCTCCTTTAAAGGTCAGAGTGAGACTGATAAACAGAGAGACCGGAGAAGTGAAGGAACAGGAAGTGTTCATGGGAGATTTTCCTCTGATGACGGATAAGGGTACATTCATCATTAACGGAGCTGAAAGAGTTATTGTTAGTCAGCTGGTAAGGTCTCCAGGTGTTTATTATTCTGAAGAGATTGATAAGACCGGTAAGAGGCTTTTTTCTGCTACCGTTATTCCCAACCGGGGGGCATGGCTGGAATACGAGACGGATTCCAACGATATAGTATACGTTAGGGTGGACAGAACCAGGAAGCTTCCCATAACGGTACTTGTAAGAGCCATGGGGTATGCTACCAACAATGAAATAATAGAACTCCTTGGGTCAAGTGAAAGGCTGCTAACCACCCTTGAGAAGGACGGTACCAAGACTTCGGAGGAAGCTCTTCTGGACATATACAAAAGGCTGAGACCAGGAGAACCGCCAACCATTGACAGCGCCCAGTCACTGATAAACACTCTGTTTTTTGATCCCAAAAGATATGACCTTGCGAAGGTCGGAAGATACAAATTCAACAAGAAATTGTCACTGTGGTCCAGGATATGGGGAAAGATAAGTGCAGAGGATATTAACAATCCGGTCACAGGAGAAACGATAGTTCAAAAGGGGCAGAAGATAGCCAAGGAACAAGCAAAAACAATTCAGAATCTTGGAATAAACTCCGTTGTGATAAAGTTTGAGGATGCAGAGATCAAAGTGGTGGGCAACAACTTTGTAGATGCCAATTCCATTGTCCTTCCCTTTGATTTATCGGGGGTAGAGCAGTTGAGGCTGAGTAAAATGCTGTACTACCCCGTATTGAAGGAGATTATAGAAACCTGTAAATCCGAAGAGGAGTTCAGGGAAAGCCTAAAGGAAAGAGCAGCCGAGTTATCTCCGAAACATATAATAATCGATGATATGATTGCCTCGGTAAACTATATGTTCTGTTTGTCATACGAAACGGGAGATGTGGATGATATCGACCATTTGGGAAACAGAAGGCTGAGATGCGTGGGAGAACTTTTGCAGAATCAGTTCAGAATTGGTCTTTCCAGGATGGAAAGAGTGGTTAAGGAAAGAATGACCATTCAGGATATAGATGTCGTTACACCACAGGCACTTATCAATATAAGACCGGTAGTAGCGTCCATTAAAGAGTTCTTCGGCAGCAGCCAGCTGTCCCAGTTCATGGACCAGACCAATCCGCTGGCCGAGCTGACGCATAAGAGGAGACTTTCCGCCCTTGGACCCGGGGGGTTAAGCCGTGAGAGGGCAGGCTTCGAGGTAAGGGACGTACATAACTCCCACTACGGAAGGATATGTCCCATAGAGACCCCGGAAGGACCAAATATAGGATTGATTGGGTCCTTAAGCACCTATGCGCAAATAAACGAATATGGATTTATAGAGGCTCCCTACAGAAAGGTGGACAGCAGCAGAGGTGTAGTTACCGATGAAATAATATATATGACAGCCGATGAAGAGGGAGAATATATTATAGCTCAGGCCAATGACCCGCTGGATGAAGAGGGAAGGTTTATAGACAAAAGAATTACCTCAAGAGCGGGGGCCAAAAGAGACATTGTGGTTGTTCCGTCATCCCAAGTCGATTTTATGGACGTGTCACCCAAGCAGGTTGTATCGGTTGCAACATCCATGATTCCCTTTCTTGAAAACGATGACGCCAACAGGGCACTCATGGGAGCAAACATGCAAAGACAGGCAGTGCCGCTCTTAAAACCGGAATCTCCCGTTGTGGGTACAGGCATGGAATATAAAGCGGCCAAGGATTCGGGAGTGGTAATAATTGCCGAAAACCCAGGAACGGTGGAGCGGGTTTCGGCAGACGAAATTAGGATAAAGAGGAGCACCGACCGACAGACGGACATATACAAGCTGCTTAAGTTCAAACGTTCAAACCAGGGCACCTGCATCAATCAGAGACCTATTGTGCATAAAGGGGAAGAGATACAAAAAGGCCAGGTTATAGCTGACGGACCCTCCACAAGGGAAGGGGAGATTTCCCTCGGCAAGGATGTGCTGGTAGGTTTTATGACATGGGAAGGCTATAACTATGAAGATGCTATCCTTATCAGTGAAAAGCTTGTTAAGGAGGATGTATATACTTCCATCCATATAGAAGAGTATGAAGCCGAAGCCAGGGATACCAAGCTTGGCCCTGAAGAGGTAACCAGAGATATCCCCAACGTGGGCGAGGATGCCCTGAAGGACCTTGACGAAAGAGGAATAATACGTATAGGAGCTGAGGTCCGGGCCGGAGATATCCTGGTAGGTAAAGTGACGCCAAAGGGTGAAACCGAGCTGACGGCCGAGGAAAGACTTTTAAGGGCAATATTCGGGGAAAAGGCCCGGGAAGTCAGGGATACCTCTTTGAGAGTCCCCCATGGAGAATCGGGTATAATTGTTGATGTAAAAGTATTTACCCGGGAAACCGGAGATGAGCTGCCCCCCGGGGTCAACAACCTTGCAAGAGTCTATGTGGCTCAAAAAAGGAAAATATCTGTTGGGGATAAGATGGCAGGCAGGCATGGTAACAAAGGGGTAATATCAAGAATACTGCCTGAGGAGGATATGCCGTTTCTTCCCGACGGGACTCCATTGGAAATAGTACTGAACCCCCTGGGAGTTCCTTCCAGAATGAATATAGGACAAGTGCTGGAGGTGCATTTAGGTCTTGCAGCCAAGCTGTTAGGCTGGGAAATAGCAACACCGGTATTCGACGGGGCCAACGAGGAGGATGTATTTTCCACACTGAACAAGGCAGGGGTTCCCAAAGACGGGAAATTGATGGTGTATGACGGCAGGACAGGTCAGCCCTTTGACAATAGGGTTACCGTAGGATATATGTACATGCTCAAGCTTGCCCATTTGGTAGACGATAAAATTCATGCGCGTTCCACCGGACCTTATTCATTGGTCACCCAACAGCCGCTGGGCGGTAAAGCGCAATTCGGTGGACAGAGGTTTGGTGAAATGGAAGTATGGGCTCTTGAGGCCTATGGCGCCTCCCATACATTGCAGGAGATTTTGACCGTTAAATCGGATGATGTTGTTGGCAGGGTCAAAACCTATGAGTCTATTGTAAAAGGAGAAAATATCCCCGAGCCGGGGGTTCCGGAATCGTTTAAAGTATTGATAAAGGAACTGCAGAGCCTCGCTCTGGACGTGAAGGTTCTTTCGGAGGAAAACGAAGAGATTGCCCTGAGGGAACTGGATGAAGACGAAGAAGAAATAGAAGAACTGTCGGTGAACATTGAAGGCAGGGAAGACGAGCCGGGAGATATTTCCTACGATGAAAGACTTGATGACGATGATGAGCTCGAAGATGAACTTAACCTGGATGACCTCCCACAGATTGATGGCGAGGACGTCGAGATTGATGATGCGCTCTTTGAGGACGAAGATTTTGAGGAAGAAGAAGACAGCAACGACGATTTAGATTATTAATGAAGGGAGAGAAACTCCTTGTTCGAACTTAACTTTTTCGATTCAATAAGAATCGGTTTGGCCTCACCGGAAAAAATTCGTGAGTGGTCGAGGGGAGAAGTAAAAAAACCAGAGACCATAAATTACAGGACGTTAAAACCTGAGAAAGAGGGTTTGTTCTGCGAAAAAATCTTCGGCCCCCAGAAGGACTGGGAGTGTCATTGCGGCAAGTATAAGAGAGTTAGATACAAGGGCATTGTTTGTGATCGATGCGGGGTGGAAGTAACCCGTTCCAAGGTAAGAAGAGAGAGAATGGGACATATAGAGCTTGCAGCTCCCGTATCCCATATCTGGTATTTTAAAGGTATACCCAGCCGTATGGGGCTCCTTCTGGACATGTCTCCAAGGTCCCTTGAAAAAGTTTTATACTTTGCATCCTATATTGTCATTGACCCCGGAGCGACAGGATTGTCCGAGAAGCAGCTTCTGTCCGAGAAGGAATTCAGAGAGGCCGTTGAAAAGTTTGGGAATAAATTCAGGTATGGAATGGGAGCCGAGGCCATAAAGGAACTGCTTCGCAAGATTGAGCTTGATAAACTTTCAGCTGAGTTGAAAATCCAGTTAAAGGAAAGTACCGGTCAGAAAAAAATTCGTGCCGTCAGAAGGCTGGAAGTAGTTGAAGCCTTCAGAAAATCCGGCAACAGGCCCGAATGGATGGTGCTTGATGTTATTCCGGTAATACCGCCCGAGCTCAGGCCAATGGTACAGCTGGATGGAGGCAGGTTTGCAACCTCGGATTTGAACGATTTGTACAGAAGGGTAATTAATAGGAACAACCGTTTAAAGAGACTCCTTGATTTGGGGGCTCCGGATATTATTGTAAGAAATGAAAAGAGAATGCTGCAGGAAGCTGTGGATGCTCTTATAGATAATGGAAGAAGAGGACGCCCGGTTACAGGTCCCGGCAACCGTCCCCTTAAATCCCTGTCGGATATGTTAAAGGGTAAACAGGGAAGATTCCGCCAGAACCTTCTTGGTAAGAGGGTGGACTATTCAGGGCGTTCGGTAATAGTTGTCGGACCCGAGCTGAAGATGTACCAGTGCGGATTACCGAAGGAAATGGCTCTTGAACTGTTCAAACCCTTTGTAATGAAAAAGCTTGTGAACGAAAATTATGCTCACAATATAAAAAGTGCAAAACGGATGGTGGAAAGGATAAGACCGGAGGTTTGGGATGTCCTGGAGGAGGTTATAAAGGAGCACCCGGTTCTGCTAAACAGGGCGCCTACTCTGCACAGACTGGGGATACAGGCCTTTGAGCCGGTTTTGGTTGAAGGCAGGGCACTTAAAATACATCCATTGGTTTGTACTGCGTATAATGCCGACTTTGATGGAGACCAGATGGCCGTACACGTACCCCTCTCGGCCGAAGCTCAGGCCGAAGCAAGACTGCTTATGCTGTCCACCAATAATATCCTTAAACCAACCGATGGCAAGCCTGTAGTAAGCCCCACCCAGGACTTGGTACTGGGATTGTATTATCTGACCGCCCACGTTGAAAGGGGACTGGGAGAAGGAAAAGCTTTCCGTGATTATAATGAGATGCTTATGGCTTATGAAACAGGGAAAGTAGACCTTCATGTAAAGGTAAGGGTACGGATGACCGATGAAACGGACGGAACCACCAGTATGGTGGAAAGCACAGTGGGGAGATTTATTTTCAATAACGCTATTCCCCAGAAGCTGGGATTTGTAGATAGAAGTATTCCTGAAAATAAAACCAAGCTTGAAATAGATGAGCTGGTAGATAAAAAAACCGTTGGGAAAATAATAGACAGGTGTTACCGGATGTATGGCAATACCGAAACCGCCGTTGTGCTGGACAGGATGAAGGAACTGGGCTTTAAATATTCCACCAGGGGTGCAATAACAATATCGGTATCAGATATGCACATTCCGGGGGAAAAGGCCAACCTGTTGTCCAAAGCGGACGAAGAAGTGGATATAATCGAAAAACAGTACAGAAGAGGGTTGATTTCCAACGATGAAAGGTATCAAAAAGTTATAGAGACATGGACCAAGGTTACCGAAGACGTTACCGATGCTCTTATGAAAAACCTCGACCCCATGAACTCCATATTTATGATGGCGCATTCGGGTGCCAGGGGCAGCAAAAACCAAATACGGCAGCTTGCCGGGATGAGAGGGCTTATGGCCAACCCTTCAGGTCGTATTATTGAGCTGCCCATACGGGCCAATTTCAGGGAAGGGCTTACGGTGTTGGAGTTTTTCATATCCACCCATGGCGCGAGGAAAGGACTTGCCGATACGGCTTTAAGAACCGCAGACTCAGGGTATCTGACCCGAAGGCTTGTGGATGTCAGCCAGGATGTTATAGTAAGGGAAGAAGATTGCAGTACCAACCAGACATTGGAGGTTAGCAGCGTTCGCGACGGAAAGGATGTAATAGAAGATCTTTCCGACAGGATTTGGGGCAGGTATACACTGCATGAGGTGGTGGACCCCAATACCAACGAGGTAATTATACCTGCCGATACCCTTATAGACGATTATTATGTCCAAAAGGTGTTGAAGGCGGGCATCAAGAAAGTGCCTATACGTTCAGTTCTGACCTGCCGCTCCAGGCATGGTGTCTGCACCAAATGCTACGGAGTTAACCTGGCATCGGGAGATCCGGTAAACGTTGGCGAAGCCGTTGGAATAATAGCAGCACAGTCTATAGGAGAACCCGGAACACAGCTTACCATGCGTACCTTCCATACAGGAGGCGTAGCAGGAGATGATATTACACAGGGTCTGCCGAGGGTTGAGGAGCTGTTTGAAGCCAGAAAACCTAAAGGACTTGCTGTCATCGCCGAGGTATCGGGTACCGTTAAGGTTAACGACAACAGGAAGAAACGGGAAGTGGTGGTAGTAACCGATGAAGGTGAAGCAAAGAATTATCTGATACCTTACGGTGCCTGGGTTAAAGTTAAAGACGGAGATGTGGTGGAAGCCGGAGACGAGATTACCGAAGGCTCCGTCAACCCCCACGAAATTCTGAAGATTAAAGGAGTTAAGGGAGTTCAAACCTATCTATTACA
This sequence comes from Clostridium thermobutyricum, assembly GCA_016841565.1. Taxonomy (GTDB): domain Bacteria; phylum Bacillota; class Clostridia; order Ch29; family Ch29; genus JAENYX01. Next base: position 25,870 of record JAENYX010000011.1, on the reverse strand, counting down.
AGAAGTACAAAAGGTATATCGTCTTCAGGGTGTCGACATAAACGATAAGCATATAGAGGTAATAATAAGACAGATGCTGAGGAAGGTCAAAGTGGACGATTCCGGGGATACCGAACTATTGCCGGGAGGACTTATTGACATCTTCAGATTTGAAGAGGAAAACCAACAGATTGAAGGAGAGGACGGGAAACCGGCCATAGGTAAAAGGGTGCTGCTGGGCATAACAAAGGCCTCCCTTGCAACCGAATCCTTCCTGTCGGCCGCATCCTTCCAGGAGACTACCCGTGTGCTTACCGAAGCGGCAATTAAAGGCAAGATGGATCCGTTGGTAGGGCTCAAAGAAAACGTGATAATAGGAAAGCTGATTCCTGCAGGTACCGGAATGAGCAGGTATAGGAATATACAGCTTTGCGTAGAGGAAGAACAGGAGAAGGATGTTTTGGGCCATCAGGAGGCAGAGCTGCAATAATAGAATTGACACGGCAGTCTGCCAGTGATAAAATATATAATGTTGCAATTGGAGGCTGGGAGGTTTTAGTATGCTGGAAGGGTTGAAGACTGTCCGGAAGGCTGTAGGCATAAAGCAATCCGTCAGGGCAGTTAAAGAGGGAAGAGTCCTCAGGGCATATATTGCCAGGGACGCCGACCGACATGTCACACAGCAGCTGGAAGCTCTTTGTGTTGAAAAGTGTATAGAAGTGGTTAAGGTTAATACCATGGAGGAGTTGGGCAAAGCATGCGGTATTGAGGTAGGAGCCGCATCTGCCGTTGTACTGAAGCAATAGTCAGGAGTAACCGTCCATTGGTGGACGGCGTCTCCCAACTGCGGTAATAGGTAACAATGACAGCCCTTCCCTAGTGAAGGGTTGTTTTTATGATGAACATATTAAATTTTAAGGAGGTGAAAAAATGCCAACAATAAACCAGCTGGTAAGGAAAGGAAGAGTTGTATCCCAGTACAAATCAGCGTCTCCTGCCCTTAAGGAAAACCCTCAGAAAAGGGGGGTTTGTACTACCGTAAAGACCACAACACCCAAGAAGCCTAATTCCGCATTGAGAAAGATTGCCAGGGTAAGACTGACAAACGGAATCGAGGTTTCAGGTTATATCCCGGGGATTGGACACAACCTTCAGGAGCACTCGGTAGTATTGATAAGGGGGGGCAGGGTTAAAGACCTTCCCGGTGTAAGGTACCATATTGTAAGGGGTACTCTTGACGCTGCCGGCGTTGAAAACCGGAAACAATCCAGGTCAAAGTATGGAGCCAAGAGACCTAAAACGAAATAACTGAATAATAATTGTGCCGCTGTGCATTTTATATAGAGTACAGAGCACAACGGCGGCTTTTTTACCGCCGAGTACCGATGAATAATTTTCATTATTGAGGAGGGAAGCAGTGTGCCAAGGAAAGGAAGTGTTCCCAAAAGGGAACTGTTACCGGACCCTATTTACAACGACAAAATAGTTACCAAGCTGATAAACTATATTATGTTGGACGGAAAAAGAGGAGTAGCACAAAAGATAGTATACGATGCCTTTGAAACAATCAATAAAAAAACGGGCAGAGATGCTTTGGAAGTCTTCCGGGAAGCTCTTGACAACATAATGCCTGTACTGGAAGTGAAAGCGAGAAGGGTTGGGGGAGCAACCTACCAGGTTCCCATGGAGGTACGCTATGACAGGCGTCTGGCCTTGGGCCTAAGATGGCTGGTTAACTATACCAGGAACCGCGGAGAGAAAACAATGAAGGACAAGCTTGCGGGAGAAATCCTGGACGCTTTGAACAATACCGGAGCCAGCATTAAAAAGAAGGAAGATACCCATAAGATGGCCGAAGCAAATAAAGCTTTTGCACATTACAGATGGTAGAATCTTACTGAGCTTATCCGAGAACAATGCCGGAATATTTCCGGCCGAAAGGAGTACTAGCTGTGCCTAGACAGTTTCCTATAGAAAAAATCAGAAATATTGGGATAATGGCACATATTGATGCGGGGAAAACCACTACTACCGAGCGTGTTTTATTCTATACAGGCCGGCTCCACAGGATGGGGGAAGTGCATGATGGAGCTGCGACCATGGACTGGATGGAACAGGAGCAGGAGAGGGGAATTACCATTACCTCTGCAGCTACTACTGCATATTGGAAGGATCATAGAATAAATATCATCGATACGCCAGGGCATGTGGATTTCACAGTGGAGGTCGAGAGGTCCCTGCGCGTTCTCGATGGTTCGGTAGCGGTTTTCTGTGCAAAGGGCGGGGTAGAGCCCCAGTCCGAGGCAGTATGGCGCCAGGCTGACAAGTATAATGTTCCGAGAATTGCATATGTCAATAAAATGGATATAACCGGAGCCGACTTTTTTAATGTAATGGAAATGATGAAAAAAAGGCTGGGAGCCAATCCGGTGGCCATACAACTGCCCATTGGCAGTGAAGACGGCTTTAAGGGAATTGTAGATTTAATAGGAATGAAAGCTGTGTATTACCTCGACGACCTTGGTACAAGGAGCGAGGAAAAGCCCATTCCCGATGACATGATAGAGTTGGCCGAGACGCACAGGAACCATATGCTGGAATCCATAGCCGAATATGATGACAGCCTGATGCTCAAGTACCTGGAGGGAGAAGAAATCCCCAGGGAAGATATAATAAAAGCCTTGAGGGCAGCAACAATTAGTGTGAAAGTTATCCCGGTATTATGTGGGTCATCCTATAAGAATAAAGGAGTACAGCCTCTGCTGGATGCCATAGTGTCCTATATGCCTTCACCGGTAGATGTAGAGGCCATAAAAGGAGTGCTTCCAAATTCCGATGACCCGGATGCAAATGAATATGAGGAGAGACATCCTTCCGATAATGAGCCTTTTTCGGCTCTGGCCTTTAAAATTATGAGCGATCCCTACGTGGGAAAACTGACATTTTTCAGAGTATACTCCGGAACCCTTAAAACCGGATCCTATGTATATAACTCAACAAAGGATAAGAAGGAAAGAATAGGAAGGATACTAATGATGCATGCTAATAACCGGGAGGAAGTCCCGGAGGTTTATGCCGGTGATATAGCTGCCGCAATCGGGTTTAAGGATACCACAACCGGGGATACTCTGTGTGATGATCATCATCCATTGATACTTGAATCCATGGTTTTTCCTGAACCGGTTATTTCAATCGCTATCGAACCAAAAACAAAAGCCGGGCAGGAGAGAATGAGTATATCCCTGCAGAAACTGTCCGAGGAAGACCCTACCTTTAAAACCTATACTGATGAAGAAACAGGGCAGACCATAATCTCAGGAATGGGAGAGCTTCATCTGGAAATTATAGTTGACAGGCTGCTTAGGGAATTTAAGGTGGAAGCCAATGTAGGAAAGCAGCAGGTATCCTTTAAGGAAACCATCACCAGGAAGGTTAAAGCCGAGGGCAAATTTATAAGACAATCGGGAGGAAGAGGTCAATACGGCCATGTGGTCATTGAACTCGAGCCCCTTGAGCCGGGCAGTGGATTTGAATTTGAAAACAAGATTGTTGGAGGAGCTGTACCCAGAGAATATATACCTGCAGTGGAGGCCGGAATCAGAGAGGCAATGGAGAATGGTGTACTGGGCGGTTACAAGATGCTTGATATAAAGGCCACTATTGTAGATGGCTCGTTCCATGAGGTTGACTCCTCTGAGATGGCCTTTAAGATAGCAGGGTCAATGGCCTTCAAGGAAGGCGCGAAAAAAGCCCAGCCGGTACTTCTGGAGCCCATAATGAAGGTTGAAGTGGTGGTATCCGAGGACTATATGGGTGATGTTATGGGAGATATAAACGGCAGAAGGGGCAGGATTGAAGGAATAGAGCCAAGGACAGGAGCCCAGATAATAAGGGGATATGTTCCTCTTGCCCAGATGTTTGGTTATGCCACCGACTTAAGATCCAAGACCCAGGGACGAGGAACCTATACAATGCATTTCAGCCATTATGAGACCGTACCACAGAGTATTAAGGAACAGATATTAAGATAGCATGACTTTAAGGGGCGGGATGACTTAACGGCCGGCCGCTCCTTGCAAAATTACATTCGTAAGGAGGAGAAAAGAAGGATGGGAAAGGCGAAATATGAAAGGACCAAACCGCATATAAACGTAGGAACTATTGGTCACATAGACCACGGCAAGACGACGCTGACAGCGGCAATAACCTTTGTACTGTCAAAGAAGGGCGGAGCAGCCGCGACGGCGTACGATCAGATAGACAAGGCACCGGAAGAGAAGGAAAGGGGCATAACAATATCGACTGCCCATGTGGAATATGAGACAGAAAACAGGCACTATGCGCACGTAGACTGCCCCGGCCATGCCGACTATGTAAAGAACATGATAACAGGAGCGGCACAGATGGACGGAGCAATAATAGTGGTATCGGCAGCCGACGGCCCCATGCCGCAGACAAGAGAGCATATACTGCTGGCGCGACAGGTTAACGTGCCATACATAGTGGTATACCTGAACAAATGCGACATGGTGGACGACGAAGAGCTGATAGAGCTGGTAGAAATGGAAGTTAGGGATCTGCTAAACGAATACAAATTTCCCGGAGACGAAGTACCGGTAATAAAAGGCTCTGCTTTAAAGGCCCTGGAAGACCCCGACAGCGAATGGGCAGACTCCATAATAGAATTAATGGATGCAGTAGACAAATACATTCCCACTCCCGAGAGGGACACCGAGAAACCGTTTCTTATGCCGGTAGAGGACGTATTCAGCATAACAGGCAGGGGAACAGTGGCAACAGGCAGGATAGAAAGAGGAACGCTGAAGGTACAGGACCAGGTAGAGATAGTGGGACTTACCGAAGAGTCAAGGTCGGTAGTAGTAACGGGAGTAGAGATGTTCAGAAAGCTTCTTGACCAGGCGGTGGCAGGAGACAACATAGGAGCCCTGTTAAGGGGAGTACAGCGTAACGAAATAGAAAGGGGCCAGGTATTGGCAAAGCCTGGGTCAATAAAACCGCATACACATTTTGAAGCAGAGGTTTATGTACTGACCAAGGAAGAGGGAGGAAGGCACACACCCTTTTTCAACGGTTACCGGCCGCAGTTTTATTTCAGGACAACCGACGTAACAGGCAGTATAAGTCTGCCTGAAGGTGTGGAGATGTGCATGCCGGGCGACAACATCACAATGACAATAAAGCTTATAATCCCCATTGCTATAGAAGAGGGTATCCGTTTTGCCATAAGGGAAGGCGGAAGAACGGTAGGTGCAGGAGTAGTATCCAAGATACTGTAATGGGATGTGAGAGGTGTGATGTGAGAGGTGGGAATCTTAGCAGTGCTTAAGGGCGGTACTAAAATCCCACTTCGCATATCCCACTTCCCACTTCTCAAATTGGTATTGATATTTTTTTGTTGTTATTATAAAATATAGAAGTTGCGATAAGTGCGATGATATGGAAGGTTGCCGGTGTCCAGCCGGGAAATTTCCAAGGAGTATGTCCACATCCTGAATGGGGCGACTGGGTTTTGTATGCGCCTATTATAAAAAAAATTCTGGACGCCTGGATGAGTGTATATGAGACCGGTTGCGCGTAAACAAAAACGTGCGATTTTAAGGAGGGAAACTTGATGGCGAAACAAAAAATTAGGATAAGGTTAAAGGCGTTTGACCATTCGGCACTTGACCAGTCTGCAGCTAAGATAGTTGATACTGCCAAAAAGACAGGCGCAAAAGTGTCGGGTCCTATACCGCTGCCTACCGAAAAGGATATTGTGACCATACTTCGGGCTCCCCATAAGTACAAAGATTCGAGGGAACAGTTCGAAATAAGGACTCACAAAAGGCTTATAGACATTCACAACCCCAATCCTAAAACGGTAGATGCGCTGATGCGGCTTGACCTGCCCGCCGGTGTAGATATAGAAATCAAATTGTAAGGCTATTATGATTGTCTTTGATGAGATAATCCGCTAATAAGTTTGGGAGGTGCAGTAAATGGAGAAAGGGATTCTGGGAAAGAAACTGGGTATGACACAGGTATTTGATGAAAATGGAAATATTATTCCGGTTACAGTCATAAAGGCCGGACCTGTGAAGGTAATACAGAAAAAAGCCGTTGACAGTGATGGATATACTGCAATACAGGTGGGTTTTGAAGATATTAAACCAACAAAGGTCAATAAGCCCATCAAAGGCCATTTCGATAAGGGTGGGGTAGAGTATAAAAGAATTTTAAGGGAATTTAGAATAGATAACCCCGAAACATACGAAATAGGGCAGGAAATTAAAGCGGATGTATTCCAGGAAGGCGACAAGGTTGATGTAGTAGGGACTTCCAAAGGGAAGGGATATCAAGGCGTTATAAAAAGATGGAATCAGCATCGCGGACCCATGGCCCACGGTTCAAAGTATCACAGGGGAGTAGGATCGATGGGAGGTTCCAGCGCACCGTCCAGGACGTTTAAAGGCAAACACATGCCGGGCAGAATGGGCGGAGAAAGAATAACAGTGCAGAATCTGGAGGTTGTAAAGGTAGACCCGGAGCACAATCTTCTGCTGCTGAAAGGTGCCGTGCCGGGACCAAAGGACGGCTTGCTGATTATAAAGGATTCTGTTAAAGCATAAGAAGGCTTGTAGAAAGGAGGAAAGGTTATGCCTAAAGTAGCTGTTTTCAATACTGATGGAAAACAAGTTGGAGAGATGGAGCTTAAGGATGAGGTTTTTGGCGTCCAGGTCAATCAGCCATTGCTGCATCAAGCAGTGCAAGTATATTTAGCCAACCAGAGACAAGGAACCCAGTCTGCAAAGACCAGAGCAGAAGTAAGAGGTGGCGGGAGAAAGCCTTGGAGACAAAAAGGGACAGGAAGGGCAAGACAGGGTAGTACCCGTTCTCCGCAGTGGACCGGAGGAGGAGTGATTTTTGCTCCCAAGCCAAGAGATTATTCACAAAAGCTGCCCAAGAAGATGCGCAGAAAGGCACTGCTTTCGGCCCTTAGCTCAAAGGCCTTGAACAATGAGATTATTGTGCTGGACAGCCTCACTGTTGAACAGCCAAAGACCAGCTTTATTCATGGAATGCTCAAAAATCTTAATGTTGGTAAGAAGGCTTTGATAGTAATAAAGAGCAATGACGGGACGGTAGAAAAGTCATCAAGAAACATCCCTGGGATAAAAACATCCGAAGTAGGCACTCTTAATGTGTATGACATATTAAAGTACGATGCCTTTGTGATAACCAGGGAAGCGGTGGAAGCAGTCGAGGAGGTGTACGGGAAATGAAGGCTCCCCAGGATATAATTATTCGTCCGGTTATAACCGAGAGAAGCATGAGGGATATGGAAGAGAGTAAGTACACCTTTGTAGTTAATAAAAAAGCAAACAAAATAGAGATTAAGAAAGCTGTGGAAGAGCTTTTTGGTGTTAAGGTGGAAAAGGTAAACGTTATAAACTATATGGGAAAAATGAGAAGAATGGGCAGAAATTTAGGAAGAAAGGCAAGTTGGAAAAAGGCCTTCGTGAAGCTTGCAGAAGGCAGTAAAAAAATAGAGTTCTTCGAAGGCATGTAAATGTAGGGAGGGAAACATTATGGCAGTGAAAAAATTCAGACCTACCTCGCCGGGAATTAGACATATGACGGTTTTGGATTATTCAGAGATTACAACCGATAAACCCGAAAAATCCCTTGTAACCGATTTGAAAAAATCCGGTGGCAGAAACGTGTACGGAAGGATTACCGTTCGGCACAGGGGTGGCGGACACAAGAGAAAATACAGAATTATAGATTTCAAAAGAGACAAGGATGGAATAACAGCAAAGGTTGCCACCATTGAATACGACCCCAATAGAAGTGCAAACATTGCACTGCTGAACTATTCGGACGGCGAGAAACGGTACATTATCGCACCCTTGGGAATAAAAGTGGGAGACACCGTTGTATCGGGTAAGGATGCCGATATCAAACCAGGCAATGCTCTTCCTCTTTCGAGTATTCCTGTAGGCACGATTATACACAATATAGAGCTAAAACCCGGAAAAGGAGCTCAATTGGTAAGAGCGGCAGGAAACTCCGCCCAGTTGATGGCCAAAGAAGGAGATTATGCACAGGTCAAACTTCCTTCGGGAGAAGTAAGAATGGTAAGGCAGGAATGCAGAGCAACGGTGGGCCAGGTGGGAAATCTTGACTATGAGAATGTTACCATAGGAAAGGCCGGAAGGAAAAGAAACTTAGGCATAAGACCTACCGTCAGAGGTTCGGCCATGAACCCTGTAGACCATCCGCACGGCGGCGGTGAAGGTAAAGCGCCTGTGGGCAGACCGGCTCCGGTTACTCCATGGGGGAAACCTACCCTTGGATACAAGACAAGGAAGAAGAACAAAGCCAGCGACAAGTTTATTGTTAAACGGCGCAAGAAGTAGAAAAGAAGGGAGGAAGTAATGCTTATGGGAAGGTCATTAAAAAAGGGACCTTATGTTGAACCTAAGCTCCTGAAGAGAATTGAAGAGATGAATAAGAAGAATGACAAAAAGGTATTAAAGACCTGGTCGAGGGCATCAACCATCTTCCCGCAAATGGTAGGCCATACTATAGCGGTACATGATGGCAGAAAACATGTCCCTGTATATATAACCGAAGAAATGGTAGGACACAAACTGGGTGAATTTGCGCCCACCAGGACCTTCAGGGGGCATGGTTCTCATACTGAAAGGTCAACTTCGCTTAAGTAGATTGGAAGGAGGGTTTAGCGGTGGAAGCAAAAGCGCATGTTAAGCATGTCAGCATATCGCCCCGAAAGGTGGAAGTTGTACTGGACCTGATAAGGGGTAAGAGTATAGATGAAGCCATAGCCATACTAAGGTATTTGCCCAACAAAGGCGCTAAAATAACAGAAAAGCTGATACAATCTGCGGCTGCCAATGCCGAAAACAACCATGATATGGTTCGTGATAATTTGTATGTTGCCAGCATTTTTGCAAACCAGGGCCCCATACAGAAGAGGTATAAGGCAAGGGCTCAGGGCAGGGCAAACATTATTCGCAAAAGAAGTACCCATATCTCTGTGGTACTCAAAGAAAAACAGTAGAAGGAGGGAAAATTAGTGGGCCAAAAAGTCAATCCTCACGGGCTCAGAGTCGGAATAATAAAAGACTGGAGTTCAAAATGGTATTCAAATAAAAAGGGCTTTTCCGACCTTTTGATAGAAGATAAAAAGATCAGAAAATATGTTAAGAATAAATTTTATACCTCGGGTATTTCCAAAGTTGAGATTGAGCGGGCTGCCAACAGGGTTAAGGTTACTATATATACTGCAAAACCCGGAATGGTAATTGGTAAGGGCGGCTCGGGGGTAGATGATCTCAAGAAGGAACTGGAAGCTATGACGGGAAAGAACGCCTTCATCAACATTATTGAGATAAAGGTTCCAGAACTGGACGCTCAGCTGGTTGCAGAAAATATAGCATCCCAGCTTGAGAGAAGGATTTCCTTTCGTAGGGCTATGAAGCAGTCACTCCAGCGCACCATGCGCTCGGGGGCAAAGGGTATTAAAACTATGGTTGCCGGCCGGTTGGGCGGAGCGGAAATTGCGAGAAGCGAAAGATACAGCGAAGGAACCATCCCTCTGCAAACGCTCAGGGCAGATATAGATTACGGCTTCGCAGAGGCCAATACAACTTATGGAAAAATCGGCGTTAAGGTATGGATATATAAGGGAGAAATTTTGGCAAAGGCTAAAAGCGAAAATTAGGGACATGTAAGAGAGGAGGAAGACCAAATGTTGATACCGAAAAGGGTTAAGCGCCGAAAGGTTCAAAGGGGCAGAATGAAGGGGAAAGCAAACCGTGGCAACGCAATATCATACGGCCAATACGGATTGCAGGCCTTAGAACCCGGATGGATTACTTCTAATCAGATTGAAGCCGCAAGGATTGCTATGACCAGATATATAAAAAGAGGCGGGCAGGTCTGGATAAAAATATTCCCTGATAAGCCGGTTACACAGAAGCCAGCCGAAACCAGAATGGGTTCAGGTAAAGGTTCACCGGAATACTGGGTAGCGGTAGTGAAACCCGGAAGGATTATGTTTGAAATATCTGGAGTAAGTGAAGAAGTTGCAAGGGAAGCAATGCGTCTATCCATGCATAAACTGCCTATTAAGTGTAAATTCGTAAAACGCGATGAAGTGGGTGGTGAAGCAAATGAAAGCTAAAGAGGTTAGAGAAATGACTGCACAGGAACTGGAAAAAAAGGCTCAGGAACTAAAGGGAGAGCTTTTCAATCTTAGATTTCAACTTGCTACGGGACAGTTGGATAATCCAATGAGAATAAAACATGTGAGAAAATCCATCGCCAGGATTAAAACGGTTATGCGGGAAAGAGAACTGCAGAATGTTAAAGCGTAGGACCTTTGAGGAAGGAGGTAACTAATGCATGATACGGGGCAATAGGAAAGTCAGAATTGGAAAAGTGGTTAGCGATAAGATGGATAAAACCATAGTAGTGGCAGTGGAAGCCTTGGTAAGGCATCCTCTTTATGGTAAATCAATAAAACAAACCAAGAAGTTCAAGGCCCATGATCCGAACAATGAGTGCTCCATAGGCGATAAAGTCAGAATCATGGAGACCAGACCTTTGAGCAGAGAAAAAAGGTGGAGACTTGTTGATATAATCGAGAAGGCACGATAACTAATTATGTTTGCCGGAAGGAGGTATTTCCGATGATACAAGCTGAGTCCCGCTTGAAAGTGGCAGATAATTCCGGAGCCAAGGAATTGCTTTGTATAAGAGTAATAGGGGGTTCAAGGAAGAGATATGCCAATGTAGGCGATACTATAGTTGCTACCGTTAAAGATGCAACACCCGGTGGTGTTGTTAAAAAAGGAGATGTTGTGCAAGCGGTAGTAGTCAGAACCACAAGAGGAGTAAAAAGGATTGACGGAAGCACCATCAAGTTTGACGAAAATGCTGCGGTAATAATAAAAGAAGACAAGCAACCAAGGGGAACAAGAATATTTGGCCCCGTTGCCAGGGAGCTTAGAGAAAAGGATTTCATGAAAATAGTTTCTCTTGCCCCCGAAGTTCTTTAACGGAGGAGGTGGCTGTTTTGAAAGGGAAAGCTAAAATGCATGTAAGAAAAGGGGATACGGTTGAACTGATTTCGGGAAAAGATAAAGGCAAAAAAGGCAAAGTCCTGACAGCCTTTCCAAAGGATAATCGTGTCATTGTTGAGGGAGTTAATATGCTGACAAAGCATGTGAAACCAACCCGTCAGATGCAGCAGGGCGGAATAATCCACCAGGAGGGTCCTGTACATGCTTCGAATGTGTTGCTATACTGCCCGAAGTGTAAAAGAGGAAGAAGATACGGTAGGAAGATATTAAAGGACGGCGCCAAGGTTAGATTTTGCAGAACCTGCGGTGAAACTCTTGATAAATAAAGAGTAGGGGAAAGGAGGTAGTCTGATGTCAAGACTGATGGATAAGTACCATAATGAAGCAGTACCTGCTCTTATGGACAGATTCGGATATAAAAACATAATGGAAGTTCCAAGAATTGCAAAAGTAATTATCAATATGAGGGTTGGCGAAGCAAAGGAGAACGCTAAGACTTTAGAGGCAGCAGTTGAAGACCTGTCCATAATAAGCGGGCAGAAACCAGTGATTACAAGAGCCAAAAAATCTGTTGCTGCTTTTAAGATACGTACCGGAATGCCAATCGGATGCAAGGTAACCCTGAGAGGGGTCAGGATGTACGAATTCCTGGATAAACTGTTTAATATAGCCCTTCCGAGGGTCAGGGACTTCAGAGGTGTTTCTCCCGATGCCTTCGACGGAAGGGGAAATTTTGCTTTAGGTATAAAGGAACAGCTTATCTTTCCTGAAATAGACTATGACAAGATTGAAAAAATAAGAGGCATGGATGTAATAATAGTTACCACCGGCAAGACCGATCAGGAAGCACGGGAACTCTTAAGGATTATGGGAGTTCCATTCAGAAAATAAATAAGGAGGGAGCAAATAGGTGGCGAAAAAATCAATGATAGCCAAACAGACGAGGACTCCTAGATTTAGCACCAGGGCTTACAATAGATGTAAAGTATGCGGAAGGCCCCATGCATACTTAAGAAAATTCGGACTATGCCGTATCTGTTTCAGGGAGTTTGCCTATAGGGGAGAAATCCCGGGTGTTAAGAAAGCTAGCTGGTAAGGCTTTATAACGGAAGGAGGTAGAGATATATGGTTATGACTGACCCCATTGCTGATATGCTGACTCGTATTAGGAATGCAAACACTGTTAAACACAGTCAGGTAGAGATACCGGCATCAAATATGAAAAAGGCTATCGCTAAGATATTGCTTGACGAAGGTTTCATAAAAGGGTATGAAGTTAAAGAGGATGGAAAGCAAGGGATCATCAAAGTAGATCTAAAATATGCCCATGGCCAGGAAAAGGTATTGAGCGGATTAAAAAGAATATCCAAGCCGGGGCTGAGAGTATACGTTAACAAGGATGAAATTCCAAAGGTACTTGGAGGCCTTGGTATTGCAATTATATCCACATCAAGGGGTATAATGACGGATGCCCAGGCAAGAAAGGAAAGCATCGGAGGAGAGGTTATCTGCTATATATGGTAGTTTATAGGAGGTGTTACAATGTCCAGGATAGGCAAGTTACCCATAGAGATCCCCGGCGGGGTTGAAGTGACAATAGGCCAGGAAAACCATATTACTGTAAAGGGACCGCTGGGTAAGATGGAGCGGAGAATGCATAAGGATATAATTATAACCAAGGAAGACAGCAAAATAATTGTCAACAGACCTTCTGACAATAAATTTCACAAATCCCTTCACGGGTTGACGAGGTCGCTTATAGCCAATATGGTGGAGGGTGTTACCAAGGGCTATCAGAAAACTCTTGAGATAAATGGTGTAGGGTATAGAGCACAGAAACAGGGAAAGAAGCTTGTGCTGAACGTAGGGTATTCCCATCCGGTGGAAATGGCAGACCCCGAAGGTATAACTGTAGAAGTTGAAGGCACCAATAAGGTTATGGTAAAGGGTATCGACAAGCAAAAGGTGGGAAACTATGCTGCCATTATTCGAAGTGTAAGGGAGCCTGAGCCATATAAAGGAAAAGGGATTAAATACAGTGACGAGCATATTAGACGTAAGGTAGGCAAGACGGGCAAATAAGTAAGAAGGGAGAGATCAATCTTGCTTAAGAAAATGGTAAAAAACGAGGCCAGGCAGAAGAGGCATAGGGTAGTAAGGAACAAAATTCACGGTACTGCCGACAGACCTCGCTTGAATGTATATAGAAGCTTAAATCATATTTATGCTCAGCTTATTGACGATGATGCCGGAGTTACCCTGATATCGGCTTCTACCCTTGATAAGGAAGTAAAAGAAAAGGCCGGAAAAGGTTATAACCTGGATGCAGCAAAGGTAGTAGGACAGGTAGTAGCCGGTAGAGCGTTGAAAAAGGGAGTAAAGGATATTGTCTTTGACAGAGGCGGATACAAGTATCACGGTAGAGTTAAAGTGCTGGCAGATGCGGCCAGAGAGACCGGCCTAAACTTCTAAGAGAAGGAGGGAGATAAATGCAAAACAGGGCAAGGAGAAATGATCAGTCAAAGTCGGACCTTGTTGAAAAGGTTGTTCATATAGGAAGAGTAACCAAGGTTGTTAAGGGCGGAAGAAATTTTAGGTTTAGCGCACTGGTGGTTGTGGGAGACCAAAACGGAAGTGTTGGCGTTGGAGCCGGAAAAGCGGTAGAAGTCCCCGAAGCTATCAGGAAGGCAGTTGAAGATGCAAAAAGGGAAATGGTAAAGGTTCCGATGGTGGGTACTACCATACCCCATGAAGTGGTCGGACGGTTTGGAGCAGGGAGGGTAATACTTATGCCGGCCAAGGAAGGTACCGGAATAATTGCGGGAGGTCCCGTAAGGGCGGTGCTTGAGTGTGCAGGTGTCAGAGACATCAGAGCCAAATCCCTTGGTTCCAACAACCCCAGGAATATGGTTAACGCTACCATGGAAGGAATAGGTAAGCTGAAGACCGTGGAACAGGTTGCCAGACTGAGGGGAAAAACTGTAGAAGAGATTCTGGGTTAGGGGGAAGATACCTTGGCAAGATTAAAAATTAAACTTATAAAGAGTATAATTGGAAGCAAAAAAGACCAGAAGGCAACGGTTGAAGCTCTTGGGCTTAAGAAGATTTCCCAGGTGGTTGAGCATGATGATACGCCCGGGATAAGAGGAATGCTTAACAAGGTGAGTCATCTGGTGGACGTGGAAGAAGTTAACTAAGGAGGTGTCACTATGAAGTTGCACGAACTTAAGTCTCCTCAAGGCGCAAAAAAGAAAGCCAAAAGAGTTGGAAGGGGCATGAGCTCCGGCCATGGCAAGACTGCCGGCAGGGGGCATAAAGGACAAAAAGCCCGTTCGGGCGGCGGTGTAAGGCCGGGCTTTGAGGGCGGCCAGATGCCGCTGCAAAGAAGGATACCTAAAAGAGGCTTTACAAATATTTTCAAAAAAGAATATTCATTAGTAAATTTGGAAAGGCTCAATATGTTCGAAGAAGGCACCCTGGTAAATCCCGAGCTATTGGTTCAGGCGGGGATTATTAAGAAGGCCGGTGAGCAGGTAAAGGTGCTGGGAGATGGAGAAATTAGCAAAGCACTTACTGTAAGAGCCCATAAATTCAGCAAAACGGCAGCCGAAAGAATCCAAGCTGCAGGGGGAAAGGCTGAGGTGATATAGAGTGATACAAACGTTGAGGAATGCATGGAAGATACCCGATTTAAAGAGAAGGATCCTATTTACCATTGCTATGCTGGTAATTTTCAGGGTAGGCGCCTTTATACCGGTTCCCGGTATCAACATAGCGGTTATCCAGGAAATAGTCCAAAAAGGCGGATTGCTGGGGTTCTTTGATGTGGTTTCGGGTGGAGCTTTTAGCAATTTCACGATTTTTGCTCTAAGCATCACTCCCTATATAACGGCGTCTATTATCATGCAGCTTTTGACCATAGCCATCCCCAAGCTGGAGGAATTGGCCAAGGAAGGGGAAGAAGGCAGGAAAAAAATTGCACAGTATACAAGGTACGGTACGGTAGTGTTGGCTTTGGTACAGAGTATAGGCCTGAGCTTAGGTATGCGGGGCGCTCTCTATAATGCCACACCAATCAACATTACGATAGTTGCTTTAACACTGACGGCAGGGACGGCATTTCTTATGTGGCTTGGAGAGCAGATTACCGATAAAGGAATTGGCAACGGGATTTCGCTTTTGATATTTGCAGGCATAATCTCCAGACTGCCTGGAGGTTTGAGAACGGTTTATGATTATTATAAAGTGGGTACAACAAATATTGTTGAGTTGGTGCTGTTCTCCATTGGAGCCGTGCTTATAATTACCGGCGTTGTGGCTATACAGGAGGGACAGAGAAGGATACCGGTACAGTATGCCAAGAGGGTTGTAGGAAGGAAAATGTACGGCGGACAAAGCACCCATATACCTATAAAGGTTAATCAGGCAGGGGTAATCCCGGTAATATTTGCGTCCTCACTGCTGGCTTTTCCGCAAACCATAGGCGCATTCTTTCCCGAAAGCGGATTCTACAGGTTTATGGAAAGATACTTTGCATGGGGCGGGTTTGCTCACACCTTGTTTACAGCCGGCTTGATACTATTCTTTACCTATTTTTATACGGCTATAACCTTTAATCCCATAGAAGTGGCAAACAACCTGAAGAAGTACGGCGGGTTTATCCCGGGCATCAGACCGGGGAAACCGACCACCGATTACATCAGCAAGGTTCTTAACAGGATTACTTTGGTTGGAGCTTTCTTTCTGGTTGTGATAGTGGTAATACCGGTAATACTTATGAGATTTACCGGCCTTAAAATATACTTCGGAGGAACTGCCCTTCTGATTGTTGTTGGTGTAGCCCTTGAGACCATGAAGCAAATAGAGGCTCAGATGTTAATGAGACACTATCAGGGATTTCTTAAATAGGAGATGATAGTTATGCGCTTGGTAATAATGGGACCACCGGGTGCCGGCAAGGGAACCCAGGCAGCCATGATTGCAGAAAAATACTTCGTGCCCCACGTATCTACGGGAGATATATTCAGGAAAAACCTCAAAGAAGGCACACCCCTGGGATTAAAGGCTAAGGAGTATATGAACAAGGGTCTGCTGGTACCGGATGAAATTGTAGTGGAAATTGTCAGGGACCGTCTGGTGGAGGGGGATTGTAAAAAGGGGTTTTTGCTTGACGGCTTTCCCCGGACTGTTGCCCAGGCCAGCGCTCTGGATGAAGTCCTTCAGAAGATGGATATGAAACTTGACCATGTATTGAACATTGATGTCCGAAAGGAAACCTTAATAGAAAGGGCTGTGGGCAGAAGGGTATGCACGGTCTGCGGTGCCACCTATCACGTGAAGTATAATTGTCCTTCCCGGGTCGGTATATGTGACGTATGTGACGGCAAACTGATTCAGAGAGAGGATGACAGGGAAGAGACGGTTGTAAAAAGGATAGAAGTATACCTTGAACAGACGCAGCCGCTCATAAAATACTATTCAGATAAGGGATTGCTGGCTGATATCGATGGTCAGAAGGAAATAGAAGAGGTTTGGGAGCAAATCACCGGCGTGCTGGGGAGAGATAATAAATGATTATATTAAAATCCCCGGCGGAAATCGAAACCATGGCTGTTGCAGGCCGAATTGTTGCTTTGGCTATACAAAGGCTGAAGGAAGCCATAAGACCAGGGGTTACTACCAGGGAATTAGACCGGATAGCAGAGGACCTTATAGTCAATGCAGGAGCAGCTCCGGCCTTTAAAGGTTACAGAGGGTTTCCAGCAAGCATCTGCACCTCGGTAAATCATCAGGTGGTTCACGGTATACCGGGACCCTATACGCTAAAAGACGGAGATATTATCAGTATAGATATAGGGACTGTTTTTGAAGGCTATTACGGAGATGCAGCATTTACCTGCGGAGTGGGTGAAATTACCGTCGAGGCCAGGAGACTGATAGAGGTTACCCGGCAAAGCCTGTATGAAGGTATAAAACTGGCAATGGAAGGCAACAGGCTGTCGGACATATCCCATGCAGTACAGAATGTGGTAGAAGGCAGCGGTTATTCGGTTGTAAGGGATTATGTAGGACACGGTATCGGCCAGAATATGCATGAGGACCCGCAGATTCCGAATTTCGGTATGCCTGGTAAAGGCCCCAGACTGAAGGAAGGAATGGTATTGGCCATCGAGCCTATGGTTAACATAGGCGGCTACCATGTGAGAACCTTGAAGGACAATTGGACTGTAGTTACGGCGGATTCCAGCCTATCTGCCCATTTTGAACACACTATAGCCATAACAGAAGATGGTCCCCGGATACTTACTCAAACATAAGAGGGTTTGATGGAGGTGAATGGGGTATGGATGCAAACGGAATAGTTCCCGGTCAGGTTGTAAGGTCAAAGGCTGGAAGAGACAGGAACGCATATTTTGTAGTTATGGACATTGACCAGGGACAATACCTGTATATAGCTGACGGAGACTTAAGAAAGGCTGATAAGCCAAAGAAAAAGAAAGCGAAACATTTGGCTAAAACCGGTATCTTATTACAGGAGGTTGCGGAAAAGCTTAAGAACGGTAAAAAGGTTACAAATGCCGAACTGAGAAAGTATCTGAAAAACCTTGAGGATAGATAGGATTCGGTGAATGGAGGTATGATTACCTTATGGCGAAGAAAGATGTTATTGAGGTGGAAGGTAAGGTCACGGAGGCTTTGCCAAATGCTATGTTTCATGTGGAACTTGAGAATGGTCATAGAATATTGGCTCATGTATCTGGAAAGCTGAGAATGCACTATATAAGAATTTTACCCGGCGACAAGGTAACAGTTGAGCTGTCACCCTATGATCTCACGCGGGGCAGAATAGTATGGAGAGGCAAAAGCTAAGGAGGTATTGCAATGAAGGTAAAACCATCAATTAAGCCAATGTGTGAAAAATGCAAGATAATCAAAAGAAAAGGCAAGGTAATGATAATCTGTGAAAATCCCAAACACAAACAAAAACAGGGATAATGTAAATACGGGAGGTGTAGTTGTTATATGGCAAGGATTGCTGGTATTGACTTACCCAGAGATAAAAGAGTAGAGATTGGGCTTACCTATATATACGGTATTGGCAGAGCCAGGTCGCAGAAGATACTTGGGGAAGCGGGCGTAAACTTTGATACACGGATAAAGGACCTGACAGAGGCTGAAATAAGCAGGTTAAGGGAAGTAATCGACAAGAGCTATAAGGTGGAAGGTGACCTGCGACGAGAGGTCAACATGAATATAAAACGCCTTATCGACATTGGATCCTATAGAGGAATACGTCATAGAAGAGGTTTGCCGGTAAGAGGCCAAACCACCAAGAACAATGCAAGAACAAGGAAGGGTCCAAAGAGAACTGTTGGAGTCAGGCGTAAGAAATAAGGGCGTACCTTAAAAGAAGGAGGTAAAATGAATGACAGCAAGGCCGAGAAGAAGAACAAAGAGACGTGAAAAGAAAAATATTGAGCGCGGCCAGGCTCATATCAGGTCAACTTTTAACAATACCATGATAACTTTGACTGACGTGCACGGCAATGCTATTTCCTGGGCAAGCGCCGGGAAATTGGGGTTCAAGGGTTCCAGAAAATCCACCCCCTTTGCTGCACAAATGGCAGCCGAATCGGCAGCCAAGGATGCTATGGAGCATGGCTTAAGAAGCGTTGAGGTTTTAGTCAAGGGACCGGGTTCGGGCAGAGAGGCCGCCATCAGAGCACTGCAAGCCGCAGGCCTGGAAGTTAATATGATTAAAGACCTCACCCCGGTGCCCCATAATGGATGCAGACCACCAAAAAGAAGACGAGTTTAATTAAATAGCAGGAGGTGTAAAAAACTTATGGGTAGATATACAGGTCCGGTTTGCCGGCTGTGCCGCAGAGAGGGCATGAAGCTTTATCTGAAAGGCGATAGATGTTATTCGGACAAATGTGCCATAGACCGAAGGTCCTATGTACCGGGTCAGCACGGGCAGGGCAGAAAGAAGGTTTCGGGTTATGGAATCCAATTAAGGGAAAAGCAGAAAGCAAAGAGATACTATGGAGTTATGGAAAGCCAGTTTAGAAAATACTTCGGAATGGCAGAGAGAATGAAGGGCGTAACCGGTGAAAACCTGCTTTCAATTCTTGAAACCAGGCTGGATAATTTGGTATACAGGATAGGCCTTAGCGAATCAAGAAAAGAAGCCAGGCAGCTGGTTAAGCATGGTCACTTTACGGTTAATGGTAAAAAGGTAGACATTCCTTCGTATTTGGTTAAGGTTGGAGACGTAATCGAAGTAAAGGAAAAGAGCAAAGGAAGCGAAAAATTCAAAGAACTTGTAGAAAATAACCAGAGGGTTGCTCCCGATTGGCTGGAAGTGGATTTGGAGAAGTTGAAAGCTAAGGTTGTCGGCGTACCGAAAAAAGAGCATATAGATATACCGATAGAAGAACACTTAATAGTAGAGCTTTACTCCAGGTAATCAATATTGTTGGAATCGGTTGCCCTCGGTAAGATTCAATAGAGTTGTTCAAGGAGGGTTAATTAATGATAGAAATAGAAAAGCCCAAAGTGGAGATAGTAGAAATGGACAGCGACAATACCTATGGAAAATTTGTGGTAGAGCCGCTGGAAAGGGGTTACGGTATAACCCTTGGTAATTCCTTAAGGAGAGTCCTCCTTTCTTCACTACCGGGAGCTGCAGTGACATCCGTTAAAATTGACGGGGTACTTCATGAGTTTTCTACAATACCCGGCGTTAAGGAAGATGTTACCGAGATAGTACTGAATTTAAAATCCTTAAGCGTTAAGCTGGACGGCGACGAGCCCAGATTGGTCAGGATAGAAGCTAATGGCGAAGGTGAGATTAAAGCCGGGGACATAATCCGTGGCCCGGATGTGGAAATACTCAATCCCGAAATGCATATAGCAACACTTGATGCCGACGCCAAGCTCTATATGGAAATTACCCTTGAAAAGGGAAGAGGTTATGTTTCTGCCGAGAAGAACAAAGAGCAAGGTCAGCCAATAGGTATTATTCCTGTGGATTCCATATTCACTCCGGTAATCAAGACCAACTTCAGAGTTGATAACACCAGGGTAGGCCAGGTGACCGACTTTGACAAACTGACGCTGGAAGTATGGTCGGATGGAAGCATAGCCCCTGATGAGGCGGTATCGCTTGGCGCAAAGATTTTGAACGAGCATCTTAACCTTTTTATTACTCTTACCGACCAGGCAAGGGATGTTGAAATCATGGTTGAGAAAGAGGAGGACAAGAAGGAAAAGGTACTTGAAATGACAATAGAAGAACTGGACCTTTCGGTAAGGTCTTACAACTGCCTCAAGAGGGCGGGTATAAACACCGTGGAAGAGCTGACTCAAAAAACTGAGGAAGACATGATGAAGGTGCGCAACCTTGGCAAAAAATCCCTGGAGGAAGTCCAGGCCAAGCTTTCTGAATTAAATCTAGGCCTAAAGAAAAGCGAAGAGTAACTAGGCAAGGAGGTATATTATATGGCAGCAAACAGGAAACTGGGTCGGACATCCGACCATAGAAAATTAATGCTTAGAAATCTGGTGACAAGCCTGCTGGACAAAGGTAAGATTGTGACTACTGTGACCCGGGCAAAGGAAGCCAGGAGTTTAGCCGAAAAAATGATTACCATGGCAAAAAAGGGAGATCTTCATTCCAGGCGCATGGCAATGGCCTTCGTGACAGATGAAACGGTTGTAAAAAATCTGTTCGATAACCTGGGTCCTAAATACAAGGATAGAGAAGGAGGCTATACCAGAATAGTAAAGATTGGCCCCAGAAGAGGAGACGCAGCAGAAATGGTTATTCTGGAGCTGGTCTAACCATGCTGCGGAGGTATTAGGGACGCAGGGACAGGGACATAGGGACAGGTCTCCTGTCCCGGTTGGTAGTTGGCAGCCGGCTGCCGGTCACTGGCAATTATAGAGTGATGTCCTTAATTTAAACTTAAGAGGGGTTAAAATGGATTATCAAATAATGATGGAAAACCTCAGTTTTCGTTATACCGAACAGGAAGAAATGGTCTTAAAGAATGTTAGTCTGAAGGTATCAAAGGGTGAATTTGTAGCAGTTATCGGTCATAACGGGTCCGGAAAATCCACTTTGGCAAAGCATATAAACGCTTTGCTTATTCCCGTTGAGGGCAAAATTGAAGTGATGGGCATGGATACCAGGCAGCCGGCAAAGGTATGGGATATAAGACAGAAAGTAGGTATGGTTTTTCAGAATCCCGACAATCAATTGGTTGCTACCATCATAGAAGAGGATGTAGCCTTTGGCCCCGAAAATCAGGGAGTTCCTTCCGCGGAAATCAGAGAAAGGGTGGACCGGGCTTTAAGAGATGTAGGTTTATATGAATACAGAAACCACGGTCCTCACCTGCTTTCAGGCGGTCAAAAGCAGAGGGTCGCAATTGCGGGGGTATTGGCCATGCGGCCCGATTGTATTGTTTTTGACGAAGCCACGGCTATGCTTGATCCCCAGGGCAGACGGGAACTGATGGATATAATACTGCGCCTGAATAAGGAAGAGGGCAAGACCATAGTTCATATAACCCATTTTATGGAGGAAGCTGCTCAAGCCGACAGAATAATAGTAATGGACCAGGGCAAGATGGTGTTGGAAGGGTCTCCCTCGGAAGTGTTTTCCAGAGCCGACCGGCTCAAGGAGCTGGGACTGGATGTGCCCCAGCTGTCTGAGCTTGCGCTCAGGCTGAGAAACAAAGGACTTCCGTTACCCGATATTTTAAGTGAGGATGAGATGGTGGTAGAGTTATGTCGATTGAAATCGCAGATTTGAAATATACATATATGCCCGGTACTCCTTACGAGAGAGTGGCTCTTGAGCAAATAAACCTAACCATCGATGAAGGTAGTTTTGTTGGAATAATCGGTCATACCGGCTCGGGGAAATCTACGTTGATACAGCATATCAACGGGTTATTAAAACCTCAGCAGGGCAGAATAGTGGTAGACAATAAAGATATATGGGATAAGGGTTACAAAAGGAGTATAGTAAGGCAGAAAGTAGGTCTTGTCTTCCAATATCCCGAGCACCAGCTTTTTGAAGAGACGGTATTCAAGGATGTTGCATTCGGCCCCCGTAATATGGGTCTGCAGGAGGCGCAGGTGCTTGACAGAGTCCGCTTTGCAATGGATATGGTGGGGCTTGACTATAAAAGTTTAAAAGAGCTTAGCCCCTTCGGCCTGAGCGGCGGGCAGAGGCGGAGGATAGCCATTGCCGGAGTGTTGGCCATGAGACCAAAGTATTTGGTTTTGGATGAACCCACGGCGGGGCTTGATCCGAGAGGGAAAAAAGAGATTCTCGAACATATTCATAAAATGAACAGAAAGCAAGGGATAACCATAGTATTGGTGTCCCACAATATGGATGAAGTTGCATGGCTGGCAAATAAGATAATAGTAATGGAAAAGGGCAGAATCAGCCGCAGCGGGACTCCTCAGGAGGTATTTGACCATGGCAGGCATCTCATAGAAATGGGGCTTGCTCTTCCTTCCATGTCTTCCCTGATGTTCAGACTAAAGGAGCAGGGGTGGAAGGTAAAGCAAAGTATTTTTACGGTAGAGGATGCCGAGAAGGAAATACTAAAAAATTTAAGGTGTGGGAACAATGCTTAAGGATATAACGATCGGTCAATACTTTCCGGGAAACTCGATAATTCACAGGCTGGATCCAAGAATTAAGATAATCCTGACCTTTGTACTTATTATATGTCTTTTTTTAGCCAATAACATGTCGGGATACGGCATTAGCGCACTGTTTATTCTTATTGAGCTGACGTTGTCAAAAGTGCCTTTTAAGTATGTATTCAAGGGACTGCGTCCCCTCCTTATTATATTGCTGCTTACCATATTCGTTAATATGTTTATGGTTAAAGGAGAAATATTGTACAGCCTGGGTCCGCTTGATATTACACGCGAGGGATTAGTGCAGGCAGGACGTATGGCAACAAGGCTGGTACTGCTGGTTATGGGAGCATCGCTGTTAACTCTTACAACCTCGCCCATAGCATTGACCGATGGGATAGAGAAGCTGCTCAACCCTTTCAGGAGGCTGGGGTTGCCTGCCCATGAACTTGCCATGATGATGACAATCGCCCTTAGATTTATCCCGACTTTGCTGGATGAAACCGATAAAATAATGAAGGCTCAGATGGCAAGGGGAGCGGATTTTGAAAGCGGCAATCTTGTAAGAAGAGCTAAAAATCTGGTACCTCTTCTGGTACCGCTGTTCATAAGCGCTTTCAGGAGGGCCGACGAGCTGGCCCTTGCGATGGAGTCAAGGTGCTACAGGGGCGGCAGAAACAGGACCAGGCTGAAGGTGCTGCGAATGGCAGGAAGAGACTTTGTTGCGCTGACACTGGGCGCAATGGTACTGTTGGCAACCGTTGCAAGCAGGGGCTGGTAGGTGGTCTTAGTGAGGAATATACTTCTGACTATAGAGTATGAGGGTACTAATTACCATGGATGGCAGAGGCAGAAAAACGCCATAACAATACAGCAGCTTATAGAGCAAGCCATAGAGAAGGTTACCGGTGAAAAGCCGGCCTTAATTGGTTCGGGCAGGACAGATACAGGGGTGCATGCTCTGGGACAAAGGGCCAATTTCAAGACAAAGACTCCTATTGCCGTTTCAAGTATACCGCTGGCCCTAAACAGCTATCTGCCGCCCGACATTAGAATTATCAATGCTCAGGAAGTGCCGCTTGATTTCCATGCAAGATATGACGTGCTAGGTAAAAAATACAGATACAGAATATACAATAGTGTCATCCGGTCAGCCATACACAGGAATTTTTGTTGCTTTATATCTGAAAGACTGGAGCTTGACAGGATGATAGAGGCTTCGGGATATATGATGGGAAAAAAGGATTTCTCTTCTTTTTGCAGCAGCGGGAGTTCGGTCAGAACCAGGATAAGAACGGTGGAGCTGTTGGAGCTGACGGCAGAGGATAAGATGATTGATATTGTAATCCGGGCCGATGGTTTTTTGTACAATATGGTCAGGATTATTGCAGGCACCCTTGTGGAAGTGGGTAGGGGAAGCATGGATCCCCGGCAGGTGAAGGTTATTTTGGAGAAAAAGGACAGAAGATATGCCGGGCCTACGTTGCCTCCTCAGGGTTTGTTCCTGGAGGAAGTGTACTATGGCGGAATTCTTGACACGCCCGGTACCATGTAATATACTATTAATGTTTATGGATATTAGGCCCACTAGCCCCGGGCCATATGTCATATATTTAAACTTAGCAAAGCTAACCGAGGAGGGATATTAGAGTGAAAACATATATGCCTAAACCTGATGGTATTGAGAGAAAATGGTATGTTGTGGACGCTAAAGGCAAAACTCTTGGCAGGCTTGCCAGCCAGGTTGCCAGTATACTGAAGGGAAAACATAAACCAATATATTCTCCTCATATGGATACAGGTGATTTTGTTATAATAGTCAATGCATCAGGAGTTGAACTGACCGGTAAGAAGAAGGAACAAAAAGTATACCGTCGCCATTCGGGTTATCCCGGTGGGTTAAAGGAAGTATCCTATGAGAAGATGATTAAGGAAAGGCCGCATAAGGTTGTGTATGATGCCGTATGGGGAATGATACCCCACAACAGGCTGGGCAGGAAAATGATTACCAAGCTTAAGGTATATGGAGGCCCCGAGCACAAGCACGAGGCCCAAAAGCCCGAGAAGCTTGAGTTTGAGTATTAATCGGTGAAGAAGGGAGGAAAGACAATGGAAAAGGTTCAGTATTATGGCACCGGCAGAAGGAAAAATTCCATAGCCAGAGTCAGGCTTGTACCCGGCGAAGGCAAAATCAGTATAAACGGCAGGGATATTGAAGAATACTTCGGTCTTGAAACCCTGAAGGTTATTGCCCGACAGCCTTTGGAGCTTACCGGGACAGCCGGTAAGTTTGATATAATTGCTTTGGTACACGGTGGAGGTTTTACAGGTCAGGCAGGGGCTTTGAGACACGGCATATCCAGAGCTCTTGAGCAGGCAGACCCCGAATACAGGCCGGTACTTAAAAAGGCAGGTTTTATGACAAGGGATCCGAGGATGAAGGAAAGGAAAAAATACGGTTTGAAGAAAGCAAGGAAAGCTTCCCAGTTCTCAAAGAGATAATCTGTCGGCTAACAAACAAGTTCGCTTACAATTACAGAGTAGGTTTGGACATAAAAACCGTCGGGGGACAGCGCCCTTGGCGGTTTATTTTATAGCATTACCTCAGCTGATATGCAAAGTACCGACAGCAGGAAGCTGAAATTGGAACAACTGGCTGTTTGCCCAAGTCAAAAGTAATATAAAACAAAATTGGAGGGATAGTTATGCTGGTAACCACAACACCCGGTGTGGAAGGCAAGAAAGTAATTGAATACAAAGGAATAGTTTTCGGAGAGGTAATTTCCGGCGTAGATTTTATTAAGGATTTTGCAGCCGGCCTTACAAACTTTTTCGGAGGGCGCTCGGGGTCCTATGAAGGAGAATTGATAGAAGCAAGGGAAGCAGCCCTGAAGGAAATGGAAAAAAGGGCAGGGGCCATAGGAGCCAACGCAATTGTGGGCGTTGATATTGATTATGAGGTGCTGGGCCAGGGAGGCAACATGCTCATGGTAACCGCCTCCGGCACGGCGGTGGTTGTTGAGTGATGAATCAAAAACGATAAAGAATCCGGAACAGCAGGCACAGGCCTGCTTTTTCTTTTTGGAGATAAGGAGGAATATAAGTTCAAA
>JAENYX010000073.1 GCA_016841565.1 Clostridium thermobutyricum | reverse complement strand
TATTGACTTTACCCACAGGAAATAATAGTATTTTCAATGAATATGAAATAATAGCAGACATATTCTTTAATACTAATGCTATGGAGGGAGTTTAATGGATCTTATACTGAACTATTTATTTATTTTTTTTGCCAGGGTAACAGATGTATCTATGGCTACCGTCAGAATGCTGATGATAGTACGGGGGAAAAAATACCATGCGGCGGCCCTGGGGTTTTTCGAGGTGATTATATACGTATTGGCTCTTGGCAGAGTTGTCAATTCCCTGGATAATTGGATAAACCTGTTGGCATATGCTCTGGGTTTTGCTGCCGGCAATGTGGTTGGAAGTATTATCGAAGGCAAAATGGCAATCGGGACCATCATGGTAAGAATTGTACCCAAGAATATATGCGATGATGAGCTGGCGGATAAACTGAGGAGCATGGGTTTTGGTGTTACCATTCTTGAGGGTATCGGCAAAAACGGTCCCATATGTCTGTTGGATACTACGCTTCACAGGAAAGAATTACCGGCACTGATGAACTATCTGAAAAAAACCGACGCAGAGGCCTTTGTAACCGTCAGCGATGCCCGGGAAACAAGGGGAGGCTATATGAGGAGACTTAAGAAAAAATAAAAAATCATAGCGTCCCACTCTCTCTAATATATTTAATATTGGGGACACATAGGGTGTCCTCCGACATCAATTAATGGAAATCGGAGGGGAATTGGGATGTTAAGACAGATTATAGCGGGATTTATAATAGTCTGCTTGGTATTTTCGTTGGCAGGCTGCGTTAATCCAGTAAAGGTAGTTATGGATTGGTTGGATGGCGGGGAGGAAAACCAAGAGGACCCGGGTACCGGTATTCAGCTTCAGGACCAGGAAGATACCAGCCATCCCGCAGAAGCCAGGATGAGGGATACGGTGCTGTATTACAGGGACGATAAAGGGTACCTTGTTCCCGTCTCGGTTGATATAGAATGGGAGGAGGGTATTGCCAGAGCTGCCCTGGAGAGAATAATACAAGACCATACGGCATCCCCGCTGGCACAGGATACGGGTCTGTATTCGGCCATTCCCGAGGGTACAAGCATACTGGGTCTTACAATAAGGGACGGTCTGGCAAAGATTGACCTGTCACAGCATGCTTTGAATTACAGTAGCGCCGAGGAAGAAGAATTGATGGTAATGTCGGTGGTTTACACCCTTACCGAATTCAATACGGTGGACAGGGTTGAATTCATGTTTGAAGGGGATAAGATGGAGAACCTTCAATTTGGCAGAAGTGTGGGTAGCCCTATATCAAGAGAAAACATCAACCTGCTGGACAGTGCCGCAGGCCCCAAAGTGACGGTCTATTTTCACAGGGAAAATGATAAGGGGTTTGAGTATTTTGTTCCGGTTACGTTAAACGCCGGTACTGCCGGTGACGGTATGGATGTAGCCGTAAAGTGTCTCCTTGAGGGTCCGCCCGAGTCAAGCGGTTTGCGGTCTTCAATACCGGAGGGAGTCCAAATTAATGGAATGGGCGTAAAGAACGGAATAGCGTACCTGAACTTTGAAAAAGGCATTTTTGATTATCAGGGAAGCGACAGCGTGGCAGAGAATATTGTCAAATCCATAGCGTTGACCCTGAAAGAATACCCGTCGGTTGTGGGAGTGGTATTTCTGGTAGATGGGCAGCCGGCGTCTTTGCCGTCGGGAGTATTACTGGAAAGCGTTATAGATGTGCCGGTGTTCGCCAACGCCTACAACTAATCTTGAAATATGATATGATATATAATAATCTGGGGAGTACGCAGACAAGATAAAATCAAGGTATACTGCTCGAAGAAAAAGGAGTTGAGAAATTCTTGAGAACAGATGGAAGACAGTTTGATGAATTGAGACCTCTAAGGATAACCAAGAACTTCACTAAATATGGTGAGGGCTCGGTCCTGATAGAAACCGGGGACACGAAAGTATTGTGCACTGCATCGGTAGAGGAAAGAGTACCTCACTTCCTGAAGGGTTTGGGTAAGGGATGGGTCACAGCAGAGTATTCCATGCTGCCCCGGTCAACCGTTGTCAGAAAAACCAGGGAGATTTCCAGGGGAAGGCTGGAAGGGAGAACCCAGGAGATACAGAGACTTATAGGCAGGTCTTTGAGATCTGTGGTAAAGCTGGACAAGCTTGGCGGGGAGTATACAATCTGGATAGACTGCGATGTGCTCCAGGCAGACGGAGGTACCAGGACGGCATCGGTTACGGGTTCCTTTGTGGCCCTGGTTGATGCTCTGGGGTATATGAAAAGCAAAGGGATTATCAGTGATATACCAATAACCGATATGGTTGCAGCCGTAAGTGTCGGGATAGTTGATGACCAGATTGTATTGGATCTGTGTTACCAGGAGGACAGCAAAGCCCAGGTTGATATGAATCTGGTGATGACCGCAACAGGCCAGGTTGTGGAAATTCAGGGAACAGGAGAAGCCTTTCCTTTTTCTAAAGACAAGATGTACAGGATGATTGATTTGGGTATGGACGGGATAGCAAAGCTGGTCCAGGCCCAGAAAAAAGCGTTGGAAGATGTGCTGCCGGGAGGCTTGATTAATGAACAAGAAGATAATGGTGGTTGCCAGCAGGAATAAAAAAAAGGTTCAGGAGATAATGGCAATAATAAAGGATCTGGACTGGTCTGTGATTTCAATGACCCAGGCAGGGCTTGACTTGGAAATAGTGGAGGATGGAGCCACCTTTGAGGAGAACTCCTATAAAAAGGCCCTGGAGGTCATGAAGGCCACAGGCAAAACCGCCATTGCAGATGACTCGGGGCTGGAGGTTGATGCCCTGGACGGCAGACCGGGCGTTTTTTCTGCCCGGTTTTCAGGAAAAGGTGCAACCGATGACAGCAACAACCAAAAGCTTCTTGATATGATGTCGGAAGTGCCCCAGGCAAGAAGAACGGCAAGGTTTGTCTGTGCGGCGTCGGTTGTTTTTCCGGATTCGCAATATTTCACGGTAAGGGGAGAATGCGAGGGACAGATATTGTTTGAACCAAGAGGCAGTAAAGGTTTTGGTTATGACCCGTTGTTCTATCTGCCCGGTTATGAAAAAACCTTTGCCCAACTGAACGCAAATACCAAGAATTCAATCAGCCACAGGGCGCAGGCTTTCATAAAGGTCAAGAGGATGCTCATCGACTTCGGGAGGGGGACAAAATTTGAAAATTGGGGTGCTAAGTGACAGCCACGGGAACAGGAACAGCCTTATTAAGGCATTGAAAAAAATGGGAAAAGTGGACGTTATTTTTCATCTTGGTGATTTTGTAAAGGATAGCGAGCATATCGGCAATTTCCATCAGGGACACATCTATGTGGTTGGAGGTAATTGTGATTGTTTTGTTAATGCAAACGCTCCTTCTGAATTGGAAGTCGATATTGGAGGGAAAAAAGTGTTCGCTACCCATGGACACAAATACAGGGTAAAGAACGGCCTCAACACCCTTTACTATAAAGGGATTGAAATAGGCGCCGATATAATCCTTTTTGGACACACCCATAATTCGCAGATTATTAAAGTGGACGATATGGTTATGATGAATCCCGGAAGCATCTCAAGACCAAGGAATGCACAGCGCTCCACCTATGGAATAATTGAAATCGAAAATGGCAATATTAAACCCGGGATATTTGAATTTTAGCAGATAAAATCTTGACCCCGAGTTGTTTTTGGTTTACAATAATATCACTGCTTCCAATTATACCGAGGCGGAAAATTTTGAACATTGACAGTCGCAGCTGAGTTTGCTATAATGTTTTATTGTTGGATAATGTGCGGGTGTAGCTCAATGGTAGAGCCCTAGCCTTCCAAGCTAGTCGCGTGGGTCCGATTCCCATCACCCGCTCCAATTGTGCGCCTGTAGCTCAGGTGGATAGAGCAACGGACTTCTAATCCGTGTGCCCGGGGTTCGAGTCCCTGCAGGCGCACCAACCATTACATGACATGGTGGGTATAGCTCAGTTGGTTAGAGCGCCAGATTGTGGCTCTGGAGGCCGTGGGTTCAATTCCCACTACCCACCCCAATATTGCGATGGGGCGTAGCCAAGCCGGTAAGGCACCAGACTTTGACTCTGGCATTTCGTAGGTTCGAGTCCTGCCGCCCCAGCCATTTAGTGACCCATTAGCTCAGTCGGTAGAGCACCTGACTTTTAATCAGGGTGTCCCGCGTTCGAGTCGCGGATGGGTCACCATTAATGTTAATATAGATTTATAAAATAAGAATATGCGCCCTTAGCTCAGTTGGATAGAGTCGCTGACTTCGAATCAGTTGGTCGGGGGTTCGAATCCCTCAGGGCGCACCAAAGCTAAAGCCTTGCAAATACTATGTTTGCGGGGCTTTGTTATTTTCGCTAATTGTTTACATAACACTATTTTGGGGACAGTTTAGGGACAGAATAAAAAATAATGTACAAAACAACACCGATAAATTCATAAAGAAAGTGCCGGTATGCCGAGGAAAACAGGCATAAAGTTTAATTTCAAAATTCCTTATACCCAGTGCATACTCACGCATCTTTTTTCTAACATTTTTTTGAACTGTCGGATGTTTCCGTGCCGTCCGTACTGGTAACCGACTTGAACAGTTCGTTATACTTGTTTTTGTTGCCTATTGCATGTGACAATGCATATACTCCCTTTGCCATGATATTGTTTTTCTAGGCGCCCGGTTATTCAATTTCGCCCTTTACAACTATGTTGGCATGTTCATCTGTAGCCGCTTTATCTTCCTCCTGGGGCAAAACATCCTCAGAATCAGGGATATAATGATCTACCAGTTCCCCCAGTTTTTCATCTATGCTTTCCAACAGCTTAACAGTTTTATTAATCTTGTAGTACCAACAGTAAACCTCCCTTAACAGTAGGCGGAATATAACCCACACAGACAGTAGAAACAGCAGGGGTAGTAGTATTAAGGCAGTACTTTGCGTGGGTTCAGTTAACAAATCCCTCAACATATGGAGACCTCCTTTTTGTCTTTTAATAAACTAAATATAGCTTAACTGTCTGACGGTTTACACATCTTACAGGACACATATCTCCTCTCTATTGCCTCTTACACACTGCAGAACTCCACCTGGTTCTCCTGCTTAATCTTCTAGGCAATGGGAGATGAATAATCATTAAGCAGATGAACCCTAAATTGACCTTGACAGTTTATCACGTTTTTCAATTTCCTGTCTTTTTTTCTCGGGCAAGCGTGAATATAAAGAAGAAATCCTTTTTTTACGAGTAATTCTATCTTCTACGATGAAATTTATTAGCTCAAATAATTGTATTGCTGTATCTGTATCATCTTTTATATCTAATTGTCCTGGATGAACAGATTCATTACCAACAACTCTCAAAATGTCTAAAGCTTGTTGTACTTCTATGGGTAATCCTTTTTCAACTAGACGTGAAATATCCGTATTTATGTTCTTTCCTTCCTCGCCAAGTTCTTTCATTAGTTTTTGGAGACATAATCTTAAAATTGCTGCAGCACCTCTTGGCGACTTATTAACAATTGACCTTGCTTCTAAATAATCTTCTTTGATATTTTCTGGTAGATCATCATGTGGCCAAGGGGCTGTTGATTCATCCGGAATAATCATTTTCTTTTTGTACCAATATGTTACCATACTGCAATGTACACATATAGAAACTTTAAGATCTTCTAAATTATTGTGCCTACCAACTTCAGAATAATAAATATTAAACCATTTTTGTTTCGAAAAGACATTGCAGTATGGGCAATGGAATTGATTTCCATTATATGTAGGTGGATAGTACTTACTTGTCAAGTCCCATACCTCCCTTAATATATTCTCTCTTAATAGCATACTATTTCACATTAGAATCCATGGAATGAATTCTAATTGCATTTTCAAATAGAGTATTGATTATGTTTGCGGAGTTGTTATTAAAAACAACTCCAAATAATAGTAGATAGTTTAGAAAGAGAAATGGCTATAAAACAGATTACATACATTTCTACAATTACATTCGCTTATACAGAAAATTATACCAGATTTAGATATAATGTGTAAAGCCATGTCACAAAAGAGCAACATACAGGCACATAGAGGCAGAAATATATTCGTACCATGGGACACTACAGGCCATAAAAGATCTGCGGCGGGATATAATCCTGGCGGAAATGCAGGAGGCATATGGGGCGGTAGCCGGTGACAGATATGCCAGTACCAGCATAGTAGAGCACCGGGCGACGAAGCTGGCGGATAGTGTGCTGCTGCGTGAGATGGAGCGCATTATAAAAGCCATACAAGACACGTATGCCAGGGCTAAAGATGAAGGCCGGCGTGTTATCTGGGCTAAGTATGGTCTCGCGATAGACTGGCAGCCTCCCACTGAGTTAGTGGCGAAAATGGGGGAGCGGAAATAGGTTTGATATGACGGCCCGGGACATGGCCAGAATACTCAATGTTGATGAGAGTACATTCCATCGATACAGGACGGGATTCGTATACGGGATAGCGGAAAAGCTGGGGTGGTATTGAATGGCGAAGGAAATTCCATTAACCCAAGGGCTTGTTGCAATTGTTGATGATGCTGACTATGAATACTTAAGCCAATTTAAATGGTGTGCTCGCAAAGCCGGTAATACCTATTATGCGGTTCGTCAAGAGAATAAGCGGTTTATCTGTATGCATATCCAAATTATAGGAAGACGGCCGGGATTAGAAATTGACCATATAGATGGAAATGGACTTAATAACCGCAGAAGTAACTTGAGGTTTGTAACACTCCGCCAAAACCAACAAAATCGCCTTTACAGAAGATACTCGAAATATCATGGTGTGTCTTGGGATAAGGTTAATGGGAAGTAGGTTGCTTATATCTATGTTGACGGCAAACAAAAATGGCTAGGGCGATTTAATAAAGAGACGGAAGCGTTCCATGTATACTGTTTAGCGCTTAATGAGATGGGATTTGAATTGCCAGGCATTGGTAAGAGTTTTTTGAAATCCTGAAAATGTCAAGCTGTGGTAATATGTTATCAAGGAGTCGGTCGATAGGGAATCTTTTTTTTTGCTGACGATGCAAAATAGCAGGATTTTCCTTATTTGTGTCGAAGTTAACAGGAAAAGGAGGGAAGAGTATGAACGAAAAACAAAAGAAGCGATTTTATAAACGTTGGTGGTTTATAGTATTAGTGATTGTAGTCATTATTGGAGTTTTGGGTTGCAATAGAGAAGTAAATGATGAGCCACAACAAGCAAGCGACAATCAAGAATTAAAAGAAGTTGTATCAAATATAAATGAAGAACAAGAAGAGGTTACATCGGATGAAGAAGTAGAAGAACCAGAAGATCCAGTTATTGAAGAAGAGGAGGCTGCTGAAACTTTATCACAAAAAAACGCGGTAAGAAAGGCCGAACAATATTTAAAAATCATGGCTTACTCTAAAAGCGGGTTAATAGAGCAACTAGAATTTGAAGGTTTCAGTAATGAAGATGCTACCTATGCAGTAAATAAATTAAATGTAGACTGGAAAGAGCAGGCTGTAAAAAAAGGCAAACAATATTTAAAAACTATGGCTTACTCTAAAAGCGGGCTAATAAAGCAGCTAGAATTTGAAGGTTTCAGTAATGAAGATGCTACCTATGCAGTAAATAAATTAA
>JAENYX010000072.1 GCA_016841565.1 Clostridium thermobutyricum | reverse complement strand
CTCATATCATAAACATAAGGGGTGAGAGCTATAGGCTAAAGAACAGACTTAAAGGCGGCGTCAGAGTTGCACCCCCGGCCGATATCCCGGTATCGGATAACCCGGTACAAGGGGTAGCCGGCCATCAAAACCCCGGCGATTAGGTCAGTTTTCAACCGGCGATTCGGTCAAAAAAAGCCCGGCGTTGACATATGTATCACTACACACTTGTTATACCTAAATATGCTTCCCAGCCATTTTGACTAAATCGCCCCATAGCCTTTCTATACTGGTCATCAAACGTATCTTGAGTTGGATATGATAATTGACTGTTAATTCGATTAAAAATATCTTCTGCCTCACCTTGTTCAATATTACCGAAATAAACGCATAGAGCCAGAATATTCCTGTGAGTTAATGTTATAAAATCACCCATCCATTTGAATTCTGTGTAATTATCCGATATTATGATAGGTACTCTTAATGCATAAGCATAACCTGCGCATTCGCTTTCTCCTGGCCCTATAACTTTTCTCCTATCTTCAATTATATCTTTCGCAAGTATATTTATAGACTTATCTTTTTTTCTATCTAACACATGAAATATACTCCCGTCCTTATTAATAGCGTGATTTATTATACTGTAATACTTTCCTGCTTTTTTCTTAATTTCAACATCATATACATATTGAGGAATTATTATTTCTTTAAATAAATATTCCAAAACATCCAATCTATCAACCTTGGCTAAATTGATTAAAATATCAGTGTCGGAAATTGCACATATATAGCGCATTTTAATATTTCTCTTCCTGGGGATATTCATATCCGAAATCATCAGGTATTAACCCGATGAACTCAAAACTGCTTTTCATATTCTCATATGAAATATTCCCTCTCTCATAGTTGTTTTTCACAAACTCAATATACTCTTTAGAAATATATGTTACTTTTGAAGAAATAATTAAGTCTATGCTATAGCCTTCCCGTTTTGTTAAAGATTGGAGTTTTTCTGTATTTTCTATGGAACAAATCTTAACAAGTTCCTCATATTTATCTATAGAACACAGGCTAAGTTGAATAAGCCTTTTTAGCATTGCTTTATAACTAACTTTAAAATAGTTGTGCATTCTTATTATATGCCGTGGTAAAACACTGTTTTTATCTACATTAATGATTTTATAAAAAATTTCTTTTACATAATCTTCTGGCATTAAAAATTCGGAAGCAAATATATCCGCTGCCACTTCTTCTTCTTTATATTTCTCTTTGTCTAAAATAACCTTTTCCTTTTTCAATATATTTGGATTGTATACAATATGATACAATTCATGGGCTCCTGTAAATCTTTCATGACCTAAAGTAAAATTAGTGTTTAAAAATACGATGAACTGCTCCTCAAAATAAGTGCTAAACCCTGAAATCTCATTTGTTTCCATAGGTTTTCTTATTAAAAATGTAACCTCAGCAAGAACATCAAATATGTCAGAGAGCCCTTTTTTAGCAAATCTGCCTCTTACTTCTTCTGCCAATTCCTTTACCTGTAGCCTGGTAAACTCATCAGGGAGGCTTAAATCAACCATATCCAATATCAACACTCCTCCCATAATGGTTTTCTCTTTATAGGTTTGAATTCTCCATTACATATTTTCTTTTGATAAATAAAAATCTTTATCATATCCTGGAGTTTTCCTATTTCATCAATGGTACTTTCAGAAAAATTTCTCTTTCTAAAAAGGGTAACCAAATCATCATCTTCATTAAAAAGGCTGTTTATATCTATGCCTAAAATATTACATAAAGTATTTAACTCTACAGCAGATATATTCCTGTTACCATTTTCTATTTTGCTAAGTGTTTCTCTGCTCATATTGATACCATTTCCCATGAGTTTCTCAACAACTTCACTTTGGCTAAATGCCTTTTCCTCCCTGGCAGCCCTGATTTTTGCACCCAACTCATTTATACTGGGCATTTAACTCAACCTCCTTTTGTAATATTATATTACATTGTATTCTCCATGTTGTCAATAATTAGTTCGTTTTCGTAATAATTCATTACACTTAAATTAAGTATCTACCATAAAATATCTTCTAATTCTATTGTATATTTAAAATAAACTCTGCTCCAAACCACTTTCCCTCAAACCCTTATGTCTTCTAGCCTTAACCCTATTCTACTAATCTCTTCCATATAATAAAGTGGTTCTAAAATTCAATATTTGTATTCCATTTTATAACATTTATTCCTTAATTCTTGTAGTAATTTTAAAAATAAAGTCGGTTCCGAATAGGTATAAGATGCAAGAAGCGTAGGGCAAAGTTTCAAGGGTTAAGGAATAAGAGTCTATTTTACTTTTCCATTATTTTATCAATATTATCTTCAATATAGTCTTTCGATCCCTTTAAAATCAATATTTCTAGCCTTATTTAATACTTCTTAACTATAATAACCTTAATCCTTACACCTTAACCCTTTCACCTGTTAAAACGTAAATCCCGCAGCCGTTCAGGATTTTTCCTGCTTCGACTTCGGGATTTTGGAACGAACTTTATTTTTATAGAGCAAACTTTATTATCATGGAATGGAGTTATTTTGTATATACATTATTGTAAATAGTTTACCCGTTTTTTACTCCACCGTTACGCTTTTGGCAAGATTCCTCGGCTTATCAACATCGCAGCCCCGGGCTACGGCCATATAGTAAGCAAAGAGCTGCAACGGTACTACCGTGAGAACCGGGGTCAATAGGTCCAGGGTATCGGGGATGTATATCACCCTGTCGGCGGTCTTCTCAACCTCCCTGTTACCCTCCTTGGCCAGGGCTATCACGTAGGCTCCCCTTGCCTTGACTTCCTTCATGTTGCTTACCGACTTGTCGAACAGCCTATCCTGGGTGGCAAGGGCGAACACCAGGGTCCCGTCCTCAATAAGGGCTATGGTACCGTGCTTTAACTCCCCGGCGGCATAAGCCTCCGAATGGACATAGGAGATTTCCTTGAGCTTTAAAGAGCCCTCCATGGCTACGGCGTAGTCCAGTGACCGGCCGATGAAGAACACGTTGCCGGCGTCCTTGTGTTTTTCTGCAAGTTCCTTTATTCCTTCGGATTCTTCAAGTATCTGCTGCACCTGTTCGGGTAGCCTGTATATGGCTTCCTTCATCTGGCCGTACAGCTCTCCGTCAATGCTGCCCTTTATTCTGGCCAGCTTGAGAGCAATAAGCGACATGGCTATAAGCTGTGTGGTATACGCCTTGGTAGAGGCCACCGCAATCTCGGGACCGGCCCAAGTGTACAGAAGGTCGTCGGCCTCCCTTGATACGGTGCTGCCCACCACGTTGGTGATGGCAATAATCCGGGCACCCTTTCGTTTGGCTTCCCTCATGGCTGCAAGGGTGTCGGCGGTCTCCCCCGACTGGCTTATAACTATTACAAGGCTGTTTTGGCTCAGTATGGGGTCCCTGTATCGAAATTCCGACGCAATCTCGGCCTCAACAGGAATCCTGGCCAGTTTTTCAATAAGGTACTTTCCTACCACTCCGGCATGGAATGCTGTACCGCAGGCCACGATATTTATTTTGTCCACCTTTTCAAGGTCTTCCCGGCTAATTCTTATCTGGTCCAATACTATGTCATCGCTTTCGGACATAAGCCGGGATTTGAGTGTCTGCCTCAGTGATGTGGGCTGCTCAAACATTTCCTTCAGCATGAAGTGGGGATAGCCTCCCTTTTCGGCCGCCGCCACGTCCCAGGTAACTTCAAAGATTTCTTTTTGGACCGGCTTTCCGGCCTGGTCGACTATACTGACGCCCTCTTTGCTGAGCACGGCAATCTCCATATCGTTCAGTAGATAAATCTGCTTTGTATGGTTCAGTATTGCAGGAATATCCGATGCTATAAAATTCTCGCCCTTACCTATTCCCACTATCAGCGGGCTGTCCTTCCTGATGGCCACCAGCTTATCGGGCTCGGTGCAGCTGACAACTCCCAGCGCAAATGAACCCTCAAGTTTCTTGACGCATTCTATTACCGCCTGAACCAAATCCCCGTGGTAAAAATAATCTACCAGATGGGCTACAACTTCGGTATCGGTATCCGATTTAAACACATACCCCTTTTCGGACAACCATTCTTTCAAGTGCATGAAATTCTCGATGATACCATTGTGCACAATGGCCACATCTCCCCCCATGCTTGTCTGGGGATGGGAGTTGACATCCGAGGGCTCCCCGTGGGTAGCCCAGCGTGTATGCCCTATCCCCAGGCTGCCCAGGATGGGCTTTTCCTTTAGCTTGTCCTCCAATATGGACAGCCTGCCCTTGTACTTCTCCACCTGCACCTCTCCGCTGTTGTATACGGCTACTCCTGCCGAATCATATCCTCTGTATTCAAGCCTTCTCAGGCCTTCAATCAAAATGGGTGTTGCATTTTTGTCACCTATATATCCAACTATTCCACACATAGTGTTATGATTCTCCTTTAATGGTTTTTGGTCCTCTGCCCGGCCCTTTTTGTACCATCAATCGCTTGACGGATTTGTTGAGCCTTTCCGGTAGCAGCATACCGCGGGGCCATCCGCCGAATTTTCGATAAACCCCGATCCTCGTCAACTCCTTTTGTTGTCAGGAGTTCTGGCGCTTTTTTGTAACGCTTAAACTTTATATCACCTCCCCAAATTCATAATGCAACTTGCTCCAACACCACCTCCTTTACATGATCGGCAAATGGGACAGATAACCTGTCCCCTTGTCCCGTTAGGTTAAACGGCTTTCTATCAGCCGGGCAAGGTTGTCGGCATAAAGCCGCAGCTGCCCGGCATCCTGCCCTTCCATCATTATCCTGACTAGGGGCTCGGTTCCCGAAGGCCTTATCAGCACTCTGCCGTTATTCTTGAGCTGGCTTTCTATCCTGTCAATCTCACTGCAGATAACCCTATCCTGCCGGTAGGAATCTTTTTTGGAGTTCTCCACCTCCACGTTAACAAGAACCTGGGGGAATTTTTCCATGGTATCCCTCAGTTCGGCAAGGCTTCTGCCGAAAAACTTAATGCTCTCCAACAGCTGCAGCGCCGAAAGCAGACCGTCCCCCGTGCTATTGTGCTCCAAAAATATAATGTGCCCCGACTGCTCTCCGCCGAAGTTGTACCCTTTTTCCCTTATCCTCTGCAGGACATACCTGTCTCCCACCCGGGTCTCCTCTACCCGGCACCCTGCCTGCTCCATAGCCCTGTGAAGGCCCAGGTTGCTCATAACGGTGGCTACCACCGTGTCATTGGCCAGCCGTCCCTGCTCCTTCAGTCTCCGTCCGCAGATTGCCATTATATAGTCTCCGTCCACAATCCTGCCTTCACCGTCCACCGCTATTACCCGGTCGGCATCGCCGTCAAAGGCCAGCCCGAGATGAGCTTCCTCCTCCTTCACAAAAGAAGCCAGGCCCTCGGGGTGGGTAGAACCGCAGTCGACGTTTATGTTCAGCCCGTCGGGTTTGTTATTTATGACCCTGACATTCGCCCCAAGCTCCTGTAGTATTGAGGGAGCCGCCAGGTACGAGGCTCCGTTGGCACAGTCCACCGCCACCTTCATTCCCTCAAAGCTTCCCGACACTGTGCTTTTCAAGTAATCTATGTAATATCTGGTTCCACCGGTCTCTGCCGTTTTACGTCCCAGGTTCTGACCGTCCGACAGCTTTATACCGGTACCGTTTATAACCATTTCTTCTATTGCCTCTTCCATGTCGTCCTCGAGCTTGTAGCCCCTGCTGTCGAAAAATTTAATCCCGTTATACTCGGCCGGATTATGGGAGGCTGATATTACAATACCACCGTCTGCGTTAAGATGTCTTATCAAATATGCCACGGCAGGGGTTGGAACCACCCCTACAAGTACTGCATTGCTTCCCACCGAACATAACCCGGCTGCCATTGCGCTTTCAAGCATATCCGATGATATACGCGTATCGGTTCCCAATATGAACCGCGGCCTGTCTATACCTCGTCCCAGAACGGCAGCCCCTGCCTGGGCCAGTTTGTATGCCAGTTCTGCGGTTAATTCCCTGTTGGCTATTCCTCTAACACCGTCGGTACCAAATAGCTTACCCATTTCAGTCCCCCTATTTTGAAAAACATATTAAACCAATCTGTATAAATATTATCATACAGCATACCGCTTTTCAATTGGTTGGATGTTCCAATGCCCCCGGCCGGAATGCCCCGCTTAATTATATTATGTATCTTTGGCCGGTTTTGTACCCCATCACCCAAAACACCGGCCGGACAGCCGAACTGTATTTTCGGCACCTTGCCTTTATTGTTGAATCAATAATGCAGTCTGAAGCATATTATGGTATTAGCGCGTATTTCTAAAAGGAGCCGATGCCATGTTTTTTTTCAAGGAAGGGTTCAATCAGGCAAAATTTCGCAGAGACATTGTGGGTATCAACAAGAAAGTACCCCTTATAAAGGGTGGTTATAAGACGTGTGTCAACCTTGATAACGCCGCCAGCACTCCTGTGTTGAGACCGGTGCTTTATAAGGTAAATGAGTTTATGGACTGGTACTCAAGCGTACACAGGGGTACCGGCTTTAAATCCCAGGTATCCACCCACGTATACGATACCGCCCACACCATTGTTGGCGAATTCGTAAAGGCCGACCTAAAGAGCAATTGTGTTATATTTGTAAAGAATGCCACCGAAGCCGTAAACAAAATTTCTTATCGGTTGGGGCTCTCAAAGGATGACATTGTACTGACAACCCTGATGGAGCACCACTCCAACGACCTTCCCTGGCGTTCCAAGGCCCAGCGAGTGTATGTGGATGTGGATGGAAGCGGAGCCCTTGATTATACTGACCTTGAAAACAAAATAAAGCGCTGCCGGGGCCGCCTCAAACTGGTCAGCGTCTCGGGAGCATCCAACGTAACAGGTTATAAAAGCGATTTGTCACGAATTGCCCTTATGGCGCACAGGGAAGGGGTACCGGTCCTTGTGGACGGCGCCCAGCTTGTTCCCCATTCACCTCTGGATATGAAACCCGACCGGCATCCCGAGCATATAGACTATCTGGTCTTTTCGGCCCATAAGATGTATGCCCCCTTCGGCACCGGAGTACTTATAGGACCCCGGAGGACCTTCCTGAGGGATGCCCCGGAATACACCGGAGGCGGCACCATTAACATAGTAACCAGGGAATCGGTTGAATGGGCAGGTTTGCCCGACAGGGAAGAGGCAGGCTCACCCAATGTGGTTGGAGCTGTAGCCTTGGCAGCCGTAATCCAATACCTTAGCAAACAGGACATGAAGAGCATTGAAAACTATGAAAAGGAACTGACCTCGTATATTCTGAAAAAGCTAAAGGAGATTAAAGGGTTAAGGGTATACGGAGAAAATGATCCTTCCAGGCTCCAAAACAGGGTAGGAGTTGTAACCTTCAACCTGGACGGCGTACCCCACGGTCTGGTGGCCGCCGCTCTGGCATGGGAGGACGGTATTGCGGTAAGGAACGGATGCTTTTGTGCCCAACCCTATCTGTTAAATCTCCTTGGACTTAAACAGCACCAGGTATCACAGCTTGTATTCAAAAAGAAAACCGGGGATTTGAGCAATATGCCCGGAATGGTAAGGGTGAGCCTCGCAGCCTACAACAACCGGTCGGATGTTGACAGGCTTGCAGCCTGCCTGCAGAAAATAAAGAGCATGGCCAAATCCGGCCAGCTGGCCAAAAGATATACCTTTTCACGCCAGACCGGTACCTATTATCCCAGGGATACCAAGGCAGACCCCAAAGACATTTTCAAGTTCCATTAGCAGGTGAATTTGTCTATTTATAATTTTTATGTTATAATTCTCCTAACC
>JAENYX010000010.1 GCA_016841565.1 Clostridium thermobutyricum | reverse complement strand
TGTGTACAAGGGCTGCAAAAAGGAAGATAAGGCAACCGCACAGGCAGCCAAATAAATGGTATAATAATAATATTGAAAGGGGACAGTTCTTCTATGTGACACAGCAAGAAGTAAGAGAAATGTCCCCGATAAAAGAATAATCAAAAAGCGGCCAAGCCGCTTTTTGATTATTTAACAGGGGCGGTGGGGCTATGAAATTATTCGGCACAGCCATTATACTTGCAGGAGGCAAAAGCAGCAGAATGGGTTTTGATAAGGCCTTGATGGAAA
Source organism: Clostridium thermobutyricum (assembly GCA_016841565.1). Lineage (GTDB taxonomy): Bacteria > Bacillota > Clostridia > Ch29 > Ch29 > JAENYX01. The sequence continues at coordinate 78,267 of JAENYX010000010.1, read as the reverse complement.
TTGCCGGCAAGTCGATGGTAGAAATAATAATAAAACAGCTTAGAAAAGTTTTTGAAGATATAATAGTGGTCACCAATAACCCCCATGCTTTTACCGGTTTGAACGCCAGGATTACAGAGGATATACTAAAGAATTCCGGGCCCCTGGGGGGGATACACGCAGGGCTTATACAGTCCGACAGCAAATATGCATTTCTGACTGCCTGTGATATGCCCATAATTTCACCCGAATATGCACTGCATATGAAGGAAACTGCTGGGAAGCATTTACCCCATGCGGTTATATCGGAAAAAGGTAACTGGATAGAGCCTTTTCATGCACTGTATAGTATTGATTTGGCGAACGATATACAGGAAAATGTTGAAAACCGAGTATATAAAATATTTGACGTACTAAAGAATAAGAGAATTATTAAGATAAGTGAGAGCAAGATAAGAGAATATAGCCCCGACTTGGGTATATTCACCAATCTAAATAACCTGAGGGATCTGGAGGAATTTTACAGTTTTATAGAAGCCGGAGGGATGAACCATGTCCTATTATAAAGATACCAAAATAATAAGATACAGCCATCAGGGCGTTGAACACACCACCGATATTGTGGTGGAGGAGTATCCGCTGACTCTTTTTCTTGAAGGGAAGGAGTTTGTTACACTGCTGTGCTCTCCGGAGGATCTGGAATATCTGGTAACAGGTTTTCTGTTATCCGAGGGCTTCATTAAAAGCTCGGGGGATATTGGGAGGTTAAGGATTGATGAAAAAAAGGGTGTTGCCGAAATTGAGCTTAAGGGCGGCAGCATTCTTGCAGAAAAACTGTACGGAAGCCGCACAATTACAAGCGGTTGCGGCAGGGGCCCTGTATTCTACAACGTGAAGGATTCCATGGATACCATGGTGCTTGATAAAGAACACCGGAAAACAGAGTATCAGACCATAATCAGCCTTATGAGAGAGTTTGACGACAGATCTGAGGTATTCAAAAAAACCGGTGGCGTACACAGCTGCGCCCTGGGCCTTGAAGGAAAAATTGAAGTATACCATGAGGATATCGGACGGCATAATGCTATGGATAAGGTTTTGGGACACAGTGTACAAAAAGGGCTGGATTTTGACAGATGCGTCGTTCTGGCCAGCGGCAGGATTTCCTCCGAAATGCTGATTAAGGCTGCCAGGAGGGGAATACCCATTATAGCATCCAGATCTGCCCCTACGGTTCTGGCAGTGCAGCTGGCCCATAAGCTAAACATCACATTAGCCGGCTTTGCCAGAGGTAGAAGATTTAATGTCTACTCGGGATTCCAGAGAATTATATAAAAGAAGGGAAGAACAGAGATGTTGGAGGAAGTTTTAATATATAATAAAAGCTTTGTGGAAAAACGCAAAAAACTGAGTCTGGACAGAGAAATAAGCGGACATGCACAAAAAGGAGTTATGGTATTTACCTGCATGGATACAAGGCTGGTGGGTCTGGTAGAGGATGCAATGGGTTTTGAAAGAGGCCAGGTTAAGGTTCTGAAAAACGCAGGCAACACCATCAGGGAAAACTGTGATGATGTTTTAAGAAGTATAGCACTGGGTGTGCTGGTAATGGGTATCAGGGAAGTATACGTTGTGGGACACAAGGACTGTGGGATGAAAAAGCTGACGGCGGCAAAAATCCGGCAGGCCATGGTGGACCGCGGGATTGATGAAAGCGTGATAGCCTCGGCGGATCTGGATAAGTGGTCAGGTATTATTGACGATGAGGTGGAGAACATTAAGCAAGCCGTGAGCACCATAAGGAATTACAGCTTTATCCCCCGGGATGTTGTGGTGCACGGTCTGTTGATTGACCCGTACAGCGGAGAGCTAGAAGTAGTCAGGCCCGACTGACCGGGGCTTTTAATAATGGACAAAGGGATGTATTCATAGTATAATATTATCAATAAGACTCCGAGCTTGAGCGTCTACGGGAGACCATGATGCCAAGCCGATAGGGTGTAACGGGAAACTGTTATGCCTCCCATGTTGGAAAGGAGTTATAAATGGCACATTTATAACGGTATCCACATGGTGGATACCGTCTGTTTTTTTTGGGCCGGATTCAACATGTGTTTTGTACTTGCCGGATCTGTGAGAAATCCGACAGCCCGATAAGGGGTGTGCCATAAACCTCCTTAACCAGCAGGGATACCAAATACATAGGAGGTATATCAAATGAAAAAGATTTTGTCATTGGGAATTGTTTTGTTGCTTATGACTGTAATCGTTTCCTGCGGTGTCACTGAGACACCCGAGACAGTAACACTGGATCCAATAACCCTGGCAACCACTACAAGTACCGAAAATTCAGGATTGCTGGAGGAAATACTGCCGCATTTTGAAGAAATGTACAGTACACAGGTTAAGGTTGTGGCGGTAGGTACAGGGCAGGCAATGGAGATGGGGAAAAACGGCGATGCCGATGTACTTCTTGTCCACGCCGAGCCCACTGAAATTCAGTTTGTGAAGGACGGACATGGAGTGGACAGGCACAGGGTTATGTACAATGATTTTGTTATAGTAGGTCCCGAGGATGATCCCGCCGGGTTAAAGGAAGCGGCCGGTTCGGATGCCGCCTTGGCCCTGAAGACGGTTCAGAGTATGAAAGTTCCATTCAGTTCAAGGGGAGATAATTCCGGGACTCATATGAAAGAGCTGGAGTTATGGCAGGCAGCCGGTGTGGAACCGGACGGCGACTGGTATAAGTCGGTGGGCAAGGGAATGGGTTCCACGCTGACCTTTGCAAGCGAGGAGAAGACCTATGTTATGACCGACAGGGCCACCTATCTTTCCATGAAAGATAATCTCGACCTGGTAATACTGGTGGAGGGTGATGAGCGTATGTTCAACCAGTATGGAGTTATAAAGGTTAACCCGGAAAAGCATGAAGGAATCAACAAGGAAGGTGCCGACCGGTTTGTTGATTGGATATTGTCGGATGAGGTGCAGGATATGATAGCCCAGTTTGGAAAGGATAAATACGGACAGAGTTTGTTCGTTCCCAACGGAGAATAGGATGAAGCTTTATGGATAATCTACTGCGAGGGTTTGCAGGGGCACTGAGCCTGATACTATCGGGTAACAGAGAGGTCTATAGAATTATAGGCCTTTCTCTCAGTGTCTCGTTTATTTCGGTTGCTATTTCAATGGCTTTTTCGGTACCGGCGGGAATTATCATAGGGATGAAGAAGTTTCCGCTGCGTAAGCCGGTTATTATGCTTATCAATACGTTGATGGGGCTTCCCCCGGTCATTGCAGGCCTGGTTGTGTACCTGCTGCTGTCACGGAGCGGGCCCTTGGGTTACCTGGGCATCCTTCACAGCCCCAGAGCAATGATTATTGCTCAGGTGCTTCTGATATCCCCAATTATTACCGGAGTTACAATGGCAGCGGTAAAGGACAGAGGAAGCCTTATTCAAAATACCGCTTTTACCCTGGGGGCGGGGAGGTTACAGGTTTTATGGACACTTATACGGGAATTCAGGACTTCCATTGGGTCTTCACTTATTGCCGGCTATGGCAGGGCCATATCCGAAGTGGGTGCAGTAATGCTGGTAGGAGGGAATATTAAGGGCTATACAAGGGTCATGACAACTGCCATTATTCTTGAGACCAATATGGGTAACTTCGACCAGGCCATAGCCATAGGTATTGTTCTATTGACACTATTCTTTATACTAAATATATTTTTTCAAAGGATTCAGGGGGCATAGCTTTGAGAGTACAGGTTCTAGAGTTGATAAAAGAGTATGACGGGATAAAGGTTTTGGACATTGAAAAGCTGTCCTTTGAAAAGGGCAGAATTCATGTGGTAATGGGCCCCAATGGTTCGGGTAAATCCACCCTGCTCAGCATCATAGCAGGGTTGGAAAAGGCCGGCGGGGGCAGAACGGCTTATGGAGATGAGCAGCATGATTTCGAAAGGGTAAGAAAAAAAATAACTCTTGTTATGCAGCGCTCCTATCTGTTTAATACCACCGTATACGCTAATATTGCCGCGGGATTAAGATACCGGAGACTGGAACAGTCCAAGCTCAGGGACAGGGTTTTGAGATGTGCCCATGCCGTTGACCTCAAAGGGTTATTGTATCGCAACGTTCGAACCCTTTCGGGCGGAGAAAAGCAGAGGGTGGCGCTGGCCAGGGCGCTGGCACTGCAGCCTGATCTTTTGCTGCTGGATGAATCCACTGCCAACCTTGACCCCGAGAGTATAATAATAATAGAAAAAGTACTGAAGGATTTTCAAAGGGAATGGGGTGCAACAATAATCTTTGTAACCCATAATATTTTTCAGGCAAAGAGGCTGGCCGACGAGGCCTATCTGCTGATGAGAGGAAGGGTAATTGAAACGGGAAAAAGCAAGGATTTCTTTGATAATCCGGTTTCCGAACTGACCAGGGGATTTCTTGGCGGAGATATTGTCTACTGATTGGAGGGTATACTGTGCTGCTTAAGGTAAAGGATGTGGCTGAAGTCTTGGAAATAATAGAACAGCATTTTTGGAATCTGCCCGGATATGCTGAACGTATAAGTCTGATGGACTCTCTGGGAAGGAGATGCGCTGAGGATATAAGGGCACCAGGCAATATACCTGACTTCGACAAATCGGTGGTTGACGGGTATGCGGTAAAGGCCAGGGATACTTTTGGCGCCAGTGACGCTATGCCGGCACTTTTAGAAAAGATAGGTGAGGTTGCAATAGGCAGCAGCACCGACATACAGATAGACCATGACAAGTGTGCCTACGTGCCAACCGGTGGGATGCTGCCGCCGGGGAGCGACGCGGTGATTATGATTGAGGATACCGAGGATCTGGACAATAAAATCATAGCAATATATAAGCCTGCCGGTCCGTGGGACAACACCATAAAAAGCGGCGAGGACATTGCGGCGGGACAGGTGGTGCTGGAAAAGGAGACCCTGATAAGGCCACCGCATATTGGAGCGCTGGCCAGTATAGGGCTGAATGACTTAAAGGTGTACAGAAGGCCAAGGGTTTCCATTATATCCACCGGCGATGAACTGGTAAAGCCGGGTAGCCAGTTAAGCCCGGGCAAGATCTGGGATATTAACAGCTATTCATTGGCGGCATCGGTTACCCGAGATGGTGGTATTGCAGAACTTAAGGGAATAACAGGAGACGACAGGCCGGCCATTAAAGCCAAGGTTGCAGATGCTCTGGATGACAGTGACCTGGTCCTTATCTCGGGAGGCAGTTCGGCCGGTTTCAGCGATTATACCGCAGGTATAATTAATGAATTGGGTAAGCCGGGGGTACTGGTTCACGGTATCTCCATAAAGCCGGGCAAGCCAACCATAATTGGCAGCGTTGAGGGTAAGCCGGTTATTGGTATGCCGGGGCAGCCGGTTTCTTCGCTGGTGGTCTACCGGGTGGTGGTATCCCCGCTGGTAAGACGAATGTCCCGACAACCCGACAGTCGGCAGACCTTATTGAAGGCGGTGTGCGACGAGAGCTACTATTCTTCGCCGGGCAGGGAGGAGTACCTTATGGTAACTGTATACCAGGGCTGTGATAACAGAAGCCATGCCCGTCCGGTTCCGGGTAAATCGGGTATGATAACCACAATTTCCAGTGCCAACGGGATGGTGGTTATACCCAAGAATAAAGAGGGCTTGTACAAAAACGAAGAGGTCCAAGTAATAATGCTTTAAGGAGTGTTCGATATGAATGCAAAAAACATATATCTGTCCAGCAAGGAGCTGGAGGAGGCAATAGTGGAATACTTGGCCCGGCTTAAGGGGTTTTTTGAAAATTACCAGACCCGGGAGATAAGTACAGCTCTTTCATTGGGCAGGGTTACCGGTCAGCCGGTATATGCAAATGTTTCATCACCCCATTTTAACGCTTCGGCCATGGACGGGATAGCCCTTGATGCGTCGGTAACCTTTGGAGCAAGCCAGCGCAGCAGAATCAGGCTTTCCGGGGATGAGGACTATATTGTGGTTGATACCGGAGATCCGATACCTCCAAAGTATAATGCGGTAGTTATGTCCGAGAATCTGGTGGAAACCGACCATGGAGTAGAAATTTCCGAGGCAGCTACACCCTGGCAGAATATAAGACCCATAGGGGAAGATATTGTACAGGGAGAATTGATCGTGCCTGTCTTCCACAGGATAAGGCCAATAGACATTGGGGCAATGCTGGCAGGAGGAGTCAACACGGTAAAAGTGTTAAGAAAACCCCATATAACCATTATTCCTACCGGTACGGAATTGGTACTGCCCGGTCAGCCTTTGGGCGAGGGCAGCCTTATTGAGTATAACTCTCATATATTTGCAGGAATGATTGAGGAGTGGGGCGGTACTGCAGACAGACACAAGCCGGTTGACGATGTTTATGAAGATATAAAAGCTGCCCTGCAGCAGGCGGTGGAAAACAGCGATATGGTGATAATCAACGCAGGTTCGTCTGCCGGCAGGGAGGACTTTACAAAGGATATTATCCGGGAGCTTGGAGAGGTAATAACCCATGGAATAGCCATAAAACCCGGCAAACCGGCAATACTGGGCAAAGTTATGGGCAAGCCGGTTGTGGGTATACCGGGCTACCCGGTTTCCGCATATATAGTAATGGAAAATGTAATAAAACCGCTTATACAAAACTACCTCAGACTGCCGGAAAAACCGCACCGGGAGGTGGAGGCGGTGTGCTCCAGGAGGATTGTATCGTCTTTGAAGAACAAGGAGTTTGTGAGGGTTAAGCTGGGGAAGGTGGGAGACAGGTTGATTGCAGCTCCGTTAAGCAGAGGAGCAGGTGTTGTTATGTCTTTGGTACGGGCCGACGGTATGCTTGTAATACCCCAGAACAGCGAGGGCGTTGATGCCGGTGAGCGGGTAAAGGTGAGGCTTCATAAAGACCTTGATGATATTGAGAATACAATAGTCTGCATAGGCAGCCATGATCCCATACTGGACCTGTTGGCCAATGAAATTCACTGCCATGACCCTGCTTTGCATCTTGCTTCTGCCCATGTTGGCAGTATGGGCGGTATAACGGCCCTTTCAAAGGGAGAAACCCATATTGCCGGTATTCACCTATTGGATGAAACCAGCGGGGAGTATAATATAAGCTATATAAGAAAGTATCTGTCAAACAAAAACATAGCCCTTATAAAGCTGGTAAACAGGATACAGGGTTTTATGGTCAAAAAGGGTAATCCCAAAAACATAAATACTTTTTCAGACCTGGCAAGGAATGGGGTAAGCTTTGTAAACAGGCAGAAAGGATCGGGAACCAGACTTCTTCTGGATTATAAATTAAAAGAGCAGTCAATAGACCCGGCAGTCATTTCAGGGTATGGCCGGGAGGAGTTTACCCATATGGCGGTTGCGGCGGCGGTGGCCTTTTCGGACATCGATGCGGGGCTTGGTGTATATTCGGCTGCCGGTGCCCTCGGACTTGATTTTATTCCTGTCTGCAACGAAGAGTATGATCTGGCCGTTCCGGTTGAATTCCTTGAAAATCCAAGTATTAAGCTTATGCTGGAAGTAATAGGGGGACATGTATTTAATGAGAAGGTCAGGGCTCTGGGCGGTTATTCCCTTGAAAGGACAGGGGAAATAGTCTTGATTGACTAAAGGGGGTATTGACATGAAGGATAGCCATAACAGGCAGATTGATTATATGAGGATTTCGGTGACCGACCGGTGCAACCTGAGGTGCTTTTACTGTATGCCCGAGGAAGGTATCTGTAAAATGGACCACCGGGACGTGCTGCGGTACGAGGAAATAATGGAGATAGTTTGTCAGGGGACTAAGCTTGGCATATCAAAAATACGGCTGACCGGAGGAGAGCCCCTGGTAAGGCCCGACATACAGGACCTGATAAAAGGAATAAGGGGTATCAAAGGTATAACCGATATATCCCTTACCACAAACGGCATACTTTTGAGCCAAATGGCGGGCGGCTTGAAGGAAGCCGGTCTTGACAGGGTAAATATCAGCCTCGATTCCCTCTCGGCTGTCAGATATAGACATATTACAAGGGCGGGGGATATTGACAGGGTTTTTCAGGGTATCAGCGCATGCATGGAAAATAACCTTAAACCCGTCAAAATTAACGTAGTCATAATGAAAGGTATAAACGATGACGAGGTAGAGGAGTTCGCAAAGCTTACTAAAATACTGCCGGTCGGCGTAAGGTTTATAGAACTTATGCCTGTAGGGCATGCTTCACAGTGGTTTAACGACCGTTTTATTTCTACCGACGAGGTTATGAAAAGGCTTCCGGGGCTTATGCCTGAAGACAAGGTCCGGGGAAGCGGCCCTGCGGTAAACTATAAAATACCCGGGGCTATCGGAACTGTGGGGTTTATCGGAGCTTTAAGCCATAATTTCTGCGAAAGCTGCAACAGGATAAGGCTGACTGCCGACGGAAAGATAAAGCCCTGTCTTCATAGTGACATTGAGGTGGATTTAATGCCTGCCTTAAGGCAGGGCAAGGGAGAGCTGATTGATGTATTGGGCCGTGCCATTGGGCTAAAGCCAAGAAAGCATAGAATGGATGACCTGAGTGTTGCCGATGGAAAGAGGGATATGTACCAGATAGGAGGTTGATTTTATGGATGGGTTGACTCATTTGAACGACCAGGGCCGTGCCAGGATGGTCGATGTCGGGGACAAGGACATTACCGACAGAAGGGCGGTAGCCCGGGGAAGGGTATATATGAAGCCTGGAACGCTGGAGCTTGTGGAAAAGGGTGATATGAAAAAGGGGGATGTGCTTGGAGTTGCCCAGGTGGGAGGTATAATGGGGGCCAAGCAAACGCCAAACATAATCCCCATGTGTCATCCTTTGAGCATAAGCGGTATTGATATGAAGCTTGAAATCAACCGGGAGCTGACGGCGGTGGAGATAAAGGCCGAGGTTAGCGTATCGGGGAAGACCGGTGTGGAGATGGAGGCCCTTACGGCGGTAGCGGTGGCGGCACTGACGGTTTATGATATGTGCAAAGCGGTAGATAAGGAAATGGTTATCGGAGATATTGAATTAATAGAAAAACGCGGCGGGAAGTCGGGACATTATCTAAAAGGGGGAGTCAAAAGTGACGGGAACAGTAATTGCCGTCAATAGAAGCGAGAAAAAAGGGCAAATTAAAAAACCCATAGAAAAGGTCAATTTAATTAAGGATTTTGGTCTGGAGGGGGATGCCCATGCAGGTAAATGGCACAGGCAGGTCAGCATCCTTGCCCAGGAGAGCATAGACAAGATGAAGGCTCTGGGTATTGAGGGACTGTGTACCGGGAAATTCGCAGAGAATATTACCACCCAGGGTATCAAGCTTCATACCGTAGGAGTGGGTACAAGGATAAAGGTGGGGGAGACGGTTTTGGAAATCAGTCAGATTGGCAAGGAATGCCACCTGGGATGCGAGGTATTTAAACAGGTAGGAGCGTGCATAATGCCCACCGAGGGGATATTTGCAAAGGTGGTACAAGGCGGTACAATAAAGCCGGGAGACGGCATCGAGGTGCTACAGGACTGAAAACTTAATTGATATAATGAAAAAGCCGCTTGACTGAAGCGGCTTTCGTGATTTTAAAGTATTTGGTCAAGTTTTGCTTTGTCAAAACCAACAATTGTTTCATCTCCAACTATAACAACAGGAACTCCCATATAGCCCTTGCTTATCAGTTCATTTCTCGCTTGGGCGTCTGTGTTTATATTTTTTTCGGTATAAGTTATTTTTCTGTCCTTTAAGTATTCCTTGAGCATCTGGCAGTAACCGCAGGTATCGCTGGTATAGACAGTTACATTTTTCATAATATCCCTCCTAACATCCTGATGTTCCCTCTGCGTATATACGCAAGCCTTTGAAAACAAGGCCGTTTTGATACACAATACTATAATTTGGGTACTTTCTGGCCAAATCCTTGTCAATAATAAAAGTAAATCCCTCTAATTCATTTGTTATATCATTCTCTCCAGGCTCATCCAGAGCCATAGCAAAGGTTGGACCGCCTCAGCCCACACCTGCTGTATATATACGCAGGGATTTCTGTGAGACGCCTTTAGAGTCTAAAATTCTGTTAAGCTCTTGCTTTGCACCGTCCTGTATATTTATTTGCATACATAATCCTCCTTATTTTACAATATACCCGCCCCCCCTATATGGGGCAATTAAAGTATAACAGACAATAAACCGTAAGTCAATAACTAAATGTTTTTCCTGTTGTCTCATCAGAGCATTCGATAACTCCTGTCAGCCGCCGGAAAAGCAGTAAAGCAGCTCCAAAATGTGTTGTAAAAATGTGTCATATATGTTAGTTTCGGATAGTTATTCTCCATTGGAACAAATTATCGGGTTTAATTTGCAAATTAATTGTAGTATAATTAAGTGTGTTATGCGGGATAATATATATTTTTTGTAGATTTACCCCGGCTGAGAAGCTTGGCTTTAACCGGGTAGTATAGACAAGTTGGAACTAAAGAACCGACATTTTTTTATGTTAAAGGAGTGAAGCAAATGCCAGTTAAACCATTAACCTTTAAAGGAGGTGCACATCCTCCTCACAATAAACATGCAACCGAGCATATGCCTTTAGCAAAAGCGAAAGCTCCGGACGTGGCTGTAATACCGCTGCAGCAGCATATTGGTGCGCCGTGTGAAGCAGTTGTTAAGGTAGGGGAAGAGGTAAAGCTGGGGCAAAAGGTTGGGGAACCAAAAGGATTTGTCGGAGCACCTGTGCATTCCAGCGTATCGGGCAAGGTTGCTGCCATAGAGAAAAGACCTCATCCCGGAGGAGGAATGGTGCTATCGGTAGTGGTAGAGTCCGATGGTCTTGACACCATTGATGAAAGCGTCAAGCCCAAAGGGGAATTGGAAGACCTGGAGGCTGACCAAATAAAAAACATAATGAGAGAAGCCGGTCTTGTGGGTATGGGAGGAGCAGCTTTCCCAACACAGGTCAAATTCTCCCCGCCTCCAGATAAGAAAATAGATACGGTTATTCTAAACGGAGCAGAGTGCGAACCGTATCTGACTTCAGACCACAGGCTGATGGTCGAGAGACCCCAGGATGTGGTTAACGGCATCAAGGCCATGATGAAAGCCGTTAATGTGGACAAAGGGTACATTGCAATAGAAGAGAACAAGCCTGATGCCATCAAAGCGGTAACAGAAGCCGCCCGGGGAGAGAAAAGCGTTCAGGTTGTTGTTCTTAAGGCGAAATACCCGCAGGGTGCAGAGAAGCAGCTTATCAAGGCCTGCACAGGCAGGGAAGTTCCCTCGGGAGGACTACCCATGGACAGCGGCGTTATTGTTAACAACGTGGGTACTGCTGCTGCGCTGGCTTGTGCAATAGATACCGGTATGCCACTGGTGGAGAGGATAGTAACCATTACCGGCAGCGGCATAAATAAGCCTCAGAACCTGATAGTCCGAATAGGTACAGCCTTTTCAGATGTAATAGATCAGTGCGGCGGGCTGGAAGAGGGTGTCGGGAAGATTATCCATGGAGGCCCAATGATGGGTATTGCCCAATATACCACCGAGGTACCCGTTATAAAAGGAACTTCCGGTATGCTGATTCTAAAGGAAAAGGACCTTGGGCTTTCACCCGAGCTGCCTTGTATAAAATGCGCAAAATGTGTTAATGCATGTCCCATAGGCCTCTTGCCGACCAAGTTGGAGGGCTTTTCGCAGAAGGGCATGCTACAGGAAGCGGAAGAGTATAACGCAGTAGACTGTATAGAATGCGGGAGCTGTTCCTTTGTATGTCCTGCCAAGAGACCTCTGGTGGAAAGAATCCGGCTCATAAAGGCCGAAATCATAGCAGAAAAACGAAAAGCAAAACAAGCCTGATAGGATAGGAGGGATAAGCTATGGGCAATGGAAATCTTGTAGTTAGTTCATCACCGCACATCAGGTCTGAAGAAACGGTACAAAGGATAATGCTTGATGTGATAATAGCGCTGCTGCCTGCAACTGCCGCCTCTGTATACTTCTTTGGTTTCAGGGCGCTGGCAATAACGCTGGTCAGTATTGCTGCCTCTGTGGCAGCCGAAGCAGCCATACAAAAGATAAGGAATAAGCCTGTTACCGTAAGCGATGGAAGTGCAGTTATAACGGGATTGCTGTTGGCTTTGACCCTTTCACCGGCAATGCCGCTGTGGATGGTTGCAGTCGGCGCCGTGGTGGCCATCGGGATTGGTAAACAGGTGTACGGCGGACTGGGGAGCAACCCCTTTAACCCTGCTCTTGTGGGCAGAGCCTTTTTGGTAGTCAGTTTTCCAGTTCATATGACAACCTGGGTAAACCCGGTGGATGGGGTGACATCGGCTACTCCATTAGGCATGTTAAAGATGGAGGGGGCTGCAACGGGTTATATGGAACTTTTCATAGGGAATGTTGGAGGTTCCCTGGGAGAGACCTCAGCACTGCTGCTTCTAATAGGCGGCCTGTACCTTTTGTATAGAGGTATAATCGACTGGAGAATACCGGTGTTTTACCTTGGAACGGTAGCCGCCATGACATTTGTGCTTGGTGCAGATCCCATGTTTCATCTGCTGGCCGGCGGTTTAATGCTGGGGGCATTTTTCATGGCAACCGACATGGTTACCACACCGGTTACCAAAGCCGGTAAGATTGTATTTGGCGTGGGAGCCGGCGTACTGGTGGTTATCATAAGGCTGTACGGTGGGTATCCGGAAGGAGTGCTGTTCTCCATACTTCTTATGAATACATTTACACCAATTATAGAAAAGTATACCCGACCCAAAATCTATGGGGAGGTGAAGCAAAAATGAAGAATCCGATAGCGAAACTTATATTGGTATTGGCAGTAATATCGGTTGGCGCAGGGCTCTTCCTTGCACTTACCTATACCTATACTATACCCTATATCGAAGCGAATGCGGCGCAGGACCAGGAAATTGCAATACTGGAGACCCTCCCCGGCGCTGTCAGCTACAAACAGTTGGGAGAAGACGATTTCCCGATATTTGTCGGACTGGACAGCGGAGGGAATGAGGTTGGATTTTCATATATAGCTGAGGGTGGAGGCTTTCAGGGCATAATTAGTATGATGGTGGGAGTAGATCCTAAGGAAGAAAAAATAACCGGAATAAAAATACTCACCCATTCAGAGACACCCGGCCTTGGCGCCAGAATCGGAGAACCATCCTTCCAGAGTCAGTTTGCACAAAAGCCGATTAACGATAATTTTGTAGTAAAAGAGGATGTGGACGGTGTAACCGGTGCTACCGTTTCTTCAAAATCGGTATCGGCAATATTGAAGCAAAGCCTTCCATTGGCTATGGAACATTATGAGGTATCGGGAGGTGGAAAATGATGAAATCCAATTATGAATTTTTTAAAGGTCTATGGGACGAGAACCCGACTTTCAGACTGCTGCTTGGGATGTGTCCGACGCTGGCCATAACCAATGCAGCCATGAACGGCCTGTCAATGGGTCTTGCCACCACCTTTGTTCTGATAGGTTCAAACATAATGGTGGCAGCACTCAAGAAAATCATACCCGATGAGGTGAGGATACCATCCTACGTCATTATCATTGCCACATTTGTTACCATAGCAGACCTTGCTTTGGCGGCTTTTTTCCCGGATATATACAAGGTGTTGGGTCTGTTTATACCCCTTATAGTGGTTAACTGTATTATTTTGGCCAGAGCCGAAGCCTTTGCGTCAAAAAATACCATTGGGAAATCATTAATGGATGCCCTTGGAATGGGACTGGGATTTACCTGGGCTTTGACTTTGCTGGGGACAATCAGGGAGATAATGGGTATGGGTTCAATATTCGGAATGCAGCTTTTTGGAGAGAACTTTGTATCCTGGATAATATTCATACTTCCTCCGGGAGCTTTCCTGACATTAGGTTTGCTTTTGGGCCTGTTCAATGCGGCGCTTAACAAAAAGAAAACACAGTGCGGTTAATGAGTGATAGCTATACCTTAGATAGGGGGGAATAATGTAATGGAACTATTACTGTTGTTCATTAGCACAGTATTGATAAATAATTTCGTACTGTCAAGGTTTCTCGGGATATGCCCGTTTCTGGGAGTATCCAAGAAGCTGGAAGTAGCTTTCAGTATGGGATTGGCAGCCACTTTTGTTATGACCCTTTCGGCCATAGCAACCTGGCTGATACAGCATTATATACTGATGCCCTTTGGAATGGAGAGATTTCTCCAATATGTTGCATTTATACTGGTCATAGCAGCATTGGTACAGTTTGTGGAGATGTTCCTTAAAAAGACAAGTCCTGCGCTGTACCAGAGTCTGGGCATATTTTTACCGTTGATTACCACCAATTGCGCAATATTAGGTCTTGCGCTGTTGTCGGCTTTGAACGGATACGGACTTATTACCAGTACGGTTTTCGGATTTGGTGCCGGAGTGGGCTTTACGCTGGCCATATCGGCAATGGCCGGTCTTAGGGAAAACATGGAGTTCGGTGATGTACCCGAACCTTTCAAGGGTGTACCAATAACCCTTGTTACTGCAGCAATAATGTCAATGGCTTTTATGGGTTTTTCCGGCCTTATAGCTATGTAGTGGAGGTGAAAAGATGAACAATACTATACTAATTGCTGTCATAAGTATGGGAGCCATAGGAGTATTCTTTGCAGGGTTCCTTGCCTTTGCATCCAAGAAGTTTGCTGTTGAGGAGGACCCGAGGATAGGTGAAATACTGGCAGTACTTCCCGGAGCAAACTGCGGCGGCTGCGGCTATCCCGGATGCTCCAACTATGCAGCAGCTGTAGTTGCCGGCGAGGTGGAATGTAACGGCTGTCCGGTGGGTGGTGCCGATATTGGCAGCAAGGTAGCCGAGATAATGGGAATAGATGATGCCGTCGCTTCGGGGGAGAAACAGGTTGCAAAGGTATTGTGCGGAGGCGACAGTGAAAAGTGTGAAGATAAATACAGGTATATTGGGGTGGAGGATTGTGTTGCCGCCAACAGAATGGTAGGAGGAGGACCAAAGAGCTGTCAGTACGGCTGCCTTGGTCTTGGGTCCTGCGTGAAGGTTTGTCCGGCCGATGCCATTACTATATCCGACGGAGGTATAGCGGTAATAGACAAGGAAAAATGTATTGGCTGCAAAAAATGTGTGGCCGCCTGTCCCAAGAATATAATAAAAATGGTACCCTACGGCAAGGAAGTCCATGTACTGTGCAGCAGCCCCGAACCGGGTAAAATTGTCAACAAGACCTGTAAAGCAGGGTGTATTGCCTGCAAGAAATGTGAAAAGGTATGTAATTTTGATGCTATACACGTAGAAAACAATCTTGCGGTTATAGATTACGATAAATGTACCGGTTGTATGGAATGCGTGAAAGCATGTCCGAAAAAATGCATAGAGGGCGATCTGGAAAAAGTCACAGTAGCCGTATAAATGAGACAAGGAACCATTCTTTGTCTCAGATCAAAATGAATATTTAAAAAACCGGTGGGTAACACCGGTTTTTTAAAACATTGGTGCAGGAGGTTAAAATGGCGATAATTAAAGCATTTAAAGCAATAAGGCCTGTGAAGGATATGGCCGGAAAAGTTGCCGCACTCCCCTATGATGTGATGAGCCGGGAGGAAGCCGAAGCGATGGTGCAGGACAACAGCCTGTCCTTTTTAAGGGTGGACCGGGCTGAAATTGAATTTGGCCATAACGTGGCTTTTAATAATTCTATGGTTTATAAAAAAGCTGCGGAGAATCTCAGAAGTCTGATAGACCAGGGAATATTGGCGCAGGACCGGGCGGAATGCCTGTATATCTACCGGTTGGAAGCTCGGGGTAAAAGCCAGGCTGGGCTGGTGGCCTGCCTTTCAGTGGACGAGTATCTTGAAGGTGTGATTAAGAAGCACGAAAATACAAGGCCGGACAAGGAACTGGACAGAACAAACCACATACTTGAGTGCAATGCCAATACCGGACCTATATTGCTGTTTTACAGGGAGCAAAAGGAAATACAGATAATAATGGACGGATGGATGAAGGAAAATTGTCCTGTTTATGATTTTACATCGGAGGACGGTGTAGTCCACAGGATATGGGTTATAGATAAGCAGGAGACAATAGATAAGCTGGCGGGTCTTTTTGACAGGGTTGACAGCCTGTATATTGCAGACGGGCATCACCGGTGCGCCGCAGCTGCCAGGGCATGTCTGGAAAAAAGAAAGTCCGCTTACCGGGGAGATGAGGAGTTCAATTTCTTTTTAGGGGTGGTTTTCCCACACAACAGGCTCAATATCCTTGATTACAACAGGGTGGTTAATGACCTTAACGGTCTGTCCCAGGAAGAATTTATACAAAAAGTTTCCAAAAGGTTTGAATTGAGTCCCTGGGAACCAAATAAGGGAACAGGTACCGCTTCTGAGATGAGTCCTGCGGAAGAGGTCAAGGCTTACCGGCCGCAACAAAGGCATAATATTGGCATGTATGTGGGAAACAAGTGGTACCGGTTGAAAGCCATTCCGGGAACCTGGGATGCCGACGATCCCATTGAGTGTCTGGACGTTTCCATTTTACAGAAACAACTCCTGGAACCTGTGTTAGGAATAAAAGATCCCAGAACCGACGGCCGGATTGAATTTGTAGGCGGCATAAGAGGTCTGGGCCAGTTGGAAAAAATGGTTAACGGGGGGAAGTCTGCGGCTTTTTCCCTTTACCCCACTTCCATTCAGGAACTTATTGACGTGGCCGATGCCGGCAGGGTAATGCCGCCCAAATCAACGTGGTTTGAACCAAAACTGAGAAGCGGCCTTTTTATCCATGATTTAGGCTAGTAATATAATGTGAAACTTGCGGTTTTGTCATCCTGAGTGATAGCGAAGGATCTTGGTTCGCAAAATTCGTGTTACACGGAAAGACACGGGGACGGTTCTATTGTCTCTTTGGCACTCCAGCGTGACAACAGCTCAGTTCCTTAGTTGTGGTGGGAGGGAAGGCTTATTTCGAAAATGATATAGTAAGGTAGGGAAGGTGAGAAAGATGAAGGAGATTGAGAGTTTGGCCGACTGGATAAAACAGTCGGATTTCACAGTTGTCCTTACGGGTGCCGGTATGTCCACCGAAAGCGGGCTTCCCGATTTCAGGTCAAAGGACGGATGGTGGAGGAATTTCGACCCTGCAACCATAGCAACGGTTGATGCGTTGGAAACCAATTACTCTCTTTTCCACGAGTTTTACTGTATGAGGCTTAAGACTCTGGAGGACTGCCGGCCCCACCGGGGTCACTATATACTGGCTGAGTGGGAAAGGGAAGGGATGATAAACAGTATTGCCACCCAGAATGTTGACGGCTTCCACAAAGCTGCCGGCAGCGGCAGGGTGTATGAGCTGCACGGTTCACTGAGGAGCATTAGGTGCAACAGCTGTGAAGAATACGCTGAGGTGGAGGATTTTATCCATAAGGTCCAATGCCGGTCCTGTGGCGGAAGGCTGAGGCCGGGGGTTGTCCTTTTCGGAGAGACGCTGCCTCAGGACGCTTGGGATTGCGCATTAAGAGATATAAAAAAAGCTCATCTGGTTATTGTAATCGGAACCAGTCTGCAGGTATATCCGGCAAATCAACTGCCCGGTATGACTAATGGGAAGACGGCATTGATAAATTATGATATACAAGACGGGGACAGCCGGTTTGATATGGTCATTCAGGGGAAAACAGGTCAAGTCTTGGCCCGGCTTAACCGGGAAATTCTTGGGGATGTTTAATTCTATTCTTCAAGCTTCCGGTAAAGAGTGGCTATGCTTATGCCCAGTTGGCGGGCAATTTTTTGCTTTGCATCCAGGCTGCTGCCAAAACGTCGGAGTTGGTTATTGATAACGGTTTTTTCATATTCCTTTGTCATCTGGGCAAGGGTGCTGTGTTTTTCTTTTTTGTCCGAGCCCAGCTTATTCCTTATATTTTCAACGCCTACAAGGCTGTTGGTCTCAAATATGGTGGCGTATTCGATAAGGTTGCGAAGCTCCCTTATATTGCCGGGGAAGGAATAGCGCATAAGCAGGGTTTCACATTCGGCGGTAAATCCGCTTAGGTCTTTGTTATAGACAGAAGCGAAGTGGTTTAGGAAATACCGCGAAAGTATTATAACATCATAGCCCCGCTCCCTTAACGGAGGGATAGAAATGGGTACCACATTAAGCCGATAAAACAAATCCTCGCGGAAGGAACGCTTTTCAATCATGGTGTGCAGGTTTTTATGGGATGCCGAGATTATTCTTGGATTGACCTTAATGGGGTGATGGCCTCCCACTCTGATTATCTCCTTTTCTTCCAGTGCCCGTAACAGTTTGACCTGCATTTGGTAAGGGAGGTCTCCGATTTCATCCAGGAACAGGGTTCCGTCTTTAGTTATTTCAAATTTACCAGGTTTTCCTGCAGTGCTTGCTCCGGTAAAGGAGCCTTTTTCATATCCAAAAAGTTCGCTTTCGATAAGGTTCTCGGGTATGGCACCGCAGTTAATGGGCATAAATATGTCATTCTTTCTACGGCTGGCGGCGTGTATTGCTCTGGCGAATACTTCCTTGCCGGTGCCGGTTTCACCCAAAAGCAGCACCGACACGTCTCTTTCGGCCACTTGAATAGCCTGCTGGCGGGCGTATAAAAGGGCCTCGCTTTCACCGAGAATATCGTCGAAGGTAATGAGATTTTTGCTACGGGCTGATTTTAATACAGATTCCCTCATCTTCTCGAAGTCTGAGAATACCAGAATGGTTCCCTTTTGCTGTTCCCTGATTAATATGGGGCTTGAGCTGATGATGAATTCATAATCATTGAGTTTAACAGGTCCGACTTCTGCGCTGAAATTCTTGACGGCCAGCTGTTTAAACACATTGGCGGGCACTACATCCTGAATGGAAGCATGCTGGTTATTCTTCAATTGCAGTTTTTCGTTAATATATTTGTTTGTGGTAAGTATGGTTTTATTGTTGTCCAGTATCATTATTCCTTCATTTATTGAGTTTATCAGTGTTATGAGCTCTGAGGAACGGTATTCCAGCAATGAGCCGAATTCCTTTTCCTTAAGCATGGTGGATATTATAATGCTGAGCTGGTTTTCAAAGTCAATATAGCTTTCCCGGTTGTTAATCAGGTTGCGCTGGGCCATTTCATCAAAGGCGCACATTCCCAGGACGCCAATAATTTCCCCGTTAAATTTTATCGGAATGCACAGCTCGGTTAGCTCTTTGCAGTCCTCGCGGTTGACACAGCCTATACATGCAGGATCATTAGTAGGGTTCTCTATAAAATACTGATGTCCGCTGGTAAGGCACTGGTGAAATACCGAGTTCCTGGGCGCTGTGTTTCCAATCCCTTCCTTAAGAGAGCTTGTGGCTACCAGCCTCTTTAGGTCTTGGTCAACAATTGTAATATCGATATTAGTTACCGCATGTATGGCCTCAATAATATGCTTGAGTTCCGCCTTTATGCTGTCCAAAACACCCATTGCCACACTTCCCTTCGAGAAATTTATCATGAGTATATCATAAATA
The DNA here is from genome assembly GCA_016841565.1 of Clostridium thermobutyricum. Taxonomy (GTDB): domain Bacteria; phylum Bacillota; class Clostridia; order Ch29; family Ch29; genus JAENYX01. Next base: position 58,766 of record JAENYX010000010.1, on the reverse strand, counting down.
AGATTCTGGTCAATATGGTTGGTACCGGCATATAAGTATATATTTATGGATTGCTTTCCTGGTATTCGGGAGTTTATCATATTCAATAAACGGTTATCAAATTTAATAAATCCTGCCGTGTGGTCCGAATAATGTGAGAGTTATATGCCAGATAGCCCGGGCTGTTTTCAATTTTGAGAAATATAGCTTCTCATTATTATGACCTGTAGATCAAAAGAAAAGTCTGGTTTTAGGGAAAAAAGCAATTTGTTCAGCCTGTATGGCGTGAAGATGGCCAACTGCTTAAACTTTAAAGACATCCCGGCGTATTTTGGCATGAAGTTTGCACTTAATATGCATTGGGAGGTAATCATCATGTCGAATCACAGGCTTATGATTGAAATTCTTAAAGATCAGGTCAAACCTGCCCTTGGCTGCACCGAGCCGGGAGCTGTTGCTTATGCTGTGGCCCGTGCCAGGGAACTGTTGGATGCGGAGGTTGAAGAATTAAGGATAAGGGTGGATAAGAATATATTAAAAAACGGTATGGATGTAGGGATTCCGGGGACCAGCCAGCGCGGCATTGTTTTCGCGGCAGCCCTTTCCCTTGCGATCGGCAAATCGGAATATGCACTGGAGGTCCTCAAAGACGTGACGGAAGACAGCATAAAGGCTGCACTTGAGATTGCGGATTCCGGAGCAATTAAGCTGGAGCTTGATGATGAGGCTGACGGGTTGTATATATGTGTTGATGCAATAGGCGGTAAGGATAAAACCCGTGTAGTAATCAAGGATGCCCACACCAATATAGTGTTTGAATGCAGGAATGGTGAGGTATTACTTGATAATGACCAGTCTGGGGTATGTACGGAATCAAAATCGGGAGAAAAAGAGATTAAATATAAAATCAAAGGTTTTTCATATGATGAGATTATTGACTTTGTAAACACGGCACCCATTGAAGATTTGTCCTTTATACAGTATGGCATCGACATGAACCTGCGCATAGCCAACGTTGGTGTCCATGAAGACCGGTTCATGGGTATAGGAAAATACTTCTATGACAACGGCCGGGATATGTTCTCCCGCGCCAAGGCTTTTACGGCTGCAGCTTCGGAGGCCAGAATGTCAGGATATCCGCTGCCGGTTATGAGCAGTGCCGGCTCGGGTAACCACGGTCTGGTTGCAATTATTCCAATAGCTTCTATTGGCTCCGAGATGGGTATTTCCCGGGAAAAAATAATCCGTTCGGTGTCCTTAAGCCACCTGACGACGATATATGTTAAGGTCCAGACCGGAGCTCTTTCTCCGGTCTGCGGATGCGGTGTTGCGGCAGGGGTTGGATGTGCTGCCGGGCTTACCTACATGATGGATGGCAGCAGGGACCAGATCAAGGCTTCAATAAACAACATGGCGGCGGGCATTTCAGGCATGATATGCGACGGAGCCAAGCTTGGCTGTTCCTACAAGCTTTCGATAGCGGTAGATGCCGCGGTGGACGCTGCCAATATGTCGCTGCGGAATATATACATTCCGGCGGGCAATGGAATACTGGGCCAGACCGTCGAAAAAACTGTACAAAATCTGGCCAGGGTTTCCAGCGTGGGGATGAACAACACAGATAATATCATTCTTGATGTTATGCTGCAAAGATGTTTGTAGCAAAACATAAAAACTTCAAAAGGAGGAATAATCGTGAGTAATATTCTAGCGTTCCTGATTCTTGCTGTAGTTTACTACATTGGCGAGTTCGTCGGTACAAAGACCAAGGCATGGATTCCATCGGTTTTCGTTATAGCATGCCTGTTCTTGGGCGGATTCTGGACATTCTTTCCAAAGGACATTGTAAACCTGGCCGGTATGGGTGCTCCGCTGGGAGGAATCCTGGTTATAATGCTTTGTATAACCCATATGGGCACTGTCATCAGCATCAAGCAGCTTTTACAGCAGTGGAAGGTAATCGTAATAACAATATGCGGACTGGCAGGTATGGTGGTACTAACATGGTTTATATGTATTCCCCTTGTAGGCAAAGAGTACGTTATAGCAGGTCTTCCGCCCCTTACCGGCGGCATAGTTGCTGCCACAATGATGAACCTTGCCGCCATTGAAAAGGGGCTGACAACAGCGGCTGTATTGGCTATTGCAATGTATGTTATTCAGGGTTTTGTCGGTTATCCGCTGACGGCTGTAATGCTAAAGATGGAAGGGAAAAAGCTGTTGGCCGGTTTCCGCAGTGGTATGGCAGAAGCGGCCGCTGCCGGAGAGGTGGACAGCGCAGCCGGCAACATGAAGGTGGAAGAGGCACCAAGGAAGAAGCTTATACCTCCAATGCCTGAGAAGTATTCCACCACTGCTTTCATTCTTGCAAAGCTTGCGTTTTCAGCTTTTATTGCCAGCAAGCTGGCGGTAGTAACCGGATTGAACCAAGCGGTATGGGCCCTTATACTTGGTATCGTATTTACAGAGATTGGTTTCCTTGACAAGGACTCTCTCAACAAGGCAAAATCCTATGGCTTCCTGATGTATGTCCTCATGATTTTTGTTTTTGCAGGCCTTAAGGATGCCACACCTTCAATGCTGACGGAGGTTGCCGGTCCCATGTTAACCATAATAGTTATTGGTGTTGCCGGTATGGCGGGTCTCTCCATGGTGGCAGGCAAGTTCCTGGGCATAAGCTGGAACATGGCCTTCGCAGTTTCATTGACCTCATTGTATGGCTTCCCGCCAAACTATATACTCACCGAGGAATCGGTCAAGGCACTGGCTGAAACACCTGAGGAGCATGAGTATCTGATGGGTAAAATGCTTCCCATGATGATAGTGGGTGGGTTTATTACAGTAACAATAACATCGGTTGTAATTGCCGGTGTATTTGTCAATCTGTTATAGCGTTAATACACCTTTGACTTAAACCTGGCCCGGGCTGCGCTGCCGAATGGATGCCGTCCGGGCCGGTTTTACAGGAGGGGAAAAATAAAAGAAGGGGTGTGTAGAATATTATGAAGATAAGAAAATTAGCCCAAAAGTATGATGATTATATAATCGAGCGCAGAAGGTTCTACCATACCATACCAGAGCTCAGCTTCGAAGAGGTTGAGACAACCAAGGCTCTGGCCAAGGAAATGAAAAGCCTGGGTATAGAGGTTACAACCTTCCACGACTATAATGGACTTGTAGGGCTTATTAAGGGCGGTAAGCCGGGTAAAACGGTTATGCTGCGTGCCGATATAGACGGTCTCCCTGTTGAAGAGCAGACAGGCCTGCCCTTTGCATCCACAAATGGTAACATGCACGCCTGCGGTCATGATGCCCATATAGCAATGCTGCTGGGCGCCGCCAGGATACTGGTTGATATGAAGGATGAGCTGGAGGGCGACGTTAAGCTGCTCTTCCAGTCGGCCGAGGAATCGTGCTATGGAGCCAAATACTACGTAGACAACGGTGTTTTGAAGCAAGTGGACGCAATATTCGGGATGCACATTTGGGGTACCCTTGACGCTCCTTACATGAACCTTGAGTCGGGCGGGAGAATGGCCTCCTGCGACAATTTCAAGATTACCGTTACCGGTCGGTCGTCCCACGGTTCGGCTCCGCATCTCGGAAATGATGCCATTGTGGCGGCTGCTTCCATAGTGATGAATCTACAGACATTTGCAAGCAGAGCAAACAATCCGCTAAACCCGCTGGTTGTTTCCATAGGAACAATAAACGGCGGGCAGAGGTTTAACATTATAGCCAATAAAATCGAGATGGAGGGGACCATCAGAACTTACTCCCGTGAACTGCGGGAAACCATTGAAGGAAGTTTGCGTGAAATCGTTGAAGGTACCGCCAGGGCGCTTGGCTGTAAAGCAGAGCTTGATTACTCCTACTATCTGAGTCCCGTAATCAACGAGCACGAAAATATCAACAAAATTGTCCGTGACGCAGCCGTCAAGCTTTATGGCGAGGAGAGCCTTGTTTCAATGCCCAAGCTTATGGGTTCGGAGGATTTTGCTCTTCTGATGGAAAAGGTGCCCGGCTTCTACGGATTTATTGGCGCTATTAATAAGGAGAAAGGGATTGTCTATTCCAACCACAATGATAAGTTTACGGTGGATGAGAGCGTCCTGCACAGGGGCAGTGCCCTGTATGCCCAGTTCGCACATGATTTTCTCAAAGAAGGCAAGTAGCATTTACAATTATAATAATGAGCGTCAAATATAAAGAGGTGACGGGAGAGAAGGCTTCCTGCCACCTTTTTTATGCTTTTGAAGGTATTAGTAATAGAGATAAAAAGTTGAATATAGTCCTCACTTTTGTAAATACTATTAACGGAGGTGTTAATATGAACATTAATCTGACTGCAAAAGAAAGGACATTGCTTGAGGATCAAAAAAGCCATGAAGAGATTTGTATTCAAAAGTATTCGAATTATGCTAATCTGGCATCCGACCGGCAGCTCAAAGAAATATTCAACAATCATGCAAAAATCGAACAGCAGCACTTGGATTCCATTAATCAACTTCTGGGCGGCCAGGTTCCCAATTTGAACAGTCAGCAGGGAGGGGGCGGCACAAACCGGCAATTTCAGCAGCCGTCAAATGTTAGCCAGGCTCAAGGCAGCACTGCCGGCTATCAGACATCCGATAAGGATTTGTGTACCGATATTCTTATGACTGAAAAGTATGTTTCGGGCACATACGATACCGCCATATTTGAGTTTAGAGACACTCAGGTTCGGGATGTATTAAATCATATACAAAAGGAAGAGCAAAAGCACGGGGAAGCGGTATTTAAATACATGGAAAGTAAAGGTATGTATAACCCCCAATAAATAAAAGTGGCCCGGGCCACTTTTATTTATTGCCTTTAATATATCAACAACTTAAATCCTGATAAATTCCGGTTTGCCGGCGGGGAAACGGGTCAGGTACTTAAACCCCGCTTTTTTTGCCAGCTGATGTGCATAGGGGAAGAATTCACCCAAGTGATAGGTAGTATGGGCATCAGATCCTATGGTGAGAATTTCCCCACCCAGTTCCCGGTACCTTTTTAGCAGGTCAAAATCGGGCAGAGTGCTATCCAGATTGTATCTAAAGCCCGAAGTGTTTATTTCCAATCCTCTGCCTGTAGCAATCAGCTCCATAAAAATCAGGTCCAGCAAATCGCCAAAGTCGGAGCATTTCATAGTTCTATCGCTGTAGTTTCCATACCGTCTTATCAGGTCTATATGGCCCACCACATTGAAGGATTTAAACTCCTTTATACATGCAAGCAGCTCCTGCAGGTACTCGGTATAGGAGGATTGCTTGTTCTTTTCACGGTGAAAGTCCTCGCCGTACAGGTCCATTCCTGATACGGCATGGACAGAAGCAATAACAAACTGAAAATCCTTATCTTTAAGAAAAGCAGTGCACTCATCCAGTATGTGAGGTTGAAGGCCGATTTCCAGGCCTTTGACAATATTTAATCTACCGTCAAATTCCTTCCGTGCCCTATCAAGAGCCGTCGAATAGGCAGCGTAATCAAGGGTAAATTCAAAATCCCTGTCGGGGTAATCAATGTCCAGATGGTCTGTCACGGCAATCTCAACTATATTCTTTTCTATTGCCTGCATACAGGCCTGCCCAATGTTCATTCTGCTGTCTTCGGAAAAATTCGTATGTATATGATAGTCGTAATACAATGTTATTCCTCCTTTACTAGGTGCTAGGTGCTAGGTGCTAGATAACAGGGGCTAGCTAATAGTTGGTAGTTCGTAGTTTCGGGGAAAAACTTGCCGGTCTTTTCCTTCACTTCTAACATCTCACATCATACTCCCCAGTGCCGGTCACTGGCGACTGAGCACTGTCTCCTTGTCGCACTTCTCGTACAACTGTGATTTTACTTGTATGCAAATGGGTTGTCAAGGGCAGGAGAATTGTAAAGGATTGGCATTGACAAAACCGGTGCTCTGTTATACAATCATCACATTATTACACTACCACGCTAACACTTTAGCGAAGCAAACAATAAAAGAGAAATTATATACAAAATATTACCGGGGAGGGTCATGAATGGAGAATTATAAAGGAGGGTCACGGATGGGAGATTACAGGCGACAGGTGCCCGAGGGCTTTGGAGATATACTGGATCATGAATGTGCCGTCAAGAGGGCTGCGGAGACGGCAGTAAGAGGTATATTTCTTGGATACGGCTTGAAAGAAGTGAGTACACCTACCTTTGAGTACCTGGATGTATTTTGTACAAGGCAGGCTGAATTGGAGCAGGAAGAGATGTTCAAGCTAACCGATCCAAAGGGAAGGATATTGGTAATAAGGCCGGATGTAACAATTCCCATAGCCAGGATGGCGGCCACCAATATGAAGACGCAAAAGAAACCCCTCAAACTTTTTTATATATCGGATGTATTCAGAGTTAACCGGGCGGGCTCCAATGAACAAAGGGAATTTACCCAGGCCGGTGTGGAAATGATAGGCGTTCCGGAACCCGAGGCTGACGGAGAGAGCATTGCAATGGCTGTTCAGGCATTGAAAACCGCCGGGGTTGAAGATTTCAGAATAGACATAGGCCAGGTTCAGTTTTTCGAGAGCATTATCGAGCAGATAGAAATACCGCCCGAGGATAAGGACAGTATACGGCTCTACATAAAACACAAGAACCTGGTGGCGGTGGAGGAGTTTCTGGACCGAAAAGGGGTTAATGGGAGCTTAAAGGACCTCTTGTTGTCTATACCGGTTCTGTACGGGGACGTAGGAGAGGTTTTGAGACGGGCAGGCTCATTCCCGCTTAACCAGGGCGCTGCAAAGGCAATGTCGGATATAGAGCGGGCCTATCGGATAATAAAGGAATACGGGTATGAGAAATATGTATCGGCAGACCTGGGGATGGTTAAGGAATTCTCCTATTATACAGGAATAATATTCAAGGGATTTACCAGAGACCTTGGCTATATAATATGCAGCGGAGGAAGGTATGATAATCTGCAGCAGGAATTCGGCCAAAAGGCTCCGGCCACAGGGTTCGCCATAAACATTAACAGGGTGGTGCAGGCGCTGTACAAGCAAGGCCGCCGGCAGGGAGACGGACAAAAATGCTATATACTGAAATGCAATGGCTCCAACCGGCCAAAAGCCATAAATACAGCCCAAAGGCTGAGGTCTGCGGGCTTATGCATCGAATTGGACATGACGGATGGGAGCATTGAGGATACAATGTCCTATGCAGTTTCAAAGGGCGTTAATGAGGTGATTACCTTGGAAGAAGGAAGCAGACTGAGGATTGTAAACGCACACACAGGCAAGTCTGCAGTCACAAGTATACCCGGTATTATTGCAGGGCTTTCCCTGGACATGAACAAGTGCATATCGGGATGGCATTAGGGGGATAAAAATGGACAGATATCTAAGAATTGCCCTGGCAAAAGGCAGGATAGCATTACAGGCAATGGAGCTGTTTGAAGGCATTGGAGTAGACTGCAGCATGCTAAGGGAAGAGACCAGAAAGCTGATTGTAAGAGACCCGTCCAGTATGGTGGAGTTCATACTGGTAAAGCCCAAGGATGTGGCAAAATACGTAGAGAAGGGTGCTGTTGATATGGGGGTGGTGGGTAAAGACACACTGTTGGAGCAGCAGCCCGACCTTTATGAGGTACTGGATCTGGGGATAGGAAAATGCAGGATGGTGGTGGCCGGCATTGACAATGCAGGAGATAGCTTGAACAGACCGGTTAAGGTGGTAGCTACCAAATACCCGGTTACCGCCCAAAACTATTTCAGGGGCAGGCGGGAAAGCATACAGGTGGTAATGCTGGACGGGTCGGTGGAGCTGGCGCCTCTTGTGGGATTGGCCCATGTAATAGTTGACCTTGTGGAGACGGGGCGGACTCTTGAAGAAAACGGGCTTGTTATACTGGATGAAATATGTCCCATAAGCGCACGGCTGGTGGTAAATAAGGTGAGTCTCAAGATGGAAAACGACAGGATAACCCAGGTGCTGAAAGCACTGAGAAGAGCTTTGAGAAAGGCTGTGTGAGCATGAAGATAATAGGATTGGACGGAAGCTATACCGAGAGCCTGGATCAACTTGTTAACAACAGAAACCATATTATATCGGGCGAGTATCTGGAAAGGGTAAGAGATATTATTGGCCGGGTCAGGGCGGAGGGAGACAGAGCCATTGCCGACTTTACTTATATGTACGACCGGGTAAAGCTGGAATGCGGCCGGTTCAGGGTCACCCGGCAGGAAATAGAGGACGCCTATGACAGGGTAGAGGCCAACTTTCTTAAGGCCTTGGGCAGTGCCCGGGATAATATTTTTGATTTCCACAGCAGGCAGAAGGAGAAGTCCTGGTTTGATAAGAAAGACGGAGTACTTCTGGGACAGATGGTTAACCCCATTGACAGCGTAGGGATATATGTCCCCGGCGGCACAGCCGCCTATCCGTCTTCGGTTTTAATGAACGCAGTGCCGGCCAAGGCCGCCGGTGTGGGCAGGATAGTTATGATAACTCCTCCCGGAAGCAGAGGAATATCGCCCCAGGTGCTGGTTGCGGCCCACCAGGCCGGTGTCGATGAAATTTACAGGGTGGGAGGAGCCCAGGGGATTGCCGCCCTTGCCTATGGGACGTCCAGCATACCGGCGGTGGATAAAATAGTAGGGCCGGGCAACATATATGTGGCGCTGGCCAAGAAGCTTGTTTATGGAGACGTAGGTATTGACATGATAGCAGGCCCCAGCGAAGTGCTTATTATAGCCGATGCGGACGCCAACCCCGTGTTCGTTGCAGCCGATATGCTGTCCCAGGCAGAACACGATGCTATGGCATGCTGCATTTTGGTCACCGACAGCGAGAAGCTGCTAAAAAGTGTTGAGGCTGAGATTGGCAGGCAGCTGGAAAAGCTGCCCAGAAAGGATACGGCACAGCAGTCGATGGAGGATTATGGAGCCTTGATATTGGTGGAGGATATGAAGGAGGCCTGCCGGTTGTCAAACAGTATGGCCCCCGAACACGTGGAGCTTATGGTAAGAGAGCCTATGGAGCTGTTGGGGAATATACGGCATGCCGGTGCTGTCTTTCTTGGGGGGTATTCTCCCGAGCCACTGGGAGATTATCTGGCCGGCCCCAACCATGTGCTTCCCACAGGGGGCACTGCCCGGTTTTTCTCACCCCTTGGCGTGGAGCAGTTTATGAAAAAAACCAATCTTATATATTACTCCCATGATGCACTAATGCAGGCAGCCGAGGATATTACGGTACTGTCGGATGCCGAAGGTCTCACGGCCCACGGCCGGGCGGTACGGGTGAGGTGTGACATAAATGATTGACCAACTTGTACGAAAGGAAGTAGTGGAGTTAAAGAGCTATCCCGAGTCAGGGCCGGCCTGTACAATAAAGATGGATGCCAATGAAAACGAGTGGGGCCTCCCGGAGGATATACGGGCCGCGATAGCCAGGGGCATGAAGGATTTTCCTTTTCAAAGGTATCCCGATTCGGACAGTACAAAGCTTAGGAAGCTTCTCTGTGACTATACCCGGGTGCCGGGCAAAAATCTGATGGTGGGTAACGGTTCGGATGAGCTTATCAATTATGTGGTTAATATTTTTATCGGCCCCGGGGATAAGACGGTAATTCCCCAGCCTACCTTTTCCATGTATGGTTTTTTTGTAAGCCTTGCCGGGGGAGTAGTGGCGGAGTTGGATACCCATGCCGGCTTCAACATAGATATACATCAGATAACTGAGACTGCATCAAGGGAAAAAGCAAAAATAGTTTTTTTGTGCAATCCCAACAACCCCACCGGCACAGTACTGTCCCCCGGACAGATTAAAGAGGTGATTGAAGAAAGCCCGGGTATTGTTGTGGTGGACGAAGCCTATTATGAGTTTTACGGCCGTACGGTAATTGACTGGATACAAAGGTATGACAACCTTATAGTTCTAAGGACACTTTCAAAGGCCATGGCCATAGGGGGGTTAAGGGTAGGTTACCTTGCGGCAGGCGACCGTATTATGGAGTATTTAAGCAGGGTCAAGGTACCCTATAATGTGGGTTCCTTTTCTCAAAATGCGGCCTGCATAGTTCTAGAAAACCGGGAAAGCATTGACAAATGGCTTGATACATTTATTAAGGCAAGGGAGGATTTTATAAACAGCTTAAGCTGCATAGAAGTCATTACGGTATTTCCTACCCAGGGAAATTTTGTTCTTCTGAGGATGAAGGAAGCACACCGGGTATGGAGCAAGCTGCTGGAAAGGGGAATACTGACCAGAAAGTTTGGCCGGGGGGTACTGGAGGATTGTCTCAGGGTTACAGTCTGCCCTCCCGGGCAAAACAGGGTCTTTATCAGGGAGCTAAAAGAGTGTATCAGGGAGGTGTATTCATGAGGAAGGCCCAAATTGAAAGAAAGACATCAGAGTCTCAGGTTCGGGTGATGTTGAACCTTGACGGGAGCGGTGAGGCCAAGATAGACACCGGCATTGGTTTTTTCGACCATATGCTGGAGTTGCTCTGCCGTCATGGATTTATTGATTTGCAGGTTTATGCAAGGGGGGATACCCGGGTGGATTTTCACCATACCGTTGAAGATACCGGCATTGTCCTGGGACAAGCCCTCCTGACGGCACTGGAGGACAAAAAGGGAATTACAAGGTATTCCGCCGTGTTTACCCCCATGGATGAAAGCTTGTCCAGGGTGGCGGTGGATATAAGCGGAAGACCCTATTTGCACTATGATGTCAAATTTACCGGTCAAAGGACAGGGGATTTTGAGCTGGAGCTTATTAAAGAATTCATGAGGGCTGTTTCGGTGCATGGGGGGCTGACGCTGCACATAAGTCTGCTTTATGGAAGCAACAACCATCATATTGCAGAGAGCCTGTTCAAAGGCCTGGGAAGGGCTCTGGACCAGGCAACCTCAGTAGACAGAAGGATTCAAGGGGTATTGTCCACAAAGGGTGTTTTGTAAAGGGGATGACTGTTTGATAGCCATAATTGATTACGGAATGGGAAATCTGACGAGTGTTAAGAGGGCTGTGGAGTCCCAGGGCTTCCAGGCGGTAATTACCGATAAACCCGAGCTGGTTATATCTGCCCATAAGGTGATACTCCCCGGAGTGGGAGCATTTCCGGATGCCATGGATGCTCTTGAGCAAAAAGGTCTGGCTGCGGCAATCCGGGAAACAGTTAATAGGGAGAGACCTCTGCTTGGCATATGTCTTGGCATGCAACTGCTGTTTGACAGGAGTACCGAGGTTGAAACAAGGGCAGGGTTGGGAATACTAAGCGGGGAAATACAAAGGCTTCCGGGTCATGTGAAAATACCCCATATGGGATGGAACTCCCTTGATATGGTACGCCGGTGCCCCATACTTGACGGCACCCGGGAGGGAAGCTATATGTATTTTGTGCATTCCTACTATGCCAAAGTGGTCCGGGAGCATACGGTATGCGCTGTCTGTGATTATGGAGTGAAGGTGCCGGCTGTTGTATACGGGGGCAGGGTTTTTGCCGTGCAGTTTCACCCCGAAAAAAGCGGGGACAACGGGCTGCAGATATATAAAAGCTTTGGGGAGATGATTTAATGATTATATATCCTGCCATAGATATAAAGGATGGTAAATGTGTAAGGCTGAAGCAGGGTGATATGAGCAAAGCCACCGTATACAGCCAGATTCCGGTCAAAGCTGCCGTTAAATGGGAGAGTATGGGGGCAACCCATCTTCACGTGGTGGACCTGAACGGGGCAATTAAAGGCAGGCTTTCAAACATAAGAGAGGTAGAGGAGATTATTAAGAGTGTCAAAATCCCGGTTCAACTTGGCGGAGGCATACGGGATCTTTATACAATAGAAAACCTGTTAAGTTCAGGAGTACACAGAGTAATACTTTCAACCGCTGCGCTTAAGGACCGGGATTTGTTACAACAGGCTGTAAAAAAGTACCCTTCCAGAATAGTGGTGGGTATAGATGCCCGGGACGGACTGGTGGCGGTGGAGGGCTGGCAGCAGACAAGCAATATAAACGCGCTGACATTTGCACAGCAGATGGAAGGGCTGGGAGTGGAGACAATAATACTTACCGATATATGGCGGGACGGTATGCTCACCGGACCTAACTTTTCAAGCATAGGTCAAATGCTTGAGAACACTTCGCTGGAAGTGATAGCCTCGGGGGGTATCAGTCAATTGGACCATATAATCAGATTAAGGCAAATGGGGGCAGCCGGTGCCGTTGTCGGTAAAGCCCTGTATTCTGGCCGTATTGACTTAAATGAAGCCCTGGAAGTACTTAAGGAGGAAGGCTGATGCTTACAAAAAGGATTATACCCTGCCTTGACGTTAATAAGGGACGGGTGGTAAAGGGAGTTAATTTTGTCAACCTCAGGGATGCCGGAGACCCTGTGGAAATAGCCGCCTACTACAACAAAAGCGGGGCTGATGAGCTGGTATTTCTTGATATAACTGCCTCCTCCGAGGGAAGGAATATTATGACCCAGGTGGTTGAAAGGACTGCCCGGCAGGTGTTTATCCCCCTGACGGTGGGAGGCGGAATAAGGTGTCTTGAGGACATACGTGACATTCTGATGAGTGGGGCCGATAAAGTATCTTTGAACTCGGCAGCCGTCAGGAACCCCCGGTTGATAACCCAGGCCGCCAGAAAATTCGGCAGCCAGTGCATTGTTGTGGCGGTGGACGCCCGCTCCAGGCAATCGGGTGGATGGGATGTGTACATTAACGGAGGCAGGATAAACACCGGTAAGGATGTATTGGATTGGGTGAGCGAGGCAGAGGCTCTTGGAGCCGGGGAAATACTGCTTACGAGCATGGACAGGGACGGAACAAAGGACGGATATGATTTAGAGCTTACCCGCAGTGTGGCAGGACAGGTGAACATACCGGTTATTGCTTCGGGTGGAGCGGGTAAAAAAGAGGATTTCTTTATGGCCCTGACCCGGGGGGAAGCAGATGCAGTGCTTGCGGCATCTTTGTTTCATTATAAGCAGCTTACGGTATCGGAGTTAAAGGAATATCTTGACGGAAGGGGCGTGCCGGTCAGAAAATGATACAATCGGTTGTGAAAGGATTAAAATTTGACCATATGGGACTAATTCCGGCTATTGTCCAGGACATGCATACCGGCCAGGTTCTTATGATGGCCTATATGAATAATGAGGCTCTGGAAAGGACATTGGAAACAGGAACCACCTGGTTTTACAGCCGCAGCCGGCAGAGGCTGTGGAACAAAGGAGAGACCTCGGGCAATGTGCAGAGGGTGGGAAAGATAAGCGTTGACTGTGACATGGATGCCCTGCTGCTTTTGGTGGACCAGCAGGGTGCGGCTTGTCATACCGGCAGCAAGTCCTGCTTTTACAGGGATATCAGCGGAGCACAGTGCAGCACGGTACCAATGGACAGAGATGTATTGGATTCTCTGTACAGGATTGTGGAAGACAGGAGCAAAAACCCCAGGGAGGGATCGTATACCAACTATCTGTTGGATACGGGGATGGATAAAATATTGAAGAAAATCGGGGAGGAGGCGGCCGAGGTAATTATAGGGGCCAAAAACCCCGGAAAGCAGGAAACCATATATGAGATAGCCGACCTTTTATACCATATAACCGTTCTGATGCTGCAAAAAGGGATAGAATACAAGGAAGTTTACCGGGAACTGGACTCAAGACACAGTAAGGGCAGGTAGTATCAGTTGCTGCCCGGTGACCTGCGGCGGCTTTGTTTAGTAAAAAACTTAAAGTAGTTGTTTAGAAAAACAAACTGTGGTTATAATGTAATTAATAAGAAATATACTTATATTTAGAAAAAGGTCCGACGGTACGGTTTCAGGCAATATTGGGGAAATCCGACCTGAGTCTGAAGCCGGCTGTTTATATAAAGGCCCTCCGAGTATTCGGGGGGCTTTTAACTTTACGGGTTCCAATTATTACACCTATGCAAAGCCTTCCGCATAGTATGATTATAGATATTTTGGGGGTGTGGGAATGAAGGATAGAGGCATTGTACTTGTGGCAAATATGGGAGATGACAGTATAACTGCATATGAGAATGAAACGTACCGGGAAGTATTCAGGGTACTGCTAATGCCTGCAGGCACCAAGCTGATTAATGTAAATCACTTTGCAAGAGGGCCCATGGTTGGTCCCGGATATTTGTACCACCGGCCGGACGAAAACCAGCTTCTGGTGGTCAATATATACGATGACAGCCTTTCCATAATCGATCTGAACTCCCGGGAGGTTATAAACACTATTTTTGCAGGCAGCCATCCCAATCAAATAAAGGTTCTTGAATACAAGAACAGGGCATACGTCACCAATTACGATTCCGACAGCGTATCGGTTATTGATTTGCAGATTCAGGAGATAATAGGCCAGATACCATGTGGGATAATGCCTCAGTCAATGGTGCTTGACCAGAGGAATAAGCGTCTTTATATAGTAAATACGGGAAGTGAGTATATCTCGGTCATTGATGCCCTGTCAATGGATAAGTTGGATTGTCTGAGGGTGGGCGGTTACCCGGTGGATATGTGCTGTGACAATGCGGGGCAAAGGCTGTATATTATAGTTCAATCCCATGAAAGACAGGAAAATAATTGCCTGATGGAATATAATATTCACTCGGGTAAAAGGTGCAAATATGTAAAACTTGGGACCATGCCTGTTAATTTGTTATATCATGAAAGTATGGGAAGAATATATACGGTGGACGCCGTAGACAACCGGCTGACTATAATAGACAGTGACAGTTTTGCTGTCCAAAGGATAGTAGAACTGGGAAGGATGCCTGTAAGCCAATCTCTGGGAAGCAATGGGGAGTACCTGCACGTTGTATGCATGATAGATAATTGCCTGTATAAGGTAGACTTGAATACAGGATTGGTGACAAGAACCGTATCAACCGGAGTTGAGCCTGCATCTGTTCTGGCCATGGGCTAATCCTTCGGGCCCTCCATTAAAATCTTTACAATATCCTCATAAAGGGTCTCGGCATTGGCATTCCAGTTCTGGCAGATTTTCCTTGCATCCTCTTCCGAGGAAGCCTTGATCCTGGCGTCCAGAACCGTACTGCGTTTTTTCGCAAGCCTCAAACATACCGTATATGTATCCTGGTCTTCCATAACATAACTGCTTTGAGCATTGGGCTCCTTCTTAAACAGCAGTCCTTTTTCCGAAAAGTATTCCAGCAAATCTTCTTTCAGTTTGGCTGGGATTCTGGCAGAGAAGAGCTTCAGCACATCCAGCCCCTGATCCTGTATGAGATAAAGGTGCTTCCCCATGTCTTGATAATGTTTAACCAAGCCTTTATCTACCAGTTGGCTGAGGAAATGCTGCATGGAAAAATAGTTCATCAGGCTGTTTTCCATGACAATCTGTGTAATCTGATTCTTGGTCAGCGGTGACTTAATCTCTGATAATAGAAAAAGGAGAATAAGCTTATTTTCGGCAAGCTCCTCGGTACCTCTGTAGACCATATAATCGCCTCCCAGGACATTATACTACAACGCCTGCCAATTAAAAAGAGAAGTCCTGTCCGGAGCTTCTCTTTTAAGGATATATTATTGACCTGACAATTGGTTTTCGGCCATGGTTATCATTCTCTTTACCATTTCACCGCCTACTCTGCCGCAGTCCCGCGAAGAGAGGCCTCCCCAGTAATCCTCAGAACCCTGATGTACGGGAAGATTAAACTGGCTTGCTATTTCATATTTCATATTATCAAGGGCAGGATGTGCTTTCTGTACAAGCTTTTTGCCCGGGGTTTGTTGTCCTGCTGCCATGTAAATTACCTCCTTTAAGCGATTTTTTAATTTATAAAATTAGTATTGTGTAATTAATTTTACCCCGAAGGGCAAAAAATATGTTAGTTTTTTATGGTTTTATGAATACATATTATAAGCCATGCATATAATTATAGTTTAATGTTAAACCATCACAATCATTCCATGTATTTTTATGGAATTTTAAACAGGGCGTGAACCTTCATATCTTGTTCGGTAGCCATGTTTTACTGTGATATAATTTTGGTATGGAGGTGGATAGATTGGATAAAAAGGTTGCTGAACTGGAAAAATTTTTAATTGGCCTGGGAGCCAGTAAAACCGGGTTTTCCTACGTGGGAGACCTTCTGCCCGACAGCAAAAAAACCTTAAAAAGTGCAATAACGGTGATGGTCAGATTATCCGATTTCATCGTTGATGAAATATCCGGCCGGCCTACCCATACCTATTTCCATCATTATCGCTCGGTGAATTTCCTTATTGACCAGATTACGCTGCGCTGCGTTTTGCTTTTGCAGGAATGGGGGCAAAAAGCCTTTGCGGTGCCTGCGTCCCAGACGGTTGCCACAGAACAGGAAAAATATTCATCCGTTTTTCAGCATAAGACGGCTGCCACCCGGGCAGGGCTGGGCTGGATCGGGAAAAGCGGTCTTCTTGTTACCCCCGAATACGGCCCAAGGATACGGATGGGCACTGTCCTGACCGATATGGAGCTGCCCTATGGCCAGCCGGTAACAGAGGGCAGCTGCGGTAATTGTAAATTATGCGTAACAAGCTGTCCAGCCATGGCGCTGCATGGAGTCAACTGGGAAGCCGGTATGCAAAGGGAACAGATGGTGGACGCCCATGCCTGCAGTGTTCATATGCACGACAGCTACAGGCATATTGGAAGGGGTTCGGTATGTGGAATATGTATGAGGGTCTGCCCCTTTGGCAGCAAATAGGGGACAGGCACGGGGACGGTTCTTGTGTCTGTTGTACAGATTGACCATTATTTACAGATGGCTATTGAAACGGCTGTAATGTATAATCTTAATAGGCAATAGACTATATATCCTGGAGTGATTGAATGATTAAATCTACAACAGTAATACTAATTATTTTGTCGTTATTACTTATTGCAGCAGCCTGCACTGCTCCTCCCCAGCCGGTGGATACCCCGACGCCGGGTACCGGCGAAGATGTTCCGCAGTCCGGCACGCCGGGCAATGAAGAACAGCAGCCCCAGGGGAATGATCAGCAGGAGGAGATTGACCTGCAGGCCGTAAAACCCAATGAAGCCGGGAAGATAATGATACTTATGTATCATGTGATTGGAGACAGCGAAGGCCAATGGTCCCGACGGTGGGATAATTTTGAGAAGGACCTGGAAGTGCTGTACGATAAGGGCTATCGCCTTGTAAGCCTGGGCGATTATGTTTCCAACAACATTAATGTTGAAGCCGGATACACCCCGGTGGTGCTTACCTTTGACGACGGGACCCAGGGACAGTTCAATATCATTGAAAAGGACGGCAGGCTTGAAGTAGATCCAAAGAGCGCGGTGGGGATACTGGAGAATTTTCACCAGAAACATCCGGATTTTGGCCTTGAAGCTACTTTCTTTGTTTATTATCCCATTCCCTTCCGGCAGAAAGAGCTGGTGGAATATAAGTTTAAGTACCTGGTGGAAAAGGGTATGGATATAGGCAACCATACTTACGGGCATGCAAATCTTGGAACTCTTGATGCCGACGGCGTTCAGTTCCAATTGGGGAAAATGGCGGCCGAGACGGGAAAATACCTGCCTGATTACAAAGTGAATACTCTGGCGTTGCCCTATGGTGCAAATTCGAAGGAGCAGTACAGGGAGTATGTATATGAAGGTGTATATGAAGGGGTTAAGTACCAAAACGATGTGGTTCTGTTAGTGGGTTCCAACCCGGCGCCTTCTCCGGTGGATGGGAAGTTTAACCCGCAAAGGACACCCAGAATAAGAGCTACCGACGATCCCACAATAAGTACCGGTATGTATGATTGGATTGAACACTTTGATGATAATCCCCATGACAGATATATCAGCGATGGGAATCCCAATACGGTTACTGTCCCACGGGATATGGAAGACAGGGTTGATGCATCCAGGCTGGGAGACAAAAAGCTTAATATATATGATCTGGAATAGGAAACCGTTCCGGTGGTGAGCGTTAATCAGGAACATTAACTGACGGGCAAACCGGCCGGTAATAAGGCGCCAAGAGTTGATGTGCAGGGTTAAGTGTAATGAGAGCCTCTCTGGCAGGGAGGCCACTGAAAAAGTCCCTTTTTGTCATCCTGAGCGACAGCGAAGGATCTTTAAGTTATTGAAAGCATTAGATTCTTCAACTGCGTTTCAGAATGACAAGCAAAAAAGCGTAGTTTTTCAGCAGTCTCCTGGCAGGGGGGCTCTTTTTGATGTCAATATGCGCTGAAATCAATGCAGCGGCTTGTGGCGCTGAGCGTCAAAATCTATTGAAAGATTACAGGCAAGGTGATAAAATACCCACAAGGACGATATGTTTTAAAAACTTGTTTGACTAAGGAAAAATAAGGATAGAATTCTAAAAACAGATATAAGAATAGTTGGCAGGGGGGATTGTATTGGAGGAAAATGCCGTTAGGAAACTGGAAGACTTTTTATGGGATTCTTTTGAAAAGGACGGAGTGCGTGCCAGAGAATTAAGGCTGTCCGATGAAGAGTTGGATTATATAAAAAAGAAATGGCCCAAAGCCACCTTCAAAAAAAATATGGCAGAGGGAAATACCGACACCAAGAGCTGGTATGAGGTCAGGCTGTAATGGGACAAGCGGGGGAGGTAACAACAGTTGGACAATAAAGCGGTAATCCTGGGAAGTAATTATTATATCGGGTTAAGCACAATACGTTGTCTTGGAGTCAACGGGATTTATACGGTGGCGGTGGATTATTCCGACCGTTATCGATATGGTGCTCAGTCAAAATATTGCAGCGAAAAACTGATTTCCCCTCACTATAAAGAAAGCCCTGAAGAATTCATTGCTTTTTTGAAGGATTATGCCAAAAAGCAAACTTCTCCTCCGGTTCTTATCCCGTGTCACGATTCATACGTGGAAATTGTAGATGCACACCTGGAGGAATTAAAGGAATTCTACCTTATTCCCCAGACAGAGCCAGGCCTTTATACAAAGCTTATGAATAAAGAAGTACTACACAGGCTGGCAATGGAAAAAGGTATAAGAGTGCCCGAGACTGTTAGAATTGATGAAGAGAATTTCCTGGAAAAAGTAGAAAGCATGATAAGATTTCCTTGCCTGGTAAAACCAACAGACTCGGCATCATTTGTGGCATACTTCAGAAAAAAACTGTTCATAGCAAACAATAAGGAAGAACTGAAGAAAGCTCTGGCCGATGCGAATAATGCAGGCTTCGAGGTTGTTGTGCAGCGGATTGTTCCGGGTTTTGACGACCATATGTATACCTTTGATGCATATTTAGACCAGGATTCAAAGGTAACTCATTGGGCTACCTGTCAGAAGTACAGGCAGTACCCCATTAACTATGGAGCTTCTGTTTATGCCGGGCAAAAATACGTACCTGAGTTATACGAAATAGGGGCAAAATTCTTTGAATCCATTAAGTACAAAGGCTTTGCCGAGATTGAGTTCAAAAAGGATGCACAGACAGGGGAGTTTTATCTAATAGAAGTCAATGTAAGAATTACCAACTTCAACAGCTTACTGTATAAGATTGGCCTGAATATTCCGTATATTACTTACCGGGAGTTGACGGGAGCACCGTTGGAGCCCAAGGCCATAACCACAGATACCAACCGGGTATTCTGGTGTGCCTATGAAGATTTGTTGGCCATTAGAGGTTATTTAAAGACCCGTCAGCTTACACTAAGAGAAATACTTGTTTCTTTATTCAAACCAAAGGCCTATGCCATTTGGGACTGGAATGATACAAGACCGGCTTGGGCGTTTTGCAGGACGCTGGGTACAAAGGCGTATAACAGGCTGTTAAGAAGAAAAGTTCACTAAAAAGCAGGAGGAAACCGGGAGGGAATTACTAATGATTAACCTGAAGGAGCTGCTGAAATCTATAGAAATCCTTGGAGTTACAGATGATAAAGACGTTATCGTCTCAGGGATATCCTATCACTCGAAAAACGTGTCCGAGGGTCATCTCTTCGTATGTGTCCGTGGATTTAAGACAGATGGGCACAAATATCTGCATGAAGCGGCGGAAAATGGAGCAGTGGCAGCCATTGTTGAGGAATTTCAGGAAAGCGTCTCTATTCCCCAGTACCTTGTGAAGGATAGTCGAAGGGCGTTAGCGCTATTAGGTGCCGAGTACTATCGAAACCCTTCTAAGGAGTTGAAAATGATCGGCATTACTGCCACCAACGGTAAAACAACCACCTCATTCATGACCAATGCCATTTTAGAGAACAACGGCTTTAAGACAGGTCTTATTGGTACGGTAGCCGTTAAATATGAGGATACATTGATACCCTCCGAGCTCACCACTCCTGAATCCCTCGACCTGCAGCACCATTTAAGGCAGATGGCCGATTGCAATGTTAGCCATGTGACCATGGAGGTATCCTCGGTTGCTTTGGATATGCATAGGGTGGACAATGTGGATTATGATATCGTTACCTTAAACAATATAAGCCGGGAGCATATTGATTTGCACGGTTCTTTTAAAGAATATGCCCAGGCCAAGTCGGCATTGATAAGGAATGCCGGTCAGGATTGTATAGCGGTACTAAATCTGGATTGCCCTCACGCCGCAGCATTGGTAAAAGAAACCAAAGCGCAGACCATAACCTTTGGAGCCGAAAGTAAAGAGGGACATATTTGCATAAAGGGTTTGGACTTAACCACCGGTCGTGCCAAGTTCACCTTTGAAATCATTAAGCCCATAAAAACCAAAGACGTTGAGTGGCAGCCATGTGAATTCCCCATTGAATTGTCGGTGGCAGGCTTGCACTCGGTATATAATTCAACGGTAGCCATTACCATTGGACTATTATGTGGTGTACCCATTCCGGTAATACAAAAGTCCCTGAAGTTTTTCGAAGGTGTGGAAAGGCGTTTTATGCTTATATTTGAAGATGATATAAAAATTATAGACGACCATTTTGCCAACAGCGGCAATATTAATGTAACCCTGGGAACCATGAAATATATGGATTACGAAAGGCTGCACATTGTTTATGCCATAAGGGGAGAGCGTGGCCCCACAGTCAACAGGGAAAACTCCGAGGCTATTGCCGAATGGTCTTCCAAGCTGGGCTTTAAGGATATTATTGCCACTAAGAGCGTTTCCCATGTCACCGACAAGGACCGTGTCACTCCCGAAGAACTGGAGGTTTTTTTGGAGGTAATGAAACGGGAGGGTATAAAGGTCATTTTATTTGACGAACTGCCCGATGCCATCGCCCATGCCTTATCAAGGGTGCAATCGGGTGACTTGATACTGCTGGCAGGATGTCAGGGAATGGATTATGGAGCGGAAATTGCCCTGAAGCAACTACATAAGATCAGGCCGGAGTTTCCGGAAGACAAGCTCTTTTATGCCCTTAGGAACAGGGTTGCAGGGGTTTCGTAAAAAAGGTCAGGGATAATATGTTCATAATTCAAAGAATATGGAAGAGCCTCCTCAAATGGGGGCATGCCATAAGAAAGTTTTAATTTTCAGAAGACGGTGCAGCCAAATGGCTACGCTGTCTGTCTGTTTTTCGTAGCATTTCATCTGTTAGCTCAGAGATGTTCAGTATGCCCATGCCATTGCAGATAATTTCCACCTTTAAAATTCCCTGCTTGGTCTCATAGTCCGCAGATAGCTTTTATAGCGCTATTCTGACCACCGTTTGGATACATTATCATCCCCATTCGGGTAATGCCGTTGTCCGGCGATGTTTCTGATGGAATAACGGATGAAGACATGGCCGTTTATTGATGAAAACCGTATTCTTTGGTATAATCAGTAAAAAAATGGGGTTGGCGGCGGTTATTCCTGTGGTCCTGACTCCCGGAGGTGTACATGAGCCGATACAAGGTTGCAGTGTGCGACGATGATATTAAACAGCTGAATAATTTGTGTGCTCTTATCGACCATGCACTTGAGGAGCAGGAGGCCGGTCATGACGTTACCCGATTTTCGTCCGGAGAGGACATAGCGGACGCCATTGTGAGACAAGGCAAAAAATTCGATATTCTTTTCCTCGATATTATAATGGATGAACTGAGCGGCGTAGAGGCAGCACATCGGATACGTGAAAAAGATAAGGACGTCAGTATCGTTTTTATCACAAGCTCCCCAAACTTTGTTTTCGAGGGCTACGACGTGCATGCACTCCATTATATACTAAAGCCCGTTGATAAGGAAAAGCTCGCAGGTGTCCTGATGTACGACCTCGAAAGAAGATTCGAGAAAAACTATCTCGACATAAGAGTAAGCGGCTCGGTCAGTCGCATTCCGTTTAAAGATATCGTGTATCTGGAATCGAAGGGCAGAAAAGTCATAATTACAGCAAAAAGCAAAAATTACGAAACATACGGCTCGCTGAGCCAGTTTGCAAACCAGCTACCCTCAAGCAGCTTTATATCCTGCCATAAGAGCTTTCTAGTCAACTTAAACCATGTGTCCCAGATTACGAGGACGAAATTTACCATCGCGACGGGACAAACCATCCCCATCAGCAAGGCCTGTTACCCCGACGCCAAAAGGGCGTTTATTAACTTCCTCGGCAAGGACAGATTTTAAGGCGAGATGTGTGGTTTACGGCACGCTCGCCTTATTCCGCTTTTACCACCAGCTTTATTGAAAACCAGCCGGCGTTATATTCAACGTCCATGACGCCGTTGTATTTTTCCACGATACCTCCAATGATACCTATACCCAACCCGTGCTTTGTATCATAGGACTTTGTTGAGAGGTATTTTCCGTCCTCTGTTATTACGTCGTTTTCCTTGCTGTTTTTGCATGAAACGTGCATAAAGCCGTTTTTCATATTGCAGGCAAGCTCAATGCTCCTGTTATCGGCGTCCTTCACCGCCTCACAGGCCTCAACGGCGTTATCGATGATATTGATGAACAAGCTGTAAAAGTCGCTGTCGCTTATGCATACGCTTTCCGGCAGGTTAATGTCATGTTTAAAGCGGAAATCCTTTGCTTTGGCCTGTTTGACTGTATACCCGATAATATAGTTGAGAAGTTGATTTTTTGAATAAACTATTTGCCTGTCCAGCGAATAATCTCCTATAAGCTGGGCTAAATATTCGCGGGCCCGGGACAGGTCGCCCTGCTCCAGCAGGTGCCCAAGGGCTCCGAAGTGATGATGGATGTCGTGGTTGAGGGTATAGACTTCCTGCATATATTGCTTAACATCGTCAAAGTGTTCAAGGGCAAGCTTGTTTTTGACTTGTGACGCCTGATAGTCCGCTAGAAGCTGTGCTGAGGCTTTATAGTATTCTCTGACGCGCCCGATTACTTCGACAGCAATAAAAATGACAAGCCCGAACTTGGTGAACTGCTCCACATCCTTCAAATGCAGCGGGTTGCCCATAAGGCTGTTGACCCTGTCGATAATAAACATCCCTACAATCAGCAAACCGGACCATGTCAGTCTTCGATAATCCTTTTTACCGCTGCGTATTTCATAGGCAAAAGCAATAACGACCAGCGTATAGTAGGCCGGGACGAGAAAAACGAAAACCGCCAGAAGTTCGGTAGGCGGATTGGGGCTTAAAAGCTGCATAAGCGAGGTCGGCAGATAACCGGTGATATGTATAGCTAAGGCAATCAAAAGCGGAACCTTAAACCTCGGACAGGAAGCGCGGGCAAACAACAAAACGGCGCAGGGCAGCAAAAAGGACACGACCATCGGCATTACGGACGCCGAAACAGGGTCGAGCAGCATTAAAAGCAAAAAGCTCTTGCTGGGTATAAACACGGCGACCAAAACAACGAAAATCCCGAACCAGAAGTCTGCTGCGACCGCTTGATTCTTACTTCTCTGCATGAAGTATACGGTAAGCAGTGCAAGCCCCAGCAGCAGCACCGCCGTACCGAGCACAAACGATGGTAGCATATCGCGCACGGTCATGGACAGAAGCGACGCCTCATCGCCCATATAAATGCCGTAAGCCCGCAGATTCATCGTCGGGGTCAGCGTCAGCGTCATTTCTTTGCCCGCGTACTCATCGGGCAGCGGAATCATAATCAGCTTCTTCCCCGGTGTGGAGAAGACGGATTCCCCATAGCCGTAGCGATAGATTTCCTCCCCGTCAAGCGAGGCGATAACTCTCAAATAATCTGAGCGGAACAAGATGGCGGCATTCTGCCCGATATCCGGGAGTGTATAGGTCAGATACCAGTTTTCGTTTAAGTATATGCCTTTGGTGCCGCCAGGCAGTTCTATGGGTTTCGGCACAGGATCGGCGTCAGTATGATACTGCCACTTGTCTGATATGTCTGTAACTCCCCGGCTGATGTACGGGTGGGCGGAGATATACGCAGCAAGGATTAAAAACAAAATAACGGAAATCAGGAACAAAGCCGCTGGTATGAGAGCCGCCGGTTTTATTTTTTTGCTTTGAAACATTATCTCACCGCCTTCCGCAAAATTATTGATTACCACTTAATAGTAACAGGTAAAAAACGGTATTTCAACAGCTTAAGTCAAATTTATAACACCGTTCCGATAGCGATGTGTCCCAATTTATACAAAAAACGGCCCAGTTATGACATGTATGTAAAAACAATTTGGCTTATAAGATAGAATGGATACTATAGAAATTAGCCAAATTAGTTTTCCGGTAAAAGAGTCAGAATTAAATAAGACCTGGCATCAAATAGCCGGATTTGAAAGGAGTTGTTTAAAATAACGAGGAAAAAACGCTGCTTGTTTACGGTCCTGGTTGTCCTGATGGTGATGGCTGTTCTGCCTGCTGCGGCATCTGCTGGCTGGCAACCGGTCGGCAGTCCGGGTTTTTCAGATAATCCGGTAGTTACTGATGATAGCAGACCGCAGGTAACCTCCGTTTCGCTTTTCGTGGACCAGGGAACCCCTTACGCGGCCTATCAGGACACCGACGGCAGCATTGTAGTCAGCGAGTACAGAAATGGAAGCTGGCGGCAGGTGGGTGGTGTGGTCGACAGTTCACATGACTTAGCGTGTTGTTCCGTTTCTCTTTCCGTGGATGAAGGTATGCCTTATATAGCCTATCAGGATGACGGCGGCTCTGTCGTAGAGAAGGTGTATAACCACGGCACCGGAAACTGGGATTTGTATGGCGGGGCTCCTGTGGATGGTGGAACTGCCTACACATCCATCTCCCTCTTCACAGACCAGGGCAAACCATACGTGGCCTATGAGTATCCTGTGAGCGCCCCTCCTGATTCCAGTGTCAGCGCGAGTGTATATAATCCCGAAATTGGATGGCAGCCCTTGGGGAATGTATATTCAAGTACTTCTTGGGCGCCATCCTCAATCTCTCTTTTTGTGGACGAAGAGGGTACCCATTACGTGGCCTATCAGAATGATGATGATGAAGTTGTTGTGAGCAGCTATGACTCCGGCACCTGGCAAGATGAGGCCTCAATTAACATTCCGACTGGAGCCTACTCTACTGTATCCCTTTTTATATCCGGAGGTACGCCCTTTGTAGCATATCAGGACAATGGCAATATCGTGGTTCGCTATCAGGACAGTTCCGGAGATTGGCAGACCCTGGGTGGAATACCCGGCGCGGGCGTGCAGCAATCCTCCATATCTCTCTTTGTGGACGGGGACACACCCTACGTGGCCTATCAGGACGACAGCGAATCCGTAGTGGCATCGGTATATGACCCGGTAAACGGGTGGCAGCCGGTGGGCGGCGAAAACGTAGGTTGGGTCACAGATTATTCCACCATATCCCTCTTTATGGATTCGGGCATACCCTATGTGGCTTACGCTGACGGGGAACATGAAGACCGTGTTACGGTAAAACGTTACCTCCCTACCTACACCGTGACCTATGACGGCAACGGTAACGACCAAGGAGATGTTCCGGTAGACAACAGCAGCCATGAAGAAGGAGCAGAAGTAACGGTTCTGGGCAACACCGGCAGCCTGACAAAAGAAGGCTACACCTTCGCCGGATGGAACACGGCGGCGAACGGAAGCGGGTCAACCTACCAGGCTGGGGAGACCTTCCCCATGGGAACGGCCAACGTCACGCTGTACGCCCGGTGGGCGGAGAACACTAACAATGGCAGCCATGGCCGCAGAAGCAGTCATTCGAGGGTCACTCCAACCCCTTCGGTAGCAGATGTATCCAGCCATGCTTTTGTTGCTAGGTGGCCCGGTCATGTCCCACTTGTGGAGCAGGTGACTATGATTGCCGATCCCGGTGCAAGCTTCGTTGCGCCGGCGCCCGATAAGGATAAACTTGCCCAAGCAAAAGTAAAGGGGCTGCAACAGCGGGTTTATTACTGGAACGATAGATTTGAAAAATGGGTTGCCCTCGCCAGCTATACCCAAGCGGATGATTCGGTCATGGTAAAGAATGACGGGGGTTACGCAAACTGCTATACGGCGATGTTTGCAGTCAAACAACCCCGTTTCAGCGACATTTCCGGTCACTGGTCCGAGGATGTCGTCAACAGAATGAACGGCCTTGCCCTGATCGAAGGATACCCAAACCCCGATGATCCTGACAGCATCGACCGCATGGCTGGCCCTGACCAGAACATCACCAGAGCCGAGTTTACGGCAATCCTAGCGAGGACCCTTGGCTGCATGCCTGAGGATGAGCAGAAGCTCTACGGCATATTGCTTCCCCAGGGACAGCAATCCGATGCGGTTCTGGCAGGCATGAAAGGCGTTCCCGGCTGGGCCCGGGACTTTATTGCCGGGGCACTATCCAGCGGATTGACAACCGGAAGGACACCCGATGATTTTGCCGGCGATGCCATAATCACCAGGATCGAAGCGGCAGCAATGGTCAGCAACATGCTCAATCGCTTACCGGATTACGAACCGGTCGACCTTTCGCAATTCACAGATTCTGCCGACGTACCGGATTGGGCAAAAAAGGCGGTTTCCAGTGGAGTGCTGACGGGTTATTCGGACGGGACTCTCCAGCCCAATGCGCCAATCACCAGGGCCGAAGCCCTGGCGACTATCTTGAAGCTGCTTAGAGCGCTCGGTTGGTAAAAGAGACGCAGGGACAATTTTGTAACAGTAAAACTAAGGCGGGTAATCAAGTAATTGTTAACGGCCAGGAGATTTTGCCATACAGGATGAAACCCCTGGCCTTTTTTGCATCCGGAAAATTGTTTTTTAGCTTCAGATACGTGTCAAAGGAACCGAGATAATTGACCCTTGGCAAAAGCTTCCATTCAATAGCCATATGACCCAGTTTTGACAAAAAACGGCCCGGTTATGACATGTGTATACGAAAAACGGCCTGAATTCGGTATGATGATTATATAGTGATATAAGGAGGAATTAAGAATGATAAGAAAATCAAAGACAAAAAGGAGAATTTTTGCTTTTCTATTTATATCTGTTCTTATTATTTTGTCGGCAGTAATACTTACCGGCTGTAACGGTGACCCTGATAACAGAGTCTATATGACAGTCAATTATGGCACCGACGACAGGGGCCAAGATATTGCCTGGGACTTTTCAGTGTCACATCTAATGTTTTTGGCCCGGGAGCCAATAAAAAAAGATGGACAGGTACTGCCTCTTATATATAACGGGCCGAGCAATGACTATAAAGGCTCATTTATTGATTTATATTTAAGGAATATGTATGCAAAATCCATATTTTCACCTTCTGAGAAGCAGGCTCTGTATGCCGACAAATACGGAGGGATTTTTATACCCTCCCGAATTGAAATAAACACGTTAGCAATTATAGGTGCTCCTCCGGCACCCATTTTAAATGGGAATCCTGCGTATTTCAAGCGCTACCGGAGACCTACCGACTATTTTCTCAGGCATGAAGGTAATTATGAAAATTTAAGTGAGGATTCAGTATATGGAATTAAATGCATCCCGGACGCACCGGGTGGTGATGACGATACCATCCGGTTCATTACCATGTCCATCGACAAGCCGGTACCTGTTTATCCGGCTATGGTAATAGACCCGGATAGGATAGCCTTTGTATCTGAGACGCAAAAGGGCTCGGAAATACCTGCAAGCACTCCCCATTTGACTGATGCCGATACAATGTACAGTTTAAATGGAAAAACTGTTAAACTGACTGTCTTTGACTCGGAGCGCATGGGCAGATTTAAAGCGGACGAGAGCGCCCTTGAAGTATTCAAGGGCCAAAAGATTATTCTGCACAATGTACACGCTCCTCAAAAAAACCAGTTTATCCGCTGTACATTAGAACAATCTGCGAGTGAAAGCTCTATTGATTATACCATTGATCAAACCGGTATTATGGCTTATGATGCCGACTCAAACACAGCGTCTATCGGTTCTTCCAAAGCAGATTTAGGCAGTTATTCCATGCATATATGGATGGAAAGCAACGAGGGCACAAACAGCAACACGAATATTGCATCGGAGCCCCTTGTTATTCCTCTGTTGATCAAAGATGCTCCCAAAATAACTTATGTTGCAGGCAGTAACGGCAGTATTAAAGGAAATTTGAAGCAGTCATGCGCTTATGGAGAAATGCCGTCAAAATCTTTAATTCCTAAAGCTTCTCCCGACCCGGGCTATTATTTTAAAGAGTGGCAGGACTCCAAGGGAAATCCGGTGCGGCCGGAAGAAACGCTGGTAACCGACAACACCACATACACAGCCGTATTTGCTGAAATTGACTTTTTATTTAATCGGTCTGCAGAAGAGTCCGGTGGACCCACAGAAAAGGTAACATCAACCATTTTTGTTGACTGTAGTGCACGGGGTAAAAATAACGGGAGCACATGGGAAGATGCGTTCAATAACTTTCAGGATGCAATTGATGCTTCCAGTCAAGGGGACAGGATATGGATAGCCGCCGGTACATACGAACCCACAAAGGACATGCATGGAAACATTCCGGAGAACCCGAGGGACAAGACATTTATGCTTAAAAACGGTGTAAGTATCTATGGTGGCTTTGAAGGCAATGAAGACGCCGACACCTTCAATTTAAACAGCAGGGATTTGGAAAAAAACAAAACAATTTTAAGCGGGGACCTGCAGGGCGATAATAGCGGGGAAGTAAAGGAAGAGAGCGTCTTTGACGAGGTTAGGATTTTGGATGCCGTGGGCGATGCATACGCGTTTATTCTGGATGACAGCCTCGACGCCGACACTTTCAAGAGTCTGTTTAAACAAGGAAAGGGTGTGCTCGGTTACACCAGCTTGGACCAGCGGGAGTTCACCGCTATTATGGACGCATTAGGCCATTGGGACCCGGACCGATTGCTACAATCGTTACCCAATGATTTTGTTGGTAAGCTGGATGCCAAAACGACAAAGGATGTTTACAGTATTGCCAGGGAATACGTTGTCTACAAGGCCTTAAGGGACAAGGGAGAAGATTGGCTAAGCATTGCGGATGGAGTTTTTGGTCTAACGCATAACACACATGTATGGAAATGGGAAGATGATTGTTACACGATAATTACAGGTGTGGATATTTCAAATTCAACCATGTTGGATGGTCTTTGTATATCAGGCGGGGGCGGGGACCGGTTACAAGACTTTGGCTTCTTTAGCGGCTTTTATGCCGGTGGTATGACGCTGTTTAAAAGCTCACCCGTCATTTCCAACTGCACTTTTACACGCAATATGGGTATTTTTGCTGCATCGCTGTGCAATACGTTGAGCTCACCCGGTATTTTCAACTGTACCTTTACGGAGAATGTTGTGCCAAATGGCTTGGGCGGGGCTATTCTCAATGTCTATAACGCTTCGCCGATCATCAAGAATTGCGATTTCGTCAACAACTATACCGACGGTTCCGGCGGCGCGATCTTCAATGCGGGAGGCGACGGAATAATTGAGAACTGTACTTTTACCGGTAATTACGCCCAAATGGGAGGAGCCGTAGCGTATTTATACGACAACAGACATGAAGGCGAGTTGCTGGACCAGCTGGGCAGTGAATTTGCCGGGGTTAGAATTGAACCTGCATCCGGAAGAATATCCAACTGCGTTTTCAGCTTAAACCAATCATTCGAGGAAGGCGCGGCAATCTATGTCCAAGGCGATGTGCCTTTGAACATCGACAACTCCGTCTTTGCACTCAACTTTACCTGGATGTCGGAACACGGAAGCATCGAGGTCGGAGGCTCAGCTGAAATTACCATTACCAACTGTACCCTAAGCGGCAATTACTCATTAGAAGAGCCCGCAGGCCCGGCAGTTGTACTCGCCGGGGAAAACGCCAAGGCGGTTATCAACAACAGCATTATCTGGCAGGATGGGAGCAGCAGGCAGATATCATTCGCCAATGAAGCAGCTGTTGAGGTAAACTACAGCTGTATCAAGGGTGGATGGCAAGGTGCCGGCACGGATAATATCGATAGAGCCCCGGTTTTTATTGAGGGCGGGAAATTTGATGTGTATTCAGGCACTCCCCTAAACTTGCGGTTGGCCGCTTCCTCTCCCTGCATCGATGCCGGGAGCAACAGCGTGGCCCCTGCCTTCCTTACCGACTTGGACGGTAACAACAGAATGATGGATGTACAAATGGTGGAAGATACCGGCGAGGGGGAAGCTCCCGTCATCGATATGGGGGCTTATGAAGCAATAGACTATCCTTCAGCACCAACAAACTTAAAACTCAAAAATAGAACTAAAGAAGAAATCAGATTTTCTTGGACAGCGTCCAAGAGTCAAGTCGGTATCAAGGAGTATCAGATATACCGAATTGAAGATGACGGTTCGAAGAAAGGTATTACACCGGAGGCAATGAAATTAATTGATACTACCGGTTATACAGGGTTTACAGACAGAGGACTGCAGCCGGGAACGGTATACTACTATACAGTCAGAGCAGTGGATTCCCTGGGGTTTTTGTCCCCCTACAGTGATATTTTAAGGGTGAGCACAAGGCCCCTTCACTCTCCGAGGAGGTCGTCAACAAAAAATTCAAATGAACCGGAAATTCCCCCACTATCCGATAATGCCAACTTAAGTGAGCTTACAGTTAGCGGCTGTGTTTACGGAAATATGGAGCCGCCGGAATTTGATGCTGCAAGAACAACTTATTATTTAGACATTGATCCGGAGCTGGATCCTTCCTTGTCCTTTACGCTTGCTGCAGAAGACGATAATGCATCAATTATTATCGAAATTATCCATCTCAGTGATGATAGCACATATCTGTACGAGGAATTCGGCAGCAGCGGGACAACAGAATCAAGGCATTATGATGGAGAATACCAAGCTACTATTACAGTAACTGCCCAGGATTGTATTACTACCAAAACTTACATATTGAGAATGCATGCTTATGCTTGGTAATAGAAAGAAGGAATTATAAATTACCTAAATTTATAAACAAATTCCCGTGGCAGTAAGATTTAGTACTGCTTACGGGGAATTTTTTACTCCACGGTTTAAATCACGGGATTTTGTAGAAATGTACCAGCATTCTTTCCCTTTAAATAACCAACTGGCCCAATTTATACAAAAAACGGCCCGGTTATGACATGTGTATACGAAAAATGGCCTGAATTCGGTATGATGGTGATATTAAAGTAGAATTTGGAAGGAGGAATTAAGAATGATAACAAAAGCGAGGGCAAAAAGAAGGGTTTTTGCTTTTTTAATTATTATGGCGGTTGCTATAGCCGTCGGGATTATGCCTTTTGGCGGACCGTCGTGTTCAGCCCAAGCCTTTGAAAACCCGGAAGACTTCTTTGAGTATACTATAACGGATAATGAGGCTACTATAGACGGTTTTTTCTATCCCAGTTTGCCTGGGGACTTTGACGGTCATCTCTTTATCCCGGAGACTCTTGACGGTTATCCCGTCACGGCTATTGCTGATGAAACTTTTCTTAACTGGAAAACCGACCTGACGGAAGTAACCATTCCCCAAAGCGTTGTTAGTATTGGAGGGGGTGCGTTTGCCAACTGCGAAAACCTAACCAAGGTAACATTCGATTATGATTATGACCAAGCAGGTCTTGAAAGCATTGGAAGTTCTGCATTTTCCCAATGCGCTTCCCTTGAAAGCATTGTTATGCTAACGGATGATGATTATAGTATTCCGAATAGTGTTACCAGTATTGGCCAAAACGCATTTTTCGGTTGCAGTGATTTGAAAAAGATAAGTATTCCCAGCGGCCTTACAACTATTGAAGATAATACATTTTTCGGCTGCAGCAGTCTGACCAGGGTAATAGAATCTTATGCCGGAAGCAGTCTTACCACAATCGGCAGCGATGCATTTAGTCGCTGCAACTTGCAGTTCTATTATATTCCGGAAAGCGTTACCAGTATCGGTGATGCCGCATTTTATAACTGCAGCAATCTGTTTGCAACAAGCATTCCAAATGGAGTTACGGCTATCGAACCCAATACATTCTATGGCTGCAGCAGTTTGACAAATTTAACATGGTCCTATGAGGATTCTCAAGTAACCAGTATTGGGTTTGGTGCATTTATCGGTTGTTCCAACCTTTCCAATGTATTTGGTGAATCCAGTTTTATTATTCCTAAAAGCGTTGTCAGTATTGATAAAGAGGCTTTTTACTCCTGCAGCAACATAAGCGACATTATCATTTCCGACAACGTCACATCCATTGGCGATAATACATTTGATTTACATAATGAAAACCTGAGGATTCACGGCTTTGAAGGCTCTTATGCACAGACCTATGCCGATGACCACAGTATCGGCTTTGTTGCCCTTTCGCCATTTAGTCCGAATACTGTTGACTTTGATAAGAACCCTTCCCAGCAGGCCGATGTGACTACCGATAAAACCCTGGCTTCAGCAGCGCAGGTAACAGATGTCAGGAACGGGGGAACATCAATCGGAGCAGAAAATTTCAGCTACAGCGGAAATACACTGACGATAAAAAAAGAATATCTATTACTGCAGGAGCTGGGAAGCCTGGAACTAACCGTAGTTTTCGAAAACGGCGTTACCGGAACCCTCACAATAAATATATCGGACTCCGGTCCGGTTGTTATATCTCCTAACATAGGCAGTTTTATGGAAGGTGCCGAGGGAGATGTGCTGACAACCATCACCTGGCACGGCGCAGAAAGCGTGTCGACCGTCAAAGCCGGCGCGGTTCCTTTGACATACGGTGACGATTATACAGTAACCAATGACGACGGAACCACAGCTGCTCTGACCATCAAGAAGGAATACCTGCAAACGAAGCCGGAAGGCAGCCTTATACTGACTATTGAGTTTAACACGGGTGACCCGGAAACATTGACCATTAGTATTAAAACCAATGATCCTGTACAGAATCCCAATGCGGGCATCCATCCTGAAACAGGTTTTTTTTACCTGAACGGTCCTGAGGATGTGACAACCACTATAAAATGGAATAAGGCAAGCTCAGTTGCCGACATCACGGCGGGAGGTGCTTCCATTGGCGAGGACAATTATGCAGTCACCGATAATGACGGATACACAGCCACTCTGACCATCAAGAAGGAATACCTGGAAGCCCAGGCTGTGGGCAGCCTTGAGTTGAGTATCAGTTTTAATTCAGGCAACCCGGCAATGCTGACGATCGACATCAGCGAAAATGCGCCGATAGTGGACGCAGTCATTAGTCCCGCATCGGCCAATTATGACCTCAGCGCGACCGGCGATGTGAGCACTACAATCACCTGGAACAGCGCCAGCATAGTTACAGACGTGGTGTACAGCTCAGCCAGTCTGAACTCCGGCACCGACTACACGGTAACCGGTAGCGCCCTGACCATTAAGGATAGCTTCCTGTCCGGCCTTATGCCTTCGGTAAACGATACGCTTGTATTTGATATAAGCTTCGATATCGGTAGCCCCGTCACCTTGACGGTTCATGTGGAGGAAAGCTACATTCCATCCGATGACGCCGACCTGAGCGACCTGACGGTGGGAGGCGGCACAATAAGCGGTTTTGATGCGGATATCACTTCATATAATGTGGAGCTTCCCTACGGTACCGTGCCGGGCAGCGCGGCGGCATTGGTCGGCGCGACGGCAAACGGCCCTGCCGCCCAGGTTGATATTACCCAGGCATCCGCCCTGCCCGGCAGCGCCACGGTGAAGGTGACCGCAGAGGATGGGACAACAACAAAAATATATACAATCAACCTAATCACAGCACCGCCCGCCTTCGTGCCGGTGACTGACATTACCGGCGTGCCGACGGCAGCGACCGCAGGCGTTGATCTGACGCTCAACGGGACAGTCGCTCCTGCAAACGCCACAAATAAAACCATCGACTGGAGCGTTCAAAACGCTGGAACAACGGGTGCAACAGTCTCCGGCAATATGCTGTCCACCACGGCGGCGGGCACCGTCACCGTGAGAGCCACCATAACAAATGGACTGACCCAAAGCTCGGATTATACGCAGGACTTTACCATAACAGTGAGTGTGGTACCAGTTACCACTTATACCATAACTTTCAATGACAGAGGCTCGGTGTATGCCACGAGAACCGTTAACGAGGGTGAGTGTATCGGCAGCGGCAGCTGGCCGTCCAATCCAACAAGAACCGGTTATACCTTCGGTGGCTGGTACACGGGAACAAACGGCTCGGGTACGAAGTTTACCTCTGCGGCAACGGTCAACGCCAATATAACCGTCTACGCGAAATGGACGGCTGACGGAGGCGGCGGTAGCGGTGGCAGAAGAAGAACCCCGTCAACACCGGCAACGCCGGAATATAAAGCGGACGTAAAAGCAGAAAAAGGTAATGAAACAACTATTCCGGTTGCGGTTTTTAAGGATACCGGAACGGCCTTCATTGATACAGAGAGCTTCGATCAGGACGGAATAACCGTTACGATGCCCACCATTCCCGGTGTAGAAAATTATACCATCGGAATGCCGGTGGCGTATCTCTCCACCTCGGGCGGGGGCACGCTGACCTTTAATACCGATACCGGCAGTCTCATGCTCCCTGTGGATATGCTTTCCGGCATTCCCGGAGCGGAGGGCAGGACGGCGGAGATCACCATCGGTCAGGGTGATAAATCGAATCTTCCCGCTGATATTAAGGCGGTCATCGGCGAAAGGCCGCTCATCAGCCTGAGCCTGACGCTGGATGGAGATGTCATCTCATGGAACAATCCCGGCGCACCGGTTACGGTATCCATCCCCCACACACCTACCATTGCGGAACTGGCTGACCCGGAGCATATCGTTATCTGGTACATCGATGGCAGTGGCAATGCAGTATCGGTGCCTAGCGGAAGGTATGAGCCTGCCACAGGTATGGTCACTTTCACCACCACTCACTTCAGTCGTTTTGCGGTGGTCTATGTGACAAAGGCCTTTGACGACCTTGGAAACACGGCCTGGGCAAAGAAGCAGATAGAAGTCCTTGCATCCAAGGGAATTCTTATCGGTATATCGGAAACAGAATACGCACCTCAGACAAACATCACCAGGGCGGACTTTCTCTGCTTCCTGGTAAGAACCCTGGGTGTTGATGCAAGGATTGACGGGAGCTTCGATGATATAAGCCAGGATGCATATTACTTTAAAGAGATAGCTATAGCCAGAAAGCTGGGTATCACCAGCGGCACAGGAAACAACAAATTCAGCCCTGATGCAAGCATTACAAGGCAGGACATGATGGTACTGACCGAGAGAGCCTTAAGAATGCTGAACAGGCTTGAAGCACAGGCATCTGTTTCCGACCTGGAGAAGTTCGCAGACAAATCTCTTGTGGCAGCCTATGCCGTAGACAGTGTTGCCTCCGTTGTTAAGGAAGGTTTGATTGTAGGCGGCGGCGATAATGTCAATCCGTTGGGCAACACCACAAGGGCGGAAGCAGCCGTGTTTTTGTACAGAATATACAGTAAGTATTAAAAGGAAGTCATGAGACACACTGGCATTTATGTTTTGGCTGTAAACAGCAAATTAATTATTACATGATAAGGGCAAATCTGTTTAAAGACAGAGGACGTAAAGCCACAGGGTCTTCCCAACACGGGGAGACCCTTTTTACGGTATGAAACAAGCTGTCGATATTTGTGTAATATAGTTGGTGTAAAAGAATAAATATATATAGGAACAATATTATTTTGGGGGCTGGGTAGATGAGAATACTTCTCATAAGGAAGAGTATGTTCAAACAGCTTTTGCTGGTTCTAATACTGGTTCTGGTTTCGGTAGTTTATACTCAAGGCTATACTCCCGGAGTATTATCGGTGCTGTTCAACAACGATAAAAGACTACCCATATATAGTGTTGAGACAGAACACAAAACAATTGCAATAAGCTTTGATGCAGCTTATGGTGATCAGTACACACCCCGGATACTTGACATACTGGATGAGTACAATGTAAAAACCACTTTCTTTCTGGTAGGCTTTTGGGTAGATAAGTATGGGGATGTGCTGGAGGAGATTCACAGAAGGGGTCACGAAATTGGGAACCATTCGACTACCCACCCCCAAATGTCAAAGCTTACGGTTGATGAAATAAAAAAGGAACTGCAAACCACGTCGGAAAAGATAAAGGCTGTTACCGGAAAAGCCCCTATACTCTTCAGGCCGCCCTTTGGTGATTATAACAATAAAGTAATAGAGACGGCACAGGAGTTGGGCTATTACAGCATACAGTGGGATGTGGATTCCCTGGACTGGAAAGAGTTTGGCGTAGAGCCTGTGGTAGACAGGGTATTAAAGAAAGTAAACAAGGGCTCAATAATACTGTTCCACAATAATGCCAAATATGTGGCCGATTTTCTGCCAATCATACTTGACCGGCTTATTAAAG
The DNA here is from genome assembly GCA_016841565.1 of Clostridium thermobutyricum. GTDB lineage: Bacteria > Bacillota > Clostridia > Ch29 > Ch29 > JAENYX01. The sequence continues at coordinate 22,076 of JAENYX010000010.1, read as the reverse complement.
AAGGCTACAAGATAGTACCAGTTTCCGAATTAATAATCAAATCCGACTATTATATTGACCACACCGGAAGACAAAAACCCGTCAATTGACGGGTTTTTTATGTAAACATATACCTACTGACTCTGACCCTCTCCTGTTGTATAATACACACATACTCAAATGAGGGAGGGATAGTATGCAGGGGAAGTATATCAAAAAACTAAATAGAATGATGATTATGTTGGCATTGGTTGTTATGATTGTTGCAGCGGTTCCCTTTACAGCCCAGGCTTCTACCGTTCACACGGTAAGCCGGGGGGATACCTTGTGGAAAATATCCCAATGGTACGGAACAACTGTGAACGAGATTAAAAGGGCAAATAACCATTGGAACAACGCTATATACCCAAATCAAAAATTGGTTATTACCTGGCCTCAGGCAGCCACATCGAGGGGTCCGAGTACGTACGTTCAAAAAGCTTCCACAAATGACATAGATCTACTGGCTAAGATGGTATATGCGGAATCAAGAGGCGAGCCCTTCGAGGGACAGGTAGCGGTAGCATCGGTTATACTGAACAGGGTCAGGGACAGCAGGTTTCCCAATACCGTAGCCGGCGTGTTATACCAACCGGGAGCCTTTACCCCGGTACAGAACGGGCAGTTCTATATGCAGCCAGACGATACTGCGTACAAAGCGGCTGATAATGCGCTTAAGGGCTGGGATGCTTCAGGCGGGGGCATTTATTATTTCAATCCCAACACAGCCACCTCAAGCTGGATCTGGTCGAGACAGATAGTCAAAAAAATAGGGAATCATTACTTTGCAAAATAGAGATGGGGTTTCCCATCTCTATTTTTAGCAAGAAGTCCATTAAGAGATAAACCGGTGGAAAGTGTAAATATAAAATGGTAACATAAAAGGATTCAAAAATTCCTGTTTCTGTAGCTTGTATTGAAAAAAGCAAAATGATAAACTAGGAAAAGCAGGGGTGTTACTACGGCCGGAAAGAGAAGATGATATGACCAGATACGATAAAATATTGATTTTTTTGATAATTGCCGCAGCTGTATTTGGAATCTATTATACAACAATGATTATGGATTCCCGCCATGGGAATTATGCCATTGTTATGGTGGATGGCAAGGAGCACAGCAGGATAGAGCTTGAGGGCGCCAGCCCCAGGGAATTCACTGTTGCTTCCTCCCGCGGTTATAATACAATAGAAGTAGGCAACAATAGAATTAGAATAAAGGATTCCACCTGTCCTGACAAGATATGTGTAAAGGAAGGCTGGATTAGCAGGGTTAATCAGATGACGGTCTGCATGCCTAACAGGGTGTATATAAAAATAGTAGGACAAGATACAGAAATCGATGATATCGCTTATTGAGAGGACAAAAACTGAAGGAGGAGTAGTAGTGAGAATCAAAACAAGGAATCCGTGGGTACTGGTATTGCTCCTGTTGACTGGCGCGATAATTGGTGGATTTTTAGGACAGTATTTGGGTCAGTTTTTCCCATTTTTGCAGCACAACTTTCCAATAGGAATCAAAGAACCGCTTTTTCTTGATTTAGGGATACTTTCCCTTGTCTTTGGTTTTGTAATAAACATCAATGTTGCAGGAGTGATTGGACTTATGCTTGCAGTAATAATGTTTCAAAGAATATAGCGCTGGCAGGTGATTGGATGAAAAGGCTGGTGCTGGCGTCGGGCTCGCCCAGGAGGCAGGAGATATTAAGACAGTTGGGCGTGGAATTCCAGGTAATGCAAAGCCATGCAGACGAGACATTCCCGAAGGGGTGTTTGCCGGGACAAGCTGCGGTGCTGATGGCTCTACAAAAGGCAAGGGACGTAATAGCAAGAATAGACTTTCCCGCCGTTGTTATAGGGGCCGACACCATAGTGGTTTTAGATAGGGAGATTATGGGCAAACCGGCAGACGCGAGACAGGCCGCAGAAATGATAAGAAAGCTGTCCGGGAAAGAGCATGCTGTTATCACCGGAATTGCAGCGGCCGACAACACCAACGGGGCTGAACTGACCGATTATCAGACAACTATTGTAAGGATGAAAAGCATTTCTCCCGATAGAATTCGAAAGTATGTGGCCACCGGAGAGCCCTATGACAAGGCCGGAGCCTATGCGATCCAGGGAAAGGCGTCGGTGTTTATTGACAGTATAAACGGGTGCTATTTCAATGTAGTTGGCCTTCCTGTGACAAAACTGGATAGTATGCTGCGCTCCATGGGTATAGATTTGTTTGAATAGGATGGGTGTTGGATGGAAAATACGAGGTACCACCTTACCATCAAGGAGATGCCTTCGACCGAGAGACCCAGAGAAAAACTAAACAGGCTTGGAGCTATAGGTCTTACAGATGTTGAAATACTGGCCATAATACTGGGTACCGGCAGCTGCCGCGAAACTGCTATTGATTTGGCTGCCAAGCTGCTTAACAGTATAAATGGAGAAGGAGGATTAAAAGCACTTCTGGATATGACGGTGGAAGAGTTAAGCCAATACAGGGGAATGGGCGCTGCAAAGGCATGTAAACTTATTGCAGCGGCAGAACTGGCAAGAAGGATTAACTTGACTGCAGAGGACAAAGAGGTAGTAATAAAGGTTCCCGGGGATGCGGCCCTTCATGTCATGCAGGAGATGAGGTACTTGAAAAAGGAACACTTCAGAATAATGCTGCTCAACGTAAAAAACCGGCTGATATCAACCGAAGCAGTATCAATAGGAAGTCTTAGTGCCTCGGTGGTACATCCCAGAGAAATCTTTAAATTGCCAATAAAAAGGTCGGCTGCAGCCATTATACTGATACACAATCATCCCAGTGGAGACCCCACCCCAAGTCAGGAGGACATAAACATAACCAAAAGAATTTATGAGGCAGGGGAAATAATAGGAATCGATGTATTGGATCACATAATTATTGGGGATGGAAGATACAGTAGTTTAAAAGAAAAGGGTTTATTCTAATATTTTATCTAGCTGACAAAAGTATAGGAAGGAGCATTGTACATGGGATTATTCAGTATTTTCTCCAGGGACATGGGGATAGATTTAGGAACAGCCAATACACTAGTCTATGTAAAGGGTAAGGGAATTATTGTGAGGGAGCCGTCTGTGGTTGCTATACAGAGTGAGACTAGAGAGGTACTTGCGGTGGGCAGGGAAGCCAAGGATATGATTGGCAGAACACCCGGTAATATAATAGCAATAAGACCTATGAAGGATGGAGTAATCGCTGATTTTGAAATAACCCAGAGCATGTTAAGGCATTTTATCAAGAAGGCATATCCGAAGCCATCTATATTCAAACCCAGGGTTATCGTGTGCGTACCTTCGGGGGTTACAGAGGTTGAAAGAAGAGCTGTGGAGGAAGCCTCCGAACAGGCCGGCGCCAAGGAAGCCTTCCTTATAGAGGAGCCTATGGCTGCTGCTATTGGCTCGGAATTACCCGTTGCCGAACCAAGGGGTAGTATGGTGGTGGATATTGGCGGAGGAACAACCGAGGTTGCAATAATATCCCTTGGAGGTATAGTAACCAGCAGATCAATACGGATAGCCGGAGACGAATTGGATGAGTCCATTATTCAGTATGTAAAGAGACAATATAATCTTCTTGTTGGAGAAAGAACCGCCGAAGAGGTCAAGTTAACCATAGGTTCGGCTTTTCCGAGCAAAGACGAGAGTTATATGGAAGTCAAGGGCCGGGATCTGGTCACAGGACTGCCTAAAACCGTTAAAGTTTCATCCGAAGAAATCAGGGAAGCCATAGCTGAACCGGTAAACAGTATATTGGAAGCAATTAAGTTCACTTTGGAGAAGACTCCTCCAGAGCTGGCTGCCGATATTATGGATAGAGGTTTGGTACTAACCGGCGGAGGAGCACTTCTTAAAGGACTTGATAAAAGGGTGAAAGATGAAACCGGCATGCCTGTCAATATTGCAGAAAGCCCTCTTGACTGTGTTGTTATGGGTACGGGCAAAGCCCTGGAAGAATTGCACCTGTTGAAAAGGGTGTTGGTTTCTACTAAGAAAAGAAAGTGAGAAGAGGGGGGGAGCAATGTCCAAACTATATAAAAACAGGTCAATAATAATGGTAGCGGCTGCGGCTATCATTATTATTGTTATTATTGCTGTTACCTCTACCGACAGGGGTTGGATATCGGGGCCCGAAAGCCTTATCGGGAGCATAATAAAACCCGCAACAGGAGCTGTGACAGCCATAGTAAATTCCGTGCGCAGTTCGGTAACAGACATAGCCGAAATTGGCAGCCTCAGGGATACCAATCGTATGCTCAATCAGCAAATAATAACTTTGCGCGCCCAGGTCAGGGAAGTGGAGGCACTGATACAGGAGAACCAAAGGCTGAGAGAAATGTTGGATTTTAAGGATACCCATTCTGAGTTTGATTTAATAGGATGCAGTGTGGTGGGCAAAAGCCCGGATAACACTTCCAGCATCTTCATTATCGATAAAGGCTCAGGGGGTGGTATTGTTAAGAACATGCCGATAGTAACCAGCGAAGGATTGGTAGGCCAGGTGATAGAGGTAGGAAGCAACTGGGCTAAGGTGCTGCCCCTCAATGACCAGAGGAGCTCGGTCAGCATTTTGATAAATAGAACCAGAGATACAGGGATTCTAAAGGGGGATATCAGTTTCGAGCTTACCGGTTCAATTTCCCCCGAAGCAGCGGTTGTTGAAGGTGACGATGTTGTTACATCGGGAATGGGCGGTATTTACCCTAAGGGCCTGTTTGTGGGCAAGATAACCCAGATAAGAACCGGAGACGGCCAGTTATTAAAAGATATTAAGGTGGAGCCTGCCGTAGACTTTAATAAAGTGGAGGAAGTCTTTGTATTGAAATATACCGAAGGTCTTCCCTTTGGAGGGGAGATAATAAATTGAGCGGGTGGATTGTTGCATTAATACTGGTCATAAACCTTATACTTCAATCTACGGTATTTCAATATATTGACCTGCTGGGAGTAAAGCCGGATTCTGCAATTGTTATTGTCATTGCTCTTAGTACATTTTTGGGAAAGGAGCGGGGCGCAATTATCGGCGCAGCTGCCGGGATGCTGCAGGATATCCTGTTCGGCAAACCTTTGGGCATAATAACCCTGTCGTACATGCTTACAGGCTATCTTGTCGGCCAAAACAGCGACAAGGTATTTAAGGAGAACCTGGTGGTGCCTATGGTGTTTACTGCCGGGGCAACACTGCTTAAGTATTTCATAAGTATTTTCTTTAATTATGCGTTAGGCATTCAAACCCCTGTATTGAAATACATACAGCAATACTTATTTATTGAGTTGATATATAATTGTATTATATCAATTGTTGTTTACAGAATACTGTACCTGGCATACAATAAAAGACTTGCTTGGAACAGACTAAAGCTAAATAAGAAGAAAAGGTATTAAAAAGGCGGTGTGGGTATGATCTGGAAAAGACTGCAGGACAGAAACAATGTGATAGCGCTTTTGCTGGCGCTTATTGCCATAACTTTGGTTTTCAGGCTGATACAGCTCCAGATCGTCAACGGAGAATACTACAGCGACCTTTCGGAGAATAAGAGGATAAGACGAATTGAAGTGGAAGCTCCAAGAGGGCAGTTTCTTGACCGGTACGGCAGAGAGATTGCCGGCAGCCGGCCGGGCTATGTGGTGGAAATAGTCAAAACCGAGCTGGTACAGGAGAGAATTAGCGAGGTTGCGCAGCAGCTGGTCAGAATACTGGACAGAAACGGGGAGCACATTAGAGTAGAGTTTCCTATTTCCGATAACCCTGTCCGAATGGTATTTAACAGCCAGGAAGAAGAGCAGAAATGGAAGAAAACTTATAAAATACCCCAGGAATATAAGGCCGATCAGGCGCTTAAGTTTCTAAGGGAAAAAAACGGAGTATCCCCTGATATGCCCGTCCATATGGCTATAAAGGTGCTTGCAATACTGCAAAAAATTGGACAGCAGAGTTATCTTGCCTATCAGCCGTTGGAGATAGCAAGAGATGTGTCCATGGTAACGGTGGCGCAAATAGAAGAAAGACATCTGGATCTGCCGGGTGTCAACGTGGAGGTCAAACCTGTCAGGCATTACAAGGAAGGCAGCCTTGCCGCCCACGTTATGGGATATCTTGGAAGCATAAACCAGCAGGAATTGGAAGGTCTCGCCGATAAAGGATATACCCAAAACGACATAATAGGCAAGGCAGGTCTGGAAAGGGTTCTTGAAGAAGAGCTGAAAGGAACCAGTGGGGCCAAGCAGGTAGAGGTTAACTCTGTCGGCAGGCTTATCAGTACGCTGGGGCAAAGACCTCCGATACCGGGTAATAGTGTGTTTCTCAGCCTGGATTCCCGGTTGCAGCAAACCACTGAAAAGGCTCTGGCAGAAACACTGGAAAAAATACAAACCGGTCAGTTGGGGACGGAATATCCGAATGCCAGATCGGGGGCGGCAGTGGCATTGGATGTTAATACGGGAGAAGTGCTTGCACTGGCAAGCTATCCGGCCTATGACCCCAACCTTTTCTCAAACGGTATTTCAACAGAGGACTGGAGTTTGCTGAACCCTCAATCCAACGATCCAATGGAGCCGCGTCCCCTGTATAACAATGCGATTCAGGCTGCCATACCGCCGGGTTCTACCTTTAAGATGGTAACTGCCATTGCGGCGCTTGAGGAAAACGTAATAGATTTAGAAACAACAATAGTGGACAAGGGAGTTTACAGGGTTATACCCGGAGCAAGCCCGGCATGTTGGATATGGAATCAACAGTGGACCACCCATGGTTCCGAGACTGTTGTTGATGCCATAAGGGATTCGTGCAATTACTTTTTTTACGAAGTAAGCCGCCTTTTGGGTATTGATAAGCTTGAAGAGTATGCAGGGAAATTCGGATTGGGGCAGAGAACAGGCATTGAACTGCCCGGTGAAGCGGCGGGTGTGATTGCAGGGCCCACTTATAAGACCGAGGTATGGAGGAACGTAATTAAAAGGTACATGACCGAGACCATGGGCATTCAGGACACCGCTACAATAGAAAAGGTATTTGATCTCACAAATATTCAGTTTGATACATGGACACAGATGCGAAGGGCTTTGGAAGATTTGGGAATAAGCAATATTGACTATATTAATAAGCTTATCAGTTTTATTAATGCCAGCAAATGGACCGCCGGCCAAACCCTGAGCGCGGCTATAGGCCAGGGAGAGCATATGTATACACCCCTCCAGATGGCCAATTATGTAGCTTCCATTGCAAACGGCGGAACAAGGTACAAGCCGCATCTGGTTAAAAAAATATACAACCAGCAAACAGGCGAGTATGAGAATATCCAGCCGCAAGTGCTGGGGAAGATTGATATATCTCCGGACAACCTGAAGGCTGTATTTGATGGCATGCAGGCGGTAACAAAACCCGGTGGTACCGCCGGCTACGCATTTATTGATGCCAAGGTGGATATTGCGGGGAAAACCGGTACCGCACAGAACCCGGGCTATGACGGATATGCATGGTTTGCAGGTTTTGCCCCCTATGACAATCCGCAGATTGCTGTTGCGGTGGTAATCTTCCAGGGAGGTTCGGGCAATTATTCGGCTCCCGTTGCAAAGGCCATGTTCGAGGAGTATTTGAAGGTTAACAATGAAGGGGTGGAAATGCAAACCGGAAACGCTCTTGTCAGATAACAAATAAAAAGCAGCAGGAATTACGGGTTTGGTGAAGAATTATAAACGGAGGTATGGGCACGATATGCGGGAGATCAGCTTGGAATTCAAAGGCTTGAAAAACGGGTTGTATGCAATATGCAGGGGGATTGGCAGTTTTGAGGAATTTCTGGAAACGATGGAAGAAAAGCTGAGCAATGCAGGGGATTTCTTTTCGGGGGCATATCTGGCAGGCGTATACGGCTTGACCTTGGACCAAATTGAAGAAGACATATTGGAAGAAATTCTTGAGAGTAAGTACGGTATAAAAGTGAAGAGACCTCTCTCAGGCAAAGAGACTCCATCCCAGTCAGATACTGCCGGGGATATGCCGACAAGGTTTGTTCATTCAACCCTCAGGTCGGGGCAGAAGGTATCCTATGGAGGGAACGTAGTCATCCTTGGTGACATTAACGCTGGGGCGGAGGTGGAAGCGGGGGGCTGTATCGTGGTAATGGGTTCCCTCCGCGGTAATGCAAAAGCAGGAGCGCCCGATAACCATGAGGCTTCCATATCTGCAATTTCGCTGCAGCCTACCCGGCTGAAGATAGGAAAAATCGCAGCCCGGTGGCCGGACCAAAAACGGCACGCAGGCCAACCCGAGACAGCATATATACAGAAGGGCAAAATGTACGTAAAACCGATTTTCGATATAAGGTAATCTAAAAAAGATTTAACTCAAATGAGGGAGGAGAAACCTATGGGTGAGGTAATAGTCATAACATCCGGGAAAGGCGGAGTAGGGAAAACCACCGCCACGGCAAATATTGGGACAGCCCTTGCTGTTAACGGGAAAAAGGTAGTTTTGGTAGATGCCGATATAGGGCTTAGAAACCTTGATGTGGTTATGGGTCTGGAGAACAGGATTGTATACGACATCGTAGATGTGGTGGATGGCGTTTGCAGGCTGCGCCAGGCATTGATAAAGGACAAGAGGTATCCGGATTTATTTTTGCTGCCTGCAGCCCAGACTAAAGATAAGAATGCAGTTTCCCCTGCACAGATGCAGGAACTGTGCGAAAAATTAAAGCAGGAGTTTGACTATGTTCTTATAGATTGTCCTGCCGGAATAGAACAGGGCTTCAAGAACGCCATTGCCGGAGCCGACAGTGCAATTGTGGTTACAACTCCCGAGATATCGGCGGTAAGAGATGCCGACAGAATAATAGGCTTGCTTGAGGCATCTGATCTCGGCAACCCAAGGCTTGTGGTTAACAGGGTCAGGATAGATATGGTCAAGAAGGGCGATATGATGAACACCGAGGATATGATAGACATCCTGGCAATCGATCTGTTGGGGGTAGTACCCGATGACGAGACCATAGTTGTTTCAACCAACAGAGGAGAACCGGCTGTCGGCGACAATAAATCATTGGCCGGCAAGGCATTTAATAATATAGCTTTGAGGGTCCTGGGGATTGAAGTCCCGTTTCTTGACCTTGAAGTAGATGAAGGTTTTATCCTGAAGCTGATAAAGCTTATAGGCAATAGAAAATAATGCAGGGGGGAGGAATTGAGAATGGACCTGTTTAAATCAAATACCAAACAAAGCGGCAATAGTAAAGATCTTGCCAAGGAAAGGTTGAAACTGGTCTTGGTCCATGACAGAGTGAATGTTTCCTCCAGCTTCCTGGAGATGATAAAGGGAGATATCATAGGAGTAATATCAGATTATATGGAAATAGATGAGACCAACCTTGAGGTTAAGATGATCAAGACCAAGAGGGACGAGGATAATACATTGGTTCCTGCCCTGGTGGCAAATATTCCAATAAAGCGGATGAAGGGTGCTGCAAGATAAGCAGATTACATATCACAGATCACAGGTGCTAGGTACTAGATGTTAGACTATAGATGGTAGTTGGTAGTTCGTAGGAACTGGACGCTTGCCACTATTCATTGTTCATTGTTATTATATATAACGCATTAATAATATTACATTCCTCTACCTGTCATTTGAGAGGGCCGAGTCCGAAGAAGCTGATTTTGAAGATGGACATAAGATCCTTCGCTTGGCTCAGGATGGCAAGCGTTACGCTCAGGATGACATGTTAGGAGATGTAAGATCTTAAGCACGTTATATATAGATTACAGAGTCCGGGTCGCAAATTCCTGGTCACTGAAATACTATTGATCACTTTAGGGAATGCCATGTATTATGCAGCCCATCATCAGAAAATTATTTATGTGATTTTTCTTTAGATTGAACCGACTGCAATTTGAGCGGTTTTTTGTTATAGGCTGCTTTATATTTACAAATGCTATTGGATATTGTCTGTGGTATAATTGATATGAATTTTGGCTAATGGGGGTGGCGGCTTGATTGAAAAAAAGCTGGTTAAAAATATAGATTACACATTGGTATTTGCCATAGTGGCGCTTCTTTGCATCAGCATAGTAATAGTAAGCAGTGCAACCCATGCCCCCGACAGCGGAGATTATGGACTGGTAAAGCGCCAGATAGCATGGGCTATCATTAGTCTGGGCGTAGCTTTTATGGTTATTACCGTGGATTATAATACTCTTGGTAATTTTGCCTATATTATATATATCGGAAGCATAGTGTTTCTGCTGCTTGTCAAAATACCGGGCATCGGGGTGGTGAGGGGCGGAGCAAGAAGCTGGATTGATTTGGGCGTTTCCAGCATTCAGCCTTCTGAGTTTGCCAAGATTGGTGTAATAATATCCTTTGCCAAATTCCTTGAGACCCGGGAAGAAAAGCTTGGCAGTATTAAGGAGATAATTTTGCCTTTACTTTTTGTGGGTCTGCCCCTGGGCCTGGTGCTGGTTGAGCCCGATCTTGGCGGTGCTCTGGTATTCATGGCAATATTCATTGGAATGGTGTATGCAGCCGGTATCAGCTATAGGCTGATACTATGGGGTATAGTTGCGTGTATTGCTGCCATTCCTCCCGCCTGGTTGTTTTTGTTCGAAGAGCATCAGAAAACCAGGCTTCTGGTTTTCTTGAATCCGGGTATTGACCCCCTTGGAGGGGGATATCATGTAATACAATCCATGATTGCCGTTGGCTCGGGACGTTTGCTTGGCAAAGGGCTGTATAACGGAACCCAGAACAAGCTGGATTTCCTGCCTGCACAGCATACCGATTTTATTTTTTCGGTGTTGGGGGAAGAATTTGGCTTTGTAGGTGCATTGGTTGTAATTTTCCTCTTGTTCCTGTTGTTGTTCCGGATACTGGATACTGCGCGGCAGGCAAAGGATAGGTTTGGAGCGCTTATGGTTATCGGTGTACTGTCCATGTTTACATTTCAGATCCTGGAAAATATAGGTATGACAATAGGCATTATGCCCATAACGGGTCTGACCCTGCCCTTTGTAAGCTACGGCGGCAGTTCACTGCTTGCCAACATGATCGCCGTAGGCCTGGTAATTAACGTTGGCATGAGAAGGCAAAGAATCAATTTCTGATAGTCCTCATATTCTCCCATTAGTATAAATATATTATACTAAAACCTGTTTGGGAGGGAAACCCATGAAGAGAGCTTTTGGGAGAAGCGCAGGAGGTTTTAAGAAAAACGGATTAAGCAGAAGATACTGGGTCAGAAGCACAAAGGATAAAAATAAGCTTAAGGATAATTTAAAAAAAACAACCATTTGCATAGTGATAGTTATGATAATCCTACTCCTCAAAAACATGAACTTTTCATATGCACAGAAAGCCACCACAGGGATAAAATCCATAATTACCAAGGAATACAACCTGAAAGAGAAGTTTACATCTTTTAAGAATACCATTCCGGTGATACAGAAAAGTATAATGAGGGTTTTTAATGCCGAAGGATCTGCCGGTTTAATGAGTATGCCTGTGGAAGGGGAGATAACATCGGGGTATGGCATAAGGATCCATCCGGTATTTAACGTTGAAAGAAAACATGAAGGAATAGACATAGCCGCTCCCGTAGGCCAGCCTGTTAAAGCGGCCTTTGAAGGGGTTGTTATTGAGGTCAGGTCGGATGAGAATTATGGCAATACTCTGGTCATAGACCACAGCGGAGGACTAAAGACTCTGTACGGGCATCTTGGGCAAATAAATGTAGAAGAAAATCAGAAGGTTACCCGGGGGGAGATAATCGGTACTGTGGGAAATTCCGGAGTAAGTACCGGCTACCACCTTCATTTCGAGGTCTGGAGAAACGACAAGCCCGTGGACCCCGTTGACCACCTGGAAACAAGCTTGACAGACATGTAAAGTAAGACTAAGGTTCAGAAGGGGTTTTAACCCCACCTGAACCTTAGTCGAACCAATCCTAAAGCCTAGCACTGCTTATCTCCCGCTTAAAGAAACGAGTAATAGCAGTGGTTGGCTTCAGGGTAAAAGGGGGCGGGTTTATGAAGTTGGCCAGAATAAGAGGGGTTGACATACTAGTCAGTCCCGTGGTAATTGTTTTGGCTGCAGCAGCCGTCAGCCTTGGTTTTTTTACCAGGGGCCTGATGCTGACGGCGGCGGTGCTTTTGCATGAGGCAGCCCACTGGGCGGCGGCAGGGCTTGTGGGGTATAAGCTGGAAGAAATCCGGCTGTTCCCTCTGGGGGGTAATATAAGAATAGGGGGCATGTTTGGACTGAATCCCCAACGGGAGATATTTATTGCTCTGGCCGGACCGGCCGCTAATATATTACTGGTTTTGCTTACGTGGGGGTTTAGATCCCTTGATTACGCGGCACAGTATGATGTGGATTTTTTTATAGCAGCCAACACGGTAATGTTTTTGTTTAACCTGCTTCCCGCTCTTCCCCTGGACGGGGGCAGAGCTCTAAGGTCTGCGCTGTCCTACAAATGGGGTATAGCCAGTGCTGCCCGGTTGGTATGGCTGTCAGGCAGGTTTGTTGCCGGGCTGCTGGTATTGCTGGCATTATACCGGAGGCTGGAAAGCTCGCTTGAGATATCAATGATAGCAGCGGCTGTTTTTTTATTTTTTGCGGGAATGGCCGAGAGGAGAATGGCAGCCTCTCTTATGATAAATCAAATGGATCTAAAGAGAAGTCTGCTGCGGGAAAGAGGTCTTCTAAAATCAAAGACGCTGGCGGTTGCCTATAATGCCCAGGGGAAAAGAGTGATTGATTGTTTCGGGCCGGGGTATTATCATATAGTATTCGTAATAGGAAGAGACGGCGAGATACTGGGCAGGGTGGGAGAACACGAGATTTTCAGCGGCATAATGCAATTGGGGTATAGCGCAAGTATGGAGGAAATAGTAAAAATGTACAATTCATAGATACAAGGTCAATTTTATTATATAATAATTGTAACGGTCAGCAGATTATATACAACGCATTAATAATATTACATTCCTCTACCTGTCATTTGAGAGGGCCGAGCCCGAAAAATCTGACTTGAAGGTGGACATAAGATCCTTCGCTTGGCTCAGGATGACACGTTGGGAGATGTAAAGTCTTAAGCACGTTATATATAGAATAACAACTTTCAACCCGTTTTTGGGACTTAATATATTGCCGGTAATAAGCACAAGTGGTTAAAGGAATACTATTTCATAAACATAAGGAAGAAAGCGGAGGGCATAGTATGACGGCTAAGGACATTGAAGGATTGCTTGCTGCAGTGGAGAAACCTGCCAGATATACCGGGGGCGAGTATAACAGCGTTTATAAGGACAAGGGAAAAATAGATATAAGGTTTGCCTTTGCTTTTCCGGATGTGTACGAAATTGCCATGTCACATTTAGGCCTTAGGATATTGTACTACCTGTTAAACGAGAGAGAGGATACCTGGTGTGAAAGGGTATTTGCTCCCTGGATCGATATGGAAGGTCTGATGAGGGAGGAAGGAATACCATTATTTGCGCTGGAGAGCAGAGACCCGGTGAAAATATTTGATTTTATCGGGTTTACCCTTCAATACGAAATGGGGTATTCAAACATAGTGAACATGCTGTCGCTGGCAGACATACCATTATTAAGCAGCCAAAGGGACGGCAGCCATCCCTTTATTATAGGAGGAGGCCCCTGCGCATATAACGGAGAACCCCTGGCCGATATATTCGATTTTTTTGTTTTGGGAGAGGGAGAAGAGGTCTTAACTCCCATTCTGGACGCATATGCCAATTGGAAAAGACAAGACGGCACCAGACAGGAGTTTCTGGAGAAAGTGGCTCTGATAGAAGGGGTATACGTGCCTTCGCTATACAACGTTAAGTACAGGGAGGATGGCACTATAGAGAGTGTACTTCCCATAGACGACAGATTTCCCGCCAGGATTAACAAGGTTATTGTAAAGGATTTGGATACCGTCTTCTTTCCTGAAAAAATTATAGTGCCCTTTATGGAGATTGTGCATGACAGGGTTATTCTTGAAATATTCAGGGGGTGTACCCGGGGCTGTAGATTTTGCCAGGCAGGTATGGTCTACAGACCGGTAAGGGAAAAGAGCCCTGAGGTGCTGGCCGGGCAGACCGACAAATTGATTAAGAATACCGGCTATGAGGAGGTCTCACTGTCTTCCTTAAGTACCAGTGACTACACACAGCTGGGGCCGTTGGTACAGAAACTGATAGCCGACCATGGCCATAAAGGGGTTGGGTTATCTCTGCCCTCCCTTAGGATAGACAGCTTTTCCCTGGACCTTATAAGAGAAATACAGAAGGTGCGCAAAACCGGACTCACCTTTGCTCCCGAGGCAGGGACCCAGAGGCTGAGGGATGTGATAAACAAAGGGGTAACCCAGGATGACCTTATGGCTTCTGTGGGGGCAGCCTTTGATGCCGGCTATGAAAACATCAAGCTCTATTTTATGGTGGGGCTTCCCACCGAGACAATGGAAGACATAGAGGGCATAGCAGAACTTGCATATAAGGTAGTAGACAGGTACTTTGCCACCGATAAGGAGAAAAGAGGCAGGGGGCTTAAGATTACCGTAAGCACTTCCTGCTTTGTTCCCAAACCCTTTACGCCGTTTCAGTGGCAGCCCCAGGACAGCATACGGGAATTTAAAGACAAACAGGAACTGCTTAGGAAAAGTCTCAAGCACAGGATGGTCACCTATAACTGGCATCAACCCGAAACCAGTTTCCTGGAAGCTGTTTTCGCAAGGGGAGACCGCAGGCTGGCAAAGGTTTTGATTAGAGCATGTCAGCTGGGCTGCCGGTTTGACGGGTGGAAAGAGCATTTTGACTTTAAAAAATGGACCAAGGCATTTGAGGACTGTGGTTTAGATCCTGAATTTTATGCCACACGGCAGAGGGATTATAGCGAGGTACTGCCCTGGAACCACCTCAATACCGGTGTATCCAGGGAGTTTCTGGAGAGGGAGAACCAAAGAGCCCTTGACGGGAAGACAACCCCTTACTGCCGGGAGGGCTGCATAGGCTGTGGCATAACTGAGCTATTCGATGGAGGAATATGCAATGTCGGTGATTAGAGTAGAATTTTTTAAGCAAGGCAATGCCAAGTATATTTCACACCTTGACCTGATAAGGACAATTCAGAGGGCGGCCAGGAGAGCGGATATCCCGGTTGAATATTCAAGGGGCTTCAACCCCCACTCAAAAATATCCTATGGTCCGGCCCTTTCGGTCGGAGTGAGCAGCAGCCGGGAGTATTTTGATATAGAGCTGGATGGCCAAATGGATGGGCACCAGCTGGTGGAAAGGCTTAATGCTGTTCTGCCTGCAGGACTTGGAGTAACCGCCGCAAGATATATGCCCGACAGGTTTTCTTCCCTTGCTTCAATAATAAATGCCGCATATTATACAATAAATGGCAGGGTGGGATTCCATGATGAGCATCTTGAGCAAAGGCTTATTTGTTTTTTTTCGGCAGGAAGTATTCTTATTCAAAAGACCGACAAGAAAGGAAGGCAAAAACAGGTGAACATTGTACCAATGATATTGGGAGTGGAAAAAAAACTGGTACAGAACCGGGAGGTAGTATTGGAGGTAATACTTCAAACGGGAAGCAAAGGCAACCTTAATCCGGCCCATCTTATGGACGCCATTCAGAAAGAAATCCGGACTCCCTTCAGGGATATCAGGATACACAGGGAAAAGCTTCTGGTAAAGAGGGGAGAGAAGTATTTTTCACCCATGGAAATTTTTGATTAATTGAAGCTTTGGGGAGTTGAAGATATGAATGAGATTATAGTTGATGTGAGTTTCGACCAGACCAGAGTTGCTCTGTTGGAACATGATGAATTGAACGAGGTTTACATAGAAAGGCACGGAAATAAAAGGAACGTTGGCAGCATATACAAAGGAAGGGTTGAAAACGTACTTCCGGGTATGCAGGCGGCTTTTATAAATATTGGCTTGGAAAAAAATGCTTTTCTATACGTAAAGGATGCATTTGTAGGATATGAGGAGCTTTATGATGCAGCAGGGAATGCAGAAAACGTTTCCATAAAGGATGTGCTCAAAAGAGGCCAGGAGGTCATGGTACAGGTAGTGAAGGAGCCTATTGACGGTAAGGGGGCAAGGGTTACCACCAATATTACCCTGCCCGGGCGGTACATGGTTCTGTTGCCCAATGCCAATTATGTGGGTATTTCGAGGAGGATAGAGAGTGAAGAAGAGCGAAATAGGTTAAGGGCCATAGCCCTTGAATTGAAACCGGATAGCATGGGACTGATAATCAGAACAGCTTCGGAGGGCAAAAATTTACAGGACTTCCGGCAGGACTTAAGACTGCTGGAAAAACTGTGGCAGGCGGTAAAAAGAAAGAACAGGACATATAACGCCCCACGGATAATACACAGGGATCTGAACCTGGTTATGAGAACGGTAAGGGATATGTTTACCAGGAACATAGACCGTTTTATCATCAACAGCAGGTCGGAATACGAAAAAGTTCTTGAACTTCTGGATCTTATATCGCCCCAGCTGAAAGAAAGGGTGGTTTTGTTTGACAAGGACCAGAATATATTTGATTTTTATGGTGTGGAGCCAAAGATAATCAGTGCACTGAGCAGGAAGGTGTGGCTTAAGAGCGGCGGATATATAGTGATAGACAAAACCGAAGCTCTAACATCAATAGACGTAAATACCGGTAGGTTTGTAGGCAGCCTGGACCTTAAGGACACGGTGCTTAAGACAAATCTTGAGGCGGCCGGGGAAATAGCAAGGCAGCTGAGATTGCGGGATATAGGCGGTATTATCATAGTGGATTTTATTGATATGGACAGCAGCAAGGACGACAGGATGGTACTGGAAGAACTGAAGAACAGCTTAAAGCGCGATAGGACCAGAAGCAATGTACTTGGAATGACGCAGCTGGGCCTGGTGGAAATAACAAGAAAAAAGGTGGGCAGGAGGATAGATTCGGTACTGCAAAAGCAGTGTCCTTTTTGTGAGGGTACCGGCAGGGTGCTTTCGGAGGAGACCATGGCAAACAGAATTGAGAGGGAATTAAAGAGGGTTTTCTCCAATACCGATGCCGAGGCAGCCCTCATTGAAGCTCATCCTTCGGTTGCTGCACTGGTAATAGGCAGCGGCGGAGAACATCTTGCCCATTTGGAAAAACAGTTTGGCAGGCATATATATATCAAAGGGAGTTCGCATTTGCATCCCGAGGATATTGAAGTAAAGGTCACAGGCAATAAGGAATATGTTGAGAGTTATGCTTTGCCGGTCAGACAGGGCCAGGTACTGGACTTATTAATATCCGAGCCCCATACTGTAAATAATAATGATGGCATAGGCAGAATAGAGGGTTATGTGATAAACGTGGAGCGGGCAGGGAAGATGGCGGGCAAAAAGGCCAGGGTGAGGATAACCAGGGCTTATAAGACCTATGCACGGGGTGAACTGGTTAATTGACAGGATGCTCTTGCGATGGTATAATATTAAAGTTGTATGAAGCCGCACGAATGGGGTCTTAAAACGCAAGGGCGTACCCGCATTCGGCGAGACTGGGCTTAAGGAGGTGCGCTGGACATGTATGCTTTAATTGAAACGGGAGGCAAACAGTATAAGATACAGGAGGGAGATATCCTTTCCATAGAAAAGCTGGGTGCCGACCAGGGAGAAAAGATTAACTTTGACAAGGTATTGCTGCTAAGCAGCGAGGAAGGTGTTAAGATTGGCAAGCCCTATGTTGAAGGAGCTGCCGTAGAGGGCGAAGTGCTGTTTCATGGCAAAGATAAAAAGATAATTGTATTCAAGTACAAGGCCAAGAAGAATTACAGAAAAAAGCAGGGACATCGTCAGCCGTTTACAAGAGTGAAAATAACTAAAATTACCGGATAGAGCCAAGATGATAATTGTAAATGTTAGAAGAAACAAACAAAAGAGCATTGTCGAATATAGGGTGACAGGCCATGCCAATTATGGTGAATACGGTAAAGATGTGGTCTGCAGTGCGGTTTCAGTGCTGTCCCAGGCGGTGATTATAGGCCTGACAAAGGCCGTTGGTATAAAACCCGAGTATTCCATAAAGGACGGTGACCTGCATTGCATCATACCTCCTCTGAGAGACCAAAAGAGGAGGGAAGCAGACCTGTTGCTTGATACAATGATTTATACTCTGGACAGTATTAAGTCCAGCTATCCTGAAAATATTTCCATATATGAAGTGGAGGTGTAGCACATGCTAAGAATAGATCTGCAGCTGTTTGCCCATAAAAAGGGAGTAGGTAGTTCGAGGAACGGAAGGGACAGCGAATCTAAAAGACTGGGCGTCAAAAGAGCCGATGGCCAGTTTGTATTGGCAGGAAACATCCTGGTCCGACAGAGGGGCACAAAGATACATCCCGGCATCAACGTTGATAAGGGCGGGGATGATACGCTGTTTGCTCTTATAGATGGAGTGGTACGCTTTGAGAAGAAGGGTAAGGATAAAAAACAAGTAAGCGTATATTCAAAAGAGGCGGTCGTATAAAACCTTCCATTGAGGAAGGTTCTTTTTTTACATATAAGGGTTGGGCGGATAAACATATCGGTAATCTGGCAAAACTAATTATGGGTGGTGGTCTAATTGTTTGTCGATATTGTAAAAATACATGCCGTTGCAGGTAACGGCGGACACGGAGCCGTATCCTTCCGGCGGGCTAAATATGAACCTGCCGGCGGGCCGGATGGCGGAGACGGAGGCCGCGGCGGAGATATTATTTTTGAAACGGAAGCCGGGTTAAAGACTTTGATGGATTTCAGGTATAGGAAGCATTATAAGGCCCAGAACGGACAAAACGGCGGCAGTTCCAACAAAACCGGCAAGAACGCAGAAGACCTTATTCTTAAACTGCCGGTGGGAACAGTTATAAAGGATGCTGAAAGCGACAGGGTTATTGCCGATCTGACCGAAAAAAAACAGAGAGTGGTAGTGGCAAGGGGGGGCAGAGGAGGAAAGGGCAATATAAATTTTAAAAGTTCCACAAGGCAGGCTCCTGGTTTTGCCGAGAACGGATATGCAGGAGAGGAAAAGTGGCTGGTGCTTGAGCTCAAGCTGCTGGCCGACGTGGGATTAATAGGTTTTCCCAATGTGGGGAAATCCACCATATTGTCGGTGGTAACCGGAGCGGCTCCCAAAATTGCCAATTATCCGTTTACCACGCTAACGCCCAACCTGGGAGTTGTGGAACTGGAGGAAAGGAAAAGCTTTGTTCTGGCCGATATACCCGGCCTGATTGAAGGTGCCCATGAAGGGGTGGGCCTTGGCCACGACTTTTTGAGGCATATCGAAAGGACCAGGCTGCTGATACATGTGCTGGATGCTTCGGGATCAGAGGGAAGGGATCCCGTTGAAGATTTCCGTCAGGTTAACCGGGAATTGGAGAAGTATAACAGTCAGTTGGCTGCAAGACCGCAGATAGTTGCCGCCAACAAGACTGACCTGCCCGGCGCAAGACAGGCGCTGCCAAGGATTAGGAAAGAGCTTGAAAAGGAAGGCTATGAGGTCTTTGATGTTTCTGCTGCATCAAATAAGGGGCTTGACAGGCTGGTTGCAAGGGCCTATGAATTGGTCAGCAGTATCGAGAAGCAGCTCCCGCAAGAAAATGTTGAAGAAACAGAGAAGATGAGGTATTATAGATTCGAAGAGGAGAAACTGTTTACTATAGAAAAAGATGGAGAAGTTTTTGTAGTAAAAGGAAACTGGGTGGACAGACTGATGGCAGGCATTAATGTTGACCAGGATGAGTCCCTTAAATATTTTCAGAAGGTCATTCGAAAGAGGGGTATTATTGATGAGTTGAAGAAGATGGGTATTGCTGAAGGTGATACTGTGAGAATGGGCCATACTGAGTTTGAGTACTTAGAATAGATTTGGGGGTCATGAAAAGGCAATGGAATGCATCAACTGCGAAAATTGCAAGCAAAACCAGCCAACCTATTATTGCTTTGCCCGTGATGAAGTTGTTGTAAATGCTCAATATATACCCGAAGGGGAAAAAATACGGACCGGATGGAAAAAGGGACATCCAAACTATGAAATCCATAGAAGAAAGCTTAGAAAAAGCGATATTGAAGAGTGAAGGACAGGCTGATGCCTGTCTTTTTTTATGAATACTTTTCCATATGTGCGGAATAATTAGTAGAGGAGGCGTTGTCATGAAAATGTCGGTGAACCGGATTAAAAAATGGATTGGTGACCGGTGGAGGAGAACCCGGATAGAAGACTATTACTATTTCAGTGGGCAAGCCTCAAAAAACCACAGTGCAAGAAGAATGGACCGGCTGTTCTCCCGTGCAGTGGCAATGGTACTGGTTACCGTACCGGTCTATTTGTATGTTCGGAGTCTTATTATAGGCTTAATTGTCGGGACGGCGTGTACTTTTTTATTTCACAGGCTGGCAGCAGGCCGCAGGCAAAAAAAGAGCCGGAAAAACAGACTGGTAATGCTGAAAAAAGAAGCCATAGACAGGTTTACAGGGATGCTGGAAGATAAAAGCCCGGGGGACTTTTTTGAAATAGTAAGGGAGCTGCTTGACAAAAGCGGCCTATTTGACGGCCTTGAAACTGTTAAGGACAATGAAGGCCAGATACTTCTTATAACCGGACGTTTCAAAGGTGAAAAAACCGGAATATACGCCAAAAAGCTAAAGCCTGATGCAATGGTAAAGGAAATGGAACTGAAGGAATTCGTCCAGTACTGTACAGGCAGGGGATTGGAAAACGGTATATACATAGCTAACGGCCCCTTCGATTATGCCGCAAGGGAATACGCAGTTGGACTTGATTTCTTCAACCTGTATATTGCCGATACCCAGACCATATACAAGGCCTTTCTTAAGGGAAGCTTACTGTTTTCCATGAAGGATTTGGAAGAGCAATTGGAACAGAAGGCTCTTGAACGAAACCATGAAATGCAGCACGGCCTGAAAAAAATACTGGCATACAGGCGAATAAAGACCTATGCTGCGCTCAGTGTTCTGATTGCGGTATATTCGGTTATGGTACCCTATACCCTTTACTATATTTTTGTTTCAGTTGTACTTCTCTGTCTTTCGTTGACGGCACTAATCAGATGGGAAATTGAAAAATTCATGGAGGACGCAGAAAATAGTATAAAATTGGACAGCGCAATGGATATCGATTGAGCTGCCCTGGGGGCGTATATAACCGGTCTATGATACTTTGACCTGTCAGGACGACCGGCCAAGAAAACCAGGCAGCTTGTCAATATCAAAATTACCTCCGCTGACCACCGAGACCACCTTTTCCCCTTTATCCCAATTGCCTTCTAAAGCGCCTGCAATGCTGACGGCTCCGGAGGGTTCCGGTACAATTTTGAAATATTCGATACATGTACCGATTGCATTAACGATGTCGATTTCTTTTACAAGTATTGTCCGGTCAACATATTTTTTTGCCAGTGGGAAGGTTAAAGATCCCGGCTTTAAAGAAAGCAGCCCGTCTGCTATCGAATGGGTGGCTTCAAGCTGGGTGATTTCTCCTTTATCAAGGGATACCGACATGGAATTACTGTTTTCGGGTTCCACACCTATCACCTGTACCGATGGCTTGATACTCTTGATGAATGTGGCTATGCCCGAAATAAGCCCTCCGCCGCCGATAGGAACCAAAACTATATCTGCATCGGGTACCTGCTCCAGTATCTCTTTTCCTATGGTCCCCTGTCCGGCTATTACGTCATAATGATCGTAGGGGGGGATTTCCAGATATTCTTTCTCCGAAGCAACTTCCTTGGATCGTGCCAGCCTCTGTTGGGATGTTGTTCCGCAAAACTCCACCCGGGCGCCCCACTTGGATACCGCCCGTATCTTGGCCTTTGGTGCCGTTTCGGGCATTATTATGGCAGCCGGTATACCCAATTGGTTTGCCACATACGCTACTGCCTGGCCGTGGTTGCCCGAGGATGCCGTAACAACGCCCTTAAGCCCGGGAGATTGTTTCAGCTGTTTCAGGATACAGTTGCTGGCTCCTCTTATCTTAAAGGAATTGGT
>JAENYX010000071.1 GCA_016841565.1 Clostridium thermobutyricum | reverse complement strand
ACCCGAATTTGCCGAAGTGGTGGAATTGGCAGACGCGCTGGACTCAAAATCCAGTGTTGGCAACAACGTGTGGGTTCAAGTCCCACCTTCGGCACCAAATTTAGAAATGGCTTAAGGGTTTTTGGCCCTGAAGCCATTTTTGTTATATGCGTAAAACTGTTTTAAAAGTCCACTTCCAAAATCCAGCGCGCCCGGAGGGGTAAAAACAAAAAAATCCAGCACACCCTGAGAGGGTAAAACTTGTCTTCCTGTCTTTCGCATAGAATTCTTATTATTTACTTTGTTCATTAATTATTTTATTATATTCATTTTCATTTCTATCCCATCTAAAATAAAAAGCTCCGGTTAATCCCGCCAGAAAACCTCCTATAAAAATCCCTAAGTATCCCAAAGAATCCCAATATATTAGCATCTCCCGGTTGTTAAACGGAAATGTTTCTGATGTAACCCAAATTCTTATTATAGTTCCCATGATAGAACCTATGCTCGTAAAAACCCCCATTATCAACCCCCAAGTCAGTGCATAATTCATCTTACCTTTCTTCCGAACTTTTTCCCATTTTTCTACAAACTTTTTATCTTTTTTCGTATTCTTTTTCTCCTATAATTTATTAATTTAATGCCGAAGACACGGGGACGGCAGACTGTGCCAAATTGGCAAACTATGCTAATGTGGTCTCCATTAAACCACAGCCTCTACAACGCGTCCCTTATGCCAATAATTGTTAATATGTAGCCTAAAGAGGTTGAAAGAGTATAAATCCCCTTTCAATCTCTTTATTATTTCCTTAATGCCCAGTATATTAATTACCCTTTTCATGTTATAGGCTAAAAAGGCCAAAGAGACCTCCGTCTTTACTGACGCTAATCCTCTTGTCAGAAAGTACGATATCCCCCAGCCCCTTTTTACAGTACCAAAGGGGTGTTCTACTATCATTTGCCTTGTTTTATATAGTTCTTTATTCCTACTTGTCCTTTGGTCAACAGTATCCAGGAAGTCCTGGTTTATGGGTCTTGTGATCATGCGACCCGTTTTGCCTTTAGTACAAAGGTCCTTGTATTTACACTCGCTGCAGGCTTTAGAGTTTTTGTAGTTTAGCCTCTTTGCTACTTTATCAATAGCCTTTTTCCTAGTACAGCTAAGTTCTTGCCCGGCAGGGCAGATATAAACATTCTTTTCTTTGTTGTACGTAAACCTGTCGGAATAGAATTCTCTTTCTCCTGTAGCGTTTGAAAAAGTTTGCTTTGACACATAAGTTTCTATGCCTTCCTTTTCGCATGTCTTAAGGTCATCTGCATTGTAATATCCTTTATCGGCCAGGGCTTTGATACTGTCTACCTCTAAAGCATCCATTGCCTTTTTTCCCATCTTACTTAACTGCCCTTGATCTGACGGGTTATTTATTACATCACAATCTACGATAAGACAGTGCTTATTATCTACTGCTGTCTGAACATTGTAGCATACATCGATTAGTTTATGTCAACCAATTGCTGGATTATCAGCACAGTCTGCCGTCCCCTTGTCTTGCCCTTGTCTTGTTTTCACAGAAAGCACAACCCTCATTTTCTTTCTCATACTTTTCAAATAACTGATTACAGTATTTAAAAAATTCTATTGTTCAAGGTCAATAATCATTTTTTTGCATTCATAACATCTATACGCTCTTACTTTAGGTCTAAAAGAATTCTCAACATTGGGTAGTTTTTCTGAGCCACATGCAAGCCCTAAAAACAATTTCTTATTAGCAGGCAACCATTTTAGAAGGTATCTATCACCATAAATATATCCCTCTACTAATTCCCTTTGACAATATGGACATTCCATCTTATCACCTTCCTGAAAAAAATTTATAATCAGATTATTACTACACGTTCTCCATCTATTAAGATATACATGGATTGGCTAGTGTCGGTACGTCTACAAAGTTCAGCGATAGTTTCCTAGACCTTTAGGCCTTAAAGAATAATACCCATCTTATCTATTGGCTGGCCAACGCTTACGTTCTCTTCCTTTGCTCATCCTCACAACCTTCTTTTTTTCTATTCTGGATGAGTGGATATAATTCCTCCGTTAGTTATGTGTCAACCCCTTTACGGGATCATTATAGTATAATTTTACAATATTCATGCGCAGATATCATAGTTTCCTTCAATAACAGAAAGCATGTTAGTGCTTCACACTAAAATACATAAACTCTCTTTTCCATAGAGAATTGAAAAAGAGAGTTTATGTATTTTAATTTTTAATTATAAATAATCTTGTAGGTCATCACCTTCAACTTCTTCATCTGTAATCTCATAATCTTTTAAATACAAATACTTCATCTCATCCGGAGGTTCTTCGTTAATCCAGCCACTAAGAGTGTTCCAAACATCCTCAACTCTGCATGTAAGTACAATATAATCATCGTCATTCATCTCCCAAGCAGCATCATTCAAAGCTTCCTCTAAATCATCAGTTACACCTCTCATTGTAACTAAGCTAAACATAGTGTTAGTAACATATGCAAATACGCTAAAGAATGGATGTAGTCCTACTCCACCTATTATAGCTTCGCTACAAAACTTTTTAAAGGTTGACAATCCTTCATCCTGCAAATAATCTCTTAATTTTTTCGCTCCGGCCTTCGACAAACAACACACCAATGTATGCGGCTCTTTAATTGGAGTAACACCAGAACCTAAAGGCTCATTCTCTCTTAATTGTTCATTTTTCTCTGTATCATCGTTATTGCCTACATATAGCTCTCCACTTTCTATTTTTTTATTCATTCCATCTATGATTTTTTCCATCTTTATTAGGTCTTTCTCTATATGGCCACTTTCTGATGCTTTATCTTTATCGAAGAATATACTACCATTATTTAATAAGTAAATATTTTTTTCTAATTGATCTATAGTGCCTCTGCTTAAACCTTTATTTACATCAATTTCTGTAATATTTGTTTTCGCAGATACTGTTGAAGAAAATACCATACAAAATAACAATACTAACGATATTACTCTCTTTATAACTCTATTCCTCCTTCATAATAATATATTTATTTTTTTCCATTGAGTGAATCGCTGTTCTATCACACCCTCATAAGCACCACATCTCCCTCTCCAAATCTCCTTTACTTTACAGAGACCGGAGAGGGAGGTATAATTAAAATAACTCCCACCTGTCTCTGGCAGGTAAAGGGCTATTCCCTGTCAATGGTTGGTTCCGGTTAGGACTTGTACATTGGCAGGGATGTTATTTTTTCTCATTTTTGTATTCTACACCTCCTCTAACCTTTCCTTCCCGTTTGGCTGAATAGCCCATTTTGAGGGTTAAATAGCCCAATATAGGAACTAAATAGCCCAATACGGCGCCTCAATAACCCAAAGACTATGCCCGGAGAAACAAAAGACACCCCTCATCTGGAGGGGCAAAACAATTCCTTATGCTCTTTGTATTTATACCTACTCATATGGGCTTTTCTTTTATAATCATAGAACTCTATTTGGTATGACCTCCTGCTTACTTCCATGATGCTCTTTATCTTACCTGTATTTACAATAAAGGATTTGTGGGTCCTCAGGAACTTTCGGGGTAATATTCCTTCCAACTCATTTAGGAACATATCTGTTTCATGAATACTGTTAAGGGTGTGGACAAGGGTTTGTTTACCCTGCCTTTCAATGAAAAGGATTTCCCCGGCCCTTAGGAAGATTATTTCATTGCCTGTTCTTATCGTTATTTTGTCGATAGCTTTATCCGTATCCCTATTCTGCAGTATTTTTGACGCAAGGGTAGATATTACCTCCATTACCCTTTCAGTTTTGACGGGTTTTAGTATATAGTCGTAGGGGTGCACACTGAAGGAATCAAGGGCATACTTTGCGTAACCGGTTATAAATACAAAATGTGTCTGGGGGGTTATCTTCTGTATCATCATTGCCACATCTATACCGTTTATACCTTCCTGTATGTCCAGTTCTATGTCAAGCAGTGCAATATCCGGGAGGTGCTCCTTTGCCATCTTTACTGCCTCGCCGCCGGATGATACAGCTATAGCCCTGCTTACAATAGGGTTTTTAGTTGCCAGCCCTTTTAGGTATTCCCTGGTATAGTATTCATCTTCAAGAATAAGTATGCTTACCATGTTAACCAACCCTTATTTTTTAAGGCTTTTGGGTATATCCGGCTCGTATAGGATCCACATGCTGTTGGGGCTTACGCCTATAGAAGCAACAAATACCAGCAGTGAAGCGGCCCCTGTAAGGAGCATTTTTACTGTCTTTTTATACATTCCCTCACACCTCCCTTGCCTAAATTATCAAGTATATTGTCCAGGGCATTTGCTACCCTATATCCCCAAGGGGTTATAAGGAAAAGAGCTGCCAAAGCCCCCAAAAGGTATGCAAACACATAGTACGTAAGTCTATAGCTTATTGATGCCATACAGGCAATAACCCAGAGCATGAGCACCCACCCGGTCTTTTTCTTTTGCTTTAGCCGTACACGCCTATCCTTTACCTGTTTTTTCTCGGTCCCTGCCGGCACCCACTTTGTTATGGCATATATCCATAACAGTGAGGTCACTATAAGCAAGAGCAATAATGTCCCTGTTTCCATACCATGGGCAGCAAGCTTTCCCAAAACAGTAAATATGACAAGTCCGGTAACCAGGCATTTGGAATAGGTGCTTAGATGAACCCCTCCCCCAAAGTTGCGGAAGGCTATGTATGTTATGAGGCATATTAGTGTTGTATGGAAGGTATCCAGTATCAAAGATATCAGTAGTATTAAAACCAGTTTAAAGCCCGTCCCCATTATTATCTGGAGCCCGTATGCAAAAACTTCTACCCTTTCCTGGTCACATCGAAGCCGTTTTCCCAGCTTCTCGGCTATATTCATTGAGATAGTCCTTATCATTTTCCATCCCGCCCCCATCCGGTAAATATATGATGAATGTGGTTTTGTCCCGGGATACAACTTCAATTTTCCCGCCATACTCCTCCACCAGTTTCTTAACCAGATACAGGCCGTAGCCCCTTGCACTGGACCTTTTTGTGGTAAAGCCAGGATGGAAAATCTTTTCTTTTAGCCTGTCGGGTATACGTGGGCCGCTGTTGTACACGTATATTATGTAACTATTCTGCTCATGCTTTATCTCAAGCCCAACTCTCTTTGGCTCCTGGCTGCATACAACGGCTTCAAAGGCATTGTCCAGAAGGTTTCCCGTCATACTGCACAGGTCCCAGGGTTTAACCGGTATATTTTTCAGATTGCATTTTGAGCAGAAGGCAAATTCCACACCCTTTAGTTCAGCAGCTGCTTTTTTGCTGTTTAGAAGTGCCGATAATGCAGGATGGTCTACATACACCATTTCATCGCAAGGCCAGTACTTTCCGGCAATACCCTCTATATACTCTATCGCTTCATCGGACTTTCCCAGGTTAAGCATTGACTGTATGGTCTGTATATGCCTTACATGTTCATGTCTGCTTTTATGCAGCACCTCTGTCAGTTTCTCTATCTGGTCAAGGTAGTTTTTTATGAGGCTGACCTCAACTGCTGTGGAGACATTTTCCTTAATCTGCGTTATCGAAAATATCGAGAAAATACCCAGTATTATTACCAGCAGATTTATAAACGGCAAATACTGTTTAAGGATATTCATATCATCCATTACCATCATTTGCTGGTTAACGATAACAATCAGAAGTATTTGTGCTAATATGGTATTTACAATAATAACGCTTCTATCTTTTTTCATGCTTACCAGTCCCCGTATTGTTTTTTGAATGATACAGCAAAAAATTATTCTTGCTAACCCACCGATAAAGTAAAATCATTATTATTGCTATTGGAATGAAGTATAATATATTGAGCCACGGCTTGCCGGCTAAATCATCTACAGTCCTCGATGTTATAAGGAGCAAAAAGTACAGTACCGTACTCTGTAGTACCCCCAGTATCAAACTGCCGGCAGCAACGGACGCAAAGCAGTGTCCTGTACTGTACTTTAGAGAAGCTTTAACCAAAAGAGCAAGGAATATTATAATAAGTATAGTGTGTAAGCCGAATACAAGAGGCATCCTCCTTACAAAATATGAGAAGATACCGTTTAGCAAAGATATTAACAAGGCCTTTTTGGTATCTACATCCGTTCCAAATAGCTTAAAACCCAGCTTAACAACGAGGAATGTTTCGGGCATAGTTTCCAGCAGCGCAACATACCAGGGTATTGGGTACAAACGTCTCACCTCGTTAGCCATATTTACAACAATAGTATTATTCTATATCTATTTCCTATATCATTCTTTTATTGGTTATGCTTTCTATAATTGTGATGTGTTGTCCATAACTCCCGACACTCTTCATAATATACATTCGTGATATGCTTTAGTCATTTATTAATCAGTACTTGCTTCTGAATATCATTTATGGAAGCTCTGCAATGACAGATGACGTATGCTATCATATCTTTAGGAATGCGCTAGATTATTTTACATCGTTTAAAATAATTACCCCTTTTGGGATGCACAAAAATCAATAATTAAACAGTCTTATGCAGTGATATAAAAAAATAAGCGCGCCCGAAACCCCAGAACCGTTGAAACGCCTATGATACAGGTGATTCAGAATTATTCTCAACCTTTCACGGGACTCAAAACCCAGTATTGGCAACAACGTGTGGGTTCAAGTCCCGCCTTCGGCGCCAAAAAAATAACCCCTTTTGTTGAGGTTATTAAAAAATCTGTTCTTATTGAAGGCGTCTTAGAATACCAAGCACACGTTGTCTATTTTTATAACCAACCATATCTCCTCTCTTTAAATGCATGTTTGCCCTTGCTTCGTGTTCCGCTATCCAGTCTCTCTTACCGTCTACGTTGGCTTCTGTTAAGAATATATTGAATCTTATTTTTTGTGGAGATTTACTCGGATCAAAAGTTAAGAGCACATGATCAAACAAAGATATCTCTCCTGCTTTATACAGTTTTAAGGTTATATCACAAAACTCATCTATGGAAGCATTTCTAATGTCATGCTCTTTTGCAAGCTTTTCCCAAATATCTGGACAATATTTCGGTTTGTCTTCCGTCTTTACTTTTTCCTGCGTTAAGAAACATTGTTTCGTATTATCTCCGATATTGGATTTTATATTTTTCCTGACATATGGCGTTGTTTGATAACAATTCATGCTGACTCTCATTTTATCTCCCACATCCCATCTTTGTTATCTTATATATATTGAATCAGTCATATTATTAAATGGATAATTTGAAGAAGTATTTTCATAATCAAAATAACCGTGTTCATATCCGCTGGCATCCCACCAATAAAGGAAACCATCGACTATTGAGTCGTTATCTAAGTCGATATACTCAAAACCAATCGGGTCAAGAAGAGAGGTGTTCATCCTAGCAAAACGAAGATGCCCATACCCTAGTTCGATAGTAGCTATATACATTTCTTCCCCTCCATGATCTTCAACAGAACGGAGTTGTTCCGGTTCAAAAAACTCACCTTCCGGATACTTAGAAGAAACTGCTACATAGACTTCTAAATAATACAAAGCAGGCGCTGGACCCAATGGTTCTATGTTTTCTTCTTGCAATTGCATTTCTTTTTCATGCTTTTCTTTTATTAATCTAAGACGTTCGTAAAGACTTTCATCAGTTTTTATTGGTTGATCTTTAATCGCAAGTTCATTACTGCTCATTTTATCTTCCTGGACTTCATAATTCATGCCATAAGCGGGCAATGCAACTAGAAAACAAATGGTTAAAACGATTAATATAATAGTATTTTTTCTCATTACATTTTCACTCCTTTTACTATTACTAAAGAACTCCGATAAGCTAACTGTTATGACTTTTAATGATAGCTTGGTATTTATTCCACGACTCCCTCATAAGCACCACATCTCCCTCCGGCAATCTCCTTTACCTTTACGGAAGACCAGAGAGGGAGGTATAATAATGCTAACTTCCACCTGTCTCCGGCAGGTAAAAGGCTATTCCCTGTCAATGGTTGGTTCCGGCTAGGACTTGTACATTGGCAGGGATATTTGTTTTTCTATTTATTGTATTCTGTACC
>JAENYX010000009.1 GCA_016841565.1 Clostridium thermobutyricum | reverse complement strand
GATAAGCAGATTAATTATCCTGAAAGCGTAACCGCAAGAACCGTCCCCTTGGTTACTTGGTTAGAGCGATTGACAATAAAGTGTTTCAAAGGCTGGTGACATATAACCAGCCTTTGGTCTTGTAATGGGCTAAAATGAACAAGCGAGCCATTCCAGATTAGCTGATATATTCAGTCAGTCGTGGTGTTCTTCGGCATCTTCCTTGGTTCGGTGAACGGTACCACGTGGGTGCTCGGGCGGTGCATAGATAGAATACAGCTTTATAGGTGTACGGCCTGTATTGATCAGATTGTGCCATTTACCGGCGGGTATTAATATTACATAATCATCAGACACTCTTCGTCTGTAACACAGCCTATCTCTGCTGTCTCCCATCATAACGAGGCCCTGGCCCTGTTCGATGCGTATAAACTGGTCCACGTCGGGATGCATTTCCAAACCTATGTCGTCTCCGACATTTATGCTCATAAGGGTAAGCTGCAGATAGGTTCCTGTCCATAGAGCGAGGCGGAAATTATTGTTTTGCAAAGTAGCATCCTCGATATTAACCACATAGGGGTTGGGCCCATAATCCCGCAGTGGAATATAATTGTTCCAAGGGTCGGGGTTATACATTGGCGGGTTAGCCCAGCCGGGGTAAGGATAGGCGTATGGGTTATATAACGGTGTGTTACCGTAACACGGATTTTGATAGGGTTTATAGCCATTATACATATAAATCTTCCTTTCATATTTCATTATATAAATATCATATGCTCTATGTTCAGGGGCGGTGCCGGAAGGCCTTTGTTCAAAAAAGCTTTTGCGAAGGCTTTATTGCTGACGGTCTGCTTAAGGCATGTCCATGGTTGTAACTAACTTTGTCGGGCAGTCATATTATATATCAGAATTCTCTAAGGAGTGGGTTATATGGGTTATTATCCTCAGGAGTCAAGATTTCTTAGTTTGAACAATCTCATGCGGCTGCTTTGGGAGCAGCACGTGGCTTGGACCAGGATGACAATTATCAGTATTGCCGAAGATTTGGCTGATGAAGCCTTGGTCACACGACGGCTTCTCCGCAATCCCAGGGATATTGCTACAGTGTTCAGACCTCTGTATGGAAACCAAATTGCCGACAGGCTGGAAGCTTTACTAACCGAGCACCTGGTGCTGGCAGCCCAGCTTATCAAGGAATCCAAGGCCGGAGACAGTAGTGCTGCACAGGAGACCGAGAGGAGATGGTACGCCAATGGAAATGAAATAGCAGTGTTCCTCAGTCGCATTAATCCCTATTGGAACAGAGAAACAATGCAGCAAATGTGGAGGACGCACCTGGATTTGGTTAAGGCTCAGGCCGTAGCCAGGCTTAATGGGGATTATGCATCCGACATAGCTCTTTACGATGAAGGAGAAATACAGATCCTGGGCATGGCGGATGAGCTTACCAGAGGAATTGCGAGTCAGTTTCCTTATTCCTATTAGTATATGTCGGGCAGGTGGAAAGTCCTTCCGGTTGTATGCAAAATCAAAAGACGTGATGGTCCAATTAATCACGTCTTTCACATAACGGGTATTAGGGACAGATTTTTGTTGGGGCAGATGTTTGGACAAGCTTGCTTTGTTACTGCCGCTATTGGAAAGGGTGTCCTAACCCCCTGTAAAGAGAAGGGGGTTGTTTCTCCCCTCACTTCACTATTTCAAATGGCCAATCATTAATTCCTCCAAATTCATATACATGGGTGTACCCCATTTCAACAAGCAGTTGGGCTGCCAAAGGGCTGTTGAGCCCGGTTTTACAGTACACAAGTATTCTGGCGTCTTTGTCAGGAAGTACTGTTTGGGCATTGGTCTCAATTTCGGCACGGGGAAGCGCGACTGCGTTCTGTATATGACCCTTATCATAATCATCCCTTGAGCGTATGTCCAGGACAATTACGTCTTCGCCATCCATCATGGCTTTGGCTTCCAGGGCGGTTATTTTTGTATATTTTGTTTCGGCAGGCAGGGTATTATCCGTTTCTATAAGTTTAATCCTAATTGCCGTAACCTGAACAGGGTAGCTTTCCCGTATTTGGGGCAATATTGTGATTTCAACCTTCTGTCCCATGCGGGGAAGGAAATCAATTAGCATGTCCTTGCCATAGCCCACGCTGGCCCTGTCAAAGCCTACATCATCCAAGGTAGTAACCATTATGCTGTTTTCGGCAGTACTTTCTACTGTGGCTGTGAAGGTGATATTACCACTCTTTTTAGTACAGGCCGCCATAATGAGAATTAATAAGCATACAAGAGGCAAGACCCGTTTTATTTTCATGCCAAATACCTCCTATTCATGTAGTAACAAAATGCATACAATAGAGGATCAAAGGATCCATCCAATTAAATCCATATTATCCCCCATAAGCCGGGCTGTCAATACCGGTTGAAAAAGACCGGGATTTTTGTCCTAATCGGCAGGGTATTATCAAGGTTTGTAGAAACTGTAGGAATGGCAAAGTTTTTATTAGAACATAGTAATTCATAGAGGGAGGGGTTAACCGACAATTATGGAAAACCTATTGAAGGAAATGCTGGAGCAAAACAAAAAACCGGTTGGAACCTTTTTCAGCATGGGGTCAAGTGCGGCGGTTGAAGCACTGGGAATTGCCGGTATGGACTATGTAATACTGGATAAGGAGCACGGTCCCTACGGAGTGGAAACGGTGCAGGAATACATAAGGAGTGCCGAAAGAAGAAATATAACGCCTCTTGTCAGGGTGAAGGATTTTACCAGGCCGTCTATACTCAAGGTTTTGGATGTTGGCGCCCGGGGGATAATAATACCCATGATAAGGAGCAGACGAGAGGTTGAGAAGGTGCTGGAATACGCCAAATACTACCCCCAGGGCCGCAGGGGAGTAGCCTTTACCAGGGCATCCTCCTACGGGAATGTGAGCAGCCTTGATGATTATTTTAAAGAGGCCAATGAGAAAACCCTGGTGCTGCCCCAGTGCGAGACCAGGGAATGTGTCGAAAACATTGACGTCATTTTGGGTATGAGCGGAGTAGACGGTATATTTATAGGGCCCTACGATTTGAGCCAGTCCTTTGATAAGCCCGGGCAGATAGCAGACCCCGAAATACAGGATATAATAAACCAGGTGCTGGCCGCCTGCAAAAAACACAACAAGTACTCGTTTATATACGCCCCCGACAAAAAATCCGCCACGGATTATTTCCAAAGAGGCTTTGATTCGGTGGCAATAGGAATGGATATACTTTTGTACATCGATACCTTCAGGGGTATTGCAAATATGCCGAGATAGGGACAGGGGACAAGGTACCTGTCCCCTGTCTCACAAAGCTGTCGAAAATTGTATAATTATGCTAAAATAAATTGTTTTTTTAGCATAATTATACTATAATAGCAATAATAGCTGGCAATATTAATATCTGGCCTTTGACAGTTTTGAACAGGATAACTGGCAAATACAAAGCATAGTATATAGAACAGCTGAGAAGATGTAGCCAGATGAGACGGGGTGTTTAATTGATAATAACACTGTTATTCATTTTAAGCTGCATTATCTATGTATATCTTGGCGTCTATGTATTTAGTCATGGTTCAAAATCAACACTAAACAGGCTTTTTTTTGCTGTCTGCATGTGTCTGGGCTTTTGGGCATTCACATATGCCTTTATGGTAAATGCTCCCGATGCTCCGGCTGCGCTGATTTGGCGTAAATATTCAGTTTTGGGCTGGTGCGTTTTCTATAGCATACTGCTGCATTTTTTCCTTGAACTTACCGGAAGGAAGAAAACGCTTAACAGACGGTGGTTTTGCATCCTCATGTATCTCCCCTCGGTTCTGTTGATTTTCGGTTATTTAGTGGCTCCCGGCATGACGGTGGATAACCTGGTGATGACAGGCTTTGGCTGGACTTATATTTCCCCCTACAGCAAAGGGGTAGCGCTGTCTCATTTTTTTGATATTTATTATTTTATATATATGATTACAGGGGTTGCGATAATATGGCGGTGGGGGGAAAAATCCGTTCATATTAGAGAAAAAAAGCAGGCAAAGCTTATTGTGTCTACCATAATAATGGCGCTATTGCTGGGGTCGGTTACCGATGTTGTAATGCCCAACCTTGGTATGGCGCCCATTCCGCAGATAGCAATCGTTATAATACTCATACCAATATACGGCATCTGGTATTCCATAAAGAGGTACAAGTTCATGGCCATTACTCCTGAAAACGCTGCCACAGATATACTGAAAACCATGAAAGACGGGCTGCTTCTGGTGGGCATCGATGGGAAGATTCAACTGGCCAACAATGAAGCGCTGGCTTTGTTGGGATATAATAAACAAGAGCTCATCGGACAGCCAATTCACATCATCTTCGCTGAAGATATGGACATTTTGTCATCCGCCCTCGGTGATGATAAGAGCAATGCTATCATGAGTAATGAGGAAACCCTGTTGTCAAAGACAAATGAAAGGCTGCCAACCTTATTTTCCAGTTCTCTCATGCGTGATGAGTGGGGGGATTCAATTGGATTGGTGTGTACCTTTCAGGATATAACCAAACAAAAAAAAGTAGAGCATGCGTTAAAGAAGGCCAATGATGAGCTGGAAAAAAGGGTGCATGAGCGGACCTTGGAGCTGTTGAAGGCCAATGACAGCCTGAAAGCCCAAATAAAAGAGCGGGAGAGTATGCAGGAAAGAATCAGATACTATGCATATCATGATTATTTAACAGGGCTGCCCAATAAACTGCTGTTAAAGGAGCGGCTGGATCAGGCAATACTTCAGGCAGCACGCACCGGAAGAATAATTGCAGTTATGTTCATAGATCTTAATGCATTTAAAGTGGTGAATGATACCATGGGATACGCCATGGGAGACCAACTGCTAAAAGAGGTTTCAAAGCGTCTGGCTGACGTATTGCGCAAAAGTGACACCATTGCCCGTGTCGGTGGTGATGAATTCGTAATAATGGTCCAAAACCTTCCGGACGTTGATTCGGTTGCCAAAATTGCCGGGAAAATTGTTGACCAGTTCAGATGTCCATTTATGCTGGAAGGTCAAACCTGCTACAGCTCTGCCAGTATTGGCGTTGCCATATATCCAACCGATGGAGAAGATATGGAAACATTGATAAAGAATGCTGATATTGCTATGTATAAAGCAAAAGAAAAGGGCATAAACAAACATGAATTTTGCTCAGTGCTAATGAAGAGCCAGGCAATTGAGACCATGAAACTTACCAATAGTCTGTATCGGGCTCTGGAAAAGGATGAATTGCTTTTATATTATCAGCCCCAGGTGAGCAGCAGTTCAGGAAGAATAATTGGTGTCGAAGCATTATTACGGTGGCATAATCCCGAATTGGGATTGGTTTTACCCGAATCGTTTATACCTATCGCTGAAAAGACAGGCTTGATTATGCCCATAGGAGAATGGGTAATCCGAACAGCCTGCAGGCAAAACAAAGCATGGCAGGATGCCGGTCTGTTCAGCATCCGGATGGCAGTCAACCTTTCTATGCATCAAGTACAAAATCCCAAAATTGCTGACCAGATTACCTCAATTCTAAAAGATACGGGGCTTGACCCCGGTTACCTCGAACTGGAGATTACCGAAAGCGCAGCCATGAAGGAGACAGAGAATACGGTAAAAACTATGCATTCTCTGAAAGAGCTGGGAGTCACCATATCAATTGACGATTTTGGCACTGAATTCTCATCATTAAACTATTTGAAGCAATTGCCGGTGGACAGGATAAAAATTGCAATGCCGTTTGTACGGGGTATCTCGGTAAGCGATAAGGATGAGGCAATTATTAAGGCCATTATTGTGTTGGCCAACAATCTGGGACTGAAAGTTATCGCCGAGGGGACCGAAACCAAACAACAGCTTGCGTTTTTGAACCAGAACATGTGTGATGAAATCCAGGGTTATTATTATTACAAGCCAATGCCGGCCGGCGAGCTTGAACAGTTGATGAAAAAAAACGCATAGGTATGCCGGTAAATATTTCGCATATATTTGATTTGGAAGGCAGAATGCCGCTCAGGCCATGTTTCAATATGTTTGATTTGCGCCTGATTGGCTTCTTTTATTTTTTGAAGTATATGTCAGCGTAAGTAATAGTTTTATAGTGTGCTTTTTGCTAAGAAACATGGTATATTATTATGTAAGTTTAAAGTTTAACGAAAAATATGGAACAAAGAACTGTTTTTGTTCCAATATTAGCTCTGCCATAAAGCGGGGCTAAAATTAGTTTAGATGGGGGTAAAACCGGTGAAGATAGCAATCATAGGAGCAGGAAAAGTCGGATACCAGTTGGTGGAAAGCCTGACAAAGGAAAACCATGATATTACAGTGATAGATATAAACCAGGTAATCCTTGATAAAATAAATGACAATTTCGATGCCCTTACCATAAAAGGCAATGGTATTTCCAGCAGCCTGTTAAAGGGCATGGGGATCGCCGATTGTGATTTGCTTATTGCGGTTACAAACAGCGATGAGTCCAATATAGTAGCCTGTATTACGGCTAAAAAAATCGGTGTGAAGACAGCTATAGCCAGGGTGAGAAACCCCGAGTATGTTGTGGAATTGGAATTTATGAGGAGCAATTTAGGGATAGACTATATAATAAATCCCGAGCATGCCACCGCCAATGAAATAATAAGGCTGCTCCTTAATACCCATGCCTCCTATGCCGAAGATTTTGCAAAGGGTCAGGTAAGGATGTCGGAGATTTTGCTGGAGGCCTCTTCCGGTTTGGCCGGAAAGCAGATTAAGGATATAAATATGCCCGGAGGTGTCATTATTACTGCAATAACGCGCAATGGAGAAGTAATAATTCCAAACGGGTTTGACTATATAATGCAGAATGATACATTGTATGTAATGGGAGAAAAGAATGCTGTCGACAGCTTTGCAAAGACTGCCGGGGTACGTCTGGTTAACAACAGGGTGAAAAATGTTATGATAATCGGCGGAGGCAAGATTGGATATTACCTGGCAAAGGGGCTTGAGCGTCTGGATATCAATGTAAAATTAATAGAGCAGGATTTGGAAAGATGCAGGGAGCTGGCCGAGAGCCTGAATAATACCCTGGTGCTCCATGGCGATGGTACCGACTTGACTCTGCTCAAAGCAGAAAACACCGAAGGCATGGATGCGTTTCTTGCAGTTACGGGATATGATGAGGAGAATCTGCTGGTATCACTGCTGGCCAAGCAGCTGGGCGCACGAAAGGTTATTGCCAAGGTAAGCCGCTCAAACTACACCTCGGTGCTGGAAACCATAGGCATCGACAATGCTGTAAGTCCAAAGCTGATAACCGCCAGCGATATACTGAGGATAGTGCGGGGAGGCAGGATAGTGTCCATTTCCCTGCTTATAGGAGGCCGCGCCGAAGTGGTGGAGATAATTCCCCAGGAGGACACGCCAATTCTGAATAAACCCTTAAAGGAGCTGGATATACCAAAGGGTATTATCATAGGCGCAATCTTAAGAAACGGTAAGGTTATTATACCAAACGGAGATTCTGTCATAAAGAGTACAGACAGGGTTATTGTATTTACCCTGGATTCTCATATAGAAAAAGTTACGCGGCTTTTCTGCAAAAAGGGGGGAGGTTTGAGAATAAATGAACTCATTAATAGTGCTAAGAACGCTGGGGATGCTGCTTCTATGTGAAGCCGTCACAATGCTTCCCTCGGTTATTGTTGCCTTTAGTTACAGGGAGGATACGGTTTTTGCCTTTCTGATATCCATGGCAATTACTGCATTGGTGGGCTTTGCATTGTTTTCGATTAAGGTTAAGGACAATATTATAAGATATAAAGAGGGTTTTGCCATAGTCACTCTTGGTTGGCTGTTGGTTTCGATATTGGGAGCACTGCCATTTTTGTTTACAGGTGCTATAACCTCTGTGATTGATGCGTTTTTTGAAACGGTTTCCGGGTTTACAACCACAGGAGCCACTATAATTGAAGATATTGAAGTGCTTCCGTACAGTCTTCTTTTCTGGCGCTCCTTTACCCACTGGTTGGGGGGAATGGGAATACTGGTGCTGGCGCTGGCGCTGGCACCGGCGCTGGGAGGAGGCACGTTTCAGATACTGAAGGCTGAGAGCCCGGGCCCCATATCTACCAAGCTGACTCCAAGGGTCAATAACACGGCCAAAATACTCTATATTACATACACCGTAATTACCATAATGGAGATAGTTTTTCTGGCGGCGGGCGGTATGCCTCTGTTTGACAGCTTTATACACACCTTTGGAACCCTTGGTACCGGCGGCTTCTCATTAAAAAATGCAAGCGTAGGAGCCTATAATAATGTTTATTTTGAAACCGTTATAACCATATTTATGATTGCATCGGGGGTTAATTTTTCCCTGTATTATATTGCAGTGAGAAAAAAGAGTTTAGCCGAGTTTTTCAAGGATTCCGAGTTTAAGACGTACATGCTGATAATAGCAGCCGCTATTATACTGATTACTTTAAGCTTAAAGGGAACAGTATTTGACGGCATTTCGGAAAGCTTAAGGCATGCATCCTTTCAGGTGGCATCAATAATAACCACCACAGGATTTAGCACCACTGACTTTGACATATGGCCCGATTTCAGCAGGGCGGTATTATTTGTCCTGATGTTTGTCGGAGCGTGTGCCGGGTCTACCGGAGGCTCGGTCAAGGTCATACGGATACACCTGGTTTTTAAATATATGAAGCGGGAAGTCAGCAAGCTGATACACCCCAAGGCTGTAAAAGCGGTTAAAATAGGAGATGCTCCGGTGCAGGAAGAAGTGCTGTCGGATGTCATGGCCTTTACGGCGTTTTATATAATAATCTTTATTGCAGTGACGCTGTTGCTGACAATCCAGGGCTACGATCTGATAAGCTCGGCTTCTGCTGTTGCGGCAACCCTGGGGAATGTAGGCCCCGGATTTGGAATGGTAGGGCCCACTACTACCTATGCCGCTCTATCGGGGTTTACAAAGATACTTCTTTCATTTTGCATGATTCTTGGAAGGCTGGAGATATATACCGTTATTGCGCTGTTATTCCCTGAGTTCTGGAAGCGGTAGACTGCTGCGGATTATTTCGGGGACAGGCTCCTTGATTTTATCAAGAGAGCTGTCCCCGAAATTTGTATGGTTTAATTGTTTTTATTATGCTTGATCCGGTCCTGCTCGTTTAGTATTTTTTTTCTCAGCCGGATGGCATCGGGTGTGACTTCAACCAGCTCGTCGTCTCTTATAAATTCAAGGGCCTGCTCCAGCGTGAACGTTCTGGGGGGAGCAAGTACAATGGCGTCATCCGAACCCGAGGCCCTGGTATTTGTAAGTTTTTTGTTCTTACACGGATTAACCACCATATCATCATTTCTGCTGTTCATTCCTATAATCATTCCTTCGTAGACCTTTGCCCCGGGGCTTATAAACATGACAGCTCTCTGGCTTAGATTGTCCAGTGAATAAGCCCTTGCAATACCTTCGCTCTGGGATACCAAAACTCCGTTTTGCCTCTGCGGTATCTCTCCTTTATACTCTTCATAGCTTTCGAAGGACCGGATCAGGGTGCCCTGGCCTCTGGTGTCATTGATAAATTCGCTTTTATAGCCTATAAGACCTCTGGTGGGAACCAGATACTCCAGTCTGATGTAACCGTTGTCAGAGCTCATGCCCTGCATAATTCCTTTTCTCTGGTTAAGCTTTGATATAACAGTGCTGTGATATTCTTCAGGGGTATCTATTATTACCCTTTCCATAGGTTCCATCATCCTGCCGTTTTCTTTATACATCAAAACTTCAGGTTTGGATACCGATACTTCATAGCCTTCTCTCCTCATATTCTCCAGGAGGATGGACAGATGGAGTTCACCTCTGCCGGATACTTTAAATGCGTCGGTGTTTTCCACCTTTTCCACCCTCAAGCCCACATTGACCTCCAACTCTTTTTCCAGCCTGGCTTTAATATCCCTGGTGGTCACATACTTGCCGCTTTGGCCTGAAAATGGAGAATCATTGATGAGAAAGTTCATTGCCAGTGTAGGCTGTTCAATCCTTATCATTTCCATTGGGATTACATTATCCACATTGCATATGGTTTCACCGATGGAGATATCGTCAATTCCGGCTACCGCAACCATATCGCCGCTGACCGCCTGGTCTGCGGCCACCTGATTTATGCCCTTATAGATGAGAAGCCTGGAGATTTTTGCCCGGGCTATGCTTCCGTCCCTTTTCGAAATGGCAACCATTTGACCGCTTTTCAGGATTCCCTTATAGATCCTTCCGATTCCAATCCTGCCTATATAATCATCATAGGCCAGGTCGTTTATTTGCAGCTGAAGCGGTTCATGGTCATAGT
Source organism: Clostridium thermobutyricum (assembly GCA_016841565.1). Classification (GTDB taxonomy): domain Bacteria; phylum Bacillota; class Clostridia; order Ch29; family Ch29; genus JAENYX01. The sequence continues at coordinate 70,066 of JAENYX010000009.1, read as the reverse complement.
CGGGATAGGGTTTGACGTGGCAAAGTATGGTTTCAAACAGTGGGGTCAGATCGGTACTGTCGTCATCAGGGCTTAATTTTGCAATCCCCTCACGGGCAATGCCGTAGACCACCGGGAATTCCAACTGCTCATCGTTGGCTTTGAGATCAATGAACAGGTCCAGAACCATGTCAACAACTTCTTCAGCTCTTTCATTCCTTTTATCTATCTTATTAATAAACAGGATGGGTTTTATACCCAGCTCCAAAGCCTTTTGAAGCACAAATCTGGTTTGGGGCATAGGCCCCTCACTTGAATCCACGATAAGAATGGCCGTATCCACCGCTTTTATTACCCGCTCCACTTCTGAGGAAAAATCTGCGTGTCCCGGCGTATCTATAATGTTAATCTTTATCCCATTATACTCAATAGAGCAGTTTTTTGAATAGATTGTAATTCCCCGCTCTCTTTCAAGGTCATTGCTATCCATTACACAATCGACCACCTGCTGGTTTCCTCTGAATACTCCGCTTTGGCTCAGGAAAGCATCCACCAGGGTTGATTTACCGGCATCCACGTGTGCTATTACGGCTAAATTGATTATTTTCTGTTTTTGCGACATAAAAATCCCTTCCTTTTGTAAAATACCTTATTACTATATATCTATTTTTGCAAATAATCAATTTTTTTTGTACTCCCATATGTTAAACTTGTGGATATGAGCATGGTAATTTTGTATATTATAATGGCTGGGAGGGTTATTGTTATAATATGAGGTATAGGGACCGTTTAAAGGTATTGGAGGGATTTTATGATGGAAAAAGCGGCATGGGCCCAAACGCCCAGAAATGATTCTTTAAAGCTTATTGCCATGGTTACAATGCTTGTTGACCATATTGGATATATGTTTTTTCCGCAGTACAGTATATTCCGGTCGGTTGGGAGGCTGGCTTTTCCCATATTTGCATATCAGCTGGCCGTAGGCTATGAGAAGACATCCAGCCTTAAAAACTACGCAAAAAGGCTGTTTGTATTCGGTCTCATATCTCAGATACCCTATTCGTTTTTTTCACCCGGTATGGAGTTTGAACCCTTCCGCCTGAATATAATGTTTACCCTGCTGCTGGCTCTTGGGGTGGTTCATCTGTATTGTTTGTCCACAGCCAGGCTTAAAGTGTACAGGGACACTAAAGAGAGGAAAGACCTGTTTTACGGCATTGGGGCTTTGGGTATGGTTTGTATAATCCTGGCTGCTGTGGAGCTGCTGAATATTGCGTTGCCGGATTTCAGCCTGGACTATGGTTTTTACGGACTACTGCTGGTGCTGGCATTTCATCTTTACAGAAACAATAAGGCCGGTATGTTAATAAGCTACATAGTACTATCCTTTGTATACACCTATGTATATGGAGCAAAGGTTCTGTCTGCAAACTCCATGGCCTGGTTTGGTGAGCGGTACGGAATTGTCAAAAGCTTATCCAGCTTTGGCCTGGTCATGCAAAATATAGTGTATTACAACAACGGATTATTAAGGCTTGACGGGTACTTTTTTCAGGCCAGGAGCATTTTTGCACTTATACCGATATATATGTCGGATAATTTTGTTAACAGAGTCAGGCTGAGCAAATACGCTGCATACTGGTTTTACCCGGTACATATAGCGCTTCTGGTACTGGCCGCCTATCTGTCAAAAGCATTTTTGCCGTGACGATAGCCATGTTCTGATGTTGCCCGCAATGAAAATCATTGTTTTATTTCCCGCAGCATGTTTTCCGCAAACAGTTTTGCCCTTTTCTCTATTTTGGGAACGGTTGCGATTTCCCCCGGATAGTTGGCAGTGGCCATTATCGCGAAGTAGGGGGGAAGCCTGAAGCTTTTATTTATATTCAGGGCACCAATAAGCTGTTTGGCTACACAATCGCTTCCCGAATTTCCGGATACAATCACCCCGAAACAAGTCTTATCAAAGAATTTGGTTCTTCTGTACAAAGCAGTAAGCCGGTTTATTACCGCCATAAGATTTGCCGATATTGCGTCGTTGTAGTTGGGGCATATCCAAACAATGGCATGGGCCCTTTCAATTTCGGGGAGTATCTCTTCCACCATAACCCCTCCGTAGAAGCAGCTGTGCTGCCGGCTGAAATGCTTGCAGGTTGTGTAGGAGCATCCTTTGCAGTCGCGTACCGTGCCGTTTTCCACATGCAGCTCGGTTATCTCGCCATGGTGCAGGTGTTTTTTTACCATGTTCCACAGCATAAGGGTATTTGAGGTGTCGTGGGAGCTGGCATGGACGGCCAGTATCCTGGGATTTGCTTTTGTTGCGAGGTTATCTTCAAGCAGCCGTCTGCCCAGTGAAGCACAAAGACTGCCGCAGATTTCCGGCAGCGGCAGATCCAGTTTTTTCTGCCAGGTCAGGAAGTTGCTGAGGTCTGCCGTTGCTTCAATTACCGGGTTGCCCGGGAAACGGCAGCCGAGACTGTTGGCAAGAAAAATAATATTCTGGGCGGCGCTTTTGGTATACAGGTCACTGGTACTGTGTATCAGTATGGCTGCCGAACAGCCGCGCAGTGAATCGGTTCCCCTTTTGGAAATCAGGTTAAACAGATTCATGAGTGGAATGCAATTGCCGGTTTGATCCAACTGGGCGGCAAACAGTATTTTCTTGTCCCGGAGGTCGGGCAGGGTTTTAGTCCGGGCAATGGGTTCTACCGTCATACCGTCGGTGGCTTCTTTGACCATTATAGAGAGCTGATGAGATATGGGACCGGGAGCGATAAGATGCACGGTTTTCATAGTATTCCACCCAGCTTTACATAGGTTTCCTCAAGCCTTCTGTACAGGGGAGCGGGCAGGTCCGAAGCTTCAATCTCCGTTCCTGAACCGGTAAGCCTGTTCAGACAGCCCATATATACCCCTCCCATAAAGGTGGAGCTGTAGTGCCATTCTCCTTTTGTCAGGGCAATCAGCGAAAGGCTTCCCGACGACAGTGCCGGAGCCACATAGGGTTTGTAGCCCTCAGAACGCACATACAGATTAGCTTTGAAAGCCTTTTCTGTAAGATACAGGGACAGCTCCTCGTTGTAATTTTCTATGCTGTCGGCAATAACAAGCCCTTCTCCATGGGGCCCGAAGGCTCTGCCTTCTTTTATAAAGTGCCCACTGGCCGGGGACTGCATTGCGAAGTATGCGGCGCGGGCATACATTACTCCCAGGCCATAGCCTCTTATTTGTTCGGGGGCCAGCCCGCCGAAATCCAGCATGCCTTTGCTGCCGGTATTGCTTTCTATAAACGCCACTTTGCACAACTGGTCCACCGGGTCGGAAACCACTGCAAATATTCCCCCGAAGCCGGCTTTTCTGGCCTTTTTTGCATACAGGGCCATTATTGTTGAATTGCCCTCCAACTGCGCCATTCTGACATCATGGGTATCATGCCCGACGGGCGGTACCCCTGTCGATATGCAAAACACAAACAAGTCACAATCAAAAATCTCATCTTCATTCACCAAATAAACCGGTGGGCAGGCCGTGCTTGCACCGGGATACAATATCTGGTTGGTCTCATATTCCCACCTTTTCATATTGCTTGGGTTTCTGCTGTATATCCCTATGCCCGATATACTGCCGCCTCCCAGAAGGCGAAGGCCTGTAAGCACCATACCTCCCACATCACCGAGGCCTGCTATGTTTACCCTCCATTTTTCGGGAAATACCTTTGTCAGTTGACGTTGCCAGCCGGGATACTCGGTATTTATGGAAGTAACATTTTTATTTTCCATAGCCGTAAGCAGCCAGTCGGGCAGGCCGGAGGGTGTATTCCGGCGGGCAAGCATTTCCAGGCCCTCTTTATCGGGAAATGCCAGCCATGGATGTGATACGCAAAAGCTCTTCCTGGACTTTGACGGCTCCAGTTTGTTCAGAACATATATATTGTTTTTACAGCTCCTGGCGCGGCCGGGGGATATTTCATCCAGTTCGGGGTATCTGTGTTTTGATGCCAGGATCTTGCCCCGGTACTCATAATAGAACATACAGTAACCTCCGTTATTTTACAATGGTATGCTCAAGACGTTTCAACACTTCAAGGTCATTGAGCAGGTAATGGGACGGGTTTATGTTGATATCGTATTTCATATTTGTGCCATGGTCAGGACAGCGGGGAGGGTTCAGCACCTCTCCCAAAAGATTTAATGTAAGGCTTCGTTCATGCACTACCTGGTATTCTTCCTCAAGGGCTGTCATTATATCAATGGAATTATTAATGCATACCTCGGACAGTTTGTAAAGTGCATTGTTGGAAACATCACTTATAAAGGTAGGGGAGGTATAGGGAAGTATCAGGTTTATCGAGGGTATCAGGTTCCATTGGGGATAAACTCCCCTCCACAGAGTATCTCCGCCAAGGAAGGGATATAGAGCACTCTCATTAAACCATGCCCGCAGCCTGGGAATAAAGTAGGCGCTGTCCACCTCACGGTTCTGGATATCCATAAGCTCTTTACCGCGGCCCGACAGTATTCCTACTATAAATTTCTTGACTTGGATTTCCTCTCTTTTTAGCAGGGGGTCCAGTGCCTTAAATCTGTAGCCTTTGTTCAACAGATCGTCTACCAGTATTATGGGTCGGTTGAAGGAGCGCAGCATTTTTATCTGGGTCTCAAGATCCAGGTAGTAGGGAAAGGGCCCAATTCTGAAGGACCTCATATTCGGTTGAAATAGCTTTTCGGTATGGAGGGATTTTGTTATGGTATTGGGTACAATCTGATTGCTCAAAACTGTGCCAAAGGGAACGCATACGGCTCCGCCCAGCTTTCTGGGAACTGAAGTGACGGTATCCACTCCGTTTTCGGCGCATATTTTTTTGGTCAGGTTCTGGTTGAGCATTTGACGGTCAAAGGACAACATCAGCTTGCCGGTATATAAACCGGTCAGAGCCCTTTGCAGGCTTTTTCTTGAACGCCAGATTGCTTTTTTTACACCAACGGCATCCCTGAAGGGTTCCTTGATTATGGTGGATACATCCATGTTAAGGGTACAGGGAGAACTCATATCAACTATGTATATGGGTTGATACTCGTTGCTGAAATACAGCTTTTCAAATCCCTGCAGCTCAAGCACCTGCTCTACTGTAGCGGTAGGATAATTATCAATTGTGTTTCTGAACACTGCATAGTTATAATCCTTTGCAAGGCAGTAGCAGAGGGTTTCGGTGAGAATTACCTGTTCAAGGTTGCTGTACCCTGTTTTTGGGCGGGCAAATATGCCATCCATTACCACAATTCTGCCTACGGCATTATCCCTTATATACTCCGATACCATGTTATTCTGGAACTCGTTAAAAAGCATGCTCAGGCGTGCCCAGTGAAACATTGAAAAGCCCAGTATCCTGCCGCCGGCATTAATATCCCTGAGCAGCAAAACCCTGGGATTGGATTTGTAACAGAAGGCCATAAGTTTTTCCAGCGCCTGGCTGCTGTTCTGGAACATCTGACCGGCCAGCTCTTTAAGTAATTCCGGTTTAAGGTTATTAACAACCTCCACATCTATGGATACAGGGCTGACAGGGGTCTTGTACTGGGGCTCCCTTCGATACAGGCCGCTCATGTATATGTACTTTTGAGCAAGGGGGTCCACCAGCATTGATATATCCCTGTTTTGGTCAATGTAGGTTCTGATCTGGGTTGAGCTTATGTCTTCATATTGGGGAGGCAGAGACAGGTTGATTATTTTCCCTTCTATTCTGCCCATCTCGGTGACCAGCTTTTCATCATCCTCGGGGGACGAAAATGCGCTTCTTCTGTCAAATATGATATGGGGGAAGGAGTGAATGGAATCGGGGCTCTTTTTATCCCTGTATCCTGAGGCGTGCAGTATAACATCGCTCCCCACAACTATATAAACCTCCGAGCAGGGGAAGCTTTGTCTTAATATCCGTAAATCCTCCGGATACGCAATATTTACGGGGATATCCTCAGGGTAAAGAAATATGCCCGGCTGGTCGGCAATGGACATATTGATTATATTTCTTCTGGTAAGATTAGGCTGGGTTCTTTTGGACCATGAAAACTCATCAATGGCAAGGAACACTTCAAAACCGAGCCTGCGTATTTCCTTTGCTATTTCCTTGTGGCCCAGAGAAAAGGGATCAAAGGTTCCCGGGAAAAAGGCTATTTTCTGCGGGTGGTCAAGGGTTATGCCGCCATAATGGAATGTGTAGGCCGATATGAATTTATACATGCTGTTTAGCGCCGATGCATTGGTAAACAGTGTTAGTTCACTGTCCCTGTTGTCAGGCAGCAGTGTGAGTATTTTTTTTGCAGTCAGTCTAAATATATGGTTTTTCTGCTCTAAATCAAGGTATTCCGAGCCATAGATTTCTTTACCAATAACGCTGAAAGCAATCTGCCTGACCTGTTGGTCGTAATTTACAAAGCCGCCCAACAAAATCCCCAGCATTCCGGACAGTCTGCTCTCATAGAATTCTCCGTCCTTGGGGAAGAGTTTCCTGTATTTAAGGTAGTAGGACAGAGTTATTCCTACCGTTTTCAGTATCAGTGAGTTTATATGGGGCCCCGACTGTTTGGTCTTTTCGGTTAGATAATCCAGCACTTCATCCAGCTGCACCGGCTGAAGGTATAGTATCAACTGCCCAAGGTAATAGGGAATATATTTGGTGAACTGATGGCCTTCAAGTTCCAAAGCTCTGACCAGTTCTATAGCAATATCATTTCTTTGTTCAAGGCTTAGACTGGGGATTATTCGAACCAGAGCCTCCCCTGCGCCAATGCGTACCTCTTCAACAGGACTGACCTTTAGAAGGTTGCAAAAGTGCATGGCGGTATACAGGGCATTGTTCTTGCTTTTCAGAGTGTGCTCCAGCAGGAGCTCCACCTGTATCTTTTTTGAAATCCTGTCGGTTGCAGTCTTTAGGTTGCTCAGGAAAATATCCGAAATACTTTCCAAGTCCCGGCGGCAAAAGTCACGGAATTTTCCGGTTATCTGGGGGTCAAGCTGTAGGATTTCCGCTATCTTGAGCCTAAGATGGTTTTCTGCAGGCAGGGACGATCTGCTCATATTTTGAATCAGCAGATCCTTTAAATGCTGAGCATGCCTGCACTGGGGGTCAAGGCTCAGGCTGAGAATGCGGGCGGCATCAAGAGCCGACAAACGCAGACTGCTGTCAATCACAGAAAGCCTTTCCAGCACAAAATCCATCAGCAGTTCCAACAGATCCCTGTCGCAGGTGGAGGGTATTGATTTGAGAGTCTCCAGCAGGTAGAGCTGGGTCTGGGTCTGGTTGAGCGGAGTTTTGGTATAGCATTGGTATAGAATCCTGGCATAAGCGTTTACCATCTGCGGTTTGCAGTGGGTAAAAAGCGAGTTTACCATGACACCCAATCCGTAGCCTATCCAGACACGATGGGTAGGGATAATTCTATGATCCGGGTCAATAAAAGCCTCCAAATACCGGCTCAGCAGCTGGCAGCTTGTAATATCAGGGGTATCCAGGGTTGCATCATCGGGCACCTCTTTGCGGTATTCCTCATCAAAGGTAGCAATCAGGGCTCCTATTAACTCGCTGCAATGCCTTCTTATATCGTCTTCGGGATGGATTAACTGTTCATATAAAAATTTTATGGTGAGCAGCTTTTGCTTTTGCGTAAGATAGGTGGAATAATCCTCAAATATGCGCAAATACTCCCGGAGGTTTTTCCAGTTTTTTTCGCTGCGGGCCGATTCCAGTATGGCGTTGAGCGAAAATTCGTCCCGAAGCCTGTACATAACGTTAATGTTATGACGGATTGACTGGTATTTCAAATTCTGTACCACTTGTTGGCCGTGCATAAGAGCATAATATCCGCCCACCTTTGAGAACAGCTTTTGTGTTTCGGCTCCCTGCTGTGTGTTTATACTTATACCCAGACCCACCATATAATTTTCGAAGTCCTTTAGCTTTGCGAACACTCTGCGGTACCTTTTTTCCTTTTTTTCATCCACATTATCCAGCTTGCCCAGTACAATATCAAAGGAATCCATCAGGGAGTATATATGCATTCGGCCATTGTTCTTGCCTCCGGGTTTTGTTTTCACCCTGAAGTCCGAGTAAATGAGAATTAATGATTCCAGAGGCAGATTCTCAATCTCAAGGTCCCAGGTTGAATGGTTGAGTGCAATATTTCTTATATATACTATTCCGTGTTTTTTGAACCACTGGTCGGTATAGTAATAATGCAGGTATGGGACTCTCGATACTTCAAAACCTTTACAGCCGTATTTTCCAATATCATGTCCCGCTGCAGCTCCCGAAACCCGTCCCAGGTCTACCGGCAGTCCCAGTTCTTTCAGCTGACGGGCTATAAAGAGGGAGATGTAATGTACTCCGCATATGTGATCGAGGGTATTATGTCCCAGCAGCTCCTGGTTCAGCTTCATCATTTCATATATGTATTCACTGTCAAGGGCTTTTAGAAAAAGCCGGTATTCTTCCGGGTTCTCCAGCTGTTCCTGCTCCTGGGCAGACAGCAATTCAAGGGGATACCTGCTCTGCCAGGTACCGTCATCCGAGGACTTCTGGAACCGGCATATCTCCCTCAGCACCTGAAGATATACGCTGCATGCACAGTCAAGATTATCATTCAAGTCGGCCTCCAGCGCCTGGGGAAAGGATTTGCTTATGGCATACTGGTAGATGTATTCCAGCCAGTCGCCGGGTGCGCTGCCGCCGGCCAGACCATTAAGCATATCCCTGCATAGTTCAAGGACGGCTCTGCAGCTGTAATCCCTGTTTTCTATAATTATCTCCATTTGTTTCGCAAAGGAGGACTTGTCAATTTGTTCTTTTACATAGGTTCTGCTAATGGTATCGGGGTACTTTTTTCTTAACTCTAAAAGAGATGCAAGTATCTTTTTATTCATATCCGATAATAAAGCGGTATCCATAGCGGTTCTCCTTTCTTCACAGAGATAAGCTTTGATATATTATACATGTAGTGATTATAATTTCCAACAGGATGAAATAGTAAACCGGTAAACCTAATTGTCTTTTTTAGATTATTCTATGCATTCCAGGTCAATTCCTTTACGGCAAAAAAAGAATGGCCGGGCAAAAGCAATGTATTTGGGAAGGGAGTCCCGTTAATGCTTTTACCCGCCAAAAGTGTCCGGCTTTTTATCCGGCTGTTTCTGTATGAATGCCTTAATAGGTTGGCGCCGTTTAAGGCTCTAAAATATTTGACGGTGGAAGGCGGTATATGTTCCGGACGGTCGGTTTGGTTTCCTTAAGTCTGCATGGTTTAGAATGCTGTTTAAAGAGAATAATATAATTGCAATGGAATATTATAATAAATCAATACAGAGGTGTGAAAAATGAAAAGCAAATACATAGTGGCAGTACTACTTGCAGTATTGGCGGCAGCATTGATATATGTTTACATGAATCCCGGTGAAAACGGCCCTGTCGGTGAAAACAACAGCCAGCAAAACTCTCCGCTCCAGGACCCGAGGGAAAGGGTTTCACAGCAACTGGCCGGGATTTTCCCCCAGAGAATTGGATATGAATGGTTCTACTCGGGGTTTGCGGAATACGGCCATCGCATGAAGCTGGATAATATTTCGGGGAATACCGACAATCCTGAAATACTGGTCTACGAAGTGTCGGGAGAGGTGGATGATCCGTCGGGAGGAGAAGCGCCGGGGGATTTCGGTCTTGAGCTGGAATACAGAATAACTTCGGACACAGTACTGGAGCGGATAATCCGGGGAGAGAAACTGGCTCATATGTTTAAAGAGCTGCAGTTGCTGAAGCTCCCGCTGGAAAGCGGCAGCAGATGGGAGCAGACGGTGGAAAGCTCAGGAAAAGAGGTTGTTCTTACGGCAGAGATATTATCGGCAGAGAAGAAGGAGGATGGACCGGATGTTTATAAGGTAAGATACAGCGTGCCCATGGAGGGAATGCCCGACGGCATTTATATTGAGGAGCGGACCTTTACCGAAGGAGTGGGTGTGACTTCCTTTGCAAGGACTCTTGGAGAGGATTACGATTTTATGTTTGAGTATTCTATATTTGAACCTGACAAATAATGATATTGATTGTAGGCCGAAAAACAGTTATAATATTATCACTGACAAGTGCGGGTATAGCTCAATGGCAGAGCACCGGCTTCCCAAGCCGGAAGTGCGGGTTCGATCCCCGTTACCCGCTCCATATTCGGGGCGATAGCTCAGTTGGGAGAGCGCTACCTTGACATGGTAGAGGTTTCGCAGGTTCGATCCCTGTTCGCCCCACCACATTAATCCCCTGTGGCAGGGGATTTTTTTATGGGAGGCCGATGCTCTTGGAATTTGAGCCTCTTTATAATATTTCTGCAATAGAATACAAATCTTTAGCTTGTCCGGTAATAATGCTTTTTACATTATTGTCCCGGGCTATTTTTTTACCGAAACAAAGTGCAACAGCAAATAAGTTAGCTTGGTATTCAAACTTACAATAAAGCATAGTTTTTCTTAATACAAAAAAGAAATTGCCTTGAGGATGGAGCACAAAATGACCTAATTCATGAGCTATTACGAATTTCTGTAATGGCTCTTCCAAGTTTGAATTAACCCCCATAATTTTATATTCGCCTATTGATGCGGCGATACCGTTTAATTCAGCATAAGGTAGACGGATAATATCTATCCCCATTTCCTTTGCTATTGTTTCGGGGTTCCTGGTATTATATCTACAGGTCAGCTCCTCGGCCTTATTTATGTACATTTTACCCCTCCCTGTAAATATTCTTTTGTGGGAATAGTATATACTATAATTTTTTCTGTTTTTCTTTTTTTCTGAGCAATCTGTTTAGTCTATGTTCAAACTCGTCGGCTGTAGCATTGAAACGCTTGTTATTAATTGCTTCGATAGCACGCAAACATATTTGTATTGCTTCATCATATCGTTTTTGTTTTTCAAGTATAATACAGGGCCTTTCATAGTATGCAGTTCCCGTAGGTTCAAATTCTTCAAGAATATTAGTGTAGATTTCTAAAGCTTTATCAGCATTGCCGTTTTTCTCAAGTCTTCTAGCTTCCTCGTATAACTTAAAGTAAATGTCAAAATCCCTTTCTTCTTTGGTTTTGCTTCTAGGTATGGGTTCCGTGAACTGGCCTCCAATTTCCGGGGGAATTGGAGTATCGTTTATATGGGCTGTGCTGTTACTGTCATTAAGATTTAGTTTAGGTACAGCTGAAACAGTTGTTTTGTTGTAGATTTTATTATATACAGCCTTTTGGGGGTTATTTATAACTCCCATTCCTTCTTTCCCATATAAAGGGTTAACCGATGATTTTAATGCTCTTTTAACTCTCCCGGAAGTCCTCGCTTTAATGGATTTCTTTAGACTTGGGGTTCTAATTCCAAATTTCATGGTTACCTCCCTCCAAAAAAATTTTTATTTATCATTGTTGGCTTTAGTCTTTCTTTTCTCTTTAATTAACTCATGAGCAGCACGAAGAAACATTATCACATCATCCTTTGATTTGTCATCCAAAGGATTACCCATGAGCTTTATATTAGAATTATTCCTAATGAATTCTTCCAATTCTATATCAGCTGGTGGCTCTTCCTTTTCCCACCATTTCTGTTCCCTTACATCTGTTTGCCCCATTATATAATCAGTTGACACATTGAAGAAATCAGCTGCTTTTTTTACAAATTCAGCTTTTGGCACTCTTAAATCATTTTCATATCTTGATAATGTAGCTTTAGTCGTTCCAAAAATCGCAGCCAGTTTATCTAAAGTAATATCCTTTTCATTCCTCAGTTGCCGCAATCTTTCTGCAAAAGTTGCCATTTTAACACCTCCTTTGAACAATATTATACATTGAAGTTACCAAAAATGAAAGATGAGTTACCAAAATACTAATATTAAATTAAGATTGCGTTTGACATGTTACCGAAAATATAATATAATAAAGTTACCGAAACGATAACTAGGGGGTGAGATTATTGAGAAAAAGAAGGCAAAACCTAAAACTAAAATCACTCAGAGTAGAGCATGGTTTAAAGCAAGCAGATATTGCTAAAGTAGTTGGGATTAGCGAAACAACGTATAATAGAAAGGAAAACGGTATTACTGAATTCACAGAAAACGAAATAATAAAAATATGCGATATATTTAAAAAAGACCCGACAGCGATTTTTTTTAACCATAAAGTTACCGAAACGATAACAATAATAAACAAGCAAGATGAAAGCGAGGTGGTTTGATGGTAATTTATTCATTTGCAGGTAAAGTAAAAGACTTACTTACAGACCTGTGAAAATTTATTAAAAGGAGGGAAAAGAATTGCGAACGAGTGAGAGCATAAAGAACATTTCTAAAGCAATGGCACAGTTCCAGGCCGAAGTAAAAAATCCTGCAAACACAGCTAATAATCCATTTTTCAAATCAAAGTATGCACCGCTTAACGATGTACTTAACCTTGTAAGGCCAATACTTACTAAACATGGATTAAGCGTTTTACAATCACCTTCCGGTGATGGGGAACATATCGCAGTCACGACACTTATTACCCATGAAAGCGGCGAATGGATAGAAAGCGACCCATTGACATTAAAGGCAGACAAAGCCACTGCACAGGGAGCAGGGTCGGCTGTAACGTATGCAAGAAGGTATGCTCTATCAGCCATGTTGGGAATATCCAGCGAGGATGACGATGATGGCAACTATGCTTCTGGCACAGATAAGCAGAATGGTAAAGAGACTTCGCATACAAACGCAACTAAACAAAAAGCCACAAAAGCACAACTGAATAAAATCTTTGCCGAAGCAAACAAGCATAATTTGTCCAGTGATGTCATGAAAGAGCTTATTGCTGACCGGTACAAAAAGAACAGTAGTAAAGAACTGACGAAGGCAGATGCAAACGACTTGATTGAGTACTTGATGAAAGACAGAAGTGCATAAAAAAAGAAGGCCTAAAGAGGCCAACCAAATACCATCCCTATTGTAGCACTTACATTAGGGAAATGCAAGGGAGGATTTTGAATGATAAATACTAGCATACACCTGAACGGGCGAAATCCAAAATTCGATTTTTCTGGAGAAAGGGAAAACAGGCTCGGAGAAAGCTATAGACGTTTAGCAATTGAGGTAACAGGCATGGGATATACTGATATATTCCTGACAAAAAAACAGGCCCTTGAACTTGCTGATACTATTTATAAACAGGTTGAGGCCGAGGAAAAGGAGGCTGTTGCTGTATGAATTTAGACAGGTTTAGTCAGGGCTTACCAGACCCAGCAGAAGCAGAAGTAATAGCACATTGTGCAGCCTGTGGAGGCGAAATATATGCTGGTGAGATGGTTTATAAGGTAGACGGTGAAATCGTATGCGACAACTGGGAGTGCGTAATAGGAATAGTTGACCCCGAGTTTGTTCCGGCAGAGGAAGCAGTGATGCCGGCATGAAGATAACAAACAAAATGAAGTTGCCCCGGGCCTTTGTAGAAATGGCCCGGAGCGACTACGAATACAAACCAAGAAGGTATAGTGTTACAAGCCTTTTGAAAAGCACTAGAGAAGCTATTTTGGAGCGTAGACACCATAAAGAGATAGAACAGGACGTATCGGACATGATATGGCTACTATTTGGCAGAGCAGCCCATAGTATCCTTGAGAACCAAAGCGAAGGTGACTATGAAATCAAAGAGGCAGGATTACAAGTGCAATTTGGCGATTATACGTTATCCGGAAGGTTTGACCTTTACGATGATAAGTCAAAAACCATATCCGATTACAAGGTGTGCAGCGTTTGGAAGGTTATATACGGTAACTTTGACGACTGGAGAAGACAACTGCTTATATACGCCTACATGATGAAAACCATAGGGTTTGAGGTAAACAAAGGCGAGGTAGTTGCCATCATGCGAGACCACAGCAAACGTGATGCTAAATATAAAAATGATTATCCTAAATTACCAGTAAAACGGATTAAGTTCAAGTTCAGTAAAAAGGATTTTTTAGAGATAGAGAAATGGCTTGAAATGAGGTTTGAGGAAATAGAAGTAGCTGAACAACTAGATGATGACGACCTTCCATTGTGCACGCCGGAAGAAAGGTTTAACTCTGGGGATACGTTTGCCGTAATGCGGAAGGGCAGAAAAACTGCTTTGAGAGTGCTTGGAAGTATGGACGAAGCCAGGGAATGGATGAAAGCAAACAGTGGCGACTACATCGATGTCCGCCCTAGTGAAGACAAGAAATGTGTCGATTACTGTCGAGTATGTGAGTTCTGCAACTATTATAAAGAGCAAATAAAACTGCTTAATAAGGAGGTCTCATAATGAAAAGGGAAAGAGCATTTGAGATTAAGACACCTACAGGCTGGAAAGTAGCAGGGAAAGTGTTACGGATAAAAGGCGAGTGGTGCTTCTATAGAGAGGTTACAAAGTCAGCTCATGCATTCCGGACTTTTGATGCATGGAGCATACAGGCAGTTTTACTGCCGGTGCTTAAAGATGATGGAGTGAAATATATATATCAGTTTGACCGTCAATCAGAGAAGATGTATCGGATAAGCCTTAAAGACTTTGAGGAAAAGTCTGTCGAGCGTGAATTTGGCGAAGGTAAGCAACTATATGTAAGTACCAAGTACTTTGAGGAGGTTCCCCGGATGGGACGTATACGAAAATGGATTAACAATGTCGAGCTTGTAGCGTAGATTAAGGCGGGTTTAACCGCCCGCCTTCTGCTTGAAAGGGGGTTAAATAAATGTCTGTTAAATGGATAAAGATTACTACAAACATGTTTGAAGATGAAAAGATAGATTTTATCGAGAGCTTGCCAGAGGCAGATGCAATATTAATTATTTGGATAAAGCTTCTGACACTGGCTGGTAAATGTAATGCAAACGGATTTATTTTTCTTACAGAAAAAATACCGTACACAGAAGAAATGCTATCACACAAATTTAGGAGGCCTGCTAGTATTGTCAAGTTAGCTCTCGAAACCTTTAAGAGATTAGAAATGATTGAAATAAATGATAAAGGATATTTAAAGATAACCAATTGGGAAAAGCACCAAAACATCGAGGGTCTGGACAAAATTAGAGAACAAACAAGAAAACGTGTGGCAAGATATAGGGAAAGACAGAAGTTATTACAAGATAATTCTGATAGTAATGTTACATGTAACGTTACAGTAACGCAGAGTAACGCAATAGAAGTAGAAGAAGAATTAGATATAGATAAAGAAGAAGATACTAATATACCGCCAGTGCCCTATGAAAAAATTAAAGACGTTTACAATTCTATTTGCAAGTCATTAACGAAAGTCAGAACAGTATCAAACAACCGAAAACAGCACCTAAAAGCCAGATGGAGGCAATTTAATTACTCCTTAACTACCTTTGAAGAAGTATTCCGGAAGGTAGAAGCCAGCGAATTCTGCAAAGGCAAGAATGACCGTGGCTGGAGAGCTGATTTTGACTGGCTTATTAAGAATGACCATAACATGACCAAGGTGCTGGAAGGTAAATATGATAACGATAAATGGAGGGTTATTGATGGAACCGTTAACGCCAATAGCAGAAATTCTAGTTGGAGAGAAAGAAACGCAGACGCATTCAACGACCCAATATTCAAAAAATCCAAGTTCAGAAAATCCGGTTAAGGTAATCACCTTTACCGAGGTAAAGAAAAAGGGCTTGAAAGTGGATTGCGAGCCTTTTATGGAGTGCAAATACTGTGGAGCAAGGTTAGAGGCAAAGGGCCTGTTTATGACGCTTCCATGGGGTTCAAGATGGATAAACCGAGGCTATGAGCTATGCCAATGTGACAAAGCCGTTGAGGAACGAAAGAAAGAAGAAGCAAGAGAAGAAGCACGCCGAAGGGCTATGCAGGAGCAGGCTTACAGAGAGAAAATAGCCAGAATGATTAAAAAAAGCAGCCTCGGTAAAAGGTTTATGAGCCGTACTTTTGACAGGTACAAAGTAACTGACCAGAACAAGGAAGCTTTTAATATAGCTTATGGATATGCTAAACAGTTCAAAGAACGGTTAAAAGACGGAATGGGGCTATTGTTTATAGGGTCATACGGGACTGGTAAAACACACCTTGCAACGGCCATATGCCATGAGCTTATAAAGAATAACCATCAGCCGGTATTTGGCACGATGGTAACGCTACTGGGAGATATAAGAGCTACTTTTAATCAGGAACAGACAGTTGAAACAGAGGAAAAGCTACTTCGTAAATATACTAAATGTGATCTCCTGATTATTGATGACCTGGGCAAAGAAAAACCCACCGATTGGGCAATGGAGAAGCTGTATTCCATAATTAACAACAGATACGAAGAGTGCCTGCCAATTGTTATTACAACCAATTACTCATTAGATAAGCTTACTGAAAGGCTGGCAGGAAGATTTAACCTTGAAACGGCAGAAGCGATTGTATCACGCATTCATGAGATGTGCAAAGGTGTATTGATGGAATGGGATGATTACAGGAGGGAAATTCAATGATTGGATTTGGTTTTGTTAAATATCCGAAGGAGGATTTAAGGATAGGACAGACTTATAAATTTGTAGATGTGGACTATATAGGCGGTTTTAAAGGTCATGCTGTGAAGAAGGGAATACTGCAACAAATTACAGACCACTTTGCAGTTATAAATAACGGTAGATATTGTATGGCGGTATTCTTTGAAAACATCAAGGAGGAATGCAAATGAACGATTTGATTGAGGAATACAAAAAGGCATTGGAAGAATTAAAACAAGCTGAGAACAATTTTAATAATGCTGATAGTGATTTTGTACCAGCAGCTGCCTTACAACTAAAGGCGAAAACCGAAAAAGTAAATGCGATTTACAAAAAACTGAAGGGGGTGGCAGTATGAATAAGGCGTTTATTATCGGTAGGCTTACCAAGGACGTAAATCTAACTCATACAAAAACCCAGACAGCGGTTGGAACGTTCACAGTTGCTGTAGACAGGCCATTCAAAGATAAGAACGGAGAAAAGCAAGCAGACTTTATCCCTGTTGTAACCTTTGGGGCCCTGGCTGAAAACTGTTCTAACTACATAGGCAAGGGCCGGATGGTAGGTATAACAGGCAGAATACAGGTAGACAGTTGGGAAAATGACCAAGGGCAAAGAAGATACAAAACACAGATAATGGCAGATGAAGTACAGTTCTTGGATAGGCCCAAGGAAGATGGATTTTACGAAATAGACGATATTGAGGAAAGGCCGTTCTGAAATGAGGATTAAGCTGCTTAACCGACATTGTAAACCATGCAGGGCATATGAAACAGATAGCGGGCTTGACCTACGAGCAAGGCTAGAGGACAGTTTATGGTTACAACCAATGTGTAATGCGGTAATCCCTGCCGGTATAGCAATAGAGCTACCGGCAGGATATGAAGCCCAGGTAAGGCCACGGTCTGGACTATCAAAGAAAGGGATTATGGCAGTATTCGGGACGATAGACAACAGCTATCGGGGCGAAATCAAGGTAACTCTTATAAACACCAGTATGCAAAGATATGAGATTAAACCTTATGACAGGATAGCACAGCTAGTCGTAGCACCTGTAATAATCCCGCAGATAAGGTTTGTAAGAGAACTATCGGAAACAAACAGAGGAATAAAAGGCTACGGAAGCACAGGGACAGAGTAAAGGGGGATGGATATGGCCAGATGCAGAGAGTGCGGAATAGAGATGGATTTTGTAATGATGCCAAGCGGAAAGGCCATGCCAGTTAGTGGTGTATATATAATGATTGACCAGCAGAGTAAGAGGCCCAACAGAACAATAATAACGGATGAAGGGGAAACGGTGAGGGGCCGGGAGATAGCGAGGGGGCATCACCTTAAAGACCATAAACCGGACGAGAATTTTGTTGCAGGGCGAGAATCGCATTTCGCGAATTGTCCGGGGGCGAGTAGGTTTCGCGGAAAATGAATAGAAGGATACGGCAAAAGGTAACGGAACGGTCAGGCGGAAGGTGTGAATTATGCGGAGCTGTGGCAGGCGAACTTCATCATATTATAAGTGGTAGGGGCAAGAGAAAACAATATGAACGGGTGGAGACGTGCATAATGCTGTGTCACCGTTGCCATAACCACAGCAAAATAGAAAAGGTGATAACTCTAAAGATGCAGTTACAGTCATATTACTTTCGGCAGGGGTATGACGTGGAACAAGTCCGTGTACTCATGGGCGGTAAGTTGTACTTACAGAATGGCGAGATAGCCAAAGGGTTAAGATGTCCGTGGCTGGAAAGGGGGGCATGACGTGGTTAATAGTAGGGAAAAAGGCAAAAAAGGTGAACGTGAATGGGCCAGATTATGCAGGGTAGAAGGCTTTACAAATGCCCGAAGGGGCCAGCAGTACAGCGGGATAGAGGGGGAAGACGTTGTCGGCCTTCCGGGGATACATCAAGAGGTAAAGCGAACCGAGGCCCTTCGGTTATATGATGCTATGGCCCAGGCTAAGGCTGATGCTCAGGGCAAAATCCCGATTGTGGCCCACCGGCGGAATAATTGTGAATGGGTTGTAATCATGACAGCTAAAGACTGGTTTAAGTTGTACCGGGAATACCATAGCAGCATGGCCTTAAAAGAAAGGGGGGAACGGCATGGATAAGATTACTTTTACAGCGAGTTTGCCACCTATTCAGTCAGCAATAAGTGTTAGCGGCCAAGGTGATGGAGCAAGGGTTAAGCTTGATATTCCACAATCAGAGCTTGCAGCAATAATTAATCTGCAATTGCTATCCGGGCAGGCGTTTAAGGTTACTATTGAGCCGGAGGAATAAGGCGGGTGTTGACATTGAAAATTAACAGAGCGATATTTAGATATATAGAGCATGAATTATATAATTACGATGAAACGTTAAAGGAGATACAGGAGATAAAGAACAATATAATAGAGCAGTCGCCGTATAGAGAGACAGTGCCAGGGTCTGGTTATATATCAGACCCTACGGCCAGAAAAGCGGTCAAACTAACCACCAGTACAGCTATTGCTAGAATGGAGCGTACTATTAGGGCAATAGACAGGGCTATGGGGTTATTACCGGAAGAGCATAATCAGTTATTCCAGCTTAAATATCGTCAAAAGCGGGCCATGAAACAGGTATGTGATGAGATACCAACGAGTGAGAGGACATATTTTAGGTGGCGTAGGGAGATAGTTGAGATGGTGGCTAAAGAGATGGGATTTGTGAATGTGGCGTTACAATATTTTTAAAAATTGTTAAAACACGGTTTTATATTGAAGGAAAAAGCTTCCTTTTGCCGAATAAAGTAAGTGAAAGGGAGATGGTCTTATGAGCAAATCGATTTTTATAAAATTTAATGAATCTTTACCGGCAATTATAGCTTCCATAAAAAAGGATACAGAAAAACAAATGGAGGATATGAATAGAAGAGGGATTTTATTGAGTGGAATAGCAATAGAAACTTTTATTGATACTGGCATGAAATCTCTTATGAATGGGATGATAGAACTGCTTAAAAAAATTGCTACATTGAAACCGAGTATTACGGAATGGGAAGAGATAAGAAGTTCTCTGAAACAATTCTCAAATGAACGTCGTCAAGCTCTTTATAATGAATGTTGCCACAGGTGGGAACCGAGACTACATCCAAGAGAAGTGATTAAAAACAAATTAACTGATTTAGAAAAAAGCGTTTTGAACGAAGCAGATATTTTTATTGATAGTTATATACAGTCTATTAAGGAAGAGAGATCTAACAAATTTAATGCTATTATCTGGGATATTATAAAAGTTATCATTGGCGGTATAATCGGATACATATTGGCTAAAGCCCAATAAAGATTTTCAATTTCTTTTTTGTTTGTGTATAAAGTATATAATAGCTCTAAGTATTTAGTCTAGTATGGGGATTTCTAAGGCGGAAGTTATTTTCTTATATAGAACGATGTTAGCAGAAAGGGGGTAAAAATAATATGTCATTAGGACTTACTAAAGCCCAAGTTGATAGAATATTAATTGAAGCAGGCGTTGAAGATGGGAAGAAGTCTTCGGCAAAAGCATTAAGAGAGGCCATTGCTACAGTAATCGCTGAGAATAACAAAAAAATAGAAGAATACATAAAAGACAATAGTACCGCACGATTTGGATAAAAGTTGAGGTAAGAATTTATTTGAGAGCCTTATGGGCTCTTTTTTTTTATATTATAAAAATGAGTAATATCCAATAATGAAATTTAGTAGTGACTATTAGAAAGGACGATTTGTGTTGCAGAATATGTCGGTTTTAATTTAGAGGAAAAGCTTTCTTGTTACCGAATAATGTAAAAAAGGGGGGTGATTGCAATAAAAATATCAATATTTATTGATGGTGCAAACTATTTTTACATGCAAAAAAATGATTTAAAATGGTGGATAGATGCGCAAAAATTACTCGATTATATCAGAGAAAAAGGAAAAATAATTGATGCTTTTTATTATGTTGGAAAAGGTATTCCACCTGAAGGACGTCAAGAAAAATATTTGAAAGTCCTAGTACATATTGGATATTCATTGGTAACAAAAGATCTAAAGACTATATTTATGGATGATGGCAAAACAACTCAAAAAGCAAATCTAGATGTAGAAATTGTACTTGATATGTTTAATACAATAGAACATTATGATTTAGCAGTTTTAATTAGTGGTGATGGAGATTTTGAAAGGCCGCTACAGTTACTCCGAGCTCGGGGTAAGAGATTTCTAGTTATGTCGACACCCAAGTTCATTGCTAAGGAATTAAGAGATATTGCAGGAATGCATTTCGTTAACTTTGAAGATATTAGAAAAGACGTTGAAAAAAAACAATAAAAAGATGATTAAAAATACCCAGCTCTATGTCAAATAGAATAGTCGAAAGGAGGGTAGAAAAATGGTGGAATATATAAGTAAATCTAATGATTTTAAGAAGAAGATAGAAAAAGCTACTGAAGATATTAATGGTGAAGTACCAATTACAGAATTGTTTGATGCTGAATTTATGGAAAAATATACAACAGTAGCAACTATTGAAGATTTATTAGAAAAGACAGGTTATGGCAATAAAAAATTTGAAGATATTACCGAAGATGAGCTAAACAGTGTTGTTAAAGAGCATACTAGCTTTGAAACATGGGGAAAAATGAAGTCAACAGCGGGACAACAATATGCAGCTAAAATATTTAAGCAGCATGGGTTTTCAATAGAATAATCAAGAGCCTTCGGGCTCTTTTTCCAAGAGATGTATCATGGTATCATAAGAAACCTTGTAGACAGGAAGAAACTTCTGTGTGCCGAATAGAGTAGATGAAAGGGGGTGAATACTTATGAATAAGATACAGGTATCAGTCAGCTATCCTGTTGGTTTTGATGAAGATACGAAAGATATGGAATTATCTCAATGTGAATTAATAGGATTAATGATGTCAAATAGAATGGGCTCTGAAGGCAAATATTTTAATATTAAAGATAAAATATTTGAAGATACCAAGGATGGATATAGCATAACAATAATATTAGAAGACGAAAGAAAAAACCTTCCTTACGTTGGTCGTATGGGCGGTATAAATAAATGACCTTTACCAAATGAGCCTCCGGGCTCTTTTTTTGATATGCGTTGTATTTACTTTGGCAGAAAGTTGGCAGGATTGAGAGTACTTTATGATGTATAATGGTATCATAGAAGAATATCGCAAAACAAAACCGCCTTCGGGCGGTATTTGCATTTACTGGGGGAATAGAGCATGAAAGTTGAAACGGTTAATATAAAAGATTTAAAAATGCACCCCAAAAACCCACGCATTCATCCTGATAGTGCGATAGATAAATTGGTGCGAAGCATAAAAGAGTTTGGCTGGACTAATCCAATACTTGTTTCGGCAGATGGGTATATATTAGCAGGCCACGCAAGGTTAAAAGCAGCAAAGAAGGCAGGCATTAAAGAAGTGCCTGTTATTTATTTGCCTCTAAAAGGTGCAAAAGCAGAAGCATATTTAATTCTTGACAACAGGTTGCAGGACGAGACTGACTGGGACATGGAGTTGTTAAGAGAATTAGTAGCCGAAATAGAGCTTGAAGGGGTAGACCTAGAAATAACTGGCCTTGATATGGATGAAATAAACGAACTGAATTTTGAGGATATCGGGTACAAAGAGAAGGAGGAAAAGGAAAACCCACCGACCATGAAAGTTGTCTTTGAGTATGAGCAGGACTTCCGCAGGATGGAGGACGACTTACGAGAGCTATTAGAAGAAAGATATAAAAATGTACGGGTATCTATTTTGGGTGGCGAATTGTAATGGTGGAATTAACCCTTGCGAATAGTGATGCTGTAAAATATACTTGTTTGAACTTTCATTATGCCAAAAGGATACCGGTGGGGACTGTGGCGTTCAATGTATATGAGGGAGAGGAATGGTGCGG
Source organism: Clostridium thermobutyricum (assembly GCA_016841565.1). Lineage (GTDB taxonomy): Bacteria > Bacillota > Clostridia > Ch29 > Ch29 > JAENYX01. Next base: position 47,662 of record JAENYX010000009.1, on the reverse strand, counting down.
TGTTATAGTTTACGGATATGGGGCTAATCCGCATATAGCAGCTATTTATGATAAATGGCCCGGACAGGTTTTGGAACTGGTGAGAGTGGCCCTTAATGGAAAACAGAAAACAACAAGTGAGTGTGTTGCTGCGAGCTTAAAGATGATAAAAAAGTTCTGCCCTATGGTTGATATGATAGTAAGCTATGCCGATGTTGACCAAGGACATACCGGTATAATTTATCAAGCTACCAATTGGATTTATGTAGGCAAGATGAATGAGGGAGCAAAGACAGATTTTGTGGTTAAGGGAAAGAGGATGCACCCAAGAAGCGTAGGGGCAAAAGGCTGGAAGGTATCATTGGAATGGATAAGGGCGAACATAGACAAAAACGCTACCCAGACTATAACCAAAGGGAAGCATAAGTATTTATTTCCGTTGAATAAGAAAATGCGGAAAAAGGTTGAGCGTTTAAGACAGCCCTATCCAAAGGAATAATAATGTGCGTTAGTGGTGTAATGATAGCATAGCTGCAACCATGCAGAAGGTGGCGGTTCAATTCCGACCCTAACGCTCCATAGATAAGGCGGTGGTAACATGGCAAGGCCAAGCAAATTAACCCCGGAAGTACAGAAAAGACTAGTAAAAGCAATTAAGGCAGGCAATTATTATGAAGCTGCCTGTGGTTTTGCTGGTATTCACTATTCTACCTTTCGCAAATGGATGCAAAAAGGCGAAAAGGCAAAGAGTGGGAAATATAGGGAGTTTTTCGAGGCTATTACGCATGCGGAGTACCAAGCAGAAGTTAGAATGGTGGCCCAATGGCAACAGCATATGCCGGAAGACTATAGAGCTATCAGAGACTTTTTAGAACGCCGCTATCCCGATAGGTGGGGTAAGCGTAAATTTGATGTAGACATGAAACACAGCGGGGAAATAGAAGTAGAAATAACGGTAGTTGATGAAGATGACGAGGAAGGTTAAGCTAAAAGTAAGCAGTAAAGTATTTAATAAGGCTTATATTCCGTATCTAAAAGACAATACGCCGACACAGATATACTACGGCGGTTCATCTTCCGGGAAGTCAGTATTTTTAGCACAGCGGACAGTATTGGATTTAATGAAAGGTGGCAGGAACTATTTAGTAGTTAGAAATGTTGCAAAGACTATAAGGGGCTCGGTTTATAACGAGATCGTAAAGGCTATCAGTGATATGAAACTGGATAGCTTTTTTACTGTCTTGAAGTCTGAAATGACTATAACCTGTGTTAACGGTTATCAGATATTATTCTGTGGCCTTGACGACCCAGAGAAGATAAAATCCATAACACCGGCAAAGGGCGTAATAACTGATATTTGGGTGGAGGAAGCCACAGAGATTGAGTATAACGCATATAAACAATTAACAAAACGGCTTCGGGGAAGGTCAAGGCTGACAAAGCGGGTTACAATGTCGTTTAACCCGATATTGAAAGACCATTGGATTTATGACGAGTTTTTCTCCGATGTATGGGAGGATGATAAGACCGAGTATAGGGATGAGGGGTTGTCTATCCTCAAAACCACCTACAAGGATAATAGGTTCCTCACCCAGCAGGATATAGACGCATTAGAGAACGAGACCGACCAGTATTATTATCAGGTTTACACCCTGGGGAACTGGGGCATATTGGGAGCCGTTATATTTAAGAACTGGAAAGTGGAGGATTTGTCATGGCTTAAACCTATTGCCGATAAACATAGGAACGGCCTGGACTTTGGCTATGCGGCAGACCCGGCAGGCTTGACGCATACGCATTATGACAGAAAGAAAAAGACGATTTATATTCTCGATGAATTGTATATGACAGAGCTGACCAATGATGTATTGGCGGACGAGGTTACAAAGATTATAAGGGGCCAGTTGTTAGTATGCGATAGTGCAGAGCCTAAGAGTATAAAGGAATTAAGGCAGTATGGGGTAAATGCTATTGGTGCTAAAAAAGGCCCGGACAGCGTAAACTTTGGCATTCAGTGGTTACAGCAGCAGACGATTATTATTGATGTGAAATGCCAGAACCATAAAAACGAGTTCATGAAATATAAGTGGAAGGAAGATAAAAATGGGAACGTGCTGCCGGTACCGGTAGACAAGGATAACCACCTCATAGATGCTTTAAGATATGCGTATGAGGACGAGTTTATTGAGCGCAGGACAAAGAATTACAGTGGGAAGGGGGCAAGGGTATGATAGACTATAATTCTTTGCTCAAAGCCGAAATAGCAGGCTTGTATGGTGATTTATTAGAAAAGGTGAAGCAGATAAATACATGGTATGCGATATACGAGGGCCAGCAGAAATGGAAGATACCAAGCGGGCTTGACTATACCCCATCACGAAAGATAACAAATATAATCAAGAAGCTAATAGACTTCCGTTCAAGGTTTATGTTCGGTAATCCGCCGTACTTTGATATACGGCCAGTACAACCCGATAATAAGAATAGTACAATATACCAAGACCAGGCCGCAGAAAAAGAAGCACTGCTGGAGAAAATACTTACCGAAAACAAGTTCTATGCAAAGCTCCTGAAAGCAAGAAAGGACTGCAGTATTGGTGGCAGGATAGCAATTAAGCTATGGGCTAACCGGGATGAGGGACTGAAAATAATCTTTAGCCCGGCACAGGAATTCTTCCCACAATCCAATGAGGACGATATTGACCTTTTAGAGAAGGTTATTTTTTTATATGCGATAAATGATGAAACAGACATCAATAAACAGAGGATAAAGAAACAGGCATGGGAAGTGATTAACGGTAAGTGCGTCCTTAATGAAAGCATTTACAACGGCAGGGGTGAGCCGGTAGAGGTGCTTTATGAAGATTACGACACCGGCCTTGATTTTATACCAATAATCGTTATCCAGAACGGAGGACTTACCGGCGAGACCGAGGGCAAGAGTGACGTGGAACAGCTATGGAGTAATCAGAATGCTTATAACCGATTAACCAGTGATGATATTGATGCATTACGCTTCCAGATGTTTGGACAGGACGTAATTACCGATGCCGATGAAAATAGTATTAAAAACATAAAGATAGCACCTGGGGCACTTATTGACCTGCAAACAGACGCAACGGCAGGCGAAAGGCAGGCAAAGGCAGAGAGGCTTGAAAGCAGGTTTACTTATGCAGAGAAGTTTGCTGATACGGTAAACCGTATTAAGAATGATATGTATGATACCCTTGATATTCCGAATGTAGGCCTAGAGCAATTAAAAGGTCTTATGCAATCGGGCAAGAGCATGAAGGCCTTATATTGGAGCTTGATGGCCGCCTGTGACGAAGACTGGACGGAGTGGGGGCCTGCTCTTGAACAGATGGTTGATTATATATTCCGTATGGTGGATACTTACAACCTCTACGGAGCCCGTAAGGTGGCGAGATATGAAACTACCCTTGAAATTCATAGGTATTATCCGATACCCGAAGACGAAGCCGATGATAAACGCCTTGATATGGAAGAAGTTATCGCTGAGGTTCGCAGTAGGAAGGCATATATGAAGAAATGGGGAGAGTATGAGGACATAGATGCAGAGATTACACAGATACAAGCAGAAAAGCAGATGATGCAGGATAGCTTCACCCAAGACCTAATTGATAGTGCCAGCGAGTAGGTGACGGCCTATGACACAGTATAAAGAGATGGCATTGAAGGCAAGACGGGAAGTATCCAAGCTTACACTAGCACAGCAACAGGAGATTTTGAAGATATACGAGGATACGATTGATAACCTTGCTGCAAAGGCTGCCCAGTCTGGGAAGAGGTCATTAACAAGACGCTGGGCATTGGACTATAAGAAATCCCTAGAAGAAGAGAAAGCAAGGCTGCAGAAACAGTTAAACATTACAATTACCCAAGGGGTAAAACAATCAGCGGATTATGGTATTATGGCGGATTTGGATTTGTTTAAGAGGGCCCAGGCCAAAGCAGGGATAGATTTAGGCGACCATTTCACCGATATGTTTTCGCAAGTGCCTACAGATGTAATAGAGCCAATTATATCGGGGGAGCTATACAAAGACCACCGGAGCTTGAGCAGCAGGATATGGAGCTATACAGACGATTTAGGGGATGATTTAGATTATGTTATCAAACAGGGCATAGCAGAGAAGAAATCAGCTATAGACCTTGCAAAGGATTTAGAAAGGTTTGTTTGGGAGCCTGCCAAACGGCCTACAACATGGGGTAAGGTATATCCCAGGTTAATGAATAAACAAGTGGATTATAATGCTATGCGGCTGGCTAGAACGGCTATTAATCATTCATACCAGACGGCAACAATAAGGAGTGCTTCAATGAACCCGTTTGTTGAGGGAATAGAATGGCAAAGTGCGTTAATCCATGGCCGGACTTGTGAGCTATGCAGAGACAGACACGGACAGGTTTTCCCGGTAGATGATGTACCTCTTGACCACCCTAATGGATTGTGCACTATGTTACCGGTGGTGACTAAAAGTATAGGGCAGATAGCAGACGAGCTCAAAGCATGGCAGGAAGGTAATAACCCGGAACTTGATAGTTGGTTTGTAGGTACCGGAAATGATATTATAAGAATTAATAATAGGCTCAAAAAGATTGCAGAAAGAATAGGTAAAACAACAAACCTAACCAATAGCCAAAGAAGGGCCCTTGCACAGCAGCTATTAAAAGACCTTAACCTTGGGCATATGCAAATTAGCATAAGAAAGATAAACGAAATGGGACGTTGTGAGTTTTATATTACTTCAAATCGGACTTTAAATATGCAAAAATATATATTAAAGAGCGATGATATGAGAAGCGATACTTATAAAATAAAAACGATGTTCCATGAGGCATACCATGCAAAAGCTAACGGACTTAAAACAGATTATCCAATAGATAAGGCTAAATGGCTGCACATTGAAGAAACGTTCGCTGAAAGCTCTGCACACTATTTAACCAAACAGGCCGGTATTACAGCGGAGATTTCACCGTCATATCCAAAGAAGCTGGTGGACGTTTTACCACGGTTAAAGAGAACGGGAAAGTTTAAGGATTGTAAAACGATTGCGGATTTTGGAAAGATAGCATGGAATGACAGAATTAAGGGCAATTCTGGTGAATGGCTAGGTGTATATAATGAGGCTATGAAGGTTAAACATGATTGGGTTAAGTATACGGAAAAATATATTGATTACATTGACAAAAACAAAGAAGAATTGATAGATGTAATGTTAGAGAACATGCCGCAAAGTAGGCAGTATAGAAATTATATGATTAATGACGTTGCTAATGCCAGAGTAAAGATTAAAACTAATGACCTTCTTACCTCAAACGAGGAAATTGTAATGAGTAACCTCTTGGCAATTGCAATGAACAGGTTGGGGGTGAAGTAATGCCATATATACCAACAGACTGGATAATCAATAAAGAGAATGAAAACCATATACATGATTTATTAGACCAGCTCGACATTGATGTTCGTCTTGTTGGAGATAAAACCGAGGAAAACGTAATTAAAGAACTTAAAGAAATGGGCGAGACTGTAATAGTCAAAAAGCTAGAAGAAGGCGAGATCTCCTTTGGAGCATAAAGAGGTGATGCTATGAGTAAACCTATTCTAGCCAAGTGTGATGGCAAAGGCGGTTGTGGAAAAGAGTTCAGGGTTACAAAGCTTGAATTGGATAAGCTAAACGGAGGCATAGAGAAAACATATTTTTGTTGCCCACGTTGCAATAAAGAATACATTGCATTTTATACCGATAGGAACATAAGACGAAAACAGGCGAAGATAAGGACATTAACGGATTTGGAGGCTATCAGTAAACTAAAGCAAGAAATAGGCCGGGATATGGATAAGTTAAAAGCAAAACAAAAAAGTGAATAGTCTACTAGGCACCTTAACGGGTGCTTTTATTTTGCCCTTTTTTAGTATTTGCAGGGCCTAAAGAACAAAGACCACAAAGCAGGGGCCGACCTGTATAAAAAAGGCTAGAGGGAAAGGAGAGTTTTGTATGACACTAAAAGAACTGCTTGGTGAAGAATTGTATAAGCAGGTAATGGAAAAGGCGGGTGATAAACATAAGATAGCGATAGTATCTGATGGGAATTGGATACCAAAAGATAAATTCGATGCAATGAATGAAGAAAAGAAAGAGTATAAAGGGCAGATAGATGCGCTCAATAAGAAGTTGGGGGAACTGCAGACCAAATTGAAGGATAACGAAGCCGTAACCAAAGAGATAGACGACCTAAAACATCAGATAAAAGATAAAGAAGCCGAGCTTACCAAAACCAGAAAACTAAACGCTATTAAACTGGCGGTATTTAAAGCAGGGCCTAATGATGTAGCAGATATACTACCTCACCTTAAACAAGACAGTATTACACTTGCAGATGATGGCACAATCACCGGCCTTGAAGAACAGATTAAGGCTTTGAAAGAGAGTAAGCCGTATCTGTTTAAGGAGACTGACCCGGAAGGTACTGGTGGTAGCAAGGGCGGCGGTGCAAAGGACAAAAAGCCTGCTACCGGTAAATCAGCGACAGACTTTATAAACGCTATCAGGGAGGTACAGGCAAAACGAAACTAAACAGGGGGTATGAAAGATGGCAGACGAAAAATATTTGAAAGATAATCTGGCCGGTTTTGTACCGGTGGAATTGGCAGCGGAGATAATAAAAGATGTAGCGAGGGGTTCGTCTATTCTCCGATTGTCGAAGGTTGAGCCTATGAAGAGTGACACGAAAAAGTTTTCGGTAATGACCGACGGGCCCGGTGCATACTGGGTGGGGGAAGCTGAAAGGATACAGACTTCCGTTGCAACATGGATTTTTCCGGAGATGGAGGCCAAAAAGCTGGCTGTTATTGTCCCGGTTACAAAGGAGAAGCTGAACGATACTACTATAGACGTATTCGGTGAAATGAGGCCTGCTATAGCGGAAGCATTTTACACAGCTATAGATGCAGCCTGCCTGTTCGGGACTAATTCTCCGTTTGTAAAAAACATATTCGGAATAATAGATACAGCAGGGAACAAAGTAGCTGTAGGTACAAACGGAGAAGGTAAGCTTGACCTTGATGTATCGGATGTAATGGCGTTAATAGAAGATGCAGGGCATGATGTGAACGGGTTCGCAGCACACTATGGCATAAAAAACTCCCTCCGAAAATTGAGAGACGGTAACGGTGCTCCGTTGTTCGCGGCAGGAACTAATCAGAACGAGTTTTATAATAATCCCATTGAGTTTGTAAGGAATGGGGCATGGGACAAAACAAAGGCAGAGGTAATAGCAGCGAACTGGAACTATTCACTGGTAGGCATAAGACAGGGTATAGAGTATGAAACTCTTACCGAAGCAACACTCCAAAGCGTAACTATGGGAGACGGGCAGCCGTTGTCGCTGGCAGAGAATGACATGATAGCAATAAAGGCTACTATGCGAATAGGTTTCCTCCCGATAAAGGACGAGGCATTCGCAGCATTAACTCCGGAAGTTATCGCAGGATAAGGGCAATAATGGCCGGGGAATTATCCCCGGCTAAATTTGAAGGAGTGATATGATGAAGGAATATACGGACGGCAAAAGAACTATCTGGGCCACAGAGCGGGCCTATAATGTTATCTACAAACAACAGGGCTTTCGCCTCGGCAGAAAGCCAGAGACATTGGACGAAATGTATGTTACCGAATTGAGGCAAATGGCAAAAGACCTGGGGATTGAAGAGTGCGAAAGCATGAAAAAGGCTGAACTACTCAAGGCAATAAAGGAATTGACCTCTCAAAAGGCCCCGGATAATGAGCCAATAGATGAAGACCCGGCGAGCCAAGACTAAGCGGAGCAGGTGAAACGCCATGACCGACCTTGAAAAGTTAAAGGAACTGATAGACGAGGCTAATTATCCATATTTTGATGATGAGGAATTACGGGGCTTAATTGACAAAGGTTTCGATTTGTATGTTATAGCCCGGGAATTGTGCCTTATAAAAGCTGGTATCGAGGAAATGAAGCTGGGGGATGTGGTTATTCCGTCACCGAGAAACCACTTTTTAATGCTGGCGAAAAAATACCGGCAAAATCAAGGCAGGGTGGTGGTACGGGCAGATGAATAAGAAGTATTATCGAGAGTTTATCCGAAAGCTTATAAACCAAGACCCTGCTGAAATAACCATAACACGCAAAACGGTTACGGATGACGGGTTCGGCGGTAAGATTGAGGAAGGAGTTACCCTGGAACCGCAGACAGTGAGGATATACAACAAGAAATCACATAGGGAAATCATATTAGATGCCAGCATAACAGTAGCTTCAAATATGCTTAAACTGCTTGCCATGTATGATGCCGATATACAAGAAGGTGATACCTTTGCCCATGACGGTAAGACAGTAAGGGTGACGTTTATAAACGATTACTTTGGTATTTGTAAGCAGGCAGAGTTGGAAGTGATAGGATGATAAAGTTTAATGCCAAAAATTTTGACCTGAAAAATGCAGCCATGAAACATAAGGCTGCATTATCTGTATACGCCGATACAGCCGCAAAGAAAATGGAAGCAGAAGCGAAGACAAAAGTACCATGGGAAGACAGGACAGGCAACGCCAGAAACTCAATAAGAGGCGAAGGCGGCTGGGATGGCTATTTGCTAAAAGTAGTATTATCCGGTGGTATGAGCTATAACGTGTGGTTAGAGTTAGCCCATGAGAAGAAATATGCGATATTAAAGCCAACAATAGACCGGAATACTCCGTCAATATTAAGGGGCTATCAAAGGCTGGTGAAAGACTGATGTGGCAGACAATCTTTACTAAGCTGAAAGATAAGGGCCTTAACCCTTATGCCCCGGGACAACATACAGGGAAATGCACAGAGAAATACTGTGTCATCCGTGAAGGCCCACAGGTGCCATACTTCCGGTCTAACCGCATAGGATACCGATTGATTGACATAGTTTTATTCGTGCCATTAGCGAGCTATATTCAGGTAAAGCCATATATGGATGAGATAAAGGCAGCTTTAAAAGAGCTGTCTTTTTTACGTAAGACGGGCAATAAAACGCCTATTATAACCGACAATGAGGTTGAAGCTTATACAACCTCCATTGAGTATCAGATTATTAAGAAACTGGAGGGATAACGATGGCAGATGTATTGGAATTTGCTCTTGCGAACATAGCGAGGGTTGATATTGTGACCGAAGAAGATACTCCTGTAACATATACACTTATAGACATGGCAAATGAAGCAAACATTGAAGCGTATGTCTCCGAAGGTGCAGAAAATATCCTGCGAGTGAAAAATACGATTAAAGCAATGAACAAGCTGGAGGATATAGTATTAGGCTATGACATAACCTTATCGGCTGTAACCATGCAGCCAGAAGTATTAGCCCTGGTTGACGGCGGTACATGGGATGATTTGTCCGAAAAATACTCCGCACCGCCTGTAGGCAGTCCGGTTAATAGAAAGGCGTTTACGCTGAAGGTTTACACGGAAGATAAAGACGTAAACGGAGAAACGAAAGGCTATGTCTGCTTCTCATTCCTGCATTGCAAGGGTAGGCCGGTTAATTACAACGTCCAGGATGGGGAGTTTTTCAGTGAATCATTACAGGCACGGTCGAGGCCGGCAGCCGGGGAAAGCCCGGTAGAGTTTGAGAATATGGAAGCACTGCCGGCATAATAGCCGGTAGTGCCTAGGAGGTATACCATGAAAACAGTAACTGAATTGGCTATTAGCGATGTTGAAGGCCAGCCTGTAAAGATTAAGGTACAAAGGCCCAGACTGTTAAACATGGCCGCACAGGGTAAGATACCGAACAGCCTATTAGGCATTGCAACAAAAGTGGTAGGCGGAAAAGGTATAGAACAGGGCAATATAAAGGAACTGGCACAAATGATAGAGCTTTATTGCCGGGCATGTATGGTAGAGCCGACTTATGAGGAAGTGAAAGATACTATTGACGATGACCAGATGTTTGAGATATTCACCTGGGCTACATCGGAGGTAAAAAAACTAGACTCCTTTCGTAACAAACAAAAAAATGACCGAAATAATAACAATGGCAAGGACATATCAAAAGAGGCCAAGTGAGATACTGGGTATTGATGATGAATATACTGCTTATTGCTTTGATGAAGTGGCCCTGTATTTATTAGCAAAAGCGACAGATAATGAGGGAAAACTAAACTGGAATAAATTAAAATGGAGAGACGGCCATAAAAGGGATAATCGAGATTTCATGGAATTTGTCAAAAAGCAGTAATATGGTACAATATCCCATTAAGGAGGGATGTTGTTATGAGCGATAAACTCAGAGAAGCAGGGGAAAAGATGCAGGCTATAGGCTGTTTGCTTACCTTGCTAATTACAGTTCCAGTAATCCTTACAATTTTTTTAGGGCCACTTGGCTTGGGTATTAGTGTAGCTATTATTCTTATATGGTTCTTGACTAGGAAAAAGTAAAAAAACAAAAAAACAAAACATGCACAATCATAAGACACTCTGAATAAAGGGTGTCTTTTTTATGCCCAAAAGGCGGTGAGGACATGAGTATAAATGCCGGAACTGTATATAGTGAGCTTGTACTTAATACAAGCAAATATGAAGCTGGGCTAAATGCTGCAGAGAAGAAGATGAAATCCTTCGGCAAGGGTATGGAGAACATGGGCAAGAGTATGCAAAAATATGTGACCTTGCCCATATTGGCAGCAGGAACAGCTTCCACTAAATTCGCCATTGATTATGAAAGTGCATTTGCCGGTGTGCGGAAAACAGTAGACACCACCGAAGAAAAATTCGCAGAATTATCAGAGGGTATCCGGGCGATGTCCAGGGAAATCCCTGCTAGTGCTGTTGAAATTGCCGGGGTAGTCGAAGCAGCGGGACAGTTGGGCATACAGACGGACAATATACTAGGTTTTACCCGTGTAATGATAGATTTAGGCGAAGCCACGAACCTATCGGCAGATGAGGCAGCAACGGCTTTGGCGAGGTTTGCCAATATAACTCAAATGAGCCAAGGCGACTTTGATAGGCTTGGGAGTACTATAGTTGCTTTAGGGAATAACCTTGCCACAACGGAAGCAGAGATTGTTTCGATGGGTATGCGGCTTGCCGGTGCAGGGACACAGATAGGGCTAACCGAGGCACAGACTATGGGGCTTGCCGGTGCCCTGTCGTCGGTAGGTATAGAAGCCGAGGCGGGAGGCTCTGCCTTCTCACGCCTTATGGTGGATATGCAGCTTGCCGTTGAGACGGGAAGTAATCAGCTAGATAATTTTGCACTGGTAGCAAATATGACCCGAGACCAATTCGTCCAAGCGTTCAAAGAAGATGCTGCCGGGGCACTGATAGCATTCATTGAAGGGCTATCGACAACAGAGGAACGTGGTGCATCAGCTATTAAGGTACTAGATGATATGGGTATCAGTGAAATAAGGCTCCGGGACGCATTATTAAGGGCCTCGGGAGCCAGTGAAGTATTTGCAGGGGCTATCGACCTAGGCAGTGAAGCATGGGAACAAAATATTGCACTGACAAAGGAAGCAGAGCAAAGGTATCAAACAACGGCGGCACAGCTTGAAATATCAAAGAACCAGTTAAAAGAAGCAGGGATGATAATCGGAGAAATAGTTGTGCCTCGTATATTGGAGCTATCCAATAGAGTTAGGGGTTTAGCAGAATGGTTCAGAAATCTTAACCCCGAAACGCAGGAGAGTATAGTTAAAATGGCAGGACTGGCAGCATTAATAGGGCCAATAGTTTTGGGACTGGGTAAAATGACTTCTGCTATAAGCCCATTGATTGGCCTGTTGGGGAAGTATGTGATAGCTGCCAAGACGGCGGAGACAGTGACTATTTCAGCTACTGCAGCAGCAAAGGGATTAGGATTGGCTGCTGCAACATTGGCAGGGAAAATTGCACTGGTAACCGGGGCTATATGGCTGTTCTATGAGGCCACACAGGACGCAAAGAAGGGCCAAGATAGTTTAGGAGCTGCAAGCGGTATATTAGGCTATAACATGCAGAACTTGAAACGTGATATTGATAATATTAATACTTCATTAAAACAGCAAACAGTAGAGTATCAGAGGGTAGCAGCATATCAGGCAATGACCCAAAAATCTGTTGAAAATTATACAGATAGCATTGAAGCTCAAAGATTAAAGGGCCAACAGGCTATTCAGCAGCAAGAAACAGCAAAGCGAAAGTTACAAGAATTAGAGGATGCATTTAATAAAGCAAGGGAAGCTGTTGACTTAACAAGTACTGGTATAGAGGACAACACAAAAGCATTAGAGAAAAACGCTGAAGAAATGAAAAATGCCGCCGAGGCAGCTCAGGAACTGGAGAACAAGCTGAAACTTGTTTATGGCGCATACCGGAAGATAGATGCCAGCCCCAAGAGTATAGTCAGTAAGTATATGGCAGACTATATCAACCGAACCGGCGATATATCAGTAGCCTTTAATGCCAGAGGCACAAACTACTGGCGGGGCGGCTGGACATGGGTTGGAGAAGAAGGGCCAGAGCTGATGCGACTACCGGCAGGGACACAAATAATACCAAGCGATAGGTCAATGGATATGGTTATGAACGCAATAGCCAGCCTGAATATGGGGGTGGCAAGGGGTACAGAAAGAAGTCAGCCGGTAAGGGCTGGAGACATACACCAGCATATTACAATCAACAGCCCGGCTCCATTGAGTGCCTCCGAAATAGCACGGAAGAATTTGCAGATAAGCCGACAGTTGGCCATGGAATGGGGGTTATAGCATGGAAAAGCTGACCTTCATAAATTCGAGAGGGCAGAGCGTGGAATTAGGCGATAATGCTCCTTATATTCTTACCAAACTAGAGGGGATGGGAGCCGCTAAGGCCACTATCCAGACCCAAAAAGCACCATTCCAGGACGGAGCGACCTTCATAGATGCTGTGTTGGAGCCACGGACGCCGTTTGCTGAAATCATAGTATTGGCCGATAACGAAGTTGAAATGTCAAGCCACAGGAGGAAATTGCTTGAAGCTTTTAACCCGGCGTTAGGGGAAGGGACGCTGATATATGAGAATGACGGGGTAAAGAGGGAAGTAAAAGCGATAGCGGAAACAGCACCGGTATTCCCGTATGCCGGGGACTTTAAGGACAAAACGCAACCGGCCTTGATTAATCTTTATTGTGCTAATCCGTTATTATTGTCCCCGGTGGAATACACAGCTACAATGCAGGCGTGGTTAGGTGGATTTGAATTTCCGATTGAGTTAGACCCATACATGGAATTTGAAACCGCCGGGAACGAAATAACGATTGAGAATATCGGCCACAGGGAAGCCCCGGTAGTCATAGAGTTTAATGGCCCTGCTGTTAAACCGAGGGTAGATAATTTAACAACCGGGGAGTTTATCAAGATAAACCGAGAACTACAGGCCGGGGAAAAGCTGATAATCGAAACAGCATTCGGCAGGAAGCGAGTAGTCTTTATTGACGAGGAAGGTAATGAGAGTAATGCTATGCACTATATAGACCTAGAAAGCACCTTCTGGCGGTTAGCTATAGGAGAAAACACAATATCTTATATGGCGGATAGCGGAGCCGAAGAAGCGGTTGTAAATATCAAGTTTAGATTTTTGTATATGGGGGTGTAACGTATGGCAGAGAAATCCATGTTTTTCCGAAGTTTTGGGGACAGGCGGTATTATTCTTCCGATTGGGCGAAATATTTTAGCACCCTCATAAAAGGAGGGATATTCGGGGAACAGCTTGATTCTCTGGAAGTGACCGCCGCAGGCGATAGCATGAACAGCACAGTCAAGTCTGGAAGAGCTTTTATCGAAGGTTATTTTTATGAAAACGATAGTGACTTGGAGTTAACTCATGAAGCCGCTGACCCGGTCAATGACAGGATTGACAGGGTTGTATTGCGATTGGATTTGAATGATGAAAACCGATATATTAAAGCTTTTGTCCGAAAGGGCGAAGTGAACGTTAACCCCGTTCCCCCGGAACCTGTTAGAGAAGGAAATATACACGAAATAAGTTTAGCACAAGTAAGAGTAAGGGCCGCAAGCGGCATTATACTGGCGGATGATATAACTGATGAACGGGATAATGAAGCGATATGCGGATATGTCCGGTATCAAGCAAAGCCTGCATGGTACCCGAAGGGGGCAGTACCGCTTGACGCATGGTTGTATGTTCATTTCCCCGACCAGTTGACGCCGCAGGAGAAGGCTGATATTGAGGACAATCCTCTTTTGATGAATATAATAAATGGAGATACATTCTATACTCATAAGAAGATGTTTGATAAATCGGTTTATACTATTTTACAGAACCGCATTCAGCTTGTTGCACTCTCCGATTTAGGTGTAATCGGTAACTTCTATGCTTATGGTAATCGTTTATTAATAACCACCGGGTCGAGTTTCAGCATAATAGATATTTCAGACCTTTCTAATATAAATGCACTCTATACCGGTGCTCTGCCTATTAGCCCATCATCTATTGCTAGGGTTGGGGATTACTTCTATATTGTGCATAGCAGATATAAATCTTCTGGCACAGAGGGCGTATTAGTCGAGTTATATCAATTCCCCATAAATGGAGGGGTGGCAACATTAATAGGTTCATTCTATAGTTATGAAATTGCAAATGATAACTATAAACCTATTAGCCCGGTTATATGTTCTGATGGCCAATATCTTTATATTTTGGGTGGCCATTACTATGATGGCAGTAGTGATAGTTACTATAAGAGATTATGGCGATATAATCTTTCAAATGATACAGCTAGTACGCTATATTCCCAAACCAATTCAACGAGTACAGTAGGGGATAAGTATCTTTGGTACGATAAAGCTACTCATTCGATTAACTATAATCGTGATGGCATCCAAAAATATAATTATAACATCTCTTCCGGTACTCATTCCTCGGGATGGAGCGAGCCATTGAATAACTATATAAACCGTGACGCCGGAGATAATCATATTCTATATATAGAGGATTATGCATCTAGTGGCAACGGTTTTGTTAGGATTACAAATAAGGATACTGGACAATCTGTCACTACGACTTATATACCGTATAGCAAGGGGCTGAAATACAATACATCCCATAAAATGATACTCATATGTTCGCAGAGTGCTATTTTTGGGCTCCTTGCTGAATTTTAAGGGGGTGCTTATATGAGCAATTTTAGATATGAGCTATATCCAATTTCGGATAATCATGCTGGATTTAAAATATTTAGGGATGAGGCGGAAATATTAAATCAGCCGTTCTTCCCCGGCACTCGACAACAAATGACTGAAGCGGAATCTATTGCACTTGCAGAAGAAATGATTGCTAATTTTGCACAGGAAGAAACTATTATGCCGAAGGAACAGGAGAAAAGCATAATAGAACAGCGACTTGATGATATAGAGCAGGCAATAGCCGCCATATTAGGGGGTGCTATAGATGCCTAAATGGAAACTTAACATATTTGTCCGCGTAGTGAAGAATAGGATGACACAAGAGGACAAAGAAGTAGAGGAAGTTTTAATTGGATACCCGGCATTGACCGAAGACGAGAAGGACGAGATTAAGAACAACCTGTAAAGCGGGTGATAAAATGAAGCCAATCCGCATATTTACCCCACAGCTTGAATTCGTAACGGAGATAGACAACTACGAAGCCCTTATATTTATTCGCCGATGGCACCGGCCCGGAGAGTTTCAGCTACAGATTAACCGCCACAAACAGAATGCCAACAAGCTACAAAAGGGAAACATAATCGTATTAGGAAAAGAACCGTCCAAGGCTGGTTTTATTGTTGACCGGCAAATCGGTCTTGATGAAAGGGGAAAGGTAAGTGAACAATGGAACATAACCGGTCATGCTCTATCTGCGGCGGCAGATTGGAGAATAACAATTCCACCGGTAGGGCAGGAGCATGATAGCATCATCGGCCCTGCAGAAACGGTGATGAAGCATTATATTGATGCCCATTTTATAAATCCGGTAGATACAGGCCGGAAGGTTGGCTTTATGGCTATAGCACCCGACCAAGGCAGGGGAAGCAACATGGAATGGCAAAGCAGGTTGAAATCTGTTGCAGAAGAATTGGAAAAGATAAGCCTTGCAGCCGGACTTGGATGGAATATACACCCCGATTTTACACAGATGAAATGGGTATTTGAAGTATACGCAGGCCGGGATTTGACCGCAGGGCAGACAGAAAACCCACCAGTCATATTCTCCACCGACCTTGATGCTATCAAAGGGCAAAGATACGCTGAAAGCGACATAGGATATAAAAACTTTGCTTATGTCGGTGGTCAAGGCGAAGGTATAGAAAGGACAATTGTCGAAGTTGGAACAGCTACCGGGGCAGAACGCCGGGAAGTATTTATAGATGCCAGAGATGTTGAAGAAGTGGGGGCCCTTCATGTTCGGGGCCAGCAGAGGCTGTCAGAGCTAAATAGGCAGGCATTATTCGAGGCCGAGGTATTAACCTATGGGCCTTTTGTTTATGGGCAGGATTGGGATTTAGGCGACATAGTAACTATCCAGAGTAAGGATTGGGGTGTTACCCTAAACACCCGGATAATCGAAGTAAAAGAGATATACGAGCCAAGTGGGTTTAGACTAGAAGCGGTTTTCGGCAATACATGGCCGACATTGACGGATAGGATTAAAGCCGAACTTGAGCAAATAAGTGCGGAAGTTAGAAGGTAGGGAGGGGTGGCCTATGGGAGTATGTGACAGGCATGATGAAGTAGTCGGCCAGTTAAAAGGCCATGAGGACAGGATTGTAGCATTAGAAATAAGTGATGCAAAGCAAAAGGTACAAATCAGAAATTTATGCAAGGAGTTGTCCAACCTAACATCATGGATTAAGGCCCTTGTAGTCACCATCATTGGTTCATTGGTGACTTTTTTTATTTGGTATATCCAGACTATAGGGAGGTGAGAGCATGGAAGGCATGAATGAGTTCATCACTATGAATTACCTGGCTACCTATGCCGGAACAGTATTCACGGTAAACCTGATGGTACAGTTTACAAAAGAGTTGATAGACAAATATATCGCCAAAATACACACCCGCTGGGTGGTTTTTTTATATGCGGAGATAGTTATGTTTGGCGTAGCATATTTCCAAAAGGCTCTTAATGCGGAGAATGTATTTCTTCTTGTGCTTAACGGCGTGTTGGTGGCTATGACAGCTATGGGTTCCTATGCGTTAACTGCTGAAAGAAAGAAGGAGGGATAATGTGAAGCTTATTATTGACCCGGGCCACGGTGGAGGCGACCCAGGGGGAATAGCGAATGGGTATACCGAAAAATTCCTAACATTACCGACGGCATTAAGGCTAGCAGAACTGCTGGATGAATACGAGCCGAATATGACCCGGCGGCAGGACATGACATTAAACAGTAACACCCGTGCAGAGATAGTGAAAGACAAATACGATTACTGTCTTTCGGTACATTACAATATTGGCGGTGGCAACGCCAGGGGGATTGAAGTAATACATTCAAAATTCAGCAAAGCCGGAGAAGAACTGGCACAGCATATTGCCCGTTGTTTGAGCGAGGCGACAGAGCTTCCTATAAGGCGGGTATTCAGTAAGGAAAACAGCAAGGGCGAGGATTACTATTATATGAACCGATTGACCGGGAGTACAACGACTGTAATAATCGATATTCTGTTCCTGGACAACACAGACGACCTGCAGTATTTGAACATTGAGAAGATATGCCAAGGAATAGCCGCCGGTTTTGATGCGTATATGCGGGAGAAGGAGCGGAAACCGGAACCGCCGAAACCAGAGCCACCGCAACCAGTATTAAGACGAGGGGACAAGGGAGAGGCCGTGAAAGAGTTACAAAGATTATTGGGCGGTCTAGAAGTAGACGGCAGTTTTGGCCCATTAACCGAAGCCGCAGTTATTGAATTCCAAAAGGCCAACGGGCTAAAGGTAGACGGAATAGTAGGCCCTGAAACATGGGGAGCATTGAAAGCAAGACCTCCTGATACATTAACATACGAATATTACAAAGTGTCCCAAACCCATGTTGTAGAAGTTGACCCAATGGCCTTGAGGATAGCCATATTTGATAAACCAGGGCATTTGATACCCCTGGACAACTTCGTTACCTCCGGCTACCAGTGGCATTTACCGAATGGCGAGACATATCCATTGGGAATACTGGTATCCAAAGGAGTAATAATAAACAACTGGCAACCGCATGATAAACCTGCCGGGACGCTCATAGTATACCGAAACGGAGCGGTGGCTGTCAGAGAGTTACTTACTATAGACAAAGAACCAAACGTATGGTTTGCGGTGTCAGGGTGTACTATCCTACCGGAAATCCAAATGAAATCGGCAGGTTTTGTTGCTCCATATGATGATATAGCTAGGGCTACATGGCGGCCAGTTTTAGGGTATAATCCGAATAAACGAAAGGCCGTAATTGCCGTTAGGCCGGATAGTAGTATAGAACGAGGGCAGCATACGTTGAAGAACCTGGGCTGCGATAGAGGGATAACCCTTGATGGGGGAGGGAGTACAATATTAAAGGTAGATGGAAAACTTCATAAATCCACTACCAGGAGACTATTTTCAGTTATTGTTTGGTAGGATTATTAGCCGGGGTCTATGCCCCGGCCTTTTATATATTGCAGCAATATATTAATTACACAGTGTTTTATATGTTTTATGATGCAGATATGTTTTTATAAGGGAAAAATTAATCTTAATTATGTCCTTTTAGGAGGAATTCAATAAAAAAAGAAGAAATATTAACATATAATTATATAATAAGCAACGGAAGGTGATACTATGACTGCAGAAATTGCTATATTGAATAAAACGGCAGTTGCACTTGCAGCAGATAGCGCGGTCACCTTAGGAGGTAAACGAGAAAAGATATATAATTCTGCTAATAAACTCTTCTCTCTTTCAAAATATAATCCAGTAGGAATTATGATTTATGGAAATGCACAGTTTATGGGGATACCATGGGAGACAATTATTAAAACATACCGTACAAAAATTGGCAAATACGCATATTCTGAACTGAAGGAGTATTGTGAAGATTTTTTAAAATTTCTATCTGAAAACTCATCTTTTTATTCTGAAAGTCAAAAAACAGAATACATTGAAGATAATATATATTCATATTATTTAATGATGAGAGAAGAGATTAAGCAGATAGCAATAAAACATATTGAAAAAAAGAATAAATTAACTCATTCATTTACAAAGCAAATAACTCAATCTACAATCGATAAGCATCATAAGTTATTGGAAGAGCATGAACTATTATCCGATTTTACAGAAGAGTTTATTGATGATTTTGTCAAACAAAGGGATTCTCTTTTAGAAAAGATAATTCATGAAATATTTGTTGATTTACCTTTAAGCAAATCAGAAATAACTAAATTAAAATATATCGCTACGTGTACGTTCTGTAAAGATATATTTAGTAGCATCGTTTCTGGAGTTGTTATAGCAGGTTTTGGCAGAGAAGATTTGTTTCCTTCGCTTATGGCATATAGAGTCGAAGGGATAGTAGATGGTAAACTCAAGTATAAGAAAGAAGACAACAAAACAACCAATATTGGCGTGGGCTGTTCAGCCGCTATAACGCCATTTGCTCAAGATGAGATGGTGCATACTTTTATCCAAGGCATTAATCCGAACTTGTTTAAGTTTATTGATAATTATATTGGGCAAACTATAAAGAATTATCCGAAAATATTATTAGGCTATATTGAAGTAGGCGACAAAAAAGATGAATTAACAAAATTACTAAATAAAAAGGGTAATGATCTATTCAAAGAATTTAGAAATGAAATGTTAAAACATATTAGGGAAAACCATATTGACCGCATCTTAAATGTAGTAGCGCATCTTCCAAAAGACGAGTTAGCGGCATTAGCGGAAGCATTAATTAACTTAACATCACTTAAACGAAAAATAACTATGGAAGCAGAAACTGTGGGAGGCCCTATTGATGTAGCAGTTATATCTCGTGGTGACGGATTTATTTGGATTAAAAGAAAACATTATTTTAACAAAGAGTGTAATTTACAGTTTTTTCAGAATTATTTTAGGGAGGATGATAGTTGTGGCGATGATGTGTAAAGAAAAAGTTTATAAGTCAATAGAAGAATGGGAAAAAGAATATTTACCTACTGTAGTAGAAGAGGAAAAGTATAAAAAGCTAAAAGATGACCCAAGCTGCTATGGGACAATACTTGCAAATAAAGCATTGGAGAGAGTAAGAGCCCAAGCTACTAGTAGCATCCATTCTAAATAGTATATATCTAGATTAGTATCAAGCTAGGCAACTATGCCTAGCATTTTTCTGTTTTGTGAAGGAAAAACGTGAGTTTTATTGAATTAATTATTTATAGCTTGACAGTTTCTAAGATGCAGAGGCCATGGTTATGTGCCTTATGGTGCATGTAATCTGCCAGAATAATGATTAATATTTAACATGAATAATCAATAAAAAGGAAAAACCGAATGTGAAAAATGCCAATGATTGCACTAATTATTATGATAGGAGGCGATAGTGTTGGGATATACTTTTTCTTTTTATAAGGAGGAATTTAATTATAGATACAGTACATGCAAAGAGTATGAGTGTTTTTTACCTGAACATTTAACATTTAAGAAGACTGCTAAAATAATATATAGTACAGACAAAAAGAATGAGCAATACTATAAGTGGCAATTCTTATATGCTGCTGTGAATTCCGGCCTATATCCAAAAGATTACATCGGAACAGAGATTCATCTTCCAAAGGGAAATAAAAGGTCATCACATTTAATATTAGATGCAGCTATTTTTGATAGTTCTGATTGGCTTGAGATGTATGAAAAATATCATAATGATAATGATTTAGAAGCTCTTGAGTGGTTAAGACAACATTTATTAGTAGTTATTGAGTTTAAGAAAGAAGATAGTAAAGATATTGAGTCTGTATGGAATAAACAGCTTAAAGCATATCTAAAGGAAAGTGAAAGGGATTTCTGTCTAGGTATTCTATACGATACGGAAAAATTATATTTATTTAAAAAGGTAAAGGGAAAATTTTTAAGATATAGTGAAGAGTTTAATATATTGGGTATTAATAGTCAGTCGAAAGACTTATCGTTACACCTTCCCGACCCATATTTTAATCTACCGAGTTTCGAAGACTTAATCGCACGGACGGCATCAAAAGTACTAGACCGCTCAAAAAGGAGTATAGATGATTTAGAAGTGATATCCGGGGTTCATTCAACGCAAATTAATAATGCAATGTCAGTTATACTCAGAACTATGGATAAGCAAGGCATGGTAAATCAGAAAGGATATGAAATTCTCTTACAAATTCTAGCACTAAAAATATTTGATGAGAAGAGAAATGAAAGGAACAAAAAGATATTTCTAGATTTTTATATTACTGATGAAGAAAAAAACTATAGAACACTTGCAGACGAGAGTTTACAGACTTTTATTAAAAGAATAAACAAATTAAGAGATGAAGCTTCAGGAACATATTATAGAATTTTAAAAGATAATCCACTAAACGAAAAGAATGAAAACCATATTAATCTATTATTAGAGGTTGTAAATCAGTTCCAGGATTATTCTTTTGTTAGATCGCACAAGACAGATTTATATCAGTTAGTTTTTTATAGATTTGCAACACCATTTTCAAAAGACCAGAATGCACAATTTGTTACGCCATTACCCTTAATAGAGTTTATGGTGAACATCGTGAATGCTAGAGGTAATGAAAGTGTTATTGACCCAACTGTTGGAATCGCAGACTTTCTTTCAGTGGCTTATGTGAACTCAAAAAGCAAGTTGGATGATAATAATATTTTTGGCCTTGAGATTGATGAAGATATGGTTAAACTGGCAACTTTAAATATGCTACTAAATGGTGATGGTAATGCAAAGATAAAAGCTAAACCAGGATATGGTTCCTTGTTAACGAAGTTTGATATAAAAGGAGATTTAGCAGAATTAATTCCAGTTATGAATAAACGCGGAGCATGGGAGAATAGGCCAGATGATAAGATGTTGAAAAAATTTGATGTAGTATTAACTAACCCCCCTTTTGGAGAAGATAGAGCATTTGAGCCTAAAGATAGTAAAGATAGAGAAGTCATTGAATGTTATGAATTATGGGGTAAATATGGTGGCAAAAAAATAGATTTAGGGATTATCTTTCTTGAAAATGCTTATAGACTCTTAAAAGAGAATGGAAGAATGGGTATTGTATTATCAAATTCAATTGCGTCAATAGATGCACATAAAGAAGCAAGAAAATGGCTTATGGAAAGAATGAGAATTGTTGCAATTTTTGATTTACCTGCTAATGTATTTGCAGAAACCGGAGTTAATATATCCATAATTATAGCTTACAAACCAGGAAGTAAGGAATTTGAAATGCTTAAGAAACGGAACTATCAGGTTTTTTGTAAAGATATTAAAAGAATTGGATATGAGGTAAAAACAAAAAAACGGGTTAAGTATTTTGAACCAGTATATAAAATTAACCATGAAACATTTGAAGTAGAAATAGATAAAGATGGAAGAGCAAAATTAGATGAAGAATTCAGTGAAACATCTGAAGAGTTTCGGCAATGGTGTTTAACTCAGGAAAGAAAACTTTATGATGTATTTATCAAGGAGAAATAATTATGGGCTATAAATATATACGGGTACCACAAATCGTAACTATTAATCAAATAGAAGAAAATAGTTATTGCCTTGCTCCCTCGAAATATTCAAGATTCTATCCAAACAAAAATGTTAAGTATAAAACATTAAAGGACTTGGTTGAGAAATCAGATAGTAAGACAAAAGTAAAAACGCACAGGGTATATAAGTATACTGAAATAGGAGATATAGACGTTAATACAGGTTTTGTTGAAGGCAGCAGGGTTTCTGGGTATTTCTTACCAAATAAAAATCCTAAAAAAATACAAAATGGTGATATTTTAATTTCTACTGTTAGAACATATAGAGGCGGTGTTGGTCTAGTAACAGACGATTTAATTGATATGGTATGTTCACCAGCAATTATGGTTCTAAGAGAAGTTGATAAGACGATAACCAAAGAATATTTATTTGCTGTACTTAAAACAAGGTTCTTTATTGAACAGATTTTGGGATTTCAGAATAGGGGCATGTATCCTCGTTTGGACAAAAATTCTATGAACTATGTTTATATACCTATACCAAATGACAACAAAGTGGTAAGGTTTATTACCTTGTTAGTTAAAGCTTATTTTAATAAGTTAAAACTAATAAGGGAACGGCATGAAAAGATTCTAGAAAAGATAAATAATGAGTTAACTAATAATCAGAAACCAAATAGTTTTAAATACAATTATCCAGATATTAATGAATTACAAAACAAACAACGTCTTGATACGGGTTTATATAATATTAATTTTAAATATTATGATTTTTTAGTTAGAAACTATTTTCATGGTAGCATAGATTTAATATCAAGAGGTTTTGACTGGGAAAGAGGCACATCATTAGAGAAAAACAATATTAAAACAAGAATCGATAGCGAAGTATTTATAAAGGGTTTTTATGAATTAGTACTACCTACAAATATAAGTAAATATGGGACAGTGGATAAAACAACTTATATAGGAACGCCATCAAAACTAAAAACTATCAAACAAGGTGACATTATTTTCGGCGGAGAAGGATTTGGAAAAGGCCGTACATTCGTAGTGTGCGAAGAAGCAAATAATATAGCGACAAACTATCATGGAATAAGAATAATCAATAAAAATAATGATTTAACTGAAAGTATATTTGTAAGATGCTTTTTAGCATACTTTAGGGAAAAAGGGATGATTGATTATATTGGTGTTGGTGGCTCTGGAGGCCATTGTGCTCCATCCTATTTCCACTTAATTGAAACCCCTTTATTTCCGAAACCAAAGCAAAAAGAGATATCCTTATTATACCATAATCCAGCCAAAGAATATCATATAGAAGAGTGTAATTTGGATAGTTTTCTAGAAGTTGACAATGCTTACAATGAAACAGCCGGTATATATGAGCTTGATAGAACGGCTAAACTATTAAAAAAAATACTTGATAAAACAATCGATAATATTATAAACGATATACCAATTGGTACCGGCATTAGGTTTGATGCAGATTCATAAGCAGCACAATAATTTATTAATAAAATTCTGGTAAACCTTTGCCTTTTATAAAAAGTGACCCTTCCTTGGCAAGAACTAGATACTACATCAAGGAAGGGTCTAACAAAATGCTCTGAATAACGATTCACTTCAACTTAACAATCTTCTTCCTTCTACCCAACAGCGACTTAATCGGACTTGCCCCGGCATGGGCATTCTGCAAATCTGACTGCGAAAATTTCAGGTAGTATTTAGTCATCTCCATATCAGTATGGCCCATTATCCGCTGCAGAGAAAAAGCGTCTCCGCCATTACGCAGGTAGAGGATAGCAAAGGCGTGTCGTAGGTCGTATGCACTGATAGGAGTTTTTATCTTTTTACTATAGTACGTCATTCTTTGTTTCCATGCACTTATTGACATTTGTTGGCCTTCGCAAGTACAGAAAACAAAATCAGTGTCCCAGGTTTTCTTATTAATGCTTACAAGCCTAGCCATGGAAGTAATAGCTTCCTTGGATACCGGAAGTGTTCTGGATGTCCCTGTTTTTGCAATCTCTGGCCTGATAAAGACTTCACCGGCTCTGACGTTTATGTCGCTTTCAACAAGCGATAGGGCTTCTGATGGGCGGATACCGGTATCAAGGGATAACAGGATAAGAGTATAATCCCTGAAGCCGACATAAGTCTTCTTATTGGGCTTTTCTAACAGCTTCTTTAAATCTTCCGGGGATATGGGCCTTATTCTGCCTTCTGTCTTTTTCATTTTAATATGGCGTATAGGGTTAGCCGGTATTATTCCTTCCTGAACACACCAGTTAAAGAATGTATTAAGGTTCTTACGGCGAATATTAAAAGTGCCGGTAGCAAGTTTAGAGCTTTCAGCAAAATACCGTAAAACATTTTTTTCAAGCTCATCATAGTTGATTGGTTCCGAATACTTTTTAAAGAATAAAGAAATATGGTATTCGTAATCTTCAATAGTTCTGTCAGCCAAACCCTGGGCTTGTTTATATAGGATAAAATTATCCATTATTTCAAGCCAATTATCTTCAATCTGCGGAGTGATTTTTGTTAACTTAACCACCCGAAAAAACCTCCTTTTTTATGGGTGGCCGAGGTACTTGAAAGGGGTATTTAGAACACAAACCTAGCATTTATGGGGGTTTGAGGCGTATTATATAGAGCACCGGCTTCCCAAGCCGGAAGTGCGGGTTCGATCCCCGTTACCCGCTCCATATTCGGGGCGATAGCTCAGTTGGGAGAGCGCTACCTTGACATGGTAGAGGTTTCGCAGGTTCGATCCCTGTTCGCCCCACCAAATAAAGCTGCTTAATGGAGCAGTTTTATTTTTTTTAATATTTTTTAATATTTTTTTAAAAATTACAAATTTTTCTAGAGGATTTTTTGTTTTTTTGTCTAATCTAATATGTGGAACATTTTCATGATTTACTCATTTCATTTTCGGAGGTAAAAATGAAAAAAGCGTTTACTAAGACACAAGAGAGCCACATAACCGTTGTGTTGATTTCTGGTCCCGATGAAGAAGTGAAAAAGGTACGTATAAGCAAGGCATTCCTGAAATCAACCGCATTGTTCACAGCCATGTTTCTTTCGTACAGTATTGCCCTGTCAACGGGTTACTTGTATTTGGACAAAAACCATCAGACGGCCTTGGGCAGGATTGAATACCTGGAAAATGATAATGAGAGGCAGAGCACAGAGATAGCCGGCCTTTATAATTATAGCGATAAGGTAAAAGAAAAGATGGAGAACCTTATAGAGTTTGACGGTGAAGTCAGAAGCATGGTGGGTCTCAAGAGCCAAAGCCATAAGAGACTGGAGGAATTCCAGGGTACGCTGGTGGCGTCAAGGGGCGGTGTTATAAACAGGCTGTCCGGGATGGAGAACGCCGAGCTTGCTGAAACCCGGATGACTCCAACCGTAATGATGAGTTCGGTAAACAATCTGGATGATTCGGTACAGGTATTATCCAGCCAGATGGATATTCAGCAGAAAGAAATGGATAAGCTTTTATCGGATGTGGATGCCAGGCTGGCATATCTGGAAGCCAGACCTTCCTTTCTTCCGGTTTCGGGGACAATCACTTCCAGATTCGGGGGAAGAAAACATCCATTTACAAAATCATACGACTTCCACGAAGCCGTTGATATAGCTACCAAGTCGGGTACAGCCATAAGGGTGCCGGGAAAGGGAGTTGTAACATTCTCGGGAAGAAAGAGCGGGTACGGTAATATAGTGGTAGTAAGTCACGGATACGGCATAGTGACCCGTTATGCCCACAACAGTGTCAACCTGGTGAAGACAGGGGACAAGGTATATAAGGGGCAGATAATTGCCAGGGTAGGGAGCACCGGAGTTAGTACCGGTCCTCACGTTCACTTCGAGGTGGAATTGAACGGAAGGGCAGTGGACCCAATCAAATTTGTAAACAGCGATTCGTAACACGGTAACGGGTACATAATCTGAGGAGTACGGAGTTCCGGAACAACCGGGGCTCTTTATTTATTGCAGCGGCAAAAGCGTTTTCCAATAATTGTCCTTGACAATTATTTGTATATGCTGCATAATAGTCTTTAATTATCATTTGACAGAGGCAATGAGGGGAAATAGTACGCATAAGCTTATTTGAAGAGAGCCGGTGGCAGGTGTAAACCGGTATGCGGCTTTGGCGGAATCCGTCCCGGAGCTTTAGAGGTGAAAATTGAGTAGTCTCTGACGGTTGACTCCGTTAAAAGTTGTGAGATTACCAAAGATTTTTTAAATTAGGTGGTACCACGTGGGTAGTTGCCCCCGTCCTATTGAGGACGGGGTTTTTTGGTTTAAGGAAAGGGGACACATCTCACTTCCCATTGGAATGGTAAATATCGCAATACATAAAGGAGGTATATACAAATGAAGAAAAGATTAATGACACCGGGACCTACCCCTCTGCCTCCCCGGGTAATAGAGGCTCTGGGGCAGCAGGTTCTGCACCACAGGACAAAGGAATATGCCGAGGTGCTAAGCAGGCTTAGCAGCGGCCTCAAATACGTTTTTGCAACCCGGTATCCGGTGGTTACTCTTACAGCTTCGGGTACGGGAGGAATGGAAGCCGCCGTTGTCAACTGTTTCTGTCCGGGGGACAGGGTACTTCTTGTTTCTGCCGGCGTGTTCGGGGATAGGTTTTATGATATATGCCGCTCCATGGAGCTGGAGGTGGAGAAGCTGGAGGTACCGTGGGGAAAGGGTGTTGGTGCCGGGGATATCTTGCCCAGACTTAATCAAGACATAAAGGGCGTTATAGTTACCCACAACGAGACCTCAACTGCTGCCTGCAGCCATATAGCATCAATAGGCAAAGCTCTTAAGGAAAGGAATATCTTATTCATAGTAGATGCAGTCAGTTCTCTGGGCGGCATGGAGGTCAGGCCTGAGGAATGGGGTATAGACGTTGTGATTACATCTTCCCAAAAGGCACTCATGTGTCCTCCGGGACTTACCTTTCTTTCGGTAAGCCCCAGGGCAATGGAAGCCGCCCGGAGGAACAATAAATCCCGCCGTCACTATTGGGATTTGTGCAAAGCTATTGAATTTTTGGAAAAACAACCGCCTCAGCATCCATTTACCCCTGCGGTAAACCTGGTGACGGCTTCTCTTCAGGCTGTTTTGATAATACAGGAGCAGGGGCTGGAAAACGTCTGGCAAAGGCATAAGAGGATGGGGGATATGGCCCGGGCTGGGGTCAGGGCCATGGGACTGGAGCTGTTTGCAGAAGAATGCAGTGCATCCGACACCCTGACAGCGGTTAAGGTGCCCGGGGGTGTAAGCGGAGAAGACATTTTACAACACATGGAAAAGGATTTTGGCATAGTAATAGCCGGGGGAAACAGGAGTCTTAAGGGTAAGATAATCAGAATAGCCCATATGGGATATATATCCGAAGATGATGTTTTGGACACCCTCCAGGCTCTTGAGGAGACTCTTGCGGGCTTGGGCCGGCCGGTTAACAGGGGAGCGGCATACGCGGCAGCAAAAAAAATAATTCATACAGGGGGTATGGCAAAATGAGGGTACTAGTAACTGAGAGCATAGCACAGAGCGGAATAGATATGCTTGGAAAAAAAGCGGAGGTGGATGTCAGGCTTAAGATTGGCAGGGATGAGCTGCTGGAAATAATAAAGGGATATCATGGTATTGTTGTACGAAGCGCCACTTTAGTGGACAGCCAGCTGCTTAAGGCGGCAAAAAACTTAAAGGTTGTAGGCAGGGCAGGCAACGGTATAGACAATATTGATCTGGATGCCGCTACCCAGGCGGGAGTGGTTGTGGTCAACACCCCTGAAAGCAATTCCGTTTCGGCTGCCGAGCATACGATAGGCATGATGTTGGCATCCTGCCGTAACACATGCAGCGCAAACCAGTATATAAAGTCGGGCAACTGGGACCGCAGCCGGTTCAAGGGAAACGAACTGGACGGAAAAACGGTTGGTATAATAGGCTTGGGCAGGATCGGTTCACTTGTGTCCTCAAGGCTGCAGTCCTTCAATATGAAGGTAATAGCATACGACCCGTATATTCCCGGCGAAAGGTTCGAATTACTCGGGGTTGAGAAGATGGAAAAACTGGAGGATCTGCTGATCCGGGCCGACATAATTACCGTGCATACGCCCAGGACCGAAGAGACCATCGGCATGCTGGGGGAAAGCCAGCTGGCAACCATAAAGGACGGGGTCAGGCTGGTCAATTGTGCCAGGGGCGGCATCATAGAGGAGAAAGCATTGTACAAGGCTCTAAAGAGCGGAAAGGTAGCCAGCGCGGCCCTTGATGTTTTTGAACAGGAGCCCTGTCCTGATAATCCGCTGTTTGGCCTTGACAATATAGTTGTAACCCCCCATCTGGGAGCCGATACCCATGAGGCACAGAATAAGGTAGGTATAAACATAGCAAAGCATGTACTGGATGCTCTGGAGGGAAGGTTTGTTACGGGAGCCGTTAACATGCCCAGCCTGCACGACAAGGATATGGAATACCTGAAGCCTTACCTGCTGCTGGCTGAAAAGCTGGGCAGGCTGTACTACCAGTTGGAGAAAAGGCCGGTAAGCAAAGTGGAAATCAAGTATCGCGGCGGAATAGCCGAGCACAAGACAGGTCTCCTAACCCTTGCTTATCTCAAAGGGCTGCTTGAACCGGTGGTCAAGGAAAGGGTCAATTACGTCAACGCCAAACTGCTGGCCAAAAGCAGGGGCATAGACGTGATGGAGAGCTTGGACAGTGCGGCAAGCGAATATACCGACCTGATAGAGGCCAGGGTAAGCAACGGCCACGGCGCTTTCTCCATGGCCGGGACCCTTTTCGGTATGAAGGAGCTCCGTATAGTCGAGCTTAATGGTTACAAAATAGACATGGAGCCGGCTCCCCATATGCTGCTTGTCAGGAATGAAGACAAACCCGGAGTTATAGGATGTATAGGCACCATTATGGGTGTCAGCAAAATCAACATAGCTACCATGAGGGTGAGCAGGAATTCAAAGGGCGGGAAGGCTCTTATGGTTCTTAATGTAGACGGGGTGGTTCCCAAGGATGTAATAGATATGGTTAAAAAGGTGGATGGCATTACCGAAGTTAACTTTATAAAGCTGTAGAATCTTTGATATAATATTGTTGAGCAGCCGGATGACGGCCGGGCTTTAAACTATGTGGGCTTAAAAAGAGGCGATAAGCATGAAGGTGAATGAGATATATGACAGGGACTATGCCATAATTGACGTACGGTCGCCGGGGGAGTACCAGCAAGGCTCAATACCCGGTGCAGTAAACGTACCTCTGTTTGACGATGAAGAGAGGGCGGTAATAGGTACTCTTTACAAAAAGGCCGGCAGAAAGCAGGCAAAGATGAAGGGTATAGAAGTGGTATCGGGCAAGCTCAGGGATATATATGAGAAAATAGGTGCCGAGGAGGAAAAGGGCAGGGAGATAGTTGTATTTTGTTCAAGGGGGGGCATGCGCAGCGGTTCTCTTGTTCAACTGCTCTCATCACTGGGACATAGGGTGTATCAACTGGAGGGCGGGTATAAGGAATACAGGAGGCATGTCCTTGACAACCTGGACGTGCTGCTCAAGTCGAAAGAGGTTGTGGTTATTCACGGCAATACAGGGACAGGCAAGACCCAGCTGCTTAGAATGCTGCGGGTGCGGGGGCTCCCTGCGGTAGATTTGGAGGATATGGCCAACAGCCGGGGTTCAATATTCGGTACGGTGGGGCTGGGACAGGCCAGATACCAGAAAGCTTTTGAAGCGCTACTTTTTGAAAGGCTGAGGTCAATTAACCGGGATTTTTTCATAGTGGAGTCCGAAAGCCCCAGAGTAGGAAGGATATACCTCCCAATTCTCTTGGTGGACGGTATGAAAACAGGGATTCATATTTTGGTTGAGTGCTCGCTGCAGGAGAGAATAAAAAGAATAGTTGATGAATATATAAGCATACAGAAGGATGACGTTTTGGAGGAGATAAGGGATTCCATAAACAGGCTTAAGGGTGAACTGGGAAAAAAGAAGGTGGATGCGCTTCTTGCACTGCTGGAGGCTAAAAACTATAATGAAATTGTAAGGATTTTACTTGAAGAGCATTATGACCCCAAGTATAATCATTCCGAGAAAAAATATGACTATGACCTTAGATTGGAAAGCGATGATTTGGAAGAATGTGCCCGGGCTATAGAGGAATTTATACGGAGCAGGTTCTGTATGTAATACGGCCGGTGCGGACGGGCAGTTCCTACGGATATATTATAACCGGCAATGAAATGTTGGGGGGGTTATTTATGAAAGGGACAAAATTTCTAACCAGGACAGCACTGCTTGCTGCTCTGACGGTGGCGTTTCAATGGGCAAGAACCTTGATTTCCATTCCTCCGCTGGCGTCCAATTTTGTTATCGGCAGCCTTGTAAATGCGTGTCTGGCTGCAGCATCCGTTTTAGTTGGAGCATGGTCGGGGATTATTATCAGTATTCTTGCCCCGGTGATGGCGCTGCTTCAGCAGCATGTAGTTTTTCCGTGGCTGGTACCCATTATCGCAGGAGGAAATATCATCTTTGTGCTTATGTACAACTGGTGGTATAGAAGGAATAAATGTATAGCCATTGTCCTGGCCTCGGTATCCAAGTTCATATTATTGTTTCTGCTGGTAGGGGCGGCGGTGAGAGTATTGGTTGTACCCCAGCCTGCAGCCGGAGCCATAAGCCTTATGTTCGGCTGGCCTCAGCTGGTAACGGCGGTGGCGGGCGGATTGATTGCCCTGATTGTAATAGAGAGACTGGGAGAAGAGTAAAAAATAACAGCCGACACCTGTTAACTTAATCTTTTAAGAAAGCCTGGAGGAATTCGGCCGCAGCCGGATTCTTTTCTGATTCAGGAGGCAGAATATATATCGACCGGTGGAGCAGGGCTGACCTTAAATTATAATATAGCCAGTCAAACCGGGACTGATGCGGAGGTGGTAATACCATGAGAAAGGTTGCCGTTCAAAAAGGATTGGAGGATGTTGCCCGGGAAGTGAAAAGGCATGGTTACCAGGTTACGGGTATTGATAATATGGGGGATACCATAGATGCCATTATCTATTCAACCTCCCTGGGCGGTAACGGTTATCAGACGGTTTCTGCGGATATTGAAACCGGAGGGAACAACAAATTTACAGCCATGATAAATGCCGATGAAAAATCGGTGGAAGAGATTATCTCAATGCTTGGAAATATAAGAGGGTATTGATGTGTTTGACAAAATAGGATAATATTATAGGTGCTAGGTGTTGGCCGTCTGCGTTACGTAAAGCATGCAGAAATATGCTGACAACCAAATATATTGTTATATTGACGGATTGCAGGTGCCCCGACGGGGAGAATAGGGAACCGGGTGAGAGTCCCGGGCGGTCCCGCCACTGTAATGCTGAGCCCTGCTGTAACAATGCCACTGGGTTTGTACCCGGGAAGGCCCGGCAAGGTGTGATGAAGCAATAGCCAGGAGACCTGCCTGCAGACCGTGTACCCGTGGGGGATGGCAAAGCCCATAGTTCTTTCGGACTGTGGGCTTTTTTGATTCCCGCAGCACCGGCATTATACAAAATTCAGGAGGGATGCAGCTATGGAATTGTTAAAGAAGGTGAAAGAAGGTATTAAACCGCTGGACCGGGAAATAATGGAGGAGGCCAGTGCAAGGGTGGACAACCTGACAAAGCCCCTGGGCAGCCTTGGAAGGCTGGAGGGAATGGCGGTGAGGCTTTGTGGTATAACCGGGTGTTTAAAGCCCGATTTGGGCAAAAAGGCCCTTATAGTAATGGCGGCCGATAACGGGGTTTACAGCGAAGGAGTGGCCGCTTATCCCCAGCAGGTGACTGCTCTGATTGCAAAGGCCATGGTGGATGGAACGGCTGGGGCGGGCGTGTTTGCCGGGATGCAGGGTGTCCGGGTGAAGGTTATTGACATAGGGATGAAGGAGCCCCTTGAATATGGGAGTATTATTAATAGAAGGATTATGGCGGGTACCGCCAATATGGCAGAGGGACCTGCCATGACAAGGAATCAGGCGGTACAGGCAATAGAGACGGGTATCCAGGCGGTATTTGAAGCGGTAGCTGACGGAAGTCAAATAGTGGCCACCGGTGAGGTGGGCATAGGCAATACCACAACCAGCAGCGCAGTACTGGCCGTGCTGGAAGGGCTCAACCCTGTTGAAACCACAGGCAAGGGAGCAGGGCTTGGACATAGCGGACTTGAGGCCAAGGTGAAGGTGGTGGAAAGAGCCATCCGGATTAACAAGCCCGACCCCGGGGATGCAATAGATGTGATAGGCAAGGTAGGCGGCCTTGACATAGCAGGTATGGCGGGAATATATCTCGGGGCGGCTTACAGCAGAATACCCGTGGTAGTAGACGGGTTTATTTCATCGGTGGCGGCCCTTGCGGCAGCAAGGATAAATCCCCTTTCTCTGGAGTACATGTTTCCGTCTCACATTTCGGATGAAAAAGCCGGGAAGCTGGTGTTGGAAAGGCTTGGCCTGAAACCATACCTGGACTTGGAAATGAGGCTGGGAGAGGGGAGCGGAGCAGTACTTGGCCTGAACATAATTGAAGCGGCAGCCGGGATGATTGCCGGGATGAAGACCTTTGACGAGATGGGTATAAAAAAATAGTGCTGCAAAGTATTGCCGGCATTCTAAAATACCGCTTATAAAGATATAATATAGATTAAGTAAACGGTGTTAAAGCTGACATAATCTTATTTCAAAGCAGACTGTTAATAAAAAGAAGGTGTAAAGATGAAGGTGCTGTTGACCACATTAAATTCAAAATTCATACATTCCTCTCTTGCCCTCAGATACCTTCGGGCTTTTTGCCAAGACAAGCCCTGGCATTTAAAGCTCAGGGAATTTACCATAAACCATTCCTTATATAGCATTACAGGGGAGATATACAAAGAAAATCCGCATATTGTGGCCTTCTCCTGCTATATATGGAATATTGCCGAAACAATGCAGGTGGCCCGCAGAATCGGGCAGGTAATGAAGGATACTATAATAATCCTGGGGGGACCTGAGGTTTCCTATGACAGCTGCAGTCTGATGGAGCAGTATGACTTTATAGATTTCATAGTCAGGGGAGAGGGGGAGGAGACCTTCAGAGAGCTGCTGGAGCATATTGTGGAAGGTAAAGGCCTGCCGGAGGATATACCCGGAATTACCTACAGGTCTGACGGCAGCATCAATAAGAACCATGACAGGGATCTGATAGGTAACCTTGGAAGAATCCCTTTCCCCTATGATTTCGAGCATGGACTGGAAAACAGGATAGTGTACTATGAAGCCTCCAGAGGCTGTCCTTTCCAGTGCCGGTACTGCCTTTCTTCCACCATTAAGGGAGTGAGGTTCTTCCCACTACAAAGGGTTAAAGAGGATTTGGACAGGCTGATTGGGATGGGAGTAAAACAGATAAAGTTTGTGGACAGAACCTTCAATTGCAGCAGCAGTTTTTCCAGGGAAATATTCAGCCACCTGATAAAAAAGGGAGGGGATACAAATTTTCATTTTGAAATATCGGCCGACCTGCTTGACCGGGAGCTTCTTGAGCTTATTGGCACAGCCCGGCCCGGCCTCTTCCAGTTCGAGGT
Source organism: Clostridium thermobutyricum (assembly GCA_016841565.1). Lineage (GTDB taxonomy): Bacteria > Bacillota > Clostridia > Ch29 > Ch29 > JAENYX01. The sequence goes on along the minus strand of JAENYX010000009.1, from coordinate 13,343 downwards.
GGGAGTGCAGACCACAAACCCGCTGGTTTTGAAGGAAATCAGGCGCCAGTCCAAACAGGAGGCTCTGTTTCAGAATATCAGGAAAATTTCAGAGGGCAGGAATATACACCAGCACCTGGACCTCATAGCAGGGCTTCCGGGCGAGGATATGGCCTCCTTTGCAAATTCCTTTAATGATGTTTTAAGCTTGGAGCCGGATATGCTGCAGCTGGGATTTTTGAAACTTCTCAAAGGCTCGGGTATAAGGGAGAGGGCAGCCGAATACGGGTATGTCTTTACCCAGGAGCCGCCATATGAGGTCCTTGGCAGCAATTGGATGGACTTTGGAGACCTGCGGAGGCTGAAGCTGGTGGAGGAGGTCTTCGAATACTTTTACAACAGCCACAGCTTTGATTATACCCTTAAGTTTATATTGTCCGGTTTTTCCACCGGTCCTTTCGATTTTTTTAAAAACCTGTCGGAGTATTGGGAGGACAGGGGATTGCACCTTCTAAAGCACGGCCGCAGGGAACTGTATTCGCTGTTTTATGAATACTGCCAACATCAATTGGGTAAGCCCCGGGCAATTATTAATGAGCTGCTCAAGCTGGATTTTCTTATGACTGAGAGGTCCCTTACGCTGCCGTCACAAATAAGCAGGGTACAAATTCCAAATTTCAAACAGAGGTGTTTTGACTTCCTATGCAAGCCTGAGAATATAGAGGCTTACCTTTCCGGATATACAGGACTTTCTCCCAAGCAGATAAGCAAGCTTGTACACTTTGAGGTTTTCGACCCCTGCATATCCGAGTATGTGCCCGGTCTTGGAGAAAAAGGCCGTCAGAGCGAAATAACCGTACTGTTTGACTACAGGTACGGCGACAGGCTCAGAAGAAAGGCCCGGATAAAGTCTGTAGAAATTTGAGGATATCTGCAGGAAGCCAAAAGCGGGTAATATTTAACCCTCCGGCCGGTAAGAATACTGATACCAGGAAAGAGCCGTCCCTGGCATTTGCTGATAGAAAGACCAGGAAAACTACCAACTACACGAGGTGAATTGGATGGAGCTTTTGTGCCCGTTGTGCAATGGCCTTGAGACAAAAACCATTGTGTGTGGGCAGTGTGGAGCCAATATGGAGGATAAGGGAGCCATACAGGAATATTTTGATGATTACAGTCCATATCTTGATTTGGATATAACCCGGAGGGTGGACGGTGTTCCCGGGGACTTGTGCCTGCATATATTCTGGTGTGAGGCCTGCGGCGCCCATAAAAGAATAGCCGTCGGGATGGTGGAGTATTAGAAAATAAAGTGAAAGGCCCATGATGATCTTCGCTCCGGCCGATGCACATCCCTGCACACCTATATGCAATCTTTCGACTGCATACAAGCGTTACGGAACATACACCAACCTTTGCTCGACTATTAAGAGTGCCTAAGGAACCTATTGCAATCTCTCGACTGCAATAAATCCCGGTAGCCAGGCGAATCCCTACAAAACTTCTGCAAATTCGGTACCCTTAATAATCTTAGCTCGAACATTATACATCCTTTTCGACCATATACCAGCAGTTGGGCTGGTATACAGCCTTACAGGACATATAATGCTCTGCCCGCCGACCAATACCGAACCTCATCGATCCGATATTGATCTTTGGCCGAATATTATTGAGCCCTTTCGGACCCAATAACACTCTTGGCTCGACCATCATGAACCCTTCGCTATGTATTATGCTCAACGGCTGCGAAAATATTCCGGCGGCCAACTGGTAATATACACCATTAAATTGTGTAATAAGTTTCCTCAAAAGGCTGGGTTCTTTGTAATAAATGGTGTATATTTTCAACTTGACATATGGCATGCCTTGCTTTAATATATATATTGCAACTGAATTAATGACGTGGGGGTATAGCTCAGCTGGGAGAGCGCTTGAATGGCATTCAAGAGGTCAGCGGTTCGATCCCGCTTATCTCCACCAGGAAATGCAGTAAACCGCAAGGCTTTCAGCCTTGCGGTTTACTTTATGGGCTTTAGCCTGTTGAGCACGCGTAGCGTGCGAAACAATTAACCACCCGCTATGCGGGTGGCGACAAAAAGTTATACAAAAAAATCACCTTTCCGTTAAAATAGAGTTGTTCAAGCTACTAAATTAACGAAAGGAAAGGTGATTTCAATTTAAACCCGAATATTGCCTCTGAAAATAACCGCGTTTATTATGTTGCACTTAGCCGTGCTCGGGAAAAACTTTTCATTTCAATTCCTAAAATAGATAGCGAAGTAAAAGATAAGCTAATTAAAGTCGGTTTTGAGATAGTAAATTGCTCATAAGTATTTGTAGCGTATAGGTGGCTATGTAGGCTATTTACACGGGTGGAGAATATGAGTAAGATATTGGACAATTTGCAAGGAACTGCTCGTTAACGAAAGTCCTGCGACCGATAAAAATGGTGCGTTGTATCAATGCTAAGACGCAAGACAGAAAAAACGCCTTCCCATCAGAAAGACGTTTTTGTGTGAAAGCTTTTATTCTGCTGTTTTCTCTTCCAGAATATCTCCTAACAGGATACGCAGGTAATCCCGGCGGCCATAGAGTATGCGATCCACATAGACCTCATCGCCATGCACACGGTAGAATGTGAGATAGTTTCCATTCACAAGAAAACGGTAATCACTTTCGACATTGACAATTGAGGACAAGGGCGCACCCATCTCCGCAAAGTCTGTCAGCTGGTCAACGGAATCCATAATGGCGCTTACGATACGCACAGCGGCAGAAGAATTTTGAAGCTCCGTCGCAATGTAGTCCCATATTTCCTCCAAGTCTCTGCGCGACTGGCTGGAATAGCGAAGCCTATACTTCATCCGCTTTTGCGCGGAAATGCGCCCTCATGTCCTCGGGCTCCAGCCAGCCTTCCTGCTCACCGGACTTTCTGCCCTTTGCCAGCTCATTCATGAGACGGAGTGTTGCTTGTGTTTTCTCATAGTCCTGCATATCTACAATGGCGTACCTGCCGCGCCCGTTTTTCGTCAAAAAGACAGGAGCGCCTGCAGCCACATCACGCAACACCTCGCTATAATTGCGCAGATCGGAGATTGGCTTGATATTCGGCATATTTATCAGCCCCTTTCTGCTTATAGTATACGCCATGCTGCTGCAAAATACAACTGCGAATTTGCAGCGTTATTTATTTTCTGAAATATTAAGATGCTGACCGCAACAACAGAAAGGAGTCGAATCCCATGCTAACATCAGAATTCAGCAAGACCTACGAAACCCAAATCGGCAACACCATCTATACCATCACCAGCGAGTGTCCGGAGGACACGAAAGAGGACATGCTCGATGCGCTGGTGCGGCTCATAAAGTGGGACATCAAGGGCATAGAAACCGAGCACAAATAAATCCCCCACTGACCATAGCTTTTCCCGGCAGCTTGTGGTATGTTGTGCTTGCGAAATCAACGAGCCGTTTTGCGGGGAGAACAGGAGGTGCTTATGAATATCATCCCCCCAAGCGGATACAACGCGGCGCTCTACCTGCGCCTGTCCCGCGATGGGGACGCAAAGCAGGAGAGCAATTCCATCACAAATCAGCGGCAAATTTTAATGGACTACGCTAAGCAGCAGGGCTACAATATTGCCGGCGAGTACATCGACGGCGGGGTCAGAGGTCAGCGGTTCGATCCCGCTTATCTCCACCAGGAAAACCGCCTATCCGTAAGGGGTAAGCGGTTTTTTATTTATCCCTTATAATCCATCTGAAACATATTTGAACATCGGGGTAACCGATAAAGAGCAGGTATACGCACTGTTATGAAAACCACTTTATGCTATAATTGACTATGATACATATCGCCCGGCCGGGAGAGATAAGAGCTTCCGGTAATATTCCGAAAAAGAGTGATATACATACCCAAGCGACAAATATACTGTAAGCAGAGGATAATACCAAATGGAAAAGATTGTTATCAATGATATAGAGATTGAGATTTATAAAAAGAAAATCAAAAACCTCCGCCTTTCGGTCTCGCCGCCCCATGGAAGAGTCCGCGTTTCGGCGCCCCTGCACATGAGTCAGGATACCATCCAAAGGTTTGTGCTTACAAAAATCCCCTGGATACAAAAGCATCGGGATAGGTTTAAAAATCTGCCCTGCCGGCCGGAACACAAATACCGGTCGGGGGAGAGTATATATCTTTGGGGGAAAAGGTATATGCTGGAGGTACTACATTCCAATGTGCGCAACGATATCAGACTTGAAGGAGACAGGCTGATATTACAGGTGAGAGAGGCAAGCACTCTTAAACAGCGGGAGAATGTGCTTAATTCCTGGTATCGCCGTCAGATAAAAAGAGAAATTCCTTTATTGCTTGAGAAATGGCAGAGAATTATCGGAGTAAATGCATCCGACTGGGGCGTTAAAAACATGAAAACCCGATGGGGTACCTGCAATGTAAAGGATAAAAGAATCTGGCTCAACCTGCAGTTGGCAAAGAGGCATCCGCAATTCCTGGAATATGTTGTGGTTCACGAGTTGGTACATTTGCTGGAGAGAAACCATTCCAAGGCCTTTGCCGCACATATGGACACATTCCTTCCCGATTGGCGGGGGATCAGAGATGAGCTCAATGGAAAAGGGGATAATAAATAAAAGAGCCATGCGGCATGCAGGAAAAAACACGCTCCAAGGGGGTGTTTTTGATTCAACGGTTAAAACCAATGGACTAAATGGGACAATTCTCCTCCGGGAAATCATAATATGCTTTTCCATGCATATAGATATAGATATATATAGATACACATATATATGGAATAAGGGCTCTCTTTTCCACTGCTTTATTTCCACACCATGACCGGGGAAAATCAATCAGCAAAAAGTGTATCAAAAAAATTTTACGGGAGGGTTATAAGATGTACAGGAAATCAAGACGTTTAATTGTGCTGGCCACATGTATGGTGCTGATTATCAGCCTTTTTTTACCGGCCGCATATGCTGTTCCCAGCGGTGGCGGAAGCGGTAACGAGGTTGAGAGAAAGTCCAATGCAGCCGATGCCGTCTATTTCAATGGAAACATCTACACCGTAGACAAAAAGTTTTCCAGTGCTGAAGCCATGGTTATAAAAGACGGCCAATTCATCTATGTGGGTGACGATAAGAATGTTGACCGCTACATAGACAGGTTCACAAAAACCTATGATTTGAACGGCAAGACCGTTATTCCCGGGTTGATTGATTCTCATCTTCACTATCCGGGTGTCGGGTCGGCAATGCAGCAGATTGACTGCTTCTGGGCGCCCAAGGATGTGATTCTGGATGCAGTTGCCGAGGCTGTTGAAAGGTCGCTGCCCGGCGATTGGATTGTGGGACGTGGATGGAACCAGGAGGTATGGGATCCCACCATTTTTCCGTCAAAATCGGAACTGGATGCAATAGCTCCCGATAATCCGGTTGTATTGACCAGAGTCTGCGGACATGCCACATGGGCCAATTCGGCTGCAATGGAAATTGCAGGGATAGATGCCGATGGCATTACTCCAAATCCAATTGGCGGCGAGATTATCAGAAAAACATCCCAGGATGAGGCAAACGGGTATTATCCGGGCATTGAAGTTGGAGAAGCCATAGGTGTCTTTACCGATACCGCATCCGGCATTATTACCGCACACAGGCCTGAAGCTTCCGAAAACCAATTGATAGATGCGCTGCGGCTGGCACAGGACCACATTCTTTCCTATGGAATAACAAGTGTTCGTGATGCGGGCTCAGGCTTAAGCACCTTTAACAGGCTGAGCAGCCTCTATGAAAATGATGAACTGAAAATCCGTATCTATATGATGGCATCTTCGGGGAGTACTGCCGAACATTTTTACCAGCTGCCCGAGAAAGAACGCACAGGTCTTTACGGTGACCGTCTCAATGTCTGTTCGGTTAAGTTCATGGCCGACGGTTCATTGGGCGCCCGCAGCGCATGGATGCTGGAGGACTATTCCGACCGTGAAGGGCATGTGGGAGATCCAAGGTACACCGATGATGAGATATATGAACTGGTAAAAGCGGCCGGAAAAGCAGGATTTCAGGTTAATACCCACGCCATAGGCGATGCTGCAAACCGCCAAGTCCTGGATGCTTACGGGAAAGTTATTAAGGAATTAAAGCTAAAGGATCATCGCTTTGCCATTGAGCATTCTCAGGTGGTTGCTTTGGAGGACATTCCAAGATTTGCCAAGCTGGGTATTCTTCCTTCAATGCAGTTTGTTCATGCCACCTCGGATTTAAATATGGCCGAGGACAGAGTAGGCCCTGAACGGATTAAAGGAGCATATGCGTGGCGCAAGATGCTGGATTCCGGTTCCATTATACCCAATGGTACCGATGCCGCCGTTGAGTTGGTTAATCCCTTCCATGGATTTTACGCAGCCGTCACCCGAATGACCCGCGACGGTTATCCCGAAGGCGGTTGGTATCCGCAAGAGTGTCTGACCAAGGAGGAAGCACTCCGTGCCTATACCATATGGGGTGCTTATGCCCAATTCCAGGAGGACAATATCGGATCCATTGAAAAGGGTAAATATGCGGATTTCGCCATTATAGACAGGGATTATATGAGCTGCCCCGATACCCAGCTTAAGGATATAAATGCCCTAATGACCGTCATTGCCGGCCAGGTAGTCTATGAAGCCGAAGGATTTAGCCTGGATGATTAGATCCTGATGAAAATCTGCAAAACCTACGTAAGGAGCATGAGTGCCTGCTCTTGCTTTCATTATGTTAAAAGCTGCATTTGAGTGAAAAAAATGCAGCTTTTTCCTGTGCTATCGCTCAGGATGACACGTTAAGAGATGTAAAGTTTTAAGCACATTATATATAGACCCGATATTTATTTTCAGACTAGGCATGGATACCGGAGGGGCTGTGCTTGTCACCATAATCAGGCAATTTGTCTGCTGGAACGCATGAAGAATAACATGAGCCATTATATAAAAGGTGGAAATGAGTAACAATAACGACCCGTTGAAGGACAATTCCCGCCACCGGTCATAGAGGAAGGGCAGCGGCATAGAGAAGCGCATCCGATGGGTGCGTTATATTATTTGCATGAAAGCTGCTTCCGGGACATGTGGTATAATAAATCATGCATAGGACAGATAAAATTTTCTGCTCAATATACAGACTTTGAAGGTAAATTACAATCTGGGTGGAAATATTTACATAGACAATTTATCCGCAGAGAAGGGAACAATCGACAGTTTCTGACGTCTAATAAAAAGAATAATTGTCATGTATTTTTATATTAAATAAAGGGGTGTCGAAGAAATGTATATAAAACATAAGAGATACGGCTTGCATTTGACTGTATTACTATTGGCTGCACTTATTTTCATGCAGTGGAGTATCCCCGAGGGGCTGGCTTCCACCGACATCAGGCTTGTTATTGACGGCGAGAGCATAGAGACCTCACCACAGCCGTTTATACACAATGACAGGACGTTGGTGCCATTGCGCGTTATATCCGAGCAGTTGGGCGCACAGGTGGATTGGAACGACCAGGACAGAACGGTACATATAGTGAAGGGCGGACGTTCGGTGGTTTTGAGGATTGACAGCCGTCTGGTTGAGTATGACACCGGGGAAAAGACTTATAATATAAGCGACGTCGCTCCGTTTATTGTTGAAGACCGTACCTTCGTACCCTTGCGTTTGGTAAGCAACGCTTTAGGAGTGGAGATAAGCTGGGATGATTCCAGCAGGACGGTATATATAGATTCCACCAGGGCGGCAAGCATATCGCCCTTCTACGACATGGAGATATCCTCTGTGGTACCCGGACAGGATATCACAGGTACCACCCAGCTGCAGGCATCCTTCCCCGCCGGTGTTCCGGAAGGGGCTGCCGAGATTAGGTTCCTGCTTCTGAATCCCGATACCGGACGGGGAGCGGTTGTTGCAAGGGGCAGCAATGCAAGCGGCAGATATACATGGCTTCCCGACCTGCAGCAGACCGGACCGAAGGTTCTTGTGGCTGCTTTGTATAACGGGGATGGAGCTTTTATAGCCGGCTCGGCAATACCGGTGAAGATGGCGGTTGAGCCCAGGGTGGCATTGAACGGACTCAACCCGGGACAGGTGCTGGGAGGATCGGTTTCACTGTCACCGGACTTGAACTTTGTAGCTTCCCATGTGAAATATGAGATTACCAACCATGATAAGAGTAAAGTGTTTACTACCGAAGAAGTGGACCCCCAGGGCTCGTATACATGGTCGCCCATGTATGAGGATAATGGAAACACTACCTTTAAAGTGATAGCTTATGACTATGCTGGTCAGGCCCATGCCGGTATAGATATTCCGGTAGCCGTTAATGTAACAAAGAAGCTGGAGCTGAAGGGAGTTAGCGCCGGCAGCACTGTGGAAAAACCGGTTACCTTATGGGCTTCCCGGAATTTCCAGGTCAGCGAGACAGAATATGTGCTGAAGGATCCGCAGACAGGAGCTGAAGAGGTGCTGGCCAGGGTTGGATATGTAAGCCACAAGTGGTTTCCGGGTCCCGAATACACGGGAACCAAGGAGCTTCTGGTCAGGGTTAAGGATACCTCCGGCGTTACCCATACAAGCAACAGTGTTAGTGTCAGGCTGACGGGCGCTCCCAAGATACTTTTGGAAGGTGTGGGACCAAACCAGGTGGTGACCGGTAAGTGCAGTCTGACGGTGTCCAGTAATACTCCATTAAGCAGTATTCAGTACATGCTGGTTAACTCCAATACAGGTGCAGTAAAGGCTATTGCCGGAGGCCAGGATGCCGTGACGCAGTACTCCTGGACACCGGCCCAGGGCGACCAGGGAGAATGGAAGATTTATGCCGAAGGGACTTTGCCCTCGGGAGTTAAGATAAAAAGCCAGCAAATTCCGTTCAGGGTATATCTGGGCACCACCTACCCAGCCAAGCCGGTTATCGAGAAAGATAAGTTCCTGGATTTGGCATCCGGACTGGCCGTTGAGTCATGGCAGAAAACCGGTATGTCGGCAGCGCTGCAAACAGCTCAGGCCATTCTGGAGACAGCCTGGGGACAAAGCGTTCCGGTAGATAAGTATTCAGGGAATTTTTCATATAACCTGTTCGGTATAAAGGGTACGGGGCCTGCCGGCTCGGTAATATCAAACACCTGGGAAGAGTATAACGGGCAGGCTTTCCGCGTGGATGCCGGATTTAGAGCATATAGCAACGTCAACGAAAGCTGGGCAGACCATAAAAAGCTGTTGCTCACCGCCAGCAGGTACCAACCCTTCAGAGAGACCATGCACGACAGTACTCAGGGTGCCTGGGCTTTGAGAAGGGCCGGGTATGCCACCGATTCCAAATACCCTGTTAAGCTTATAAATATAATAAAAACCTATGGCCTTGGCAAGCTGGATGAAGTAAGCATTTAAGTCTTTAGCGCAGCGATTCCGGAACTACCAGCTGCTGGCCCGGATATATAAGGTTGGGGTCGGGCAGGTAGTTGAAGGTTGCAAGGACATCAATACTTGTACCGAACCTTCTGGCTATGGAATACAGGGTGTCTCCCCGCATTACGGTATAAATAATGGATTCGGGAGGGGACTCAGGTATAATTATTATCTGGCCGATATATATAAGGTCGGGATTTGGAATTTGGTGTGATCATTGGTTACCCGGGAGAATACGAATAACCTGTAAATAGAATAAGCAATGCCTCCGGCCCTGAGCGGCCGGAGGCTAAAGCCCGCCCGAGAAAGTGGGCTTTACTTTATGAATACATATTGGATGTATCGGAATCATTATACTGCTGCATTGATGGCAGATATGTTATGAAATACCCATGCTTAGGGTTGGTGAAAACCGGTCTTTAGAACCTTGAATTATTACCTTGACACACACAGTAATATGGCATAACATATAATATGGGAGGCGAAGATATATGGATGCCATAATTTCCACCGATTTAATTCGCGGCCATACCGACACTATAGTTTTAAACGTACTTCGGCAAGGCGACAGCTATGGATACGAGATTTATAAAAGGATTATCCAGCTAAGCGACAACAAGTATGAACTAAAGGAAGCAACCCTATATACCGCTTTCCGCCGGTTGGAGCGGGAAGGTCACATTCTGTCCTATTGGGGGGATGAAACCCAGGGCGGCAGGCGCAAGTATTACAGAATTACCGACAGCGGCATTAAGCTTTATGAACAGAGTGAAAAAGACTGGAACTTTGCAAAGGGGATTCTTGAAAAACTCATAAAAGGAGGGGTCAGTGATGTCAAAAAATGAGAATTTCATAGAAAATAAGGTGAAAGCCTATATTGAAAACCTGTTTTCAGGCATTGGTGAAAGCCAACAGTTGTTTGACTTGAAGGAAGAGCTGGCCACAAACATAAAGGAAAAGGTAGCAGACTATAAAGCCCGCGGCATCCAGGATGAGCAAGCCTTTAAAGAAGCGGTTATTTCCATGGGCGATCTGAGCGGACTGGTGGACGATATGCGCAAGCTGGGACAGGATACGGCGAGGCAGTCGGTTCATGCTACTATGACAGCCCGGGTTTCAACTGCCGGTATAATAGCCGGGGTGCTGCTTGTATTATTTGGGACATTCACCGTTGCCATGCTGTATTTTATGGGTTTGGATGCAGTAAACGTTACAGGCCCCGGAATATTTATTGTGGCGGGCGGAGCGCTGATGACTTACAGCCTGTTGACCAGGGAAACCGGCAGAAAGTATGCAATGAACAGGATACGCGCTGCTTTTTATGGCCTTTCAATAGGGATATTGCTTTTCAGCTTTTTTGCAGCAGTAATGACGCGTTTTGCAACAGGTGAAATGTTTATCGCAATCGGGACGCTTATGGTGTTCTTTTTAGCGGGAATTGGATTATTCCTGTTTCTTATACTCACCGGATCCGACCGTCGTAAAAAAGGGGAATGAGACAATGGAGAATATGCAAAATATGAGGTATGTTTATCTGGTTTTTTCAAAAACGGGGACCTGGCTGTCCAGGGTATTAAGATTATTTATTAAGTCGAAATATGTCCATTCGTCCATCAGCCTTGATGAGAGCTTGAAGTCCATGTATTCCTTCGGGAGGATACATGCCGACAACCCCTTCTACGGAGGGTTTGTGGAAGAGAACTTCCGTTTTGGCGTTTTCAAAAAGTACAGGGATTGTGAATGTATTGTGTACCGGCTAAAGGTTACGCAGCAGCAGTATGATACTCTGGTTAACGAACTGGCAAGATTTTTGGCATTCAGGGATTCTTACAGATATAACTTCCTGGGCCTGTTTACCGCCGGGATGAAAATATCGTTAAGAAGAGAAAAATATTATTTTTGTTCCCAGTTTGTTTCGGAGCTGCTTATTAAAAGTAATATACTGAGAAGCCAAAGCCCTCCTGAATTTATAAGGCCTACCGATTTGCTGAACATAGAAACAAAGGAGAAAGTGTTCGAAGGGTTTACCTGGGAATATGATAATTCTGACAATATAGACCTGGTAGCATCTTAAACACTACGGGCCTGATTATTGTATATAGAAGGCAGAGATTTTGAACACTGCAGTTTGATTGTTGCAGTGTTTTTTTATTGGGACAGAAATATATGGAAGAGTCTTCCGTTAAAGCGAATATATTTATTACAAAATGGGAAAAAGCTAATAGGATAATGTGTATTTATAACCACAACTGGCAGGGAGGTAATTTATATGAGCTTTAGGTGGGCCGGAGGAGACAGGAAAGAAAAAAACAGTTATGGTAATGAAAGAACAGGGAGTATATTCAGGCGCATGACCGTCGGACTGCACTGCTGTCTGGTGAGCCTTTTTGGGTATGGCGGCGGGACAAACAGGTGGCATACTCTCTGATTGTTCGTTAGGAATGTTTTCAAACCGTAAACATGGGTATTAATAAGCCAGATGATTAAGGGAGGTACCGGATATGAATAATATCAAAAAGATACTGCAGTTTTCCATGAGGATGGAGAAACAGGGAGAGAATTTTTATCGCTATTATGCGGAAAAAATAAAGAACACCCAAACCAGGGAGATATTTGAACAGCTGGCAGACATGGAAAAGGAGCATTACAACATATTAAAGAGTAAGTTTGATGCCCTGGGAGGAGATGAGACCATAAAGGTGATATCCTGGGTTGTTGATGTGAAAAATCTAATGAAGAGTCCCAAGATATTTGTCAATGAATCCGGAGCAATGGATACCGGTGACCAGGAAGAACAGATATCCGATCTTACTATAGTACGGATGGCATATCTTATAGAGAAGGATTTTTCAATGTTCTATAAATATGCCGCCACCAAAGTTGATGATGAAGAAGCGAAGAAGTTTCTCGAGACCCTGTCGGAATGGGAAACCGGACATATGAAGATATTCCATGACCAATATCAAAACCTGATGAGCAAGAACTGGGAAGATATCGGGTCCTACCTGTTCCGGTGATTTTTAATAATTTTAAATAAATATTTTTAAGGAGGAAAGGACATGGTATATACTTTGCCCAAACTGCCCTATCCGTATAATGCACTGGAGCCCCATATGGATGAGGAAACGGTCAGGATTCATCACGACATGCATCATAACGGTTATGTATCGGGGCTTAACAATGCGATGGATAAACTAAGAGAAGCAAGGGGAAAACAGGATTTTGCACTTATCAAGCACTGGGAAAGAGAACTGGCCTTTCATGGAGCGGGACACTTTCTGCATACCCTTTACTGGGAAAGCATGTCCCCCGAGGGAGGAGGGCAGCCTTCGGGCAAGCTTGCCCGGCAGATTGACGAGGATTTTGGCAGCTTTGAGACCTTCAGGAAGGAATTTTCAGCTGCGGCTGCAGCGGTAGAGGGTTCGGGCTGGGCACTGCTTGTATATTTACCGGAAGAGAAAAGGCTGGGCATACTGACGGTGGAAAAGCACCAGAACCAGCTGCTGCCCGGTGTGGTACCCATAATGGCGCTGGATGTCTGGGAACACGCATATTATTTAAAGTATAAAAATAAAAGAGCCGACTTCATACAGAATTGGTGGAACCTAGTTAACTGGAAAGGCATTGAATATAGGCTTGAAGATGAATGTTCGGGCTGCCGTTGTTCGGGCTGCTGAAAGACCCGACCGGCTAGCTTTCCAATCCAACTCCTCCGAGGGATGCACATATTCTCTATTAGAGTTTTTCCATAACCCCCAACCACGGGTAACATATGTCGCCATAAAATGGACGGCATAACAAAGACGCCCGGAATCCTTGGCTTATAAGAATTTCAGGCGTCTTATTACGTTTTTAAAGGTCAGATAAAAAAACCAGTGCCTAAAGTGATTGGGCCAGTTTTCAACCGGCGATTTGAG
>JAENYX010000070.1 GCA_016841565.1 Clostridium thermobutyricum | reverse complement strand
AGAAGGAGGAGGTTTGATGGCCATTAAAACAAAGAGACTGGCGATTGGCATCCTTATTGGAGTTATTCTGACAACTTCACTGGTCTATGTAGCGGCAGCCGGATTTGAATCTCAGGCACCGGCCTGTGGCATCCACAGAAGCCTGTCGTGGGAGTTGACAGACAGCGCTGTAAATTACGGCAGGAACAACAAGATTACTTCATACCTGACATTTGCCAAGGGTTGGAATACTGCTGAAAACGGGGGTATGGCGGGCAGTAACGACAGGGTCTATGCAATATGCAAAACCCCGTACTTCGTACTGGCAGACGCAGCCAGGACTGCAGCCAGGGAAGAAAGGGAGCTCTCCCAGGGGGAAATAACCGCAATACTGGACGGATGTAAAAACAGGCTTGTATTTATGGCAAAATTCTATGGGGATGAAATAAACTTTTTCGGCAAAGACAACATTAAAGCCGTGATAAAGCAGGGGGATAAGAGTATTTATGCGTCCTCTTCCTTTATAACGGTATTTAATAAGGATGTAACAAGGCTTGGGTATATGCCGGTTTACAACGCCGGCGGGAGCTTTGAGTTTGACACCTCCGGCCTTGATTATACGCAGAACTTCGATTTTTACCTAATACCCATAGAGGGTCCAAAATTTCATTTCCCCATATACGTGACAAGAATCCATTAAATATTAAAACCGTATAAAACGTCACAAAGAGGCCGGATGCATATCCGGCTGTTTTTTTTAGAAAAACCGGACATTATAGCCTGGCAGGCTTTACATAATATAGCATATATTTAGGAACATACGTTTTTTTACCAATATTACGCTAGTGTGACAGAAATATTTCTAATTGTTACAAATGGCTTACAAAATATTAAATTGGCGGTTACTCTATTGACCTTATACATGGCCGGAAGTAAAATTGAATAGAAGAAAGGCATATTATGTTTACAAGTTAAGTAAACATGTAAGCTGTATTAATTTCCGCTACCGGGGAAGGAGGTGCTTTTTTGACAGGTTACAGGAAAAATTCAAAAAGTGCTGGTACTTACAACAAAAATATGAACACCAATAAGAAGGGAGATAAAAACATGAAAAAAGTCTTAGCATTTGTTCTTGCATTGACACTGGTGTTCGGCACCATGAGCTTTGCCATGGCAGCACCGCTAAGTGATGTAGCAGGGACAGACTATGAAGATGCAGTAACAAGGCTTACTTCATTGGAAATCATCGCAGGATTCCCGGATGGAACATACAAACCGGCAGAACCTGTTACGAGAGCCCAGTTTGCCAAAATTATGGTGGCAGCCCTTGGTCTGAGTGATGCCGCTGCATATGCACAAGGTTCTACGAAATTTGGAGATGTTGCAGCCGACCACTGGGCAACCGGTTACATTAATATAGCTGCTGACATGGAAATAATAGTGGGTTATCCTGATGGTTCATTTAAACCCGAAAACCAGGTAACCTATGCCGAATCAATAAAAATGATAGTGGCAGCCCTTGGATACACACCCAAGGCTAATGCTCTTGGCGGATATCCGGGAGGATACCTTGCAGTAGCTGCTGAACAAGACATTAGCGAAGATGTGAATGTGGTGAACGGTATGGCAGCAAACCGTGGCGACGTAGCTCTTATGGTTGACAATTCTCTTCAGGTGCCCATGATGGTACAGAAGACATGGGGAGAATATCCCGAGTATGAAGAAGACGAAGACAAGACTCTTCTTAAAACCAAACTTGGGGTAGACGAAATAGAAGGAACAGTAACAGATATTGCAAGAACCAATAACAATCTGGACGATAACGAAATAGTTGTTGATGGTGAAACATACACACTGATATGTGATGTTGACCCGGAATACATCTTCGGTCAGGAAGTATCTTTGTTTGCAGACGATGAAGAAGTGATTGGCGTAGAAGTGGAAAGCGATTTCTTCTTTGACGCCATAGACGTTAATAAAGACGGTGACGAGCTTACCCTGGTTGATGCAGACAAAGACTATGATATAGACGAAAATGTATCGGTATATGTAGACGGCGAAATGGAAGACGAAGTTGTAGATGCCGACTATGCCAAGGTAGTTCTTAATGATGATGGCGATGTAATATTCGTAGACTCCTATGTATGGGATGACTTCATGGTAGTGGAAAAGGCTGAAGATAACATCATATACAGCTATGGAAACGAAGTGGATGTTGAAGATTACACAATAGTAAAAGACGGTAAGTCGGTCGGGTTTGATGCCATAGAGGAAGGCGACATCCTATTCTTCAACGATGATGCCGAGTTCGCAGAAATATTCAACAAGACTTATCAAGGCGAAATCGAAAAAATCTTCGTGAATTCCTTCAAGGTTGATGGCGAAGAGTTTGATTACTTCAATGGAGTCTTTACCGCCCAGTATCTCGACGATGATGAGCTGGAAGACATGTCGGATACTGTAGCAGAACAGATGAAGGATGAAGGCGATGTTGTGGTATTCGTTGACAGAAGCGGCAATGCCGTATTTGTAAGCGGAGACCTTGGCGAAGCTGAAACCTCATCATTCCTTGCGTTTGTTATAGCCGATACAGATGATTTCGACACCAGAAACGGAACTAAGTGGACCCTGGATGTAGCAAACGAAGCCGGTGAAGAACTGAATTATGATATTGACGATGATTATACCACAGATGACTATGTAGGTACCTGGGAAGATGACATTAAAGTAGGTGCCATAGTCGAGATAACCGTTGAGGATGACGGAGACGTTGAAGAAGTCGTGCTGATGGATGTTATGTCGGGATCCCAGGCATTTGACACTGATGACAAATATGTCGGCAAATACAGGCTCAGCAGCGATAGCGTAGTATTCCTTGCTGAAGACCATGATCCTGCATTAGACTATGACGAAGATGACAACGCAGTAGAAGTTACAACCTATGGCGATCTGAGCTTTGACAAAATACTCGAGGGCTATGTATACTACGACAAAGATGACGATGCAGTTGCAATAGTTGTCGAAGACTCCGACAGAGATTCGGATGTAACCGCATATGTAGCTGTTGCAGATGAGGACGCAGTTAAGGTTTCCGGAGAGAAAACCTGGAAGCTTGAGCTTTATGTAGAAGGCGAGTTGGATACCTATTACACCAAGGAAGATGATTCCAGCCTGGCACATGCAGATAACGTTGTTGCCGGAGACATTGTAGAAATAGAAATAGACGATGATACAAACGAAATCACTAAATTATATGTAGTTGAGACTACCGACGACGACTATGTGACAGGAACAGTTGATAAAGTAACCGTTGGTGACAAGATGATAGAGCTTGATGGCGATCTTACCGAATACGTACTTGCATCCGATGCGGTACTGTTCGATGCAGAAGATACGGATGACATTGACACCATAGCTCTCAGGGATATAAACGAAGGCGATTCAGTAACCCTGTATCTTGCCGCAGACAATTCAAGGTTCGTTAAATACGTACTGGTAAACAATGCAACGGAAGAGGATGATGATGAAGGGTCTTCCGGCGTTGCACTGACCGTATCTGCTGCAGGAGTTGCTACGGTATCCGGTAATGTATACGACGCTGATGCTGACAGCAATACATGGGTAGTTAGAGCATCAGATTTGGATGATACCAGCTCCGGTAGTGTTTCAAAGTCAGTCACCGCTGCAGATGATTCCGGTCTGACACTTGATTTCAGCGGAGACCTGTCCGGCAGTACAGTCTACAAATTCACACTTTACAATGCCGGTGATATGACTACAGTGGTAGATGAATTGGTTAAGTTCATACAGTAAGCAACCAATAAAAAATAAACCGGCGGGGCTTTAGCTCTGCCGGTTTATTTTTTTTATTGTCATTTTGCACAGGGAACGCTCTGTTATTATCAGGCAGGTATGCGATGAATAGAATAAGGAGCCTATAGGCTGTTTGCTGTAGTGAAACTTCTGTTAAATATAAGATTGAAGAAGGATTTATTGATAATTTGTCGAAATTATAATAGCTATGAGGGCAATTGTGATGGCGATTGCAAATGAACAGAGGTGATACAAGTGAAGAAAAAGCCTGTAAAAAACAGTAAAAGGAATACTGGCGGGAATAAGCATTTGAAAACCGGATTTTTATTTTTGTTTATTACCTGCGGCCTTATATTTTTCCCGCCTTTTTTCAGAGGGCTCTATTTCGAAAGAGAGTTTAATATCGTACATATTATTTCCTTTGCTTTGATTTTGTTCTGGATTGTTCTAAGGTATCGCGATAAAAGCTATACCCTTATCCGGTTCAAATACGAATACTTCCTGTTTGCACTGGTTGCAGTCTACTTTATAACCATACCCTTTGCAGCAAGCGCCAGGGGTGCCCTGGAAGAAGCTCTGAAGTATGCCAATTACCTGGCCGTGTACATACTTGTCCGTGATTTGATTGATAACAACAGTAGAAATACCGAAATATTTCTGAACACCATTATCGCCGGGGTATCTGCCGTATCCTTGGTGGGTTTAATGAACTATCTCGGCTTTATGAGCAACAACGGCGCCCTGGTGGGTAACAGAATATCTTCCACCATACAGTATCCCAACACTCTGGCTGTAGTTATCGGCGCTGCGATATTTATTACCATATCCATGATGATGGCTTCCGGCAGGAAGCTCAAACTAGTCTATACTGCAGCTTTGAATATACTGTTGATCACATTTGTACTGACATTTTCCAGGACCATGTGGCTGATGCTGCCTTTTTTAATGATAATATACTTTTTTGCAGTCCCCCGGGAGAAAAAACTGGAGGGACTGGCATTGACATTAATATCCGCTGTTTTTTCCCTGGCAGCCGCAGGCCTGTTAACCGGTTATATGGGAGAAGGGAGCTTTGCTTCGGTATTGATCGTATTGGCTTCCATGCTGGCATCAGTGGGATTGGGGCTGGCTTATGAGAGGCTTAAGCCTGTCGCTTTATCCAACAGGACCTTCGGTATATTAATTGCAGCAGTTATACTTGTATCGGGTGTTGTCGGCACGGCAGTTCTGAACATAACCGAGCCGCTTGAATTATCACATAAAAATATGGAAGACGGATATATTAACCTGTCAAAGAACATATATTCCATTGAGGGAGAAGGCCACTACAAGCTGGAACTGGACGTCAAAACCCACCAGCTTGAGGATAAGCCCTGGCTGGGAAGGGTTTCGGTCTATAGCATAGACAGAGGACAAAAGTCAACGCCGTTAAAGCATTATTACATAAGAGAACAGATGGATGGTATCATTGATGTACCCTTTTCCACCCTGCCCGATACATATTATATAAGGGTTGCTTTCTACAATTATTATAAAGATACCGGTTTTGCCGTAAGGGATGCAAAACTGACCGGCATGCCGTCCGGCAGAGTACTTGAGGATATAAAGCTTGGATACAAATACCTGCCCGATGCCCTGTCGGCCCGGATTGACAGCATAAACATTAAAAACAACAGCATGCAGGCAAGAATATCATTTTTCAGGGATGCATTCAGCATTATCCGGGATAATTTTATCCTGGGCCTGGGGGGGAAGGGTTGGAATGCAGCCTATAGGGTCTATAGGACTTCGGAATACTGGACCAGAGAGGCCCACAGCTATCCCATTCAGCTATGGGTAGAAACAGGAACTATAGGGTTCTTGGCGGCGGTGGGATTCCTGATTGCTTTTGCTGCTGCGGCATTTAAGAGACGGAAGGAGATTGCCGATGGGAAGGACGGAATGCGGTTTACCGGTGTGATTTTTTCCATCCTTGCAATCCTGCTGCACAGCCTGATCGACTTTGACCTGACCCTGGGGTCGGTTTCCATACTGCTGTGGTCTTGCATAGCCCTGTCATCCGGATGGTCTGGCGTAGAAGAACTCAAAGCCGGGCAGCCCGGATTCCTGAAAGGCCTGTCGGCAGGCCTGGCGTTGGTTCTTTTGGCCGCCAGTATAAGTTTGACTTCCGCTGCCCGGTTGAACTATAAAGCAGCCATTGCAGTAAACAGTAATGATATGGCCGGAGCTGAAAGCTCTGTAAGAACTGCGGTAAGGCTGGACCCCTTAAATACCGATTACAGGACAAACCTGGCGAGGCTTGTAGCTGTCAGGGGGGATCTCCAGGCCGGGGAGCAGTACCGCCAGGCGGGGGAACAGCTGGAGAAGGCCATTGCCAACGACAGCTTTAACTATGCGCTTTACGGGGAGATGGCCATGCACCAGTACAGGTACGGTAGATTTGACAAGGCAGTAGAATACATTGACAGGGCAATAGACGTAAATCCGGCCGTACCCGGGATGTATTCGCAGAAAATGGATTTGCTGCTGAATATAAGCCGGCATTATATGGGCAGCAATGACCGGGACAATGCTGAGGTTTTCTTGGAGGAAGTAAACAATGTCAAAGAGCAGATAACAGACAACAATGAAAAGCTGGCCAGACCGGTGGAGGTTGACGCAGAGCTGATGCATAGGGTATATAGGGTCAACTTTATACTGGATAATATTAACGATAAAAATGTATTTGACCAGGCCGGTTCTGTGGCAATGTACGAAACGTTTGATTTTGACTCCGGCCGGGACGGGCTGCCCGATTTGTGGCAGATACCCTATCAGGACGACAAGGTTGTTCGGGGCGGCATTGTTAAAGATGCACAGGGAGAGGTTTTTGAGGTTGTGTCCGACAGCAGCGGATTTTACATACAGAGGTTAGACTTATCCCTGCAGCCCTCCAGCCGCTACCTTATTGCACTGGAAGGCAGGAGCAAATCCGGCAATGGCAAAATGACTGCCATAGTCCTGAGCAGCAGCGGTAAAAGCGAACAGTTCAGAGAAAACAGCATAACCATGGGCAGTGACTATACTCTGTATCAGAATACATTTGAAACAACGGATGATATAGAACCGAATAATCAGTATATAAGACTTTACTTCAGTGATAAAGAGGGAGAAGTAGTCCTGAGAAGGGCTATATTGATAAGACTGGAGTAAGCAGTTTTGGAGGTGCATTGGGGATATTCCTCCGACCCAGGAACTTAGCTATAAAAGAGGAGGTGTGTCCCCTTACCTATAAATAGGAAAAAATAGAGAATTACAGTATGAGCAGTTTTTGGAGGTGCATTAACTTGGAGGCTAACGACTATAACGCCTATCCTGAAGAAGTTTCCCTTCGGGAAATCATAGAGGCATTAATAAAAGGGAGAAAACTAATCATTGCTATAACCCTTATAGCAGTTCTTATAAGCGGAATATTCAGCTTTTTTGTAATAGAACCTACCTACGAGGCTTCTATTACTTTGGTGACTTCGGCAGCCACCAGGGTGGAGACACCGCAAATGGGGAAGGGTGTAACCGGTATACTGGATTCAATTTCGAATTTCCCAACACCGACGCTTGATACTTACAGGGAACAGGTGAAATCTACTGTTATACTCCAGAACGTACTGGATGAATTGGGAATAGACCCCGGGAAACTCACAAGACGTGCATTGGCTGAGAAAATCAACGTGGAAGTAGTAGTCAATACCAACCTTATCAGGATAAAGGTTAAGGATAGCGACCCCAAGCTGGCGGCGGATATAGCCAACAGCCTGGCTAGAAATTTTACAATATATGTTTCCGATCAGGCCAAGGAGCAGGCGCTGACATCCTATCAGTATCTTGAGAAGCAAATGAACGTGGAGAAGGATAAGCTGGATCAGGCCCTTACGGCTTATAAGGAATTCCTGGCACAGCCAAGGAGCGCAGATGAGCTTAGGGCAGAGGCAGACACCAGGCTTCAATTGATAACCGACTTTAAGACACAGTTTATACAGAAAGAAGTAGAAGAAAATGCCAAAAAAGCTGCTTTAGCGAGTCTGCAAAAGGAGCTGGCCGTTACGGAAAAGATACTGGTGACAAAGAAAAGCCTATCGGAGGATGCCTTTTTAAACAGCGTAGTATCAGACGGAACAGGTAAAGCTCCTGCCGAGGCAGGGCAGCTGACCATGGAAAGCCAGGAAATAAACCCAAACTATCTGGAGATGGAGAAGCTTATATCGAGATTAAAAGCAAAAATAACAATGCTGGAGGCTGAAAGGCAGAATGTGGAAGCTCAGGTCGAGCAAAATTCAGTAGAGCTTGAAAGCCTGCAAATTGAGCTGGCGGAAAAACAGCATCAGGAAAGCATTCTGAAAAGAAATATCAACCTGGCCCAGCAGACCTACGATGCTTTCTACAGCAAATATGAAGAGACCAGGATAGCCCAGTCCAGCCAGGTAGGG
Source organism: Clostridium thermobutyricum (assembly GCA_016841565.1). Lineage (GTDB taxonomy): Bacteria > Bacillota > Clostridia > Ch29 > Ch29 > JAENYX01. The sequence continues at coordinate 19 of JAENYX010000070.1, read as the reverse complement.
GAATCAAGCATTATGATAG
>JAENYX010000069.1 GCA_016841565.1 Clostridium thermobutyricum | reverse complement strand
AACCGTTGGTTTGGTGTGGGTCAATTTCTTTCCGGCGTTATGGGTCAATTATATCTCGGCGGCGACAGTGTAAGCCATTGTGCAGTAGAAATCTGCCGTACCCATTTGTCTTTACCGTTATGTATTTACTGGTTTCCAGGGCTACCTTGGGCAGCTTTAAAAGAGCATTGACATCCTCTTTATACAACTCTTCAATGGTTCCTTCCTTACGGTAATGCTCCCTTTTAGCATCTTCTTCACACTGGATTAAAAGGTCTTTGTTAAATTCACTTAAATTCTCAAACCTCGGTACCGGCACTAGCATGTTTCGCCTGTGATAGCCTACTTTGCTTTCTACGTTACCTTTTTCATGCCCGGCATCTACGTTACAAAAGGTTGCTTCAAAACGGTAATGCTCCATAAACCGCAAGAAATTGTCTGTCAGGTTTCTTCCTCCGCCTTTCATTACCTTGGTAACTATGGTGCTTGCATTATCAAACCATATCCTTGTTGGTACGCCGCATATATGCTCAAATATCGTTTTTAAGCCTTCAAACAGGCATTCCTGGTTCTCTCCCTTGTAAACTTGAGTATACCCCTTATTACTGTGTGGGAACGATAGGTTAAAGTATTTACCACTATGCAGCTTACCGTTCTCGTAAAAGTCAGCATCTCCAAAGTCTGCCTGTGCCTCGCCCGGTATATGCTCTAAGGGCAGGAACCCTTTCTGTTCACCGAATATCTCTTTTTTCTTTATTGCCACATACCCTGCAACGGTTCTGTAGGAACAGTTAAAGTCATCTTTGTGTTTCTTTACCAGCCGTTCGTATATCTGCTTTGCAGTAGCCTTTGCTTACGCCTGGCTTTCTTATCCTCGATAAGCCAGGTATCGATATCTTCTTTGTACGGATCGAGTTTGGGAAAGACAGCCTCCTTTTTCACTTTTGGCAGCTCTTCATTCCAGTCATTTTTGTCTAGATAGAACTTAACGGTTTTACGGTCACGGCCAGTTTCTCTGGCAATCTGGCTGATATTTTTCCCTTCCTCAAAGTACATTTTTCTGATATCCTTAACTTGGGTCATTGTTAGCATCCTCCAGTCCTCCTTGTAATCGATTTGCTCTCAAATACAAGGATATTATTTTGGTGTGGTGCCTTCAATGACCTTTTTGCAATTATGGGGAATTCACTGTTGCAAAAGTGGGGATTTCCTTTTGCAACTTTATCCAATTACATTATGCAATAAACAGTAAGGATTAAGGTTATTATAGTTAAAAAGTATTAAATAAGGCTAGAAATATTGATTTTAAAGGGATTGAAAGACTATATTGAAGATAATATTGATAAAATAATGGAAAAGTAAAATAGACTCTTATTCCTTAACCCTTGAAACTTTGCCCTACGCTTCTTGCATCTTATACCTATTCGGAACCGACTTTATTATATGGAAGAGATTAGTAGAATAGGGTTAAGACTAGAAGACATAAGGGTTTGAGGGAAAGTGGTTTGGAGCGGAGTTTATTTTAAATATACACATAATTGTCTATGTAAAATAAACTCTGCAGAATGATAATAATGTCTGCAGAAAAGTAAATAAAGTTTGGTGAAGACCCGTGGGGTGTGTGCAGGAAAAACACTGTGCTCCTTCACGGGTTTTTTATGCTCTCTACAATCCTCCCCCCAAAAATATATAAATATATAATTAAAATGAGCCAGCGGGTGTAATCGGTCCGGCGGGGGAAACATATGCGCTCGGTTATCTCATCGGCTTAAATACGGTCACAGTGCGATTTCCCACGGCATCAGATAGAGATAAATAAAAATAAATAGATAATGAAGGGTGAAATCGGGCATCGGTTTATAAATGATACGGAGGTCTAGCGGTGGTCATAGGCTGTGGTTGCCTGAAAGTACCTATCCTGCATAAACTGAGATAAAAATCTCAAACCTCAGATAATTGAAGGAAAAGGAAACTGAAGCAAGAATGATAGTAAATAGAATAATATGAAATAAGGATACAGGCTGATTAATCCAGAGACGATATATAATTGCGGGGAGGTGAAATTATGTATTTTGGCAGGATATCAAATGGGCCAATTAAAAGGGAAAGGGAATTAACAGGCAGAGTCAGGCAGTCGCAAATGTTTAGGCCCAATACGCAGGAGTGGTTGTTGCCAAGGATAAATCCAAAGTGTGAGAACTGTAATAATAATGAGTATTATAATATATACGCAGCATATATTAAACCCTTTCTTATTCTTCCCTTTGGGCAATGGCATCCGGTTTTCCAAATAGTATGTCCCGTTTGCAGCGAGACCATTGAACTGGACATAGACGAGTATTTATTATTAAGGCCATTCATAAAACTGAATAACCTGCTGGAAACGGGGAAAATTGATAAGCGTGAATATAAATACAGGTTAGAGAGATTAGAATCAAAACGCGGTTATAGATAGGGTCCGATTTGATGCTGTATTTTACTAGTGAAGCAATAAGATAACAAATAACCGGAACTCTGCCGGCCGAATACCGTCTATATAGTTATAAAGTTCCAAGGAGGATGAGTCATTTGATACGGAATAAGGTATGCGTATTAATCTTGGTAACGGTGTTAATGCTGTCAGGGTGTACCCAAATGCAAGCCGGTCAGGCATTAAATGAAGGAGAATCTCCGGCCTTTACAGCAAGAGACGAAAACTTTGAAGTGAAAACATATATTGATAAGCTGGAGCTTGAGGAAAACGAAGAAATTAAAGTTTACTCGACCATAGAATATATTGGCGAAAACGACAGTATAAAAATATGGTCGGGAGAGCCGTATTTTCACCATATGATATACGATGGCAAGAAATATATTAATGACAGCGTTGTGTTGGACGTATTAAAGGAAACGGTTTTGAAGAAGGGCGAGGTGTATACAATGCCCTTTTCAAAAAGCGGTGGTTTTACCCAGGAAGATCCGGATGCCAAGTTTTGGGAGCAGTATTTTTCAGAGAAAGAACTGAAGCTGCCCGCCGGAGACTACACCTTTACGGCAACAACGGATTTTTGGCTGGATGCCGGCCTAAAAGAAGAAGTGACATTAAAAACCGAATTTAAGGTTAAAGTGCGTTGATACTTTAAATATTCTGCAAACAACTGAAGATGAAGAAAACTCCCTTGTTAACAAAGTATTTGATTATGCGGGAAAATATAATCGAGGACGGTTGGCAATGCAGATTATGTCAATCATCCAAAGGAGCATGAAATCCCCACAGGAAAGGATAAGTACGGAAACTAATAAGTACTTTACCGTTGAGAATTAAACTAAGGATAAGAAATAAAGCCATGGAAACGTGCAGGCTGTCTATATAACACCAATCACTATAAGGGGGACACCGAAGTCAATATGAATACTAAGCTTATGATGGCAGTTTTGGTGGTTGCAGGTATCCTGTTGTCCATTTATTATTCGCAGCACCTGTACAGGGAATATAAATCGGAGGCCCTGAAGGGCCTGGAGCGAACCGCGATACTGGAAGATGAAGTTATAACCCGGGAAGATATTGCACATCTGCCCCCACCGGTCCAAAAATATCTCAGGTATGTAGGGGTAGTAGGCAGGGAAAAGGTAAAAAGCTTTACGGTCAGCATTGATGGAAGCATGAAAACCGACAGAAAAAGAGACTGGGCACATGTAAAGGTGCAGCAATACAGCTTTGCCGACAGGATTACCCGGCTGTTCTATTTAAACTTAAAGATGTTTGGCGTGCCGGTCATTGGCCTGCATTCATATACGGATGCAAATGCAACAATGCTTGTAAAAATAGCAGGCTTAATCCCGGTGGTTGACGGCAGGGGTAAGGAAATGAACCAGGGTGAAACGGTTACCGTCTTTAACGATATGTGCATAATGGCACCGGCCACTCTTATTGATGAGAGAATTGAGTGGGAGCCTATTGATTCATTAACCGTAAAAGCAGCTTTCAATAATGAGGGCATCAGAATATCGGCCGTATTATATTTCAACGAAGAAGGCCAATTGATTAATTTTGTTTCGGACGACAGGTTCTATTCACCCACCGGAAAAACCTATGAAAAGGTAAGATGGTCAACTCCTGTTTCGGATTATAAAAATATAAACGGGTTTAATCTTGCAACCTATGGCAAAGCGGTGTGGAACTTCCCAGATGAGGACTTTTGCTACGCAAGGTTTAATATTAAAGATATACGGTACAATCCCGGGACGTTTCAATAACCAATAGAGGAAAAGGACAATGTAGCCCGATGACGGATTATACTACCCGGTACAACAAGATAAATCAAAGTGAAAATCCGAGGGCATAACCATGAGAAATCCGGTTATGCTCACGTTTTTTGTTTGTTGTGCGTTATATAATTTCACTATTAGCATTATAGGAAAAATGATAATATGCGGAACCATATCAAAAAGTTTACTATAAATGTGGAATTTGGTATGATAATTATGACATACTGTGCCATTTCTGTTATCTGATATGGGCATTGCCGGCGGGAATGTGCAATAGCTATATGCAATAAATATTATGAGAGGTGGAATTATGGATAATAATATGAACAATATCTATAAGCTGAATACGATGGAAGTGGTAAAAGAAGGTTTATATCTGTATAGGAACAATTATAAGCTATTACTCAAAATTTCACTACTTAGTTTTCTTATCTCTATGATTAATAGTGTACTTTCTTATGTTAGAACTATTTCCGGAACAAGTAGTACATTCTTGTTAATAACTCTAATTACTCTGGCAATATCCCTTCCAATAATTTATTTTCAGTTGAAGTTGACCGTAACAATGTATATTTGTATCTCTGGTTGTTACGGTGGAAAGTTAATTACAGTCAGGGAAGCATTTAAAAAGTCCAAAGAGAGTATTTGGTCCTATATTGGAACAATTTTTCTTATTATACTTATTGTATTACCATTAGTACTGATTGGATATGGTGCGTTCCTTTCCGTAGAAACAAAGTTATTAAAGTATTTAATGCTATTGATGATTGCAATACCTTTCATATATTTAGTAATAATATATGGATTTGCACCATTAGCTTCAGTTTTTGAGAAAGGAAAAGCGAGTTACTTTAAATTAAGTCAAACACTTGTCAAAAATAATTTTTGGAGGATAGCATTACTGGTAATATCTATTGGAATTATAACAAATGTATCAGTTTTTTTTATTACAAATCAAAACCCATGGTTTAAGTCGTTAAGCGCTTTGAATCAAAGTATTATTAGATCATCACATGATTTACTCTTTGTATTTATATCTCCTGCTATTACTTGCATAATAGTAGTGTTGTATTTGACGTTAAGAAAAAATGTAGTATATAAGCAAGATTAAAATACTTATTTAAAGCTTATAAGACGATAGATAGCATATGTTATTTGGATTGAAGAACCGCATCCTTTGGGCATGTGTGTCTGCATGCCGGAGTGTCGCTATGAAGCTGATGGGAGGAACTCTTATGATGTCATCTAAAACAAGGCTATATATAATACTGCTTATTACGTTGTTCCTGGTTTCGGGATGCAATAAGGACAATAGGGACACTACTGCACATAATTTTTCAATTTATTTAGTTCAGAACTTATCTGCAACTGAAGCCATGAGCAGGAAGCTTGATGAACTGCCGTTAGAAAATATACCTATACTTTCCCATAAGGAAATTGAAACGTACAACTGGAAGGAACATACTTTTTCATTAAAGGAAGGTTACAGTCTTGAAGAAATATTAGAAGGGAAAGTCCCTTTAAGTGGCAAGCCCTTTGTTGTAGTTGCCGACGGCGAAAGAATTTATATGGGGAGTTTTTGGACATTGATTTCCTCATTATACATACCTGGTATTCCAACTATCTGTTCAATTTGGTATAAGGATAATAAAAAAGACAGCTATACAATCGGATATGGAGATAAGGAACATGACCCGAGAGATGATATAAGAGTATACGAAGCTTTAAAGGGTTTAGGGAAAATAAAACAAGAGTAAGAAATTGTGCTGAGAGTACTGACTTCACATAATAAAGCGTCTGCGCTGCCGGGTCTGCCAGGGACATAAAACGTTGCCCGGCAGATTTGGATGCGCAGTTTTACCAGGGAAGGAGAATCATGAAATGCCGGATATCATAGAAAAGATAAAGCAGGAACTGATTAATAATGTCGATGAGGCCACAAAGGCCAGCGGTAAAAGATTCTTTAAGGAAGAAGTAAAAACTTACGGTGTTAAGACCTCAACAGCTTCAAAAATATCCAGGCAGGCATTTAAAGATGTTAAGGATTATTCCAAACAGGAGATATTTAATCTGTGTGACCGGTTATGGAGGTCGGGGATATTGGAGGAGTCATTTATTGCATGTGACTGGTCATATAAGCTGAACAGGCAGTATACCGAGGATGACTTTTTTGTATTTGAGAAATGGGTAAAGGAATATGTTAGCAACTGGGCATCCTGTGATACTCTTTGTAATCATACCGTCGGATGCTTTATAGAAATGTATCCTGCGTACATAAACAGGATTAAGGAGTGGACACAGTCCGAAAACAGATGGGTTAGACGGGCATCCGCCGTATCACTGATAGTACCGGCAAAGAAGGGTTTATTCAAAGAGGATATCTTTGAAATCGCAGACAAATTGTTGCTTGATACCGATGATCTGGTCCAGAAGGGCTATGGCTGGATGTTAAAATCCGCATGCAGTAAGCATGAAGAGGATGTATATCAGTATGTATTGAGCAAGAAAAAAGTAATGCCAAGAACGGCATTGAGATATGCAATAGAAAAAATGCCGGCAGAAAAGAAACAACAAGCAATGAAAAAATAGAGAATGTGTATGAACCGGCACGGTTCGGCCATAAATGTCTGCTTGCTTAGATTATGCAAACGGAAAGATGACATATATCCTGATTGGAAAGGAGAGGAAAATTATGAAACATGTTTCCATAGCAATAGCCCTAATAGCCATAATTACTTTGACAGCAGGGTGCAGCCCTGATACTTCTGAGGAAAATCCGCAACAAATCATAAAAGAAGAAGAGACTTCTGCAAATGGAGAAGTTTCTGATGGATCTTATAATAGTTTTGATGATTTAGATGGAGAAACTGAAGAAACCTCAAATACAAACAAAGATATTGAAGAGGATGGATTATTGCCTTTTACATCGGATGAATGCAGCTTTAAAGGAATTGAGTTTTTCACAGAATCAAAAGAAGTCAAAAAGGTTTTTGGAGAACCTGATAAATCCTCAGAATCATACGATGAAGTCTATGATAGAAATTATCTCGTTTATTACTATTCTTTTGGAAGAGCGATATTTGATGAGGGAGCGGATGATGGGTTTTATTTAACAGGTATAATAATTGATAAGGAGGAAGCATCTGGCCCGCGTGATATCCAAATAGGGGATAACGTAACCAGTGTATTTGATAAATTCCCCGACAACAGAGATTCAAATGAAATTGAATCCCATATTCTATATGGTGAAGACTATGATACACCTGAAAACGGATATATTGAGTATGGCGAGGATGGGGAAATTGAAAGAATATTGTATTTATACGGGCATGGAGGCTATGGAACTTACGGACTGGTATTGTATATAGATGACGATAAAGTATCAGAGATTCATCTTGTAGTAGAAACATACTAGAACAAAAAAGTGCCTGGTACCATCAAAGAAAAAAGCGTACATATGGGTCCGGCTTCCTTCTTGGTTTGATGCAGGCCTGACAGAACAAATGAAATATTGCGATAAGAAACATATTGGCATTAACTCCCGTCTATACAATGTAGAAGCATATGAAAGGGGCGGGAATATGAAAAGAATACTTTTGATACTGCTAACGACAGTTATTGTTATTTCTTTAGCTTGCGGATGCACTTTGCAGGAGAATAAACCTGAGGGTGAAGATGAAACAAATGAGCCCGGGCAGACCGTTAGCACACAGGAGAGACAAAGAATGGATTTATACATAGCTGTTATGAAAGCAGCCTTTTTGGAAGAAAACGGTGGCGACGCTTTTATTGCGGTAAAGCTGGATACTCTGGACGGGCTGAGTGGTGAGGCAAAGCAGGAGGTGTTAAAAGGGCTTGGCAGCTTGTCTCCCAACGTATATAGTTATGATGATGTCAAGGATGACAATACCAAATTTGAAACTGATGATGAAGGAAGGAAGATAAGGACTTTAGACGGGGCGCTGCTGTGGGTAGAAGTCGATGAATACAGCGAAAGCAAGGCCAAAATCACCGGGGTGTCCTGGTTCGGTAATCTGGGAGCGGTATTTCCGCACTATGAAGCGGTTTATAAAAACGGGATATGGCAGTTGAAACTGATTAGAATGGCCGTGTCTTAAATGAATAGCGAGATAGCATTTAATGGAGGGAATAAGCATGAGGATTTGCCGCCGGTGTCAATGTGAAATGATTGAAGGATTTGATGTTAAAGTTGAAGGGGCGGGGTACGGTATTAAAATTTCTAAAGGTACCGGCATCTTTGCCAACAGGATAGAAAAGCCCAAAGTGGCCATCTGCCCAAAATGCGGTGAGATTTCTCTGTATATTGAG
>JAENYX010000068.1 GCA_016841565.1 Clostridium thermobutyricum | reverse complement strand
GGAGGGATACCCAAGTGGCCAAAGGGGGCAGACTGTAAATCTGTTGTCAGTGACTTCGATGGTTCAAATCCATCTCCCTCCACCAATAATGGGGCGTCGCCAAGCGGTAAGGCACCAGACTCTGACTCTGGCATTCGTAGGTTCAAATCCTACCGCCCCAGCCACACGTGACCCATTAGCTCAGTCGGTAGAGCACCTGACTTTTAATCAGGGTGTCCCGCGTTCGAGTCGCGGATGGGTCACCAAAAAGCTCTGAAAGTCTATGACTTTCAGAGCTTTTTTTCAGGCATTTAATTGTTCTTGGTATAGAAAAAGGCCTTAATGGGAGAAAAATTATATTTGCCGGGAAGGACTATCTGTTCTGTGCTTCCTACAAATAATATTCCCTTGGATGATAATGCACCGCTGAATTTTTTGTATATATGCTGTTTTGCCTGCTCGGTAAAATAGATAAGTACATTTCTGCACACTATCAGGTCGCATTGGGGTGGATAATCGTCCTTTAGCAGGTTCAGCTTTCTGAACTCTACCCTTTTTTTCACTTCATCCGTAATTCTGTACTGGCTGCAGTCCTTAATGAAAAACCTGTCTACAAAAGCCGACGACAAATTCTTCAGGCTGTTCTCCTTATATATGCCGGTCTTAGCCTTTTCTATAGCTTCCTCATCTATATCTGTAGCAATTATCTTTACTTCTTCCAGCTTCATAAATTCAGTCAGCAGCATGACAAGCGAATACGGTTCCTCTCCTGTGGAACACGCACAGCTCCATATTTTCAAACCCTTTTTATCCTTTAAAAGTATAGGCATAATTTCTTCCTGAAGTACCTTCCACTGTCCAGGGTTTCTATAAAACTCGGATACATTTATAGTTATATAATTTATAAACTCATAATACAGCTTGTTATCATTATCAAGACATGTAAAATAATCCGGAAGACTATTGAAACCCCTTCTTGCTGCCAGAGCTTCAATTCTCCTTTTCATTTGTTTCTCTTTATAACTAGCCAGATCAATACCGCTTTTCTTAAAAACCAAATCCATAAACATTGAGTACTGGTCCATTTTTTCCCCTTTACATTTTTAATATTATTTAAAAAACAGCATTATCTCTCTCTCTGCACTTTGATGGGAATCGGATCTATGAATAATATTATAAGTTTTTGATTGAGCGTAATCAAACCTTATAGTGCCCGGCAGCGCCTTATTTGGGTCGGTATTGCCCACCATGGCACTTACTGCTTCTATTGCATCCTGGCCTTCAACCTCCATTAGTACCGACGGCCCCGATGTAATGTGCTCTATCAAATCATCATAGAATGGTTTGCCCATATGCTCCTCATAGTGCTTTTTCGCCAGTTCCTCCGGCACCTTTCTCATCTCTATCCTGTTAATATCCAAACCCTTCCGTTCAATCCTGCTTATTATATTTCCCACCAGTTTCCGCCTGACTCCATCGGGTTTAATCATAACAAAAACCTTTTCTTTCATATCTTCTCCTTTATATACAATTTAATATATTTTACCACAAAAATTGTCTAAAAAAAACCGTGATACTTAAGTATCACGGTAAAAGAATGTAAAGGGGGTCTCAATGTATTTTGTGAGGTCATTAATATTTTGACCATAATAACGCTAAATATACATCAAATTTAAAAAATTACAAAAAAAATAATAGTGCGTGATTTATCCCGATAAAACACGCACCTAGTACTTTTTATCCTGATAATAGAAGGCTTTCATCCCCTTACAATCGTTTTATAAATTAGCCACCTTGACGGGCTCTTCAAATAATCCCCGTTTAACCTCTGTGGCAGTCATATGCCTTGCTTTAAACCTTTCTGTTAGGTAATTGCATGCATCCCATGGGTTTACTGTGTCTCCGCATGTAAAAACGTCAACTGCTGCATATCCGAGTTCGGGCCATGTGTGTATGGTCAAATGCGATTCGGATATTACCACTACGCCGCTTACTCCCTGGGGGCTGAACTTATGAAATGCTACCTCTCTAACCTCAGCTCCTGCAGCAAGAGCAGCATCTACCATGGACTTTTCAATAAAGGTCCTGTCATTCAGGGTTTCTGAATCACAACCATAAATCTCCGCCAGTATATGGCGTCCCAATGCATTCATTATATCATTCCTCCTTACACCCGAGTTTGTCTAATTACGTTTTTATTTTCCTCCAATAAATAAAATTTTAGCAGATAATTATAAAAAGTCAATACTCAAAATGTCGTAATACGGCATAATTTTTGATTATTCAATCTCAGACGTAGGTTTCTAATGGATTGTCTTGTTTTGTTTGCTTATGCTCTGTTTTTTTATATTATTCATATTCCTTTTATATTAAAAAAAGCCCCTGCAAAGAGGCTTTCTTATTATTTTTCTTCTTTGAAAATATCTCCCACCAGATCCCCAATTGTCAGAGGCGGCTGGTCATCCTGATGCACCGACTGCTCCTGAAACCTTTTCCCATACTCTTCTTTTGCGGGTTTCTCGAGGGTTTCTTTAATGCTAAGGCTTATTCTCCTATCATCAGGTCTTATATCCAACACTTTGACTTCCACCTGCTGTCCTTCCTGCAAAACATCCTTAGGCTTCTCTATATGCTCATAGGATATCTGGGATATGTGAACCAATCCTTCAACCCCTGGTTCCAATTCCACAAATGCTCCGAAATCAACCAGCCTTACTACTTTCCCGGTGACAACATCCCCGATTGCGTATCTGTTTTCTATATTGTCCCATGGATGGGGTTTTGTTTGTTTCAGGCTAAGGGATATCCTCTCGTTTTCCTGCTCCACGCCCAAAACAATCACTTCTACTTTCTGACCTGCCTCCAGCACTTCTGAGGGATGGCCTATTCTGTTCCAGGACATCTCGGATATATGCACCAAACCATCTATACCGCCAATATCCACAAATGCTCCAAAATCAGTTATCCTTTTAACTTCCCCTTCAATCCTGTCGCCTGCCTTTATCCTACTTAGTATCTCTTTTTTCTTCTGCTCTCTTTCCTCTTCCAGTAAAGCTTTCCGTGATAGAACTACCTTCCCTTTGCTTCTATTGAATTCTATAACCTTCATTGATAATTCCTGGCCAATAAAATCCTTCAGTACTTCTACATATCCGATATCTATATGGGAAGCAGGCACAAAACCCTTAATGCCTTCTGCAATGGCAATAAGTCCTCCTTTTACCTCTTCCAGTACCTTTGCATTTACAGGCTCTCCTGTTTCGTGTTTTTCTTTGAGTATTTTCCAGGCCTTCTCTATATCAACTTTTTTCTTGGAAAGCAGTACGCTTCCTTCTTTTTCATCTATTTTTTTGACAAATACCTCTATCTCATCGCCCTCCTTTACGATATCCGCAGGGCTTAAAGAGGTATCATTGCTCAGCTCATCTCCCGGTATTACTCCATCAGCTTTATAACCTATGTTTACAATAACGTCATTCTCTCCAACCTGTATTACTTTACCCTTTACCACCTTTCCAACTCTGACTTCAGCCATGGTGTCCTGTATGCTTTCCATTGTATCCTCACTATCAACTGCAGGTTCTTCCACATTTACTGCAGGTTCTTCGGTATCTTTAACCTCTTGGGTAATCTGAACCTCTTCTTCAGTCTGCTGCTCAATGGACTGCTCACTGTTTTCCTGTTGTTTCATATTTTCCATTTCTGTCATTTTGTCAATTACCTCCTTAATAATCCAATCTGGTGTGGAAGCTCCCGCTGTAACGCCTACGCTTTCAGCCCCCTTTATTTCTTCAAACGGCAGTTCTCCGGCCGTCTCCAAGTGATAGGTTCTGGCACAGTTTTCCTTGCACAGTTTATACAATTTTTGCGTATTTGAACTGTGTGTTCCTCCTATCACCAGCATAATATCCACCTTCTTGGCAAGCTCCATTGCCGATTGCTGCCTTAAATGGGTGGCGCTGCATATGGTATTAAAAAATTCGACCTCACCGCCTTTTTTTTCAAGTATTATCTTTAGCTCTTCCCACAGTTTGTTTGTTATGGTGGTTTGAGCAACTACACACAGTTTCTCGAAATATTCTATATTTTCTGCCGCCGCCGTGTTGTCCAGTATAATGGCACTGTAGTTACACCAGCCATTTACACCCTTGACTTCAGGGTGCTGCGCATCGCCTATTATTATAATTTGATATCCTTTACTGTAATATTCTTTAACCTTCTCCTGTACTTTGCGTACAAAAGGACAAGTTGCGTCCACAAGCTCTACTACTTTTTTTTCTGCTTGTCCATGTATTTCGGGAGGTACTCCATGGGATCTTATAATTACCGTACCTGCTTCAATTGCATTAAGTGTATCAATAGTCCTGATTCCTTCCTTTTTTAGCTTTTCGACTACCTGCTTATTATGAATAAGAGGACCTAGAGTGTACACTTTCATCTCTGAATTGGTGAACTTTTCGGCGGTCTCCAATGCCTTTTTCACTCCAAAACAAATTCCCGAATGTTCTGCAATAATTATTCTCAATCTAGTTCCTCCCAACAGTTAAGTTACAAGACCGGCTTAGCTTCTTCCATCATAACCCTTACCTTGTTCATAAGACTGTTGCTTATCTCTTTATGGTCGTCCATGCTGAGCTTTTTATCATAAAATTCTTCAAGGTATATTGGTGTGCCGATTACCATACTTATTGGCTTGAATACTCTGTAAGTAGAAACTATTGCTACGGGTAGTACCGGCACCTTAGCCTTGATTGCAATCATTGAAAGCCCGGGTTCGGCATCCATTATAGCGCCGTTTCTGTTTCTTGTTCCTTCGGGGAATAAACCCAGTATCTCTCCGTTTTTCAGCAGACGCAGAGCAGTCTTTATTGCGTTTATATCAGCTTCTCCCCTTCTTACAGGGAATGTACCCAGTTTATGTATTATAAACCCAAGTAATTTGTTTTTATACAGCTCTGCCTTTGCCATAAACTTGATTTGCCTTTTGGTAAAACAGCCTAATACAAAAGGGTCAAGGTAACATGTATGATTAGAATATATTATACAGCCCTTAACCGTTTTTAAAGAATTATCCCCTTCAATTATGGGCCTATAAAAAATTCTAAGAAAGAATCTGCAAATATATACTGCAAATTTATAAAACATCCCCCTTACCCCCTATAATAGCTATTATTTCTTCTAATACCTCCTCTATGCCCTTTCCGGTTGTGTCAATCAGAATAGCATCCCGGGCTGCTCTTAGTGGTGAATATCCCCTGGTGCTGTCCAACCGGTCTCTCCTTTCCATTTCATCCTTAACCTGTTCCAAATCAACCTGCAAATGAGTTTTTGTCAGTTGCTCATGTCTTCTGCATGCTCTTTCTTCTATTGTTGCAGTCAAATAAAATTTAAACCTGGCTTCCGGAAGTACAAAGGTTCCAATGTCCCGTCCATCCATTACCACATTCCTTTCACCGGCCATTTGTCTTTGTATTGCAACCATATGCCGCCTTACCCCGGGAATGCCGGCCACCTCCGAAACCCTCTGGTCCACCGACGGATTTCTAATTTCCCGGCTTACATCCTTTCCGTCAAGATAAACTCTGGAATCCTTTAGCTCTATCCTGGTTTGGCAGGCCAATTCTATAATGCTTTCGTGGTCTCTCATTTCAATGCCTGCGCCAATCACCTTATATGTCAGAGCCCTGTACATGGCTCCTGTATCTATATAAAGCATTTTAAGCCTTGCTGCCAGTTGTTTTGCTATGGTACTTTTCCCTGATCCCGCCGGTCCGTCTATGGCAATATGCATGTTATTTTCCAATTTCATTCCTTCTTTTCATACAATGTTCAATTATAAAGCCACCAGTGTTGTTGGTGGCTGTTTTGTACTAGCCCGAAAGGTCCGGTCTTAACTTTTTTGCACCTTCTAAATATACATGCCTGACCCTTTGGTTTCCATTTACATTCACCATTACCATAACTCTTATGCATTTCCTCAGGCTTCCGGTCACCGGCATTTCAGATACACACAGCATGGGAATCTCGGTATATCCTGCTTTTCTTATACCCACAGCTGGGTATTGGCTGCTCAAATCTTCCGTGCTTGTGAACAACACAAAGACAATGCTTTCCCTGTCGAGATTATTGCTAAGCATTATTTTTTCCAGAAGTACCGCCGATGCCTCTTCTATTTCTGAAGAATTATTTTCTTCAACCGTAATCGCGCCTCTTATGGCCATCAATGACATTTTTCCTCACCATATTACATTATATATTACAAATTAAGTCTTCTCAACCCTTATTTTAACCTTACCCTGGAAATCAGTTCAATTTTGTTCTTTGCCTTAATTCTAAGTCCTATTGATGGCTGGACTACATTATCGCTGATACCGGCTATACAAATATATATGAATTCGTCATTTGCTTTGGATGCATCCAATTCTAAAACATCGTTATTTCTCACTGTCAGCTGTATTTCCCGCTTATCAAAAATTGCTGCCGGCTCTCCGTTTAGAAGCAGCTTGGCCTGAGGAAACAAATGCTCATTCTCAAGCATTATAAATATGCTGCCTTCATTGGTGAGCATCCGGGCTTCCTCCAAGGGTCCTCCCTCCAAGGTTGTAGCATAGTTCAAAAACACCCTTGCCGATTGGTTGAGCATAACAAACTGGAGGCTTACAAGTACAAGCATGCCTATTATTACCGCCCGTAAAAGCAGCTTTTCAGTTTTAAAAACAAACCCAGGCCTTCTCTTTCTATTACCTGAAGACATACAAACAGCTCCCCGATTTTGTTTATATTATGTTATGCTTAATTTTTGCAAAAGATGCACCCTACCTGCAGTACATTCCCGCCATATAACCGGTGGAAAACGCAATTTGAAGATTAAAGCCTCCTGTTAATGCGTCAACATCCAATACCTCGCCTGCAAAATACAGTCCTTTAATAATTTTTGATTCCATTGATGCAGGATCTATCTCCCTGGTGGATATTCCTCCTGCAGTGATCACAGCTTCATTGATAGGACGGAGCTTGGTTATATTTAACTCAAGTCCTTTAAGCAGATTTATCAGGCATTGCCTCTCCTGACGAGTAATCTGGTTTATCTGCTTTTCCGGGTCTATATCCCACAGTTTGACTATTACAGCCGCCAGACTGCCTGGGAGCAACTCATCCAGTGAGTTTTTTGCCTGTTTGTTTGTGTTTTCAGTAAAATCCCTTAGTATTCTTGAATTGAGTTTCTCTGTATTTAGGCCAGGTTTTAAGTCAATTTTTAAAACCACTCCATCATTTATATGCTCATGTACAAAACGGCTGAGCGTCAGAATGATAGGACCCGACACTCCGAAATGCGTGAACAGTATTTCACCAAATTCTTCCCTTATTCTCCTGCCTTGTACTGTCAAAGCTTTTACCCTAACGTTTTTTAGAGTCAATCCCTGTAGCTCTCGTACCCATGCTTCTTTTGTCACAAAAGGAACCAGAGATGGCCTTAAAGGTATTACGGTGTGCCCCATCTTTTTTGCCCATTTAAATCCGTCTCCCGTTGATCCGGTTGACGGATATGACACTCCTCCAGTAGCTACTATTACCGACGAAGCTTCTATAAAATCTCCATCGGTTGTACGCACTCCTTCCACCCTATTTTCCCTAACCTTAATATCTGATACCTCTTTGTCAAGCTGCACCATTACCTTGTTTTTTGTCATATAAGCACTTAAAGCTTTAATTATATCGCTTGACTTATCCGAAACAGGAAATACCCTGTTTCCCCTCTCCACCTTTGTGGGCACTCCCATTTGCATTAGCAGATCCCTTAAGCTGTTGTTGTTAAATGAATATAAGGCACTGTACAGAAAAGTGCCGTTTCCCGGGGTATTGCTTATTATCTCCTCTATTTCACACTGATTTGTAACATTACATCTTCCCTTGCCGGTTATATATATTTTTTTTCCTAATTTTTCGTTTTTCTCAAGCAGAACCGTTTCAATTCCCCTTGAAGCGGCAGTGGCCGCCGCCATCATTCCCGCAGCGCCTCCTCCTATAACAACGGCTTTGTTCCTCATAATATAATCATTCCTTTATATGGCATGTATCGTTCAACAAATCCAGTACATATCTCTGATTCTTATGCTCAATTATCGATATGGAGCAATTATCTAGTCTGATTCTTGACAAATTATCAAGGTCTATACCAATCAAACCAAAAATCAGGCATTTCAAAGTTATACCGTGCGATACCAATACAATTTTCTCACCCTCGTGCAAAGCAAGAATGCCTTTGGCTGCATTGGTTACGCGGCTTTGCACCCGCATTAGCTCTTCCCCGCCTGGGATCTTCGCCTTGTTGGGACTACTTACCCATAAACTATGAATATCTGAGTACTGATTTTTAATGCTTTCAAAATCCATGCCTTCCCAGCATCCAAAATTCATTTCTCTCAAGTGGACCGAAGTATTGACCTCAATATCCAGATTGTCCGATAGAACACATGCGGTATCATAGGCCCTTTTTAAATCGCTTGAGTATATAGCAGCTATGCCTTCATTTTGCAGTCTTCCTGCAAGCCTATGTGCCTGGATATACCCTTCATCACTTAATTTAATATCTGTACACCCCTGTGTTTTTGCAAGCCTGTTCCATTCGGTCTCACCATGTCGAACTAAGTATAGTTTTGTCAATTTACTCCCTCCGCAA
>JAENYX010000067.1 GCA_016841565.1 Clostridium thermobutyricum | reverse complement strand
AGCATAAGGATATTTTAGTGGTTTCCCTCGACGATTTAATGATATATCTCTTTGATAAGGTTCCCAGGAAATCATACCCACTCCTTGTTGTTCTCCAGAGTGAGTTTTATCCATTATTTCCAATGCTTCTTCTTTATCTGTTATATAAACAAAAACTCTATCCGCGAATGAAACATCTTCGTCTTTGATTAAATTGAAAATCTTATTGCGTAATGGAATATCTTCAACAGTATCTGGGTTTTTCAGTATCTTCAGGGCACTTACACGTCTATTACCATCATAAACATGATATTTGTCGTTTTCCCAAACAACAACTGGATTTACATTACCCATAAGTTTTTTTGAGGCAAAAATGTCTGCAATAAGATTATACATTTTATCCGTTCCAACTACGTCAATTAATATATTAATGGCTTCTTCTTCTGTGAACTCTTCAGCTTCATTTTCTAGAAGTCCATGCCTAGGATTATCAGACCATATAAGCAATTCATCAAGGTTCAAATATCTTCTATCATCCATTTTAACCTCTCCTTAAAATGTATTTATAGGGACAACCACTCTCATTATCTATATTTTACCATAGACTATCGGTTTTTACAGTGTATTTCTACAAAATTCTGCTCATAGATTTGAGAGGCTAGGATTTACACCCTAGCCCCTTCATAACTCCAGTTTCATTGTCACTGCAAACCCTCAAAGAAACACATGACATTCGTGTATAGGCAAAATCCATTCACCAAATTATAACATAATAATCCATAAGCCTTTGTGACTTAAAGTATAACCTTGCCCATTTGGCAAAGTTATGCTTCGCTATTAGCTTACCAGGATTAGGTTTTACAGCTCTTCATATTTCCACAGACAATGGATAATGAGTGTTTGATTTAATAAAGGATAAGGATGGAAAACCAACGATGAAGAATTTATGTATAAAAATTACCACAGCGATGTTCGCTGCGGTAATTTTTATTTCAATCATTACCCGGCTAACACTTTTAGTTAGCCGTGGTGCTCTTTGGCGTCTTCTTTGGTTTTGTGGACTGTGCCGCGCGGATGCTCGGGCGGTGCATAAATGGAATACAGTTTTAATGGTATACGTCCTGTATTGATCAGATTGTGCTAGAACAGAGAACCGTCCCCTGTTCTATCCCCTGTTCTACGCACAGGAAGAGAGCCTGTCGGCAAGTGAAAACTGCAAATGGCGTATCCGTAAGCAGTTTGAAAAAGGTGAACTGGCCAATCTGCGGTTCATGTTTGGCTACCAAATTGTCAAGGGCAAGGTGGAAATCGAACCGGAGCAAGCCGCCGTGGTACGCATGATTTTTGCGGACTATATCAGTGGTATGGGTGGCGGCAGGATAGCAAAGAAGCTCAAGGAAATGAATGTGGCCACTGTGCATAGCGGTGACTGGAACGGTGAGCGCGTGATTGCCATCCTTAAAAATGAAAAATATACTGGGAACGCATTGCTGCAGAAAAAATATGTGGCTGATCATTTGACAAAAAAGCTGGTCTGGAATAAGGGTGCTCTGCCGATGTATTTTGCGGAAGACACTCATCCAGCCATCATTGATAAGGAAACCTTTGAAAAGGCGCAGGCAGTCATGGAGAAGCGGAGCAGGCTTTACGGGGCAAAGAGTGATACCCGTAACCGATACCCCTTCAGCGGCATTATCCAGTGCGGAAACTGCGGCAAAAAATATAAGAGGAAAGTCAGAGGTGGAAAGGCGGCTTGGCAGTGTTCCACCTTTTTGCAGGAAGGCAAAGCTGCTTGCCACGCCAAACAAATACCGGAATCGGTGCTTTATACAACCAGTGCCGAGGTTCTCGGTCTGGAAGATTTTGATGCTGATATCTTTGAAGCTGAGATTGCACAAATCAGGGTTCCTGAGTTTAACAAGCTGGTCTTTGTGTTCCGAGGCGGCCATACAGACGAAAAGGTCTGGCAGGACAGGTCGCGCAGCGAAAGCTGGACGGACGAGATG
Organism: Clostridium thermobutyricum; assembly: GCA_016841565.1. Classification (GTDB taxonomy): domain Bacteria; phylum Bacillota; class Clostridia; order Ch29; family Ch29; genus JAENYX01. The sequence goes on along the minus strand of JAENYX010000067.1, from coordinate 7,018 downwards.
CGTCAGGCTGCCCGTGAAAAAGCGAAAGGGAGGCGGTAATATGGCATCAAACGTAAGAATAATACCGGCAACTATTCGCCAAAAATCTGCCAATGGTACACATTTGAATGCCAAACGAAGAACGGCTGCCTACGCCAGAGTTTCCACCGACAGCGAAGAACAATTGACCAGTTACGAGGCGCAGGTGGATTACTATACCAAATACATAAAGGAACGGGCGGACTGGGAGTTTGTACGGGTCTATACGGATGAGGGAATCAGTGCAACAAATACAAAGAAACGGGATGGCTTTAAGCAGATGATTGCCGATGCCCTTGACGGCAAGATTGATCTCATCATCACCAAAAGCGTATCCCGCTTCGCTAGAAACACAGTGGACAGCCTGGTAACTGTGCGCCAGCTTAAGGAAAAAGGCGTAGAGGTCTATTTTGAAAAGGAAAACATATATACGCTGGACAGCAAAGGGGAGCTTCTCATCACAATAATGTCCAGTCTTGCACAGGAGGAAAGCCGTTCCATATCCGAGAATGTCACATGGGGACAACGCAAACGCATGGCCGACGGAAAGGTAAGCCTTCCATACGGTCAATTCCTCGGTTATGAAAAGGGCGAGGATGGCCTGCCGAAAATTGTCGAATCTGAAGCCGAGATTGTGCGGATGATATTCCGTCTGTTCATAGAAGGGAAAACCCCATCAGCAATTGCCAAACACCTCGCCAGCCAGGGTATTCCGTCGCCTGCAGGAAAAAAGACATGGCAGGTTGCTACGGTGAAAAGTATTCTGACCAACGAGAAATATAAAGGGGACGCGCTTTTGCAGAAGGGCTTCACGGTAGATTTCTTGACAAAGAAGCGAAAGGTTAATGAGGGCGAGGTCCCCCAGTACTATGTACAGAACAGCCATCCTGCCATTATCGAGCCTGAAGAATTCGATGCGGTTCAGGCTGAGATTGAGCGGCGAAAAAGTCTCGGCAGACCATCCGGCTGCAACAGCCCTTTCTCAGCGAAAATTGTGTGTGGCGACTGCGGTGGTTTTTACGGCTCCAAGGTATGGGGTTCCAATACAAAATACCGTCGGGTAATCTGGCGGTGCAATGAAAAGTACAAGGGTGATAAAAAGTGTAAAACACCCCATGTAACCGAGGATGACGTAAAACAGCGTTTTCTCCTTGCGTTCAACTCGTTGAAGGAATGCCGGGAGGAACTAATCGCCAACTCCCGTCTCTCCCAGAGTATCCTTTGTGATTGCACCGAGATTGACGATGAACTTAAGGAACTTAGGCGGGAAATTGAAGTGGTTTCCGAACTTTGCAAAAAGGCAATCTATGAAAACGCTCGCGTCACTATCAATCAAGATGAGTGGAGTGAGCGCAACAACAGCTATCTGGAGCGACATCGCAAGGCTACGGAGCGGGTTGCTGAACTGGAAAAGCTCAAGTGTGAGCGCCAGAATAAATCTCTGATGCTTGAAACCTTTATCAAGGGCATTGAATCACGCCCGCTTGTTTTGGAGATATTCGATGATAAGCTCTGGGCGGTGGCGGTTGAGAAGGTTAAGGTAATGCCGGATGGCAGGGTGGTGTTCAGTTTTAAGGATGGCACACAGATAGAGGAGTAATACAAAACAGCCCACAGTAGGTGTTTTCCCCTATTGTAGGCTGTTGTTGACACTTACTGGAAGGGTTTTTTGCGCTATTCTTTCTTCCAATAGCAGAGTTATTTCGGCAAAAAAGGGTATAATGCTCTATAATGAGGGAATTATTTAACTTTATGAGAAATTTTACCCCTTGGAAGAATTGAAGGAAGTGTAATCATGCCAAATTTGCTTACAAAAATTGTGGGTTTTTTGAAATACAGCAGACCAAATAATGAAGAAGGTTTTGAATTACTGGAAGATAAGTATGAACAGGGGAAGACCACGCAGATGGATTCCTCTGAATATGAGGATGATAAAAGCCAAAATCAACAAAAGGATACACATTCTAAATCAACAAAAATAAGAAAACCAATAAAAGTGGAAGATTGGAAGTCTAAGCAGAACAGTAATGCCAAAGACAAGTCTTCCATTCAAACCCCTTCTGTTTCTAATGTTTTTAAGGATGTAGCAACTAACAAGCAATATATTGAAGAGATCTTTAGTATGCCCAGGAATCAGGATGTGGTTATCAGGGAGTTTAAAATTGCTAGAAAAACAAAAGCCTTTTTGGTCTTTGTGGACGGTATGGTGGATAAAACTTCGGTAAACCAATTCATACTTCCACAATTAATGGACCCAGATAATTTTGCGGACGCATCTAATAGCTGTCCAATTGATTATATTATAGATAATGTATTATCTATTACGCAGCTTACAAAGGCCTCTGATTTTAATGAAATAAAGCCTCAAATCTTAAATGGACTGTCGGTCTTATTTATCGATGAATGCTCGGAAGCACTAATGATGGAAACCAGGGGGTTTGAAAAAAGAAATATTGACAAACCTATCGCAGAGCAGGTAGTAAAAGGCTCACAAGAAGGATTTACAGAAAACTTAAGAACAAACATCACGCTGCTGCGAAGAATAATCAAGAATGAAAAACTTATTACTGAAATTATCCCTACGGGAAAATTGAACAAGGTCAACAGTGCAATATTATACATTGAAGGTATCACCAATCCCAAAATAGTGGAAGAGGTTCGCCGACGCATTAAAAAGATTGACACAGACTTTATTGCAGGGAATGGTATGCTTGAGCAATTGATTGAAGATGATTATCTTATGCCCTTTCCGCAGGTCGTTTCCACTGAAAGACCGGATAGAGCGGCTTCATTCCTGGTAGAGGGACAGGTAGTAATTATTACAGAAGGGGATCCCTTTGCGATGGCTGCTCCTGTGACTTTTTACAGACTATTTCATACCTCGGAAGACTCAATGCTGAGATGGCAATACGGTACCTTCTTAAGAATTATTCGATTTATTGGGGTTATGTCCGCTTTGCTCATTCCAGGCTTGTATGTTGCTTTAGTGCTGTATCATCACGAAATGGTTCCATCGCCTTTTTTGGAGTCTATTGTAAAATCCAGAGAAGCTGTTCCCTTTCCAACCATTATTGAACTTTTACTAATGGAACTTGCCTTTGAATTGGTCCGTGAAGGTAGTGTTAGAATACCTGGTGTGATTGGGCAGACATTAGGTATTGTTGGTGCTTTAATATTGGGTCAGGTAGCAGTCCAGGCAGGTCTTGTTAGTCCAATTCTAATTGTAATCATTGCATTAACAGGCTTAGGCAGTTTTACCATGCCTAATTTTTCTATGGCGTTGGCCATTCGAATATTACGATTCCTCTTTGTTTTTGCCGCAGGAATAGCAGGCTTTTATGGCATATCCCTTGCGTTTATTGTAGTTGCAGCTTTGGCTTGTTATATGAAGTCTTTTGGTGTGCCTTTCTTGGCACCCGTTGCACCCAGCGCAAAAATTAACCCCGATACCATCATTCGCCAGCCTTTATTCAATCAAAGTATGCGCTCAGATCCCTTTAACACACCCAACCGTAAAAGAAATGACAAGGATAACGGAGGTGATGCTAAATGATAAAGGATGGCAAGTTTGGAGTCCATGAAACTATCGCTTTGTTAACGATAACGATATCAGCAAAAGTGTTTTTTTCCAGTCCTTCTATAGTCGCAGCGAAAGTAGGGACGGCTGGCTGGTATATGACACTTATATCTGGATTTGTTGCCTTTTTGGCAACTGTTTTGTTAATCAGGCTTTTGTCGCTATACCCAAATAAAACGCTAATGGAGATATACGAAATTGTATATGGAAAAGCAGTTGGTAAAATATTATCCTTCATTTTATTTGCATCAATTCTTGCTATTGTTGCCGCAAACAGCAGAGAATTTGTCGAAATAATGAAGGTATATGACCTTCCGCAGAGTCCTCCGAGTTATCTTTTAATATTATTGTTTTCAGTCATAGGTGTTTTGGCTTACTGGGGCCTTGAGACAATAGCGCGGTTTTCGAAGCTGATGGGCTTTTTTCTGCTATTGGCGTACATTTCAGTTTTGGCTCTGTCTTTAAAATTATATGAAACCCATCGTCTCTTTCCTATTCTTGGATATGGGTTGGAAACAACAATTATGACAGGTATTCAAAGATCCTCAGCCTATGGTGAAATCATTATAATTGGCGTGATAATTGGTTCACTTCATGGAATTAAGCATGCCAAAAAGGCGGCTTATTTAAGCTTAGCCCTATCTGTTTCTATTATTTCGACAGCCTTGCTTGCGTTTACTCTTGCTTTTCCTTATTTTACTGGGGAGGAAATTACTGCTCCAATTTATCTAATGGTCACGCTTATTGAATATGGAGAGTTTATCCAAAGAATTGAACCTATATTCTTTTTCCTTTGGAATTTCAGTACGGTTATTTCTGTAGCAGTTTTATTCTATGTTCTGGTTATCCTATACGCTTTCATATTTGAGTTGGATGACAAAAGACCCATCATTATACCTTTGGGGATTATCGTCATTTTTCTGGCGTTGATTCCTCAAAACATTATCCAAGTTAAAGTAGGCATTGTGAATATGATCAGAAGCTATGGTTGGGCTTTCTATTTTATACCTCCTGTGGTTACGCTTGTGGTAGCGAAAATAACAAAGAGATATGGAGGCAGAACCCAATGAAAAAAATCATTTTAATTATTTTGGTAACAATGCTGATGTTAATTATGACCTCCTGTTATGATGCCAGAGAAGTTACTTCCGTTTCGTTTGTACAGATGATTGGAGTTGAACAAGGTATTTCAGATAAATGGAGAATCACTGTAAAAATAGCATCTATGCAAAACGGAGATGACAGCTCAAGCAAAGGGAGTGAATCATCACAGCAAACGCAGACAAAAACAATTACAATCGATGCACCTTCCTTTCATGGAGGGATTAATTTGATTAACGCAAATATGCCGCAAAAACTGGATTTCACCCATGCCGTATTGCTGGTGATCTCTGAAGATCTTGCACAAAGTGGTCTAATAGGGGAATATATAACGCCCCTCATTCGCTTTAGGGAAATAAGACGAACTTTAAATGTTATCGTTGTAGAGGGAAGTGCTCAAGAATTCGTCGAGAAGACAGAGGAATTTACAGGGGGCAGCCCTTCACGTTCATTATTGAAGCAAGGAGAAAATACTGGTTTTTATCCTCGAATCTCCCTGAATGATTTTTATAACGGTATTAAGTCAACTTATAGACAATCTGTCCTTCCTTTAGGAAATGTCCACAAGGAAGAAAGCTTTAAAGAGGATGGAAGAGCTTTTACCATGGAATTTACCAATACAGGTGAATTCTTTGCTGGAGACACACCAAGGAAGGGTGGCAATTCTATCGAATTGCTTGGCAGTGCTTTGTTTGTAGACGATAAAATGGTTGGTAAGCTAAATGGCCATGAAACAAGAATGATGATGTTAATCAGAGGAGAATTTAATGAAGGAATATTCACCATTCAAGACCCTAAATCTCCGGAGTGGATAATACCTATTGATACAAGACTATCAAGGAAGCCTGGTATTAGAGTTTCAATTGAAAACGGCTTGCCAATAATTAGACTGGAAATCAAAACAGAAGGAGACATATTAGCCATTCAAAGTGGTATTGATTATGAAAACGAAAAAATGATAAGTATTGTTGAACAGGAAATGGTTAAATATTTGGAGGAAGGTATCAATCGTGTTATCCGTAAGTGTCAATCGTTAAATACAGACCCGTTTAACTTTGGTAGATCGGCGGTAAGGCATTTTTCAACCATTCATGAATGGGAGAATTATAACTGGAATGAAAAATTCAAGGAAGCTAAAGTTGAGGTTAAGATAGATTTTAAAGTCAGGAGAACCGGTGGACTCTTGAGAACTTCAGATAATATGAGGGATGATTAATCAGATGAATATTTTTATAATGCTACTTATTATCAGTGTTGTAGCTTATACATTAAGCTACGCAAAATACAACTGGTCTATCCACAATAGGTTAGGGGCTATAGGTTTGGTACTCCTAACGGTAATTACATTTGTCATGGCAACGTTTATTTTGTTTGTTTTTGATTAATAAAGGGATTGAACAACTATGTTTCGGTATGTATGAGAAGATGAATTCAGAAGCCTTAACGTATTCTCACTTACTAAAACGTAATTACAAATAATACCAATTAAAAATTCCCCAAAAAACTATTGACATGAATAAAAAAATATGTAAAATAAATTCCGTAATTAGCACTCACGGGGCGAGAGTGCTAACAAACAATAAAATATAAAGGAGTTGTTAATCATGGCTGGATTAGTACCTTTCAACAGAAACAAGTTAAGTGTTAGGCCGACTGGCGGTTTTGAGGACTTCTACAACATGCTTGATGACTTTTTTAGCGATAGATGGTTCCCAAGCAGAAGTCTGGCCGCTGATACATTTAAAGTGGATGTTCAGGAACATGAAAATGAGTACTGCATCGAAGCTGAAATGCCGGGTGTTAAAAAAGAAGTAATAAACCTTGAATTAAATGAAGGGAAGCTTACTATCTCTGTGAACAGAGAAGAAGAAGTTGAGGAAAATAAGAAAAACTATATTCACAGGGAAAGACGCATAAGTTCGATGCAACGTGCTGTTTACTTAGCTGATGCTGAATCTGAAGGAATTAAGGCAAAACTTGAAAATGGTGTACTCAATATCACCATCCCCAAACTAAAGAAAGCCGACAACACAATAAAAATTGATATTCAATAAGCAAAGAATGCACATCGGTTGCCCCGCTGATGTGCATTAAATTTTAGGTTAAGAATGATGTGCTGGTAATCAAAGATTGCACCCGTATTCTAGCAATGCACACCCCTTCTTTAAAATCGTTGAAAGATTGCTATAGGGGTGTGCATTGTATCATTTTATAGTAGATTAGCCAAAATTTTAGATAGTTATAGATGCCATGCGGTCAAAGCCGCATGGCATCAGCATTTCTTGGGGTTTTCACTTTCGTTTTTTGGCCCTCAGTTTCATA
>JAENYX010000008.1:63513-87834 GCA_016841565.1 Clostridium thermobutyricum | reverse complement strand
ATTTTATGTCCAAATATTTTGCAAAGGTAGTGCCGGATTAATTTGCAAATTCACAGCTGATATTTAAATTATACCTTAGTACCTTAATAATCCTCGAACTATTCATTATCAGAATCCTACACTGAATCACATTGCATATATCATAACATCTGCAATCGACATATGTCAATTTAAGTAAAAATTTTGTCATATTTTGTATATTAAAGAGATCTCCGAATAAGAAAACAGCATTTTCTCATCATAACCCAATCTTAATTTTGCTTAATCCTGAATAATATAGACATTCCTGAACACTCTATGTACAGCACGACAGATGCATCAATTTTGTCTCTTAATACTTTTTCCAAAATAATCGCCATATCTGATTAAAGTCATATAACGCTCAAAGTCCTGAAGACTAAGGATTTCCACTTATCTCTCCTTTGCATTTCTATTATACACTCCACATGTGCCGCACAAGGGAATATATACACTGGCTGGAGGGATGGCTTTCGCCATCCCTATATATCTAGTTTCTCCACCTCGTGTTTTAACATTGTTTGATCAGCATGGGTATATATCTGAGTAGTGGATATATCCTCGTGACCCAGTATCTCCTGAACACTCCTCAGGTTAGCGCCACTCTGCATCATCAGTGTAGCAAAAGTATGCCGCAGGGTGTGGGGAGACACTTTTTTCATAATACCTGACTTCCTTGCATAATTCCTGACTGTACTTGCAAATGGCATTTTCGTAATCCGCTGTCCATACATGCTATGAAGCAGAGCTCTGTCGCGTAACGGTAATCTGGATTTTATGTATTATGAGAATAATGAAAAGGATAAGGGCAGGTGCAGGAGAATTTCTCCTGCTTTTTTTATTTCATGACATGATGACGATATGACAAAGGGCGGAGTTGTTACCGTTCAGAACAATTTCACTAAAAAAACGTCAAATACACTAGAAAAATAATTTGTATTGATAGGAGAATGTATATGCGAAGAATAACCGGGATTTTACTAATCGCTGTCCTTTCTATACTGACATGTACAGCTTGCAGTGAAGGTATAGCGACAAAAGGCAAAAAATACGATGTTGCAAGGATTAGTCAGGACGTGGTTGAAGGCAGCAGCCAATTTGCCTTTGACTTATTTAAAAAGCTAAATGACGAAGACAAAGGAAAAAGCATCTTTATATCCCCATTAAGTATCTCTACAGCACTTACTATGACTTATAACGGAGCTGAAACCTCCACAAAGGAGGTCATGGAAAAAGCACTCGGCTATAAGGACATAGACAGGGGTATTATAAACGAGAGCTACAGCAACCTGCTCAATTACCTTCAAAATGCAGATAAGAAGATAGAGTTAAACATTGCAAATTCCATATGGATAAGGCATGGTCAAGAGGTAAAAGAAAATTTTTTATTAAACAACGAGAGCAACTTTAATGCAGAAATTGATACCCTGGACTTTTCAAAAGATTCTGCGGTAAATACCATAAATGAGTGGATAGACAATGCGACTAAAGGGAAAATCGATAGAATGCTGGAGCCGCCCATAAACCCAAATGTTGTCATGTACCTTATCAATGCTATCTACTTTAAGGGAGAATGGAGCAAACAGTTTAACCCGGAAAGAACCTATGACGGTACCTTTAAAACGTTCGAAGGCAGCGAGCAAACCGTGAAGATGATGAGCCTTAAGGATAAGGTCCTGTATACAGAAGGCGATGATTACAAAGCTGTAAGACTTCCCTACGGAAATGGCAAGATGTCCATGTACGCCATACTCCCGAATGAGGACGTCAGCATCAATGAGTTTATAGAAGGTATGACTGTTAAAAAGTGGAATGACATTCGTAACAGCGTGGCAGAAACTGATGATGTACTTCTACAAATACCAAGGTTTAAACTGGAGTACGGAATTAAAAACCTAAATGAAACCTTGAAATATCTAGGTATGGAGGAGGCCTTTAGCGAAAATGCGGATTTTTCCGGAATTAGAGAAGGCATATATATAAGCAGGGTCCTTCACAAGGCGGTAATTGAAGTGAATGAAGAAGGCAGTGAGGCTGCCGCAGCAACTGTAGTAGAGATGGCAGAGTCGGCTGTGGTGGATCCTATTACTTTTATAGCTGACAGGCCTTTTATGCTTATAATAACTAACGACACCACAGGATCCGTGCTCTTTATGGGAAAGCTTTTGAATGTAAATTAGGCTTAATAAGACGTCTTAGCTGGCTCAATTTTAAGTCAGTTAAGACGCATTATTCTTAAAACGCGACACATTAATCAATCAAAGAATGAGCTTGTATGCCTCAGCTATGGCTATATGTATCAAAGAACCGACTGGCCAATATCAAAAATTATAACTAAGCTTTGAGAATGTACCATGATATAATTTGTTTACAGGTACATGATTCACTAAAAATCGCTGAAATAGGAATAGGATTATACGTCAGTGGCGTATAATCCTATTGCCAAAATCATACGAGTAAGCCTATAAGCCGAGTTCTGTATTAGACGGTCATCTATCTAGGCCTGATGTTACCAGCAGGCTCAAGCAACCTACCACGGGACACGACGGGCCGCCGCTTTTTCGTCCCTGCTTGGTCTTGCTCCGGGTGGGGTTTACATAGCCGTGCAGTCGCCTGCACGCTGGTGAGCTCTTACCTCGCCATTTCAACCTTACCCAGCACTTAACTAAATACGGTGTTGCGTATAGCGATTTTTTTACTATACCGAAACATCCGGTCTATACAACATCACTATGCTTAGTTAAGTGCTGGGCGGTGTATTTCTGTTGCACTTTCCTTAGAGTCGCCTCCACCGGGTATTACCCGGCACCCTTGCCCTACGGAGCTCGGACTTTCCTCGTGAACCCGAACGGGCTCACGCGACCATCTGACTTACTCGCTGACATTATTCAATTCAATCATGTAAAGACTATGTTAACACCACTTTTCCTTTATGTCAACCTATACTATCTGGCTGTCCTTACTGTCCATTCCATTGTTGGCAAGTTTATCGGCCAGCTTGTTTCCGTTTCTTCCTATATGGCTTATTGAGTAGCCTCGCAAGGCTCTCAGATATGCCCTGGCTATTTCATACAACGGTTTTAATCCCTCGCTTTTGACCTGGTACTCGCCTTTTATCTGCTTTACAACCAGCTCGCTGTCCATGTATATGTCAACATGTCCTGCTCCAAGGGATACCACTTCTTCCAGTCCTCTTATCAGGGCATAGTACTCGGCCACGTTGTTTGTCTGGGTTCCGATATACCTGCTTATCTGCGCAACCGTGTTTTTCTTTTCATCGAATATGGCTACGCCGATGCCTGCATCTCCAGGATTTCCCCGGGAGCCTCCGTCGGCGTACATTATTAATTTATCCATTGTTACCCCCACTAATCTTTTTTTGGATAGAGTATTCTGCCACAGGTTTCACAGTTAACCAGAGCATCTTCCTTTAGCTTTTCGGTATACACGACCGATACCTCCATGTGGCACCCGCTGCATTTACCGTTTTCTATGGCCACCACTGCCATATCGGTTCCCAGCCGCACCCTCTCGTATCTATTTAAGATGCTCTCATCGATTTTTTTAATAAGTTCCTGCCTCTTTTTTGTGATATCCTGGTACTCTGCCTTGGCTTCCTTTTCTTCCTTAGTATATTTTTCTTTAAGCCCGTTGAATGTATTCTTCCATTTTTTAAGCTTAACCTTGCTTGTTTTTACCAGATCCTCAAGCCTTGTTTTCTGGCCCTGGTAATTGCCATAATCGGTCTCCAGGGTTTCCATGTTCCTTTGCATTTCATCCAGGTTCTTCTGCATGCCCTCAAGCTGCTTCACATTGGATACTTCGCCGCTGTACAGCTTCTGCTCGGTTTTTTCGTAATTGAATTTAAGTTCTTCGACTTTGACCCTGTTGCTTTTTAATGACTTAATGGTAGCTTTTAGCGCCGCCTCCTCCTTTTCCAGCAAGCCCTTTTCAGTGTCAAACTTACTTTTCAGCTGTCTGAGCTTTGTCTTGTTGGCATAAACGGCAAGCTTCTTTTCCAATTCGCCTATACGGGTGTCTAAGTCCTGAAGCTTCCACAGTAAGTCCATTTGCCTCATTGCTTATCAACTCCTCTCCCGAACCTGGAATACGGGAATCTATACAATGATAAAGGGATGGGTACTTATTTGTGATTTTATCACCTCTATTTCCATGTCGGTTCCCTTTATCTGATTGTCAATATGAGCTTTTATAATGTCTGCAGCTATTTTCTCGGTACCGTAATGCCCGGCGTCAATCAATGCCAGCCCCAGCCCCCGGGATTTAAGCGCATCATGGTGCTTAATGTCGCCGGTCAGGAATACGTCGGCCCCCATTGCCGCTGCCATATCTATAAGGCTTGCGCCGCTACCTCCGCAAACAGCTATCCTTCTGACCATCATGTCGTTACTGCCCAGGCACCTTACCTGCGTGAGATCCAGTACCTTCTTTACCCTCTGCACAAATGTTCCGAGAGAAACTGCTTGGGGCAGCAATCCCACCCGTCCGGCCCCGATATCCGAGCGCCCGTTTTGCAAACTGTATATGTCATAGGCAGCCTCCTCATAGGGATGTGCTGCCAGCATCTCCCTCACCACACGGCCGGTCAGCTCGGAGGGCACAATGGTCTCCACCCTGTATTCTTCCACCCGTTCTAGCTCTCCCCTTTGGCCTATGAAAGGGTCGGTATTGTCCCCCGGCATAAACGTCCCAACGCCCTTTGCCTTAAAGCTGCAATGACTGTAATTTCCAATCCGGCCTGTTCCCGCCTCCGACATTGCCTGGGCTACCCTGTCTTCATGCCCGGCCGGAACAAAAACCACTATTTTGTGGTATCCGCATCCGCCAAGGGGTTCCAGGGTCATGAGCTCCCTTAAATCCAGCAGCTCTGCAAGGTGCTGGTTTATACCCTCGGGAGCATTGTCCAGGTTGGTATGGGCACAGTAGAGCGAAATACCGTTCTTTATAAGAAGGGCCGCTATCCTGCCGGTAGCAGTATCCTGGCGCAGCGTTTTGACGGTGTCAAAAAAGAAAGGATGATGGGTTATTATCATGTCGGCTCTTTTTTCCACCGCCTCCCGGACTACCTCCTCCACCGGATCAACGGCCACCAGTATACTGCTCACCTTTGCCAGGGGATCCCCCAGCTGCAGTCCTACATTGTCCCATTTTTCCGCCATGTGAATGGGCGCCAGTCTTTCCATAAATTCTACTATAGCTTTACATTCCACAGCCATCTTTTAGCCTCCCTGACAAGCCCATTTTTTATAAATGTCATATCTCATATTCCACATACTCTGTTTGGCCCTTCCGGATATCAATCTGGCCGTTGGTCAGATTGGCCGCCCAGTCGGTAAATCCGCCCTCCTGGTCTACCGGAACCAATATTTCCATTACTACTTTATCGGTGTATTGGGTTGACTTGGGCCTGTAAGTGGTACCGCCCAGTTCATTCTCAATTTTCCCAAGCCAGGTATAGTCAAAGCCTGCAACCATGGACCGCATGAGCTCCCTTTGCACAACCCCTGCCGCATCCAGGCCTTCGGAGGCAGCCCTCCCGTATGCACGGATAAGCCCTCCTGCTCCAAGCTTTGTGCCGCCGAAATACCGGGTTACAACTATTACGGTATTCTTAAGCTCCCTCTTCTTTATCACTTCCAGAATGGGTATACCTGCCGTTCCCCCCGGTTCGCCGTCATCGTTGGCCTTCTGGATTCCGTGCATTCCGCCTATGGTGTATGCCGAGCAGTTGTGGGTGGCGCTCCAGTGCTTCTTCTTAATCTCCCGGACAAAGACCGAAGCTTCTTCTTCGGTTTGGGCCCTGTTTACCTGGGCTATGAATCTGGACTTTTGTATTACTATTTCCCGCTCTCCATAACCCTTTACGGTTAAGTATGCTTTCTCCCGCATTGTTCCATCACCCCCTGAAGTCTGCCCCGCTTAAGCTTATATTCCTCCAGCCTTCGGGCCGTGCCAGCTTTGGTCGCCCCCTGTAAACCGGTTATTATACTATTGTATTCCTTAAGCTTCTTGTTCAACAAATGGGGCAGCAGGGGATGCTTTTTCTCTATCAGCAGCTTTCCTATTTCAAAATAGAAGGGGTCGTCTATTTGCTGACTCCCGGGCTGTGCTGCGATTATCTGGTATATCTTATCCCCTTCCCGGGCAAGGTCCTCATCCACAATTGCATAGCCGTTATGCACCAGCCACTCCCTGACTATCTCCTGGGCGTTCATAGGCTGCAGCACCAGCCTTTCCACACCCTCCAGCACCCTTTGTCCCGCCTTAAGTATGTCCCGTATAAGCATTCCGCCCATACCGGCCAGTATTACGGTATCCACCTCGCCGCTTTCTATGACATCCAAACCGTTGCCCAGCCGAGTATCTATCCTTTCCTCAAGCCGGCGCTGCCTTATAACCTCCCTTGCCTTAGAGAGGGGGCCGATATTTATATCGCTGGCCACCGCCCGCTGCGCTTTATTGGTTTCTATCAAAAAAACAGGTATATATGCATGGTCGGTGCCTATATCGGCCACTCTGCTGCCCTGCCGCACCATGCCAGCAATGGCCGTAAGCCGCGGGCTTAGTCTCATACAGCCTTCTCCTTGAGGTCGGGCAGCTCATTCAATACAAAGTTGTACAAATCCTGGTATCCTCCTATGTAGTCCACCGGTGGCAGCTTATCTCCCCTCTTTATGAGATGGGTATCCACCAGAAAGGTTTTCATGCCCAGTTTGTGGGCTATCATGTCCTCCTCGACGTCATTGCCTATCATCAGGCAGTTTTCCGGTCTCTTGTTAATTATTTCCATGATCTCCTGATAGTATTCAATCTGCGGTTTGCAATAATGCATTTCCTCGAAGGAGGTAATGGTCTTAAAGCAGTTTACGTCGATACCCGTCCATCTTACCCTCTCCTCAATAGCAATCCTGGGGAACAGCGGATTGGTGGCCAGTACCACTTCATATCCCTTACTTTTGACCATATCCACCACCTTGCTGCAGATGGGCTGGTTGTAAGCAATGCTTTCAAGTTTTTTAAAGTCGGTCCGGTAAAACAGTTCAAACCTATCCATAAGAGGAGCTATATCGCAGCCCATGAGCCTTTCGAATTCCTCCTCGAAGGCTTTCTGGTTTGTCTTGTCTGATTGGGTGTTTTCAACCATATACCTGGTTGCCGACATTATATTCTTTATAAGGGCTGCCGGTTCAACGAGCCGGCAAAAGCTATTGGAGATTCCCTCGAAGTATGAGTGCATAAACTTATCCATATCCATTGACAGCAAAGTGCCGTCAAGGTCAAAAAGTACCGTATCAATCAAAACTTTTCCTCCCGTTTCGAAGTTTTTTTATTATGTATAATTTAATTTTACATTTAATTAGAGCAATTGGCAACTTGAGTATTGGTATTTATGTTTTTGAAATGTCACCAAATATAAAAAAAGCACCCTTAAGTGCTTTTCTTTATGGTGGGCCTTCAGGGATTCGAACCCCGGACCGACCGGTTATGAGCCGGTTGCTCTGCCAACTGAGCTAAAGGCCCGAATATGGCTCCTCAGGCTGGATTCGAACCAGCAACCCCTCGGTTAACAGCCGAGTGCTCCACCGTTGAGCTACTGAGGAATGAGGTTAACAATATATATTATACACGTTAGAACACTATTGTCAACCGGTTATTGCTGTAAATTATTCGAGATAATCCTTTAGCTTTTTGCTTCTGCTGGGGTGTCTTAATTTTCTCAGCGCCTTTGCTTCTATCTGTCTAATCCTCTCCCTTGTAACGTTAAACTCTCTGCCTACTTCCTCCAGTGTCCTTACCCTGCCGTCATCAAGGCCAAATCTCAGCCTGAGTACCTTCTCTTCCCTGGGAGTAAGGGTATCCAATACATCCACCAGCTGCTCCCTGAGCATTGTAAAGGCTGCTGCTTCGGCCGGAGCAGGCGCATCATCATCGGGTATAAAGTCGCCCAGATGGCTGTCTTCTTCTTCCCCGATGGGTGTCTCCAGGGAAACCGGCTCCTGTGCGATTTTCAATATCTCCCTGACCTTATCCTCCGACAGTCCCATCTCCTCGGCAATTTCTTCGGGTAGAGGCTCTCTCCCCAATTCCTGGAGAAGCTGTCTTGACACCCTTATTAGTTTGTTTATGGTTTCAACCATATGCACCGGTATCCTGATTGTCCTGGCCTGGTCGGCAATGGCCCGGGTTATGGCCTGTCTAATCCACCATGTGGCATAGGTGCTGAATTTAAAACCCTTTCTGTAGTCGAATTTTTCCACTGCTTTTATTAGGCCAAGGTTGCCTTCCTGTATCAGATCCAGGAACAACATACCTCTGCCAACGTATCTTTTGGCTATGCTGACCACCAGCCTTAAGTTCGCTTCGGCCAGCTTCCTTTTTGCCTCTTCATCGCCCTCTTCAATAGCCATAGCGTATTCAACTTCCTGATCAGCTGTCAAAAGGGGAATCTTCCCAATCTCTTTGAGATACATCCTGACAGGGTCATCTATATTTACTCCCTCGGGAACGGTAAACTCCGCGGCCTCAAGCTCTGCTTCATCCTTAATCATTTCCTTGACTATTTCGTCTTCCCCCAAAATATCTATGCCCAATTCATCGAAGGTATCATATATCTTCTCTATCTGCTCCGGATCCAGTTCTATCTCCTCAAGGGTATCCATTATTTCCTTATAGGTAAGCATACCTTTGTTTTTACCCTTTTCTATCAATTCCTTTACTTCATCAATCCTGTCCCCACCAAGCTCATGCTTCTTATTATGATTCTCTTTGGATGCATTCTCGGTCTTCATTGGCATCCCCTCCCCTCTGTATAGACCTTTACAACCCTTTAAGTTTTCTTTGTATACTCATAAACTCTTCACAATACCCCTTATACTCCTTCTCTTCATCCTCGGTCCTTGCTGCCCCCCTGCCCGCCAATCTCTCAATCTCCCCTTTCAGAAAACTGACCCTCAACTTGTATTTATGAATTGTAATTGTATGAATACAATCGCTTATCATTTTATCTATATCCTCCAGGGCTACCGGTAAACTTTCCTGCATCATGGCCACCACCCTGTTTACATCCCGCTGATCGTCAAAAGCGTTTATTATGTCGGCATCTTCCCGGCGGGCTGACTGCAGCATTTCATACAGTTTTTTGTGAAGCCGGTCGGTGAAATCCTCAGCGCTTATCCTTTCGGATATATGTTGGCTTAACTTCTTTTCCTTGAGCATCAGTATCAGCAGGTTTTTTTCAGCTTCAATATTTGCCGCTTTAACAGAATAACTATATTCCTGAGTATTATTATTATGTCTATTTTTACCAGATATATTCCTTTTGCGCTCCCTGCCTGCATGGGCTATTCGGACAATTTCTTTCCTGAGCGCCGCCTCATAGGTTCCGGCTTTATCTGCCACCATCCTTATATACTCGGTCCTATCCAGCTCGCTGTCCAGCTTTGCCAGTACCAGGGCTGCCTCCTTCAAAAACTCCATTCTGTCGTGCCTGTCGGTCAGATTATATTTTTTCTCCAGCATGGCAATCTTGTAGTCAACAAGCGGCAGTGCACCGGCCACCAAATCTTTAAAGCTGTCCCTGCCATGAGTCTGTATATATTCATCGGGGTCCTTTCCCTCCGGCAGTTCCAGTATCTTTACCTTACAGCCCACCGCCTCCAGGATATCCATACCCTTTAGCGTGGCCGCCTGTCCTGCGGCATCGGTATCGTAAGCTATTACTATGCTGCTGCTGTACCTTTTGAGTATTTCTCCCTGCCTGGGTGTAAAGGCTGTACCCAGAGAAGCAACGGCATTATTAATGCCGGCCTGATGCAGGGAAATCACATCCATATATCCTTCTACTACTATTATTTCTCCATTGACTATATGTCTTTTTGCATCGTTGAGCCCGTATAATGTGCTTCCCTTTACAAATACCGGCGTTTCGGGCGAGTTCAGGTACTTCGGACCCTTTGAAGCCCCCATGCTTCTGCCTCCAAAGCCAATAACCCTGTTTCGCACGTCTATTATGGGAAATATTATCCTGTCCCTGAACCTGTCATATACACTGCCGCTGCGTCTGCTCCGGCTTATCAACCCGGCCTTTTCTATTATTGCCGGCGAAAAACCGGCCTTTTTCAAATAGCCCATCAGGCTGTCTCCATCCTCCGGAGCATAGCCCAGGCCGAACTGCCGGATAATTTTGCTGCTCAGCCCTCTCCCCGACAGGTATTGTATGGCCTTTTGGCTGCCCGAGAGACATTTTGCATAGTACCTGGCTGCCGCAACGTTTGCCTCGAGTATTCTCTGGGATATTTTATACCTCTCGCTTACGCCCTTTTCCTGGCCGTTCTGCGGAAGAGACATACCGGCCCTGTCGGCCAGCAGCTTGACGGCATCCACAAAGCCTAAATTTTCAATGCTCATTATAAATGTAATTACATTTCCGCCAACGCCGCAGCCAAAACAGTGGTATAGCTGCTTATCGGCCGAAATGTTAAACGAAGGCGTATCTTCCCTGTGAAATGGGCATAATCCCCTGTGCCTGTCTCCGCTCCTTGTAAGTGTCATATACTCTGATGCTATTTCCACCAAATCGTTGGCTTCGCGGACTTTGTTGACGAATTCCTCGGGAAAACGATATTCCATTTTACTCACCTTTTCGGAACCCTTCAGGGACTCTTCCCCCTCCCTTAGTTCCACAGTTTTTAGTTTATTCGACACAATAAGCATTATTCCTTCAAGATTTTCTATTATTTTTTTGACCCCAATTGTCCTTAGTATTTTAGTCAATAAAACTGCATTATATACCTTGTGGGGCGTCGGCGCGATACACGGCATTACATCTAATACTTATTCTTATTATTCATTTCTACAAATGTGCATGAATTCCTTCATGGTATGCCTTAATATCTACAAAAATATGTTCGCTTATTTTCCCTGCCGGTTCTATTCATTAAGACAAATCAGCATAAAGTATGGTAGAATATCAATATAATCGGACTCCTGAATCTGGGAATAGTATGGGAGATTCTTGTTAAGGGAGGAATAAGACATGTTTAGGGGGATTTATACGCCCATAGTAACACCGTTCAATGAGATGGAGGAAATCGACTATGGAAAGGTTGCCCATAATCTGGAACGGTGGGGAAAAACAGACCTCGATGGAATTGTGGTACTGGGAACCAACGGCGAATTTGCGTACCTGGATACCAATGAAAAGATACAACTGATAAAGTATGTAGTGGAAAACTTCAATCCCGATAAAAAGATAATCGCCGGCACCGGATGCGAGACCACCAGGGAAACCATAGACCTGTGCATTAAGGCTGCTGAGGCCGGCGTCCATGCAGTGCTTGTACTGCCCCCCCACTATTATAAGGGCTCAATGAATGAAGATGTCTTATACAGCCACTACATAGAAACGGCCGAAAACTCACCGGTGCCGCTTATGATATACAACATGCCCAAAAACACAGGCATCAATCTCTCTGTGGGGCTGGTGGCAAGGCTTTCACAGCACCCTAATATAATAGGTATAAAGGACACGGCCGGAAACATTGTACAGCTGGCCCAACTGGTCAGGGATACCGTCGATGATTTTTCGGTATTTGCCGGTAATGCGGGATACCTTCTGCCGGCACTGGCCATAGGAGTTAAGGGTGGTACCCTGGCCGCTGCCAATATATTGCCCGGGGAATGCTGCCGGCTGGTTGAGCTGTTCCGGAAGGGAAAACTGGAAGAGGCCAAAGAGCTGCAGCTAAGAATACTTGAACCAAACTACCTGGTAACAGGCAGGTTTGGCATACCGGCGCTTAAAGCAGCCCTGGACATGCTGGGCTACCAGGGAGGCATGCCCAGGCGCCCTCTAAAGCCCCTGACTGCCAGGGAGAAGGAAATAGTAAAAGCCGCACTTGTTAAATGCGGCGCCCTGACGGTATCTCACTAAGACGGTGTTATATATTGAAAGCCCTGGGTATGGTAATGCTTTTAAAGGTGTCGATACAATAATTGTCGGTCATGCCGGAGATATAGTCGCAGACACCCCTTTCCATACCCTCCTCTTCAGTTATTCTTTGATAGAATCCGGGCATTTTGTCCGGATTTTTCATATAGTATCCGAAAAGAAATTCTATGACGTATCTTATACCTTCCCTCTCGGCTTTGCATACCGGTCCGAAATAGACGTTTTCAAACATATAGTCCCGAAGCCCTACAAGGGCCTTCTTGATGGGAGGGCTCAGCCTTATGGAGTTGGTCCCTTTTTCTATAAGCGAACTGCTGTATTCTATTGCATCCCTGACCAGAGTGGATATTCTCTTTGAATGGGTGTCCCCCAACAGCTGTATGCACTCGGAGGGCAGCTCGGAATGCTTTATAATTCCCGCCCTTATACTGTCGTCAATATCATGCTGGACATAGGCAATCTTATCGCTCAGCTTGATAACCTGGCCTTCCAGCGTAGAGGCTTCTCTATCCTTACCGTCAAAGCCGCTGTGGTAAAGGACTCCGTCCAGCACCTCCCAGGTCAGGTTTAAGCCCCGGCCGGCACTCCCTTCCTCTATTGCCGTCAGCACCCTTACGCTGTTTTCATTATGGCGGAAGCCTCCCGGCATCAGGTCGTCAAGAACCTCTTCACCCGAATGAGAGAAAGGCGTATGTCCGCAGTCGTGGGCAAGAGCAGTGGCCTCTATCAGGTCTGCGTTGAGCATAAGGCCGTTGCCGATTGTCCTGGCTATCTGGCTTACCTCCAGCGTATGGGTCAGCCTTGTCCTGTAATGGTCGTTGTCCTGGGATATATAAACCTGCGTTTTATGCTTCAGCCGCCTGAAGGCCTTGGAATGCACAATCCTGTCCCTGTCCCTCTGGAACTCGGTCCTTATGTCGCATTTGTCCTCCTGCCTTTCCCGTCCCCTGCTGTTTGCAGAATGACAGGCATAATGCGGCAGTGTCTGCAGCTCACGCTGTTCCTGTTTTTCTCTTATATTCATAAAATCACCCCAAACGGTACTTGAGTTTATTAATACAATAATACACCAAAATGAAGATTTAATAAACACGCGGGGGTGTCATCGGGGGCTGTTCTCTTGACACATCGATACAATAATACATCAATTTGGGGCTAAAAAATAGCAGGAGAAATTCTCCTGCACCGGCTCTTATACTATACCTTATTCCCGGAACACATACATATCTAGAAGCACTTCAGGGCTGCAGCGATGATTCCAATAAAGTATTCGGATTCCCTGCGAATATGGTTGATTACCACCACCGCTACTTCATTACTGCTTACCGCATTACTCTCTGCGATAAGCCGGTCCAAAAAAGCCACAAAGCCCAGGCTTTGATTTCGTGCAAACACTGCAAACTGTTTAATTTTTTTACATAGTGCAGGGCTTATTGCTCCCTTCGACCTTATAACCGCCTCAATATACATGACTGCATTTCCTTCCGCTTGAGCAAAGGCCAGTTCCCATTCCTTAAGCTGCTGCACAAAAACCCTTTCCAGGTCCCTTACAATCTGGCGGATTACCACAGTATGCTCGCTTTCCTGCTGCTTCCAGAACTCTATTTCATCCAATACCCTCAGCGGGGTTTTATCACCGTAATAGTATTGCAAAAAACGCACCTCCCCATTCTCCCTGGTCATTGAACAAATGGTATTGCTCAATACTACTATATGGGGAAGGAATGAGGAAGGTGATAGTCATGGGTGAGCCCTGCTTGTTGTCGATAATTACAATCATCCTATTTTAAGCTTTATTTTATTGACCCTTGTGGTTCTGACGCATCAATTCACAAACTGCTCGGTAATACTTACAACATAACCGTCCTTTGTTTCTATCCAGAACGGCACTTTAGCCGCCATATCGGAATAAGTATTCAGATAGCGGATGAATTCTGCCTTATCTGTGGTGCTGTAGAATCGATCCTCGCCCCGGGCAACGAAATCATTACCCCAATCGATGAAGTTATATTCAGTATCCTCGTTTACCATAAAGGCAAGGTTATCCTCTCTGGGATTATGGATGTAGTATCCGTTAGGCATATCGTATGATTGAATGCCAAGCTCTTCTATCCTTTCGGTGTCCTCCAAAGTTATCCATTCAACGGGGTCGAAATGAAAAAGATTGGGATAAGACTCGGCAAAATTGGATATAAGTCCGATATATGTGCTTGTTGGCGTTTGCAAAAAATCATCCGCCGATGCATTATCTATCATTTCAACCGTTTCACCATCACCGGGCTGGCCTAATGTTCCATGAATAAAATCCAGGGCAACATCCGATGGGTCCAGAAGCCATGGATGGTGACCATTATCGCACTGTTTCTGTAATTCGGCGTAATAATCGGCTAATACGCTGTCAACCTGCGGATCGTTATAATATACTGTTCCATTACCATCCATCCATCTTTCCACACACCATATGCCCTGGCTGCCTTTGGATGCAGGCTGTGATAATAGTGCCTGAGCTGTTTCACCTGTAGAAAGCTTAAATTTTGCAATAACGTGTTCTCCGGCAAAAAATTCCTGCGGCAGATACCCCGATGATTCCAGGAATTCTCTTAGTGCAATTTCCTGACCCGATAACATATTACCCATCTCACCGGTCCATATTATTCCTAAATATTCAGGTTCTTCTTTCTTATAAGAGAAAACCATCACAGGTTTGCCCATGCTGCTGTCTTCGGTAATCCAGCCGTCTATCTCATTCATTCCTCCTGCAAGCATAACATTTTGAATGCTATCAGGCTTTAATCTGTATTTGATTGACCATAATTCAATAGGATGATTCGTTAAATCATCAAACACCGCTAATTTGTTCAGGGATTCTATCCTGTACTCATCAACTTTAAAATCTTGGTACTCGGCTTCTTCATAACCCTCAATAACCTGTTGAATATACTGATTGGCGTAATCCTCAACTGTAAGTATTTCATTTTTGGGATTTGAGAGGAGCCCAAAAGAAAGAGTTGCAATACCAATAACCGCTATAATGATAACCCAAAACACCGGCTTTTTGTAATTCATTACGTTTCTGATCCGGCCTTTGGTATCGCCTTCTCCAAAGGCAAGGGGAGTTGCTCTTAAAGTTCTCCTTGCTGTGGCAAGCGATAACAGGGATGATGAATACTCTTTTTTTACACCATCGCCCAGTTTTCTTATGACCGTCTCATCGCAGGACATTTCCATATCCTTGCCGCTTATAAAAAAAGCTATCCATACCAGAGGATTAAACCAATGAATACACAAAGTCAAGTAGCCAATAATTCTGAATACATGGTCAAATCTCCTGATATGTGTTTGCTCATGCAATAATATATAGTCCTTTTCTGATTTCGATAACGAAATTGGCAGGTAAATCCTGGGGCGGATAATTCCAAGCACAAAGGGAGTGTCTATCCCGGACAAAAGATAGATATTGTCCTTGTCGTATACCGCATTTTTCAGTTTCCTTTTCAAGCTAAAGAGGGATGCCAGGCTGTAAATTAAAAGTACTGAAATACCAACCACCCACAGTATTGCACCTACATTAGCCCAAATTTGCATTGGGTTTATACTCCCATGTATGGTTCCCGTCGGGAGAGATGAGTTGGCAAGATAATCAACGCCTGATATTTCTGTATTGACCTGGGGAGCATGGGCATATAAAATATCGTTTGAGATAGGCTCCGGGTTAACAGGGATAAGGCTTAACATGCTTTCAAAGGAAAGCGGGAATAAGAGTCTGAACAATGCTACAGCCCACAGGGAATAAGAAAAGATTTTTGGGGCTTTCTTCAGTAAAAATCTTGCTGCCAGCACAAACAGTATGACTATACCGCCAATGTAACTCATATTGAGAACCTGTAAAAACAGCTTTTCCAACATATCTAACCCTCCCTATACCCGTCAATCAATTGTTGTATTTCCTGGACTTCCCTGTCGCTCAGCTTTTTACGCCGCGTAAAAGCCGCAATAAACCTCGGCAACGAACCTTCAAAGGATTCCTCAAGAAATCTCTCTCCCTTTAACGCCAAAAACTCATCCCTCGTCATTAACGAAATGACTGTTCCATTCTCATTCTTAAATATTCCCCTGTCGCAAAGCCGTCTAAGCATTGTGTAAGTTGTTGTCCGTTTCCAGTCAAATTCCCGGGCACATAGCTCGGTAAGCTCCCGGGAAGTCACTGGTTCATGTTCCCAGATCAAATCTGCAAATTTCTGTTCCATTTCACCCAGTTTATACTTTTTCAAAAACATGCACCTCCTGTCTAGTACCATTAGACAACAATAGTCTAACACCATTAGACAGGTTTGTCAATGGAAACAGTGTCTGAGCCGCGACTATCATACTAGACCAATCGTTATCTTTCACTATTATGGAACACTTCACTGGAGAGAGCGCTTCAGTCTTGCCTCAGCCGCTATTTGAGTTTTGGTGTTCCTTCTGCTACCATGTTCCGATGGACTCCGTATTTATCGGGTATATAACTTTAATGTGGTTTTAAAGCTTTGGCTATGATATAATGTAACCATATTTTGGAAGAGAGGTTATTTATATTCAGTGCACGAAATATATATTTAAGCTCAGTTTGACTTAACACGTTCCTGTGAAAGTTTTGCATCTGTTTGGTGTATTATAAACTGTTCTGATTTGGAGGTGACGGCTCTTGGATCTTCAATTTGTGCTAAGAGTGGTAGCTTGGTTATTTTTATTTTTAATCATTACAAAAGTAATTATGATAATAGCAGAGCGTATAGGTAAAGAGCTTGGCTTTGGAGATATGATCATAAAACTTTGGGGTAAACTAATGCAATTTTTTAGAAAATTAAAAAATAATTAGGTGTTCATTGAATGTCTAAAACTTTTCATCAAACTACTTAACAGTATTACACTAAACTAAGTTTTTCAATGGCCTGTTTTTCATCCGGCAGGAAAAATACATCTTTTCCTTTGTTACTCTCATAAATAAAATCCTTCAAGCTTTTGCTTGTATAAACAGAGAAATCTCCTACAATGGCAATCTTCACATTATAATTAACAAACTTTTGCAATATTTCCCCCGCAATCCTCGTGCTTAAGTCAAAAAAGTCCTCACATATTGCTGATTTATTCAATATTATACGGTTGCAATCCGTTTCATACTGTACTGTCATTATAAAATCCAATGCCGACTGAACATCTATTATTAGTATCTCACTTCTATTTACAACGGCAATATCAATATCATTTTCTTTTACAATATTTATCTTCATAGAAATACCTCCAATATTATAATAATCTTCGTCCTAAATTTTTACTGATGCGCATAATTCTGCACTGGGCAACCGAATTTATCTAATTATGAAGGTTAAGCCCTTTTGTCAGCTTATTGACATGATTCTTCTTTCCTATCATGCCAATACCTACAAGGTTTAGGTCATCAGTTTTATACTCTGCAACCTTTGCACGATTGTCCACATCATTATATGTCTTGAAAATTTCTTCGGTATAGATAGCCATTTTAACCTCTTTGGTAAGCGCCTTTTTCAGTATCTCTTTCAACTCCTGGTTGCTTGCAGAATAAATCATAATAGGCTGTTGCGACATGGGCAAGTAAGCTATCCCGTCGCCATCTACATAAGGTTCTCCGATAATATCCTGAGTTCCGCCAATTCCGCTCATTAAAAATGCTGTAACATTTAGTTTTTGCCATATTAAAAGGTCATTTCTGAGTATAACTACAATCTTATTATCAAATTCCATTTTAAAAACTCCTCCCTAACTTAAGTATGACATATATTCAAATGCTGTTATTCCATATATGCCTTTAAAATGCTTATTTAAATGTGTTAAATCAACAAAACCACATTCTGCTACTGCCGAATAAACATCTTTGTTTTTTTCTATTAACTGCTTTGCAAGTTCTACCTTGCAGTTTAGAAAATATTGATATGGCGAAATTCCAGTACTGGTTTTAAACATCCTGATAAACTGGAATTTTGATATGTTAAGTTCTCTGCAAATGTCATCAAGTCTCAGTACGTTTTCCAGACTGCAATGAATCATATCTTTTGCTTTTCTGATTAAATCATTTTCCTTCCTATAGCTTATAAAAAGATTGGGCTGGGTAAAGCTGTCGGCGAGAGACAAAAGCAGCTCACTGCACAATGCTTCATCTTTCCCACTTAATATTGCACAAGAAAGGTTCAGTATTCTTTGTTGAAGCCTGCAATTATACACAATTGGAGAAGAGAAGCGGATTATATCCTTTTTTTTAAGAATCTCTAAAAACAGTTTGGGCTCAATATATACCATAACATAATCAATGCCTGTCTTATCATGTGCCATACCGTCATGGGGCTGCTCCGGATTAAAAAGCATAACACCATTTGGATATGATGATTGCAGACTTCCATCTAAGTTATACTGCTGAATCCCTCGCAGTGTTACACCTAATGCATACTCCTTGTGAGAGTGCCTTTTATATTTGAAATCAGCAAAGCTTGCTGACAACGCAGTAATACCTGCTGACTTTTTATATATAAATCTATCCATATGAATCACCTCTTAATTAGCTCAACTACCCCCCGATGCCATTATCGCAGAATAATTTAAAGATAATGTCATAATTATATTACCAGTCTTTTGAAGTTCCTGCAAAAATTCTTAAATATTACACCGAAGAAAACCCATGCAACAATAAAGCAGTATATTAAAAAAGATGTAACATTAATGAAGCATACTCCTTTGAAAGTATTTTCATAAATTATACATCTATGAATTCAAGGCATATAGTATATTATTGCAGAGTTACAGGTTTGTATTATAAAATGATGTTTCCCAATATTCTACTAATGTTCAGTATAACATATTTTTCTTATGAACATTTTTTAATATACTGATTCGTCTGCATTCTCAGGAAATCCTGCAGCCGCAGCCGTATTCATAAGCCCTATGATACCCTGTCAAACTGGCTGTTGTATAGCCTGGCGTAGGCGCCGCCCTTTGCCATGAGCTCATCATGGCTGCCCTGCTCTACAATATCTCCCTTTTCCATGTACAGTATCAAATGGGCGTTTCTTATGGTGGACAACCTGTGAGCTATTACAAAGCTGGTCCTGTCCTTCATAAGATTGTCCATTGCCCTTTGGACGTAAACCTCGGTCAGCGTATCCACAGAGCTGGTGGCTTCATCCAGAATCAAGACCTTCTTATCGGCAAGGAAGGCCCTGGCAATGGTAAGCAGCTGCTTTTGCCCCTGGGATATATTGGTGACCTCTTCGTTTAGCACCATATTATAGCCATCGTGCAAAGTGGTTATGAAGTGATGGGCATGGGCAGCCTTGGCCGCTTCAATCACCTCTTGGTCGGTGGCATCCAGCCGTCCGTAGCGGATGTTTTCCATAATGGTTCCGTTGAAAAGCCAAGTGTCCTGCAGTACCATACCGAATATGCTCCTGATATCATTCCGGCCAAACTCCCGCAGGTCGTGGCCGTCCACCTCTATGGAGCCGCCGTTTACATCGTAAAACCGCATTAGCAGTTTCACCATTGTAGTTTTTCCAGCCCCGGTCGGGCCTACTATCGCAACCCTTTGCCCGGCTTTTATTCTGGCGGAAAAGTCGTGTATTACAGGCTCATTGGTGTTATATCCAAAGGAAACACGGTTGAAGGAGATATTGCCCTCCAGGTTCTGGGGCGGCACCGGACTGGACTTAAGAAGCGTCGTCTCCTCTTCCTCCTCAAGGAATTCAAACACCCGCTCGGATGCGGCTGCGGTGGACTGCAGCATATTGGTCACCTGGGCCACCTGCTGGATAGGATGCGTAAAATTTCTTACATACTGCATGAACGCCTGTATGTCCCCCACCCGGATAGCACCTCTTACGGTTAGATAGCTTCCAAGCAGCACAACCGCCACATAGCCCAGGTTCCCCACAAACTGCATTATGGGCATTATCATACCGGAAAAGAACTGCGACTTCCAGGCCGAGTCATAGAGCTTGTCGTTTATCTGCCGGAATTGGTCTGCGAAGGCTTCTTCCCGGTTGTAGGCCTTTATAATACTCAGCCCCGAATAGGCCTCTTCCACGTGGCCGTTCATCTCACCCAGATGTTTTTGCTGGGCACGGAAGTATTTCTGTGAGCGTTTCATAATTGCTCCGATTAAAGATATGGAAACAGGGAGTAAAACAAGCGTTACCATCGTCATTGTAAAACTGATACTAAGCATCATAAAGAATACGCCTATAATGGTAGTCAGTGATGTTATGAGCTGCGTAAGGCTCTGGTTTAGGCTGCGGCCCAGCGTGTCGATATCGTTGGTAACCCTTGACAGTACTTCACCATGGGTTCTGCTTTCAAAGTATTTGAAGGGTATACGGTTTATCTTCCGGGATATATCGTTCCTTAAACGATAGGTAATTCTGTTTGATACCCCTGTCATAACCCAGCCCTGGAAAATCGAAAATACTGCACTTGTTATATACAGGCACAACAGCAGCAGCAGTATTCTCTCTATGCTTTGAAAATCTATACCGCCGGTGCCGTTTACTTTTCGAATAAAGCCCTCAAAGATTTCGCTGGTGGCATTACCCAAAATTTTCGGTCCTACAATGTTGAATACCGTGCCGGCGGCAGCACAAACTAAAACCCCCATCAAACGGAACTTGTAATGACTCATATATCCTACAAGCTTTACCGCGGCCCCTTTAAAGTCTTTGGGTTTCTCGAAATGGCCCATGCCATGGTGTCCCCCTGGGCCGGTTCTTCTGTATGGTCTGTTTTTTTCCGACACCGGCTAGTCATTCCCTTCTTCACTCTTATTTTGGTCTAGCTCCTCCTCGGACAGCTGTGACATGGCTATGCTTAGGTATACATCACAGGTTTCAAGCAATTCCCTGTGGGTACCCCTTCCGACTATACTGCCCTTGTCCAGCACCAGGATGCGGTCTGCGTGCAGGATGGTGCCGATACGCTGGGAAACTACTATGGTGGTGCTTCTTGTGGCATGTTTTTTTAGCGCACGGCGCACCGCCGCATCGGTTTTATAGTCCAGGGCCGAAAAGCTGTCGTCAAACAGATATATCTCAGGGCTTCTTACTACTGCGCGGGCAATGGACAGCCTTTGTTTTTGCCCGCCGGATACGTTTGAGCCGCCCTGGGCTATAGGGGACAAATATTTGCCTTCCTTTTCCTCGATAAACTCCGCCGCCTGGGCCACGGCAGCAGCCCTTTCAATTTCTTCTTCTTTGGCGTCTTGTCTGCCAAAGCGCAGGTTGGAACCTATTGTACCCGAAAACAATACGCTTTTTTGCGGTACATAACCTATCCTTTCGCGAAGGTCACGCAGCGACATACTGCGAATATCCACCCCGTCTATTAGAATTACGCCTTCGGTTACATCAAAAAACCGCGGGATTAAGCTTACTATGGTTGATTTTCCACTGCCGGTAGGGCCGATAAAGGCAACGGTCTCGCCGCTGCTTGCTGTAAAGCTTATATCTTTAAGTACATAGTCATCGGAATTGGGATACCGGAAGGAAACATTTCTAAATTCCAGCATTCCCCTAACATTTGCAGGGGGCAGAACCGGACGGTCGGGGTCTTTAATCAACGGCTGCGTTTCTATCACTTGGTTTATCCGGCCGGCCGAAACGCTGGCCCTGGGCAGCATAATGGATATCATGGACATCATCAGGAAGGACATTATAATAAGCATGGTATACTGTATAAAGGCCATCATATCGCCTACCTGCATGGCTCCGCTGTTCACACCGTAGGCGCCCGTATATACAATCAAAACGGCTATACCGTTCATTATAAACATCATGGACGGCATCATAAAGGTCATGACACGGTTGACAAACAGGTTGGTTCTCATTAGATTCCTGTTGGCCTGGTCAAACCGCTTTTCTTCATGCCGCTGGGTACAAAAAGCACGGATAACCGAAATGCCCGTCAATATTTCGCGGGTAACAAGGTTTAGCCTGTCGATTAGAACCTGAAGCTTCTTAAACCTGGGCATTGCCAAAGAGAACAAAGTAAGAATCAGTACCGAGATGGCACCGGCACTTACTGCTATTATCCACGCCATTGAAGTGTTGGTACGCAGTGCCATTATAATGCCGCCGGCGGCAAGCAGCGGCGAATATATGACAATACGGAAAAGCATTGTCATCATGACCTGAATTTGCTGGATGTCGTTGGTACTGCGGGTAATGAGCGAAGCGATGGAGAACCTGTCAAGCTCACTGCCGGAGAAGGAAACAACCTTTTTATATATTTTATCCCTCAAAACCCTTGACAGCGATGCCGCCACCCTGGCCGAAAGCACCGTTACCAAAACGCCTGCCGCCATGGCAAGCAGCGCCAGGGCAGCCATTTTCCCGCCGGCTGTCAGCAGATAATTAGTTTGCATCCTCTCGGTATTCTTGCCAAGGGCACTGTACTCATTCCTTATATAGGGAACAGCGCTTTGGGTTATAAAGCTCTCCGGCAACTGTTGACCGGAAGTGGAAGAAGTCCCATCCCCGGCAGCAGTGTCGGCTGCCGTAATGGCTCTGCCAAAAATACCGTTTAACCGGCTGTGCTCATCTTTTTGCATTTCCTTAAGCTGCATGACCGGCTCACCGTCTATCGGAGAGCCCTGACTATATGATTTTTTTACAAAGGCCGCCTCATCCGGCGTCATATAAAGCATAAGCCTTGTAAGTTCGCTTTGCCTTATATCGCTGGGGACGGCATCTATTATGCCTCCCTGCTGGATACCCACATTGACCATATCCGATGTAATGGCAGGCAGCACCAGTTCGCACAGCGCCTGGACAAGCAAAAGCACAAATATTGCGGTTATTACCACTGCCGAACCTTTGAGGTGTTTGAATATTTTAATCAAAGAATTATCTCCCTCTTTTATTTCAATAGGATTATTATTTGCTATACACCGAACGGATTATATTGTAATGGACAACATTAATTGTGTCAAATAAGTGTATAAACTAAAAAGCAATAGTATTTTGAAATCTATACTATTGCTCTAAATATTGTTCTCTTTAACTATATATAACGCGCTAATAATATTACACTCCTTTATCTGTCATTCTGAGGGCCAAGCCCGAAGAATCTCCTCAGCAAAGATCCTTCGTTTCGCTCAGGATGACAGCTGTGTAAAGTCTTTATCATATTATATATAGAAAACTCTTTTCACTTAAACCCTCTGTATGGCTTCCGGGTCAAAGTAGACATTTCGTGCTTTCATTGGTGCCGGATTAGTATATAACAATCTGACTTTTTCAAAATCACTTATTCTTTTAGAATGATAATAAGGCTTTCCAAACGCTAACCTTTTATCTCTAATCCAGTCAGGAACACCAATACAATGTAGCTGTAAATAATAATCTATTAAGGCCGACACCAGTATTAAATATCTGATTTCTCTGTCATCACATGCATCCAAATCCACAGGCTCGTATAAACTGTCTAAAAATGACTTATCCTTTGATTTTAATAGCTCTAACAGTTGGTTTAAACCTGTATCTTGGTCCGGATATTCAAATAGGGATTGTAAATACCTATTTCCAATCATATCCTAAATCCTCCCCCAGGTATTTAATAAAACTTATTTGTCTATCTCCTAGTAAGGTCAGAGGTATATAGACTGTAATTGTATCCATAAGCTTATCCTTAGAGGTTATTTTTAAGTCTTTACACAATATATATGCATCAATAAAATCCTTTGATGGTTCTGGCCTTGCAGCTAGTATTTTCATAGCCAACAATTGCTCAGCTTTAGGCTTTAATATCTTCAGGTTAGAATAGACTCTATATGTTTCTTTGTCCTCTTTTATTATTGATTTAAGCGGCTCTTTTATTTCTTCATTTATCCATCCATCAGGAAGATTAAAAGCAAATTTTGTAAGGTCTAAT
Organism: Clostridium thermobutyricum; assembly: GCA_016841565.1. Lineage (GTDB taxonomy): Bacteria > Bacillota > Clostridia > Ch29 > Ch29 > JAENYX01. Next base: position 63,920 of record JAENYX010000008.1, on the reverse strand, counting down.
ATGTTGTCCAATAACTTGTAGTTAGTTTCGCCAAAAACACAATCTATATCTTTGGTCGCGGGCCTGTTATCATAAACCATGGTCATAATAGAACCGCCATAAACTGTTATTTCAAGCTGTAATTGATTCTCTTTCAGCCTTTCATTAAGATAATCGAATATCTTCAGGAGCTTATCCTTGTCCATTAAATCGATATTATCAGGCATATCAATAATACACCCTCCTCCATACGTGCAAATCCTATATTTATATTGTATCATATTGTTTATGTTTAATGTCCAATTAATACCATTCCAAGGTAGCATTTTTTGGTTATGTTAGGTGAACATTGTAAGAATTTCGTTCCTTTATTTGTCATTCTGAGGGCGCAGCCCGAAGAATCCGACTCTGTCATTCTGAGGGCGCAG
>JAENYX010000008.1:0-63503 GCA_016841565.1 Clostridium thermobutyricum | reverse complement strand
TGTCATTCTGAGGGCGCAGCCCGAAGAATCCGACTCTGTCATTCTGAGGGCGCAGCCCGAAGAATCCGACTCTGTCATTCTGAGGGCGCAGCCCGAAGAATCTGTTTCTAGAGATAGATCCTTCGCTTGGCTCAGGATGACAACAGCAAAATTGTCATTCCGAGTGGAACGAGGAATCTTTCTTTTAGATTTCTCCAGATAAATCTTTCCACTCTGGATTTATACTTTCTACAAGTTCATTCTTCTTTTGTCTTGTCCAGCCTTTAACCTGCTTTTCTCTAGCTATGGCTGAGATTACATCTGGAGTATATTCAAAATATACTAGCTTGGTTACATTATATTTCGCGGTAAAACCTTTTACAATTTTGTTTTGATGCTCATATATTCTACATTCCAAATCATTAGTGATACCTGTATATAAAACCTTATTGCTCCAATTGGTCAACATATACACGAAATACAAGTTATCACCTCTTTAAGATTCTTCGCTTCGCAAGATCCTTCGCTTCGCAAGATCCTTCGCTTCGCTCAGGATGACAAAAACGTTAATTGGATATTTGATGACAAAAACGCTACTTCGTCTAATCCTACCAACGCGTACGCGTAATAGTTTATTTCAATAGTCTTTGCAGTGTCCAGGCTATCATGGATATAAAAGCTTATTCTATTCAGCTCCCGCCTTTAGCGCCTCGCCCATGGAAACCGTCTCCAAGCTCTTTGCACACAGCAGCTTGCTTATCTGGTAGGTCAGCATGATGGCTGCAAAGGATATTGCCACATAGAGGGGGCTTACAATAGCCGGCAGCACTAAATTTATCATATTGCCAAGATAGCCGTACACTGCACCCATCGACGCCGCCGCAACAGGAATACCGACTAAAAATCCGGCCACTATGACAAATGTGGAGCTGTTTAGTATCAGGGATTTAATCTCCCGGCGCCGGTAGCCAAATACCTTGAAAAGTGATATGGTGTTTCTGTTTTCCTCAATTATCAACGAAGTTACAAGATAGAGGATAATCAAGGCCACAGCACTGGAAACAATAGTCATCAATGCTACCATGGAAATCATCTGCCCCATAAATTCATCCATTGCGCCGGGCAGTTCACTCATGGATTTTGTTCCCGATAGCTCTTCATCAGGAATATCAAGTCTTTTTGTGCTGAATAGTCCCATATAGCTGTTTTCCGGAAGCCCCATCCTCTTGTTAAACTCATGTATCGGCACATATATAAACTGCTCAACGTAGGAATCGGCAACAGCGTCAATATGGAAGGTGTAGGGCTTCCCATCCTCTTTGTTGATGAAACTTACGGTATCCCCGGCTTTAATGCCAAGCCGGTTGGACAAAGACTTGGTAATATTTGTTTGATTGTTGGGAATGGGATTCCCCTTACTATCCTTCAGAATCACAAGCGTTGAATCCGACTCTATCCCGGATATATAAAATTCAATTCTCTCATTGTTTTCAGGATAAAACTTTCCTGCATTAAAGGCCTCCGCCCCTTCCGGCGCCTCACCAAGTTGTAAATCCCTGAAGGCATATTCGTATTCAAACCGGTATACATCCGAGGTGTTAAACACATGGTTCATAGAGTTCAAAACAGTGAAACCAAATAGCATTAAGACAGAGGCGCTGGTAACACCCAGCAAGAGAAACATAAGCCGTGATATGCTTCTAAACTGCTCCCGCAGCTTGAATTTTGTGCCAAACTTAAACCTTTCCAGTCTAAAGGCCCGCTCCAGGGCATTAACCTTGGTTTTCTGTTTATCCCCCTTCATAAGCTCGGCCGGGGACTTTTTAAGTTCCGAACGTATAACCAGGTAGCTGCTTAGGCCTAAAAACAGTGTAGGCGTCAGTATTCCGATCAGTACATTTAGAAAGCTCAGTTCAATGCCCGGAACAGGAACGTTATAGTAGGAAATCATGGCTATAACCATCGGCGCGATAGAGGGGAGTGCCAACAAGCTTCCTATCATTCCGCCCACCAAAGCCAGCAGTAGCGGGACAGCCATATAGTGCCGCATTAACTCTCTCCGCCGGTAGCCTTGGGCATAAAGTGTCCCTATTATCACCGATTCACGGCGGATCATACGCCAGAACATTATGCCGATAATTAAGCAGGACAAAAGAAACATCGCCGCCGGCAGCGGTACGCTCATGGTTTGCATGCCGGTTATGGAGGCCCACACCATTCTTGCCCGTTTGTTGTCTGAAATGTCAGTCCAGTCGGATACTGTTATGCCTTCTGCCCGCAGACCTTCGCGCAATTCCACCGCCTGTTTGTTAAGGCTCTTGGTTCTGTCATTAAACCTGACGGAATAGATGCCGGCAGCATTATCTATATCCGAAAATTCCTCACGGCTTATAACGGCCACACCAAACTCATTGGGCGAATACAATATATCATTCACGTTCTTCAGCGGATAGATATAATGGGGCAGGGACATAAAGCCCGCCACAGTGAAGGTTTTGCCCGCCGCTTCTATTTGACTCCCTACAGGGTAGCCGTTGGCCTTTGCGAAGGCAGGGTCAAGGAGTATTTCTCCCGGCCCGGAAAGTGCCCGCCCCTCTGTGACTGCCGGGATATTCACCTTTTTTGTTTGGCTTAAGATTCGCAGGGTAAGCGTATCGGACATGGCGGCGTCAAAGCTCATGTAGTCCTCGATGACGGCGCCAGCCTCTTTCTCGAATTTTGCTCTATCAGGAATAGCCTTGTCGGCTCTAAAGAATAGGTCTTCCTGTACATGCTCCTTGGTAAAGGTTGTAACCAGGCTAGCGAGATTCTGGGAAAGCCCGGCAGCTACAATAAAGGTATAGCTCCCAAGGATAACAAGTGCAAGGATACCGATGTACCGCAGTTTGTTTTCTTTCAGCATCCGCATTACTCTTCTATTCAAGACCATCACCACTCAATCCTTTCGGCCGGAACAATCACCTGATTAACCACTTCATCAACGACTTCCCCGCTTCTCAGCCTAAATATCCTGTTTGCCATGGCGGCAATGGCAGCATTGTGGGTTATCATCAAAATGGTTGTTCCAAATTTTTCATTGACTTGCTGTAACAGCTTCAGGATACTGAGAGACGTCTGATAATCCAGAGCTCCCGTTGGCTCGTCACAGAGCAGCAGCTTGGGATTTTTTACAATGGCTCTGGCAATTGAGACCCGTTGCTGCTCACCACCGCTAAGCTCCCTGGGGAAGCGGCGCTTTTTGTCCTGCATTTCCACCGCCGTTAAAACTTGGTCCACATTTAAAGGGGATTTGCTGATGTTGGACACCACTTCAATGTTTTCCCCCACTGTAAGGTTAGGAACCAGGTTATAGGACTGGAATATAAAACCGATGTCTTTACGTCTATATTCCGTCAGGTCATCGCCGCTCAACTTGTTTATTTCAATGCCATCTACAATGACTTTGCCGCTGTCGCCGCGATCAACGCCGCCGATGATGTTCATTAGCGTGGATTTTCCTGAACCCGATGGCCCGAGTATGACACCGATTTCCCCTTTTCCCAGTTTCATCTTGAGCCCCTTTAATACTTCGTTTTTTATCACCCCGGTTGTGTAGCTCTTCTTTAATTCCGAAACATCAATAAACATGTTACCTCTCCCCCTTTTTATAAAAACAGCGTTTCAAAATATCAAAGTATTCATCGGATTCACTGAGTACTTCCACGCCAACATCCCCAAAGGAATCAACTTTATTCCTATACAGTTCGGCGAAGCCCAGCATGGTCCAGTTAATTATATTAATCATTTTTTCACGATCTATGTCTTCCCGGAATTTGCTCCAATCAATATTTTGATAGCCTCTTTCCAAACCGCTTGCGATGAGATCTTCACCGATTTTCTTAATTTCGCATTTCACTTCAGCTGCATCCTCATTGGCTAAAGCCTTCAGAAAGTCAAAAGCTTGTGGGAACTTCTTATAAACTCTAAATTTAACTAATCCCATTTGCCTCATTCTTTCGAAAAAATCCGTTTCATTCCAATCTACCTGGGCGTAGATTTTTTCAATCATCTCAGCTACATAATCAAGCAGGAACAAATACAGTTCCTTTTTACTGTTAAAATAGTTGAACAGTGACCCCTTAGATATCCCCGCTTCCTCAACAATTTCGTTTGTAGATGCCTTTTCGTAACCGTTTCTTGCAAATTCGTTTAAAGCTGCGTTAATGATGCGTTCTTTTTTTTCAGCTTCCAGACTGTGAAATTTCTGATATATGATAGCCACCCCATTTCTTTGCTAGTAAAAATGTTCCAGTGACCACTATGGTCATTTCTATTATATACTAAGATGACCATAGTGGTCAAGGGATTGCATTTCGGCCCCGTTCGAATAGCTCAGGCCAACGCGGGTCATACTCGGCGAGGGTAATGGCTGCGTTATGCGGTTTCAGCTCACCCACCGTGAGTTTCTGAAGGTCTTCATCACTTATGGGCTTTGATCTGCTTTCGTCCTGCATTGACGTCATCTGGGCCGCCTCCTTAGTTCGCAGTTTTAAAAAAAGCCCCTCATACTTTAGTATGAGAGGCCCAGATTTACCGGGTTTTCTGTTGATACACACTTTGCTCAGGTTATTAGCAACCTCTACCGGAGTTTTAGAAATTGTAATGCCGCCTCCATTTGCACATCCCTGTCATTCAGTATGTCTTCTATAGTCGGTGCAATTCTAATATCAGGCTTAACCCCTTCATGCTCCGACATGCCATCCACAGCAACCCTATATGCCAAAGTAGAATAATGGAGGCGAAGCCGTGTATTATTAAGCACCGTATCCTTGGAGCTGTCGGTACATACATAGGTTGCACCGGTTTCACTGCCTACCAGAGTTCCCAGGTTATGATGCTTTACTAATGCGCAAAAATGGGCTGTTGTTGAAAAGCCTGCCCCATCTGTCAAAACAACAACATCACCGTCAAAAGTTGTATCAGCCGGAGTAACAGGCTTTGTATAACCTGCTACTTTATGGAGTAACGGCAGCTCATCCTGAAAGTATTCTATTTCCTCATTAACCAGATGGGATAATAGTGCTTTTGCTATAATAGGGGTTCCACCGTAATTCCCTCTGACATCTATTATTAGCTTGGAAATGCTTTTCCCCTTCAGCTTTGAAAAGAATTCTTCCAGATAATCAGCAAACTTGACTCCTTCTTCCTGCATGAAAAGACTCACTTTTAATACGGCATAATCATCTTCTATGCTGCCCTCATAGTAATTACCATCTTCAAATCCCGTGAAATGAAGGTCCCAGGCCGATTTGTTAAATTCCTCTTTATACTTTGCATGCAGAATAACCTTTTTTATATCCGCCTTATCATTGCCAATCTCCACGGCAAAGCTGCCCGTGTTATCTACAAAGTCATAAAACTTGTTATTAAAGTGCTTACTTATTATATATCTGGGCTTCTGCTCGTTATAACTATCACCACTAACATTTCCTATCAGGGTATTGATGATTTCATCATCGGCTTTACCATTTATGGATAGTATTTTATCTCCTGCATTAACGCCGCATTCTATATCCCCTTCCAAAAAATATAACTGGTCGTCAACAAGTGTTACCCTTAACGGAAAATACTGTGCCGTATCCTTCCTGTTCTCAATTAATGCCTCTGAAACAGAAAGGTTTGTATGACCACATCCTACTGCCACAGTAATTGGATTTACTAAGCGGTAGAACTCCAACTCGGTCATTCCATCTTTGATTTCACCATAGGCTGATAAGAAAAGTTGTTTCAGCTCGTTTTTATCTGCGAAGTATAACGGGTTTTCTTCCAAAAGACACTTCTCCAGTTGACCAAGGTCTTCTGTCAGTTCTTTCATTGTGTACGTTTTGGTATTAATGGTGCTTACATCAACAACCCTGCCGAACACACCGGTGCCAAGAAAAGCAGCAGCAAGGACTAACCACGCCAGGCTCCAAAGACCAAGCATTTTTATTCTGTTACCCCTAAACTTTTTAGTCAGAATAACCAATAAAGCCATTGTCAGCAGCAAAAATGTCAAGCCAAATAGTACCGGAGTATCTATTGGGATAAGACCGGATTTATTCGTCGAAAACATAATTCTTCACCTCTTTACATTCTACTATTAGCTTGATTTTTTTCTTGAGGATGATTAATCAATAGACATAGTATTCATCTTACACCATACCTTATAGGTATTCCTGATTCACAGGGCACATCTATCTGGCATTTTCCACAACCGTACCTGGGCTTACATATTTCAGCTGTTAGGTCTAATAATTTAGAACACTTGATATGATTTTTTCCGTATTCTATGGAAATAGCACCGAAGTGTGAAGTACTCATAATCCGCAGAAGCAAAAGCAAAAATCGGCGCATCCAAAATTTTCATTCCCACAACATTGTCCGAAATTGCTATATCCTTCGTTATATAATTATAGGGATTTTGATTAAACGCCATTGATTTGTAGATTACTTCATAAGAAGAATGTTCATTATCCTTTCTGAAGCTTTTTATAGAGACCTATACCCCCTAGGGCTATTGCTAAAAACAGTAGGATATAATCCAATAGTTTGGGTAACGCAAGAAACTGTAATACTCCTATCAAGATTAACACTAATAACATATTTCGTATAAAAAATTTATAATTTAATTCCTCCCTGTGGCTATAAATATCTTCAATAATAAATGCAAGAATTAAAGGAAAAACAGTGCTTGTTATTACTTGATACGTAGCCCCACTTTCCGGATGTGAAGAAGAGGGAATTACTGCTTTTAATATATCAACTCCTAATCCATATCCTATAATCTGTCCAATTACATATAAGAATATAAATAATGTCAACGCCCTAACATGATACTTTTTCCTCATAAGAATTATACTTATAAGGAGTGTAGCACCGATATTTATAATAGTACTGAACAAAACAAAATTGCCCAAAATTATCCTCCTCGCTTAATTGAAACTCAATATACTTTTACGTCACATTTTCCTACTTATGTTCATTCTAGCACATTTTCCATTGATTGACTTAATAAAAAACAAGGTGCCGCCCCTTAAAATTAAGTTACGATACCTTTGTTCCAGTTTCACATTTTAATCCTATTTCGATTGGATTTACCCTTTCAATACTGCCTGGGCCAGAAGCTGGGCCTTCTCCAGCACCTTCGCGTCAAAATTGGGGTGCAGCAGTTGGTCCAGTTGCTGCGACGGGAATAGTAATTTGTATATACTAAATTATCGTAAAATTGCAAAGTTTCAAAGCATACTGCTTTAGTTTTTATAAATGCCTTTGTCTATATATTTCATATAGCATTATCGATGCTGCGCAAGAAACATTTAGTGAAGATGCCACCCCATCTATTGGAATCAGAACTATTACGTCACATATATCTTTAAAATTCCTGCTAAGGCCAACCGTTTCATTTCCCAAAAGTAGTATTGTGGGTTTTGTAAAATCACATTGATTAATTGGTTTACCTCCACCGGCACTGGTTCCGACAATTTGCAGGTCCGGGTAATGCTCTCTTAAATCTTGAATCCAATCGTATGCTTCCTTGTATGAGGGAAGCCTTAACGTTGGGAGACTAAAAAATGTACCCACAGATGAGATTATTGTTTCCGGATCATATAAGTCTACAGCGTGGCCGGTCATAATTAATCCATTGCAATTCAACGCATCACAGGAACGGATTAGCGTTCCTAAATTTCCTCTGTTCGATGGCCTGTCAATAACCACAATTAATGGATTTTTATTTAACTTTATTCTTGAAAAACTGTCATCCTTCATCTTTACGATGGCAAGTAATTCTGAGGTGTCCTCTTTTCCACTTAATTTATCCATTAGGTTTTGTGACAACTCGTACAATGTGTCCGTATTCACATTATCCAAGATTTCCCGTGCCCAATCTGATAATCTTCTTTCCCCTGAATATAGAAAAGAGCTTATATCCCAACCATTTCTGATTGCCTCGTTTATATTCCGCACGCCTTCTACAAAGAACTCTCTATGCTTGTACCTTTTATTACGGTTTCTTTTTATCACTTCAAAATGTTGAAAATTACTATTTTCCTTTGTTATCCTTATTGCTTTATTGTTAATCAATATTTATTAGCTCCTTTTTGAAAAGTCAGAAACTATATTAATAAAGTGGTTCAAAAAATGCAATCTGACGTTTGCCTAATTTAAAGTGTTGAATGCGTTCAAATGACTTATGTTTTAGTTTTGACTTTTTATCGGCAACTATAACTAATACCGACTGCTTTTTATCAAGTGCCCTGTAGCAGTTCTCAAATAGGTTTTGTATTGCATTCTGATTAACTCCTACCCAATTAACAATATTTCCATAGGGAATATCTGTAATAATAATATTAACTTCTTCAATGGGAACGTCATTCATATCTGTAATATCCCGCTGCATACAATTAATCTTAATATTCTTTTCTCCAATCAAGGTTTCCAAATGCTCTATACTTTTTAATGCCTGCTTATGAGAATCTTTTCCGAATGCTTTTATATATCCTTTAATTTCTTTTTCTCTTCTATCTAGTCCTTCACGTGAAAGCAAGGAAAGATTTTTCCTTGCCGTTTCTAACACTTCATCATCATAATCAGTTGCTATGAGTTCAAAAATCTGAGTATAATATAAAAACCCTATAGTTGTAAGCAAAAAACCTCCACCGCAACAAGGATCATAAATCTTAAACGGTCCATAGGCTCCTTTTTTTTCAAGGATATCAAAGGAACGCTGAATAATCTCGCTTGCCAACCGAACAGGAAAAGCTGTTGTATTTGCAGCATTATATAGAACACGGCCGCTTGAAAAATCACTAAAATCTTTTTTATTCGTTTCAAATTTATACTTCATTTTTTTGTTTCCTCATCCCCGTCGTTCCTTATTCACTACGACTTAAGGCTCTTATGTATTATATCACAGGATTTATAATCTTAAGAATGAAATATGACTTTATCCACCAGGGGGACGGTTCTTGCGGTTACGCTTTCAAAATAATTGATCTGCTTATCCCCGTTAGCCGCTTTATTTGTATTTGTCTTATCGACAGACCTTTCCCTTTTAGTTCTTTTATACACCTGTCCCTTTTCTCTTTTTCAAAACCCTTTAGCTGCAAACTGCCGGATACATAATATTTCTCCTTTATGATGGCTATTGCTTCTTCATCAGTCATCCTAAAGCTTTCTTCTATTCTTTATCCTCATTATCTTCAAAAATTATCTGCCTGTTTTGCTCGCGCAACAAAATATGATACATCCTGCTTTCGCTTCTCTTTCTTGCTCCTTTTGGCAAAAATCCACCCCCATGGCTGATGGTATCACAGCTATGGGAGTACACTAACCACAAGAACCGTCCCCTTGGTTATTCTTGGTTATTGTTTATTACAGCCGCCTGGGCTGCCGCCAGTCTTGCTATCGGCACCCTGAACGGCGAGCAGGAAACGTAGTGCAGCCCCACCCTGTGGAAGAAATCTATCGACGAAGGCTCTCCGCCGTGCTCACCGCATATGCCAAGCTTGATATCCGGTCTGGCTTTTCTGCCAAGTCCCACCGCCATTTCTACCAGCTTGCCCACACCAACCTGGTCAAGTTTCTGGAAGGGGTCCACATCGATTATACCCTTGGCCTTATAATCCTCAAGGAATTTCCCTGCATCGTCCCTGGAAAAACCCATGGCCATCTGGGTCAGGTCGTTGGTACCGAAGGAGAAGAACTCGGCCTCCTCTGCCACCTCGTCGGCGGTAAGGGCAGCCCTTGGCACCTCTATCATTGTACCGGTAAGGTAATGGAGGTCTGTTCCCGACTGCCGTATAATTCCATCGGCGGTTTCAATTATGAGGTTCTTCAGGTATTTAAACTCCGAAACGTTTCCTATAAGAGGAACCATAATCTCCGGGTGAACCCTGGTGCCGGTCTCCTTAATCACCTCTATGGCAGCCTCTATAATGGCCCTTGTCTGCATCCTGGCAATCTCCGGGTATGTAATGGCCAGCCGGCAGCCCCGGTGCCCCAGCATGGGGTTAAACTCCTCCAGGTCCTTTATTATGCCGTTAATCTCTCCGACGCTCATATTCATATCCTCCGCCAGGGCCTTTATGTCCCGCTCCTCCCTGGGAAGGAATTCGTGCAGGGGCGGGTCAAGAAGCCTTATGGTAACCGGCCTTTCCCCCATGGCCTTGAATATACCCTTGAAGTCTTCTTTTTGCATGGGCAGCAGCCTTTCCAGGGCCTTTTCCCTCTGCTCGGTAGTTCTTGACAGAATCATTTCCCTTACAACCGGTATCCTGTCCTCCTCAAAGAACATGTGCTCGGTCCTGCAAAGCCCTATACCTTCTGCGCCGAATCGTACCGCCGTGGCGGCATCCTTCGGATTGTCGGCATTGGTCCTTACCTTAAGGGTTCTTATTTCGTCAGCCCAGCCCATCAGAGTGCCAAAGCTGCCCGAAAGGGCCGGTTCGGTGGTGGGTATGCTGCCCAGGTACACCCTGCCGGTGCTTCCGTCCAGTGAAATGAATTCCCCCTCGGATACGGTAAGGCCTTTAACGGTAAACCTTTTCTCATTTTCCTCAACCCTTATTGCTCCGCATCCGGCAACACAGCATTTACCCATACCCCGGGCAACCACCGCCGCATGGGATGTCATACCCCCCCTGGAAGTCAGGATGCCCTCGGCTGCATTCATCCCTTCTATATCCTCAGGCGAGGTTTCCTGCCTTACAAGAATGACCTTGGCACCTCCTTCGGCGGCCTTGACAGCCTGCTCGGCAGTAAAATACACCCTGCCGGTGGCCGCACCCGGCGAAGCCGGAAGCCCCTGGGCCAGCAGCTGTGCATTTTCCAGTTTGGCAGTGTCGAAATTTGGGTGCAGCAATTGGTCAAGCTGCTGGGGTTCTATCCGCAGGAGCGCCTCCTCTTTAGATATTAAGCCCTCCTCTACCTGATCTACCGCCACCCTGAGCGCAGCAGCTGCAGTTCTTTTCCCGTTACGGGTCTGCAGCATATAAAGCTTGCCCTTCTCAATGGTAAACTCTATGTCCTGCATATCCCTGTAGTGCTTCTCCAAAAGCACCGCAGCCTCCTGGAACTGTTTATGTATATCAGGAAATATTTCCTTCATCTGATCAATGGGCTTTGGCGTTCTGATGCCGGCAACCACATCTTCACCCTGGGCATTGAGTAGAAACTCTCCGAACAGGGCCTTCTCCCCGGTGGCGGGATTACGGGTAAAGGCCACACCGGTACCCGACGTATCTCCCATGTTTCCAAATACCATGGACTGAACGTTTACCGCCGTTCCCAGATTGTGCGGTATGTCGTTTATGTTTCTGTATGCTATGGCCCGGGGGTTATTCCATGATTGGAATACCGCCTTAACCGCCATCAGGAGCTGATCCTGGGGGTTCTGCGGAAACTCCTCCTTCATCTCAAGCTTGTATAACTCCTTATACCTGACAACAACTTCTTTAAGGTCTGCGGCCGACAAGTCGGTATCAAACTCGGCGCCTTTACTTTCCTTAATGTTGTCAAGTATTCCCTCAAACTTGTATTTTTCTATATGGGATACCACATCCCCGAACATCTGTATAAATCTTCTGTAACTGTCATAGGCAAACCTTTCGTTTGCCGTGGATCCCGCAAGACCCATAACAGATTTGTCATTCAGGCCCAGATTTAAAATAGTATCCATCATGCCGGGCATTGAAATAACCGAACCCGAACGTACCGAAACCAACAATGGCTGCTTCTGGTCTCCAAAACTCTTGCCTGTACTCTTTTCAAGCTGCTGCATATATGAGAATAGTTGTTCCACCAGGTGCTGAGAAAGCTGGGTCTCCCATTCGTAATAGTATAAATTACATGCCTCGGTAGTAACCGTGAACCCCGGCGGTACAGGAAGACCTATCCTTGTCATCTCTGCCAGGTTGGCTCCCTTGCCCCCGAGCAGTTCCTTCATTCCGGCGTTCCCTTCCGGAAACATGTAAACGTATTTACCCATTGTTTATGCCTCCTTTAATAATTGAATTACAATACTGGCCGTCTCTTCCACAGCCTTTTTGGACACATCAATAACGGTGCAGCCAAGCTTCCTGAACAGCGAATCGGCGTGCTCCAGCTCAAGCAGTATTCGCTCCATACTGGCATAATTGGCGCTGTCATTAAGGCCGAGGGTTTTAAGCCTTTCCCTTCTTATGAGGTTAAGCTTGTCGGGATCGGCTGTAAGCCCTATTATCCTCTTGCTGGAAATCTGAAACAGTTCTTCCGGCGGAGGTATTTCGGGAACCAGGGGTACATTGGCCACCCTGTAATTCTTATGCGCAAGATACATGCTCAAGGGCGTCTTGGAGGTGCGCGACACTCCTATAAGAACGGCATCTGCGTTCAGTATCCCCCTTGGGTCCTTACCGTCATCGTACTTGACGGCGAACTCCACCGCATCCACCCGTTTGAAGTACTGCTCATCCAGTTTGTAGATAAGTCCGGCCTCCATCTTGGGAGTCGTAGCGGCCATTTTGCTCAGGGCTTCCATAAGAGGTCCGATAATATCCACCCTGGGGATACCGTACTTGTCGCACTCTTCCTCCAGAGTCTTTTTCAAATCCTGTAATACAATTGTATATACTACTATCGAGTTATATTGCCTGGCTTCCTGTATAATGCGCAGTATCTGTGATTTATCGGTAACATGGGATTCCTTCCTGATTTCGGTAATGTCCGAATTGAACTGTATGGCAACCGCCTTTACCACCTTTTCAGCTGTTTCTCCGATGGAATCCGATACTATAAATATCCTGGGCCCGTTATCCATCATAGTGCTGCATTCCTCCCTTTCTAATCTTCAAGCATTTCATGTATTACCGTAATTATGCCGGTTTTTGAAATCCTTCCGGTAATCTTAAACCTTTCCCTGCCGTCACCCGGGGCATCCCTGCCTATTACCGGTATGCAATCAACCTGATGCTCCACCATTTTTGCTATGGCCCGGGCTAAGGTTTCATTGTCTTCCAATGTAACTATGTTGGGCATCCTTGTCATAACCATACTGACCGGTATCCTGTCCAGGTCCGTCCTTCCTATGGCATACTTTAAAAAATCCTTTCTGGATACTACACCGGCCAGATATCCGCCCGATTGCACAAAAATGGTGCCCACGTCCTCAAGGAACAGATTGACTACGCAATCATATACGCTGGTATCGACGTTAACCACCACCGGTCGGGTTTTAATATCCTTAACAAGTATGTTGTTTATAAAGTCGGCTATCATGTTGGTAGGCATACGGCCGGTCATAGAGTATCCTACATTGGGCCTTGCTTCAAGAATCCCTGTCATGGTTAGAATTGAAAGATCGGCTCTGAGAGCGGCGCGGGTAAGGTTCAGTCTTTCGGCAACCTGTTCGCTTGTTATGGGCTGCTCGCTTTTCACTATTTCCACAATCTGATTTTGCCTGACAGACAATTTTATACCCTTCACCCCCCTATTACTAAATACACTATATAGTATATCTTATTTGATCCTAATGTGCTACTCTAATTTTCCGGAACAGATTTTGGGACAATGAACGATTCTCTGCCCCAAAATGTTCCCCGGTTTTATATCTGCACCCCACCCAGCGGATTAGTCAACTGTTATAATGACGCTGAATAATATGTATCGAAACAAAGAGAGGAGGTTTATCCATGAACGGCAGCAATAACGGGTTTTACGGTCAAAATCCCTATCAGATGATAGCCATGCAGGATGACGCCGACGACAGATACATGATGGAAATGTATCCCGAAGCCTGCCGCATTATTTACCGGCATTCGGCAGAAGAAATCATGCGCAGAGAACGCATGGGAGATTTACAGGATAATGTTTACCCTTCCAGGGCTGTTTGCGACGAAATGATAGGCAGTGTATACGATAGATGCAGGTGTGAACTCCTGGGCGGCAGGGGCAGCAGCAGGCAATACTACACCGACAGGCAGGGCGTATTGAGAGACCTTGTGGCTATAATACTTCTGGCAGAGCTGTTCGGAAGGAGACGCAGGCGCAGAAGACGATTCTTTACCGGATTTTAATGGAAAAGGCCTCCGCTGCAGCGGAGGCTCTTTCCATTATTTAATTCGGGCTTTTAATACATCCCGGCTGTTCGTTTCCAGGGCACTAAATCCCAGTCTTTCCGACATCCTGATAAGCATCTCTCCGATTTGCATAGCTTTTTCAGAACATGTCAGCTTCAGTCTTACCATGCCGGGCTGTAGTTTTGGTTATTGCGCTAAATTTACTATTGATATACCTGTACAGACCTGTGTATTTTGTTCTTCCCTTCGGTCATGAAGCTGTTGGTCCAGTCAGGCTGGGGCGGATTTTTTCCTTCCTTAAGCATCTTCTGCCATTTCTCATCGGTAAGTCTGTCGGATACCGGATGGGTAAATTCGTAATATGAAAACATTGCGCCCCTTGTAAGATAAAGCTGGCCTTCTATAGGCACTACCACAAAAATCTGGGCAGCGGGGCCGATGGCCGCTTCAAGGGTATCCCCCAAGGAGGTGTGAACATCGGCAACAACCGCCATATTCCTGTCGGTCTCGGAAGTGATTTCCCACCATCGCCCTACTCTTCCGTCGGTGGCTATGGATGCCGATAAATATTCCATATCAGCTCCGAATACCTTTATCCGTTCATATTCCTGATCTGTAAGGGTTTGGTTTGCCAGCTCCTTTACCGAACAGTTCTCTAAGAACTGCAATATCCGGCTGAAATCTTCAAACCTGGAGATCAGTTCCCGGTCGATAAGACCCCGGGATTCCAGATTCTTTTGAGAATACTCTGTCAGCCAGCGCAGCCGTGAATAATACTCAGGATTGGGTTCCACATAACCCTTTGGAGACGGCGGTTCTTCCCCGCCGCCGCATTCGACGCCGCTTGCTTTGCCGTATAATATGGTATCGTGTCTTAGCTCGGCCCAGCTTCCGCTTGCCGAATTAAGGTTCTTGTCCTGCCAGGCAGGAGTCTGCATGAAGGACGGCCAACCGGCCGTCGCCTCGGTCAGCAGCGCCTTCAGGGACCAGAGCCAGCCATAGTACAGATTGGACTGCCAGGTCTTTAGCGGCAATGCGTCGAATTTCTTTTTAAGCCCGGTCATTTTTTCGGGATACTTATCCCATTTTTTGTCCTCCCGGTAGTGATTGATCAACAAATCGTAAGCCCTGTCCGAGCCCAGCACGCTCATTACGTCCAGGGACTTGGGGAACGGCCGGCCATTGTCGGGCAGCTGCATGTCGAATACGGTAAGCTCCTGAAGCATCTCGGAGTCGGCTATATATCTCTGCCCCATAAACCTGAACTGCCTTCCCCCGGGTATGCCCTCCAGGGCCTGTTTGATACCCGGCTGGGGTAGCTTGCGCGATTCCTCCAGTACCCTTTGGAGATTGTCCTCCTGTCCAAACAGGTTTATATCAAACTTGTCGCCGAATACCGCCTTTACAATGTCAAGATATTGCCCGGGCGTCACGTCGTCGGCCGAGCCCACGTAAAAAACGGTGGGGCTGTATATCCGGTCCCATTCATCAATGATTTCTTCATCCGAAAACATAATTTTAGTGATAATCAGTGCCTGGATTATCTGTTCATCCATTCTTACCACGGCCCCGTCCATATATGCTTCAAAGGGAAAGGGAACCTGGCCGTACCACATCATGGCCTTGAAAAACTTGCCGAATTCTTCACTGCGGGTGTAATGACCTCTGACAATAAACTGTGAATAGTCAATCAGAAAGGGAAATATAACCGATTGGCTTCTGCCGCCGTGGTCTTCTATCTTGCCCAACTCCTCTTGGGCCAGCATCACGGCGTGTTCGGGAACGTCGCCGGGCAGTTCCAAACCCAGAAGCTTTGCAGGTACGGTGAAATACGCCACGTTCTTAAGCGCCGCCTCCTTTACCCTGGCATCTTCCACCCATTTATGTATATTGATACTTTCATTAAGCATTCTTTGGGTCAGCTTTTCAAGGGATGCAAACAGCCACTCCCTTTCCACCTTCCTGAGGGTATAATCGTAAAAAATATGGTATAAATGCATAACGGAATCTGTAGTAATAAAGCTTGGTATATTTTTGTAATTATTGTCCTCGTATATAAAGAACAGCTGCTCTTCTCCGGTCAGCGCTCCGAAAAAACCGTTTTGCACCAGCAGCTCCCGCTGCCTCTCGTCAAATTCCTCAAACAGATCAAGGTTTTTTATATTGGACAGGTCACCCATTACTGTGTAGGCCGGAACCTCCGCCTTAAACCCGGGAGGTGAATATGCAACCTCCGCATTGTCAAATACCTGCTCCGGTTTTACCAGGGACAAATCCGCCATTATGGCCCTCTCCCTGTTCGACCTCCCGCCGTCATCCGGCTGTCCGTCATCCTGCCCACCGTCATCTTGCCGGCCGTCATCCTTACCACCGTTATCCTGCCGGTCGGTATGTTCCTGCCCTTCCTGCACCGGCGGTTGTCCGACGTCTTTCGGTGTGCAGGCCGTGACTGTCAGAACTAACACCATCAGTACTGCCATACAAACCTTTCTCAAAACACAACCCCCTTCATACTAAGATTACGGAATGCTGTCAAATCCCCATGTCGGGCAATTCGGTTGCATATATTCTCCCCCGCGATGAGTAGACCGCTATTCCGTCAAGGATATCTATTTTCCCCGGGTCTTTGCATAGAATGGTGTGCAGCGTCTCCAGCTTTTCCCCGTTGTATGCAATAATCCTAAACCCGGTATGCTGTCCCTGTTTAAACTTCACATGTATTCCGGTCCTTCCGTCTCCATCTATATCCGATACGCCGATTCCTTCATAGAGATCGGATGCGTCACTCTGCGCAAGGGCGGTAAAGCCAAACCCGTTCCACTCATAGGCATGAACTGCGCAGCTTTCGTCCTGCAGCATTTCCAGCGCAATTATTTCATCGGTACCGTCCCGGTTCAAATCGGCAAACACATAATCCGAAAAGGGTCGTGACAGGCGGGAGCCGAGCCATTTGGGCCTTAAGTGATCCCCATCCCAGTCATAAATAAAGGGGCGCTTTGCCATTACAGGGTGCAACGGCGAAGCTTTATACACCCCCACCGATACCTCCCTTTGCCCGTCCCCGTCCACGTCCGCGGTCCAAAGCCTCCAAGGGCCGTATATGGATGCATCCATACTGAATACCTGCCGGTATCCCTTTTCTATCCGATAGCCTGTTATTCGGTCTCCATACCACAATTCTCCGTCCCCCGAGACTACAATTATCATCTCGGGGTCGGTATTTCCCGGGTAAAGTATGGTATCAATTACCAACCCATTATCAATGAGACGACGCTCCTCCGCATTTGTTCCTTCGGGATGGGCTACCACTATCCCCTTTCCGCCTATGGCCGCTATCCTTGGCCGTCCGCCGGCGTACAGCACTTCCAAGCTGCCAAAGGAGCCCCGCAAACCATACCTGTCCTTTAGTATCCTCCCCCCGTCAGCCTTTAGAAGCACCACGCCCTTTTGGTTAAGGGCGGCTATCCGAAGCCTGTCGCCCTCGCGATACAAAACGAAGTCCTTATACCTTCCATCCTTTGGAAACGCAATACAGACAAGACTCCCTAAAACGGTTATTAAAAAAATAAGAACTGCAGCCATTCTTCTGTTCATCTACGCCTCCCCCGGATTTCTTGATTTTCCCACATCTACTATAATACAACACCTCTGTATTGTAAATATACATAAAGACTAAACCCCCGCCCAAGCGGAAGCTTGGTATTTGAAAAAGGGTATTTCATACAACATCTTATTTTTTTAGAATTACTTTACCATTGCGGGTAATCTTAATATCTCCGGATAATAAAACAGGCTGGCCATTAACAAAAACATGTTCGATTCCCGACGGTTTTGCAACTGAGTTTTTAAAGGTTGAATTATCCTTTATTTTCTCCGGATCAAATACCGTTATATCGGCAATCTTCCCGGGTAACAGCATTCCCCTGTCGGTAATGCCCAGCGTATCTGCAGCCAGCTTGGTTACCTTGTAAACCGCATCCTCTATTGGCATAACATTGTTTTCTCTGACCATTTGAAAGAATTTGGGGAATGTACCGAAACTTCTTGGATGTGGATTGGTTGTTGTATATTGCGGATCATAACTGAAGGCGTAGCCGTCGCTTCCCACCGAAATATACATTTTTTGCATTATATTGATTACATCATCAAGGTTTAATGAGTGATAGACAGCAGCTGCATTTCCTTTGGTGTTTATCAATACCTTCTTTATCGCATCTACCGGATTTAGATTTAATAATTTAGAAATCTGTTGGATATTCCGGCCCTCTGCTTCTGTCATATATCCTTTGGTTCCGCTTATGGAAATACAACCGGGTCCACCACGGTTTTCCATCTCGCTTTGTATATCATTATCCAATCCTGGATTTTGTTTAACCAGCCTTTCCAGCATCCTTTCAGTACCTCCGCCATGTGCCCATCCGGGTACCAGAGCCGATAAGGATGTTGATGTGGCATTATACGGATATTGGTCACAGGTGATATTCAAACCATTTTGTCTTGCCCCATCAATTTTCTTCAGCAGTATATCCGATTTTCCCCACTGCTTCTTCCCAATGAGCTTTAAATGGGAAATATGTAAATGAACACCCGTCTTTCTTGCCACATACAGCATTTCGTCCAATGCTTCAAAAATCCGGTTACCTTCGTTTCTCATATGTACGGTTAAAATATCGCCATTGTCTTTCAGTATCTCTGCCAGCCTGATTAATTCCCGGGTATCCGAAAAATTCCCGGGAGGATAAATGAGACCTAACGATAACCCAAAGGCGCCGTTTTTAAGCTCATAATCCAACATACCGCACATTTTGTCCATTTCCTCAGTTGTAGGCCTTCTATCATCAAATCCCACGACAGCCCCTCTTAATGTCCCATGACCTATTAAAACTCCCAGGTTTACCGGTAATTTTGAATTGTTCAGCTCTTTTGTGTACTCTGGCATGTTCTTTGAAGTAAGTGCTTTGGTTGATCTGACCTCCAGAATGCCGTTAAAATAATCGGTAGTAGCCTTCCGGCTTTCTTTTGTGATTGGAATTACAGAAACACCGCAATTTCCGACTATTTCTGTTGTTATCCCCTGATAAATTTTGCTGACCGGCGTATAAGGTAATAAGTAGCAAATATCAGAATGAGTATGAATGTCAATGAAGCCGGGTGAAATGATTTTACCTTTAACGTCGATGGTATTCCCTTCATAATTTGCTTCATCGGATGTTATATCCTTAATAATTCCGTCCCTGATTACCAGAGCAGCCTTATAAGGCTTAGAACGGGTACCATCAACGATTATACCTCCCTTAAGAATATAGTCCATAATACCCCATCCCCTCATTACGATTATGTTAAAAGGTTTTAGTTTTCGGCATCCCCAAAATCCATTGAAGGGATTGCGGGGATGCCGAAGTATGGAAGGCTTTATCCCGGCGTTATATCTAATACTTCAGCCTTTCCTGAAGGTAGGCTTCAAGATCATCAATTCTTATCCTTACCTGCTCCATGCTGTCCCGCTCCCTTATTGTCACCGAGTTATCGTTCTGGCTGTCAAAGTCGTAGGTTATGCAGAAGGGAGTGCCAATCTCGTCGTGTCTTCTGTACCTCTTGCCTATACTGCCCGTTTCGTCGTATTCAACAACGAAATTCTTCTGAAGTCTGCTATATAGGGCAAATGTCTCCTCCCCCAGCTTTTTGGAAAGCGGAAAGACAGCAGCCTTTATGGGCGCAAGGGCAGGATGCAGCTTCAGCACAGTCCTTGTGTCTCCGTCCTCCAACTCCTCTTCATTGTAGGCATCGGCCAGGAATGCCAGGGTCACCCTGTCGGCCCCAAGGGATGGTTCAATGCAGTAGGGGATATATTTGTCCCCGGTAAAGGGGTCGGTATAGGAGAAATCCTCTCCCGAATGCTCCATATGCTGCTTCAGGTCGTAGTCGGTCCTATCGGCTATACCCCAAAGCTCGCCCCAGCCAAAGGGGAATTTATATTCTATATCTGTGGTAGCATTGCTGTAATGAGAAAGCTCCTCGGGGTCGTGGTCCCGCAGCCTGAAGTTTTGTTCATCCATTCCCAACTCAAGCAGCCAATTTTTGCAGAATTCCTTCCAATAGCTATACCATTCCAAATCTTTACCGGGAGCGCAGAAGAACTCCAGTTCCATCTGCTCAAATTCCCTGGTCCTGAAGATAAAGTTGCCGGGTGTTATCTCGTTTCGGAATGACTTGCCTATCTGTGCTATTCCGAAGGGAATCTTTTTCCTGGTGCTTCTTATCACGTTTTTAAAGTTGACAAATATCCCCTGCGCCGTTTCCGGCCTTAAGTAAATCTCGGACTTGGAATCCTCGGTTACTCCCTGATAGGTCTTAAACATCAGGTTGAACTGTCTGATTCCGGTGAAGTCATGCTGGCCGCAATCGGGGCATTTTATATCATTTTCTTTTATAAAGTGTTCCATCCTCTGGTTATCCCAGCCGTCAACCGTTTCTTCCCGGCCCTGCCCCTTCAAATAATCTTCTATCAGCTTGTCGGCCCTGTATCTGGATTTGCACTTTTTACAATCCATCAGCGGATCGTTGAAGCTTCCCACGTGGCCCGAAGCCACCCAGGTTTTGGGATTCATAAGTATGGCGGCGTCCAGTCCTACGTTGTGCGGGCTTTCCTGTACGAACTTCTTCCACCATGCCTTTTTTATATTGTTCTTTAATTCCACACCCAGTGGTCCATAATCCCAGGTATTTGCCAGTCCCCCGTAAACTTCCGAACCCGGGAATATGATTCCCCTTGTCTTGCAGAGCGATACTAATCTTTCCATTGAGTATTCCTTTGTCATGGGCTCTCCTCCTCGTAATAAAAATAAAAAAACTCCTTCATCCCTTATAGGGACGAAAGAGTTGTCTTCCGCGGTTCCACCCTAATTGGTACCAAGGTACCCTCTTTAGCATAATTGCTCTGCAGCTCCCTTCACCGACCTATTGTACCGGGCTTACACCATCCCCGGCTCGCTGGACAAATCAACCGGCTACTCCTCTGCTTCTTCGCACAAGTTATTGTTGAATTTACATCTAAGTCTACAAAAATTATTCGGTTTTGTCAATCGCTTTGTCCATTAGGCTCCCTTTCCCTGGACTTCCTGGTTCTTTTATTTACCATGTCCTTTGCATCGTCGGTCAGGTCGTCAATAAATTCCTTAGCAGCACCGGCTTTCCTTTCCACAATCTCGCTTAAGTTTATTACTTCCTTGTTGGGCTTTTCAATCTCCACCGTTATTCTGGAAATAACCGCAACCATAGCTCCTATGGCGGCAAGCTGGGGTGCAAGCAAAGTGCCTATGGCTCCGGCTGTCACCGGTATGTCCATTATAATGTTATTGTCCTTCTTAACTCGAATCCTGGTTACATTCCCCTGTTTAACCAGCTCCTTGATACGGTCGATTATCTCGTTTCCCGCCACCGATACCGTATCGGTCCACTTCTCGTTCTTATGAGTGGATTCCAGATAAACAAGGGTATCCACCACTTGTCCGTCGCACTTTTCCAGAGCTTCCTTCGCTTCCTTGTAGGATAATCCGGTACGCTCCCTTATTACATCAATCTTTTCGAGAGTAATCTCCATCAACCATACCTCCCTATTTCATTTTTTTGATACTATCCATAAACCTGTTTATAGAAAAATCCTTTTCTATATGTACCGCCACATAAGCACGCATTACTTTTTCCAATTCCTTATGTATATGCTCTTCCAGCCTTAGACAGTCCAGTTTTTTCAGTTCCCATCTCAGCATCAGTTTCATGGCCCTGATGGTGCCAATATCTATATTATACCCGTACGGGTCGGTCTTTTCACAGTCCCGGCACAATACGCCCCCCGAAACCGGGCTGAAATACCCCGAACGGCAGGTATTGCCGCAGCTTGTGCAAAACCCAAGCTGGGGTTTAAACCCCGCATAAGCCAATATTTTTATCTCGGCAGCCCGGAGCACCGTCTCGGATTCAATCTCTTCACCGGCAAGCAAATTGAGGGCTTCCAGCAAAATATGCAGCAATTTCCCAGGGGGCTGGCCGGGCTGTACCACTTCATTGGCCAGCTCCACCAGGTATGTGCAGCTGCACAGCCTTACCAAATCATTTCTAATCTTATGGAATGTATTTATTATTTCCACCTGGTCTATATAATACCAGCTTTTCCCCTTGAACAATATAAAATCACAGTAGCAAAAAAGCTGGGTACCCGCTGTCAGCTTGCTCTTTGCTCTGCGGGCGCCCTTTGCCATGACCTGAATTTTCCCGTATCTGTCCGATAAAACGGTAAGGATTTTGTCTCCCTCTCCGAAACTGACTGCTTTTGTAACCAGCCCCCTCGTCCTTGTAAGCATATGCTTCATCCTCTTTTATCCGATTTTCTCCATCCTGTCGTTACGTTGTATCCTCTGCTGCTCAGATCTAATGTCCTTACACAGCTTATATTCAAGATAATACCTTGCATCTCCTGTTTTTTCAAAGGCCTTCCAAATGAAATCCGTTAACATATATGCCCCTCCAATTTTGTCAAATAACTTCAATTTTTCAGGCAGAAACATTCTTAATTAATATTTTTCCCCTAAAAAAACACCGTATACCGGTAATATTATGGCATATCTGGAAGGACGGATTATTGATATCCGAATATTTTTAAAGATCCGGCGGTGTCTCTCCAATCTTTTTTAACCTTTACCCACAGCTCCAAAAATACTTTGCAGCCCAGCAGGTTTTCTATATCGGTTCTGGCCAGGGACCCTATCCTTTTCAGCATGCTGCCCCCCTTGCCAATCACTATTCTTTTGTGGGATTCCTTTTCGCAGTAGATGTTAGCCTGTATGTTCAGCAGATCCGATCTACCGCTCTCCTCAATGGCTTCCACCTCCACCGCTATTCCGTGGGGTACTTCCTGTTCAAGCAGCTCCAGGGCTTTTTCGCGAATTATTTCCGAGACCACCAGCCTCTCGGGCTGGTCGGTTACCATATCGGCAGGGAAATACTGTGGCCCCTCCGGAAGCTTTTCTACAATGGCTCCTCTAAGTATATTGAGGTTGTCGCCGTTTACTGCCGAGATGGGTATGATATCCGCAAAGGCTCTTTTCGACCTGTACTCCTCTATCAGACCGTCCACCCTTTTCCTGTCCGACAGGTCAGTCTTATTTATGGCCAGTATGACAGGGGTCCTCACATTATTAAGCATTTCCAGTATGTATGTATCCCCTCTGCCAATCCCGGCACCGGCTTCCACCACATAGATTATTACATCAACCTCGTTGAGCGCGGCTTGGGCAGAGGCCAGCATGTACTCCCCCAGCATATTTTTGGGTTTATGTATGCCCGGGGTATCCAAAAATGCCAGCTGGAAATCCTCGGTGGTATAAATTGCCCTTATGCTATTCCTTGTTGTCTGGGGCTTATTTGATATTATCGAAATTTTTTCCCCCATCATTGCGTTTAACAGCGTAGACTTTCCCACGTTGGGTCTTCCTATTATGGCTGCAAAACCTGATCTATATTCGGCATTCATGGCCTTTACCTCCAATTGAAGCTTTTCCTTATTATTTTTTATCCCGGACCGCTTTTGTATTCCCCGGTTATTAAATTTATGCCGTCTGCTTTTTATTTTTTCATATCTTCCCCGGTAAAAGCAAAGGGTAAAAGTTCTGCAATGGTGTTAACCTTGATTTCTCCGTCCGACTTGCCTGTTATAACCATGATATCCTTGCCGAATTCTGCAATGAACTGCCGGCAAATTCCACAGGGAAGCGACCCTTCCGGGGCATCGCTGCTCACCGCAATGGCCACAAAATCCCTGTACCCTTCGGATACAGCCTTGACCACCGCCGTGCGCTCGGCACATATTGTTGCTCCGTAGGTTGCACTTTCAACATTTACCCCTGTAAACACCTCGCCTCCGGCCGTAATAAGTGCCGCTCCAACTCTAAAGCCCGAGTATGGAGAGTATGAATTCTTCATGGCCTCCTCGGCCTTGATCAGCAGTTCTCTGTACTCCATGATACCAGCCTCCTATTCAAAGGTTACGCCGCTTGACACAGGAATAACCTGTATCCACGTTTTGCCGGGGTTTAGTTTTACTTCCTTGCCGTCCTCAAAATAGAAGTGTGTGGGTGACCTTCTGTCGGCCTTTTTCCATGTAACAGGCACATAAGACCCGTTTGTTATGTAAATGCCCTTTCCGCTGCCCACCAGGTCTACATTTCTTCTTCCCTCACTGTCCACCGTTTTATGGGACGCCCTTTGTATTATAATATTTTTTGCCTGCATTTGGTAGTCGGCATTCTTCTCGTCCACATGGGGCTTGTCCATTACATATCTCAGATATATTCCATCCTCTTCCGAATATTCATAGGATACTTTATATCCCTGAGGATAGGCCAGGGTTATTTTATGGGCTTGCTCTCCCTCAAGGGGCGTATCCTGGCTGTTGAAGGAGTGCACCTGTACGCCGTCCTTACCATTATATCCACGGGCATCCGAGGAGGCCTGTATCCTGTCAAGGGCGGTATATATGTTGTGGGGCTCCTTTCTGTGCTTCTCCCTCCAGTACAACGGTGCTCCCATAGTCATTGCGTTAAATGACGGTATCTTCAGCCTTGCAACATCATCCCATGCCTCAGGGCTGCCCCCGGCATGAAGGTATATTGCATTGTATTCCATTGACTTGTCTATGTAATAATACCTTGCGCTCCTCACCGGGCCCACCAGCTGGTCCCCTCCATGCATATAAAGAGCCATATATCTTGTGATATTACCCTCGGCCAGTATCTCATACACCACCTCTGCCTGCTCAAGACCGGCCTGGGGCCGGGCGGCAGGGTGATTGTCCAGCATTATGGCGACGGGTCTTGGATAGAGACTTGACCTCTCTATCATCTCTCCGCCCAGGGGACATATGACACCGTCCAGGAATACCGGCTCCTCCTGTTGGGGCTCATCCTCAACAGTTACCGGCGGTTGGGTATCCGCCTCAATCTCATCCGGCTGTTGGGGCTGGGGTACCGGCTTGCTTCGTGAAGCAACTACCACGGCTGTAATAACGGCAATAACAATAACAAGAATAATAGCAATTAACAGATGCTTGTTCTTCATGTCAAGGACCTTCCTCTCTGATGTATAATTACCCATTAAACCATATGTACAAACTGCTAGATTTCTTTAGGCCGGATTGGCCTGGCGGTTTATACGGTCAATAAATCAACTGAAATATTAAAACGGTAACCATTACGCCCAGTACGGCGCCCATAATGGCCTCGAAAGTATTATGTATCCGGGTTTCTATCCTGCTTTGTACCACCAGCAGACCCAGTAAGAATGTCAGCGTCGTCACCAGCATATCCTGGGAAATAAATGCCACCGCCGTCACCACGCTAAAGGCTGCGGCAGCATGACCGCTTGGCATACCACCCCGTAACGGTGTTCCCTCCCCCCTCAAAGACTTTATTACTATAACGGCCAGTACTACCAAAAGCAGGCTGATAAAGGTGATATGTGCATCCGATTGTCTTACCCTTTCTAAAACCAATAAGGTCAGCGGGTTCAGCTTGTCAAAAAAAAGAATATAACCTACCACTATAGCATTGACTGCTGAAATCAGTACCGCCCCGGCAGCTACATTCTTAGCGATTTTGGCCAGCGGATGATAAGTGTCCACCACAAGATCTATGGCAGCCTCTATTGAGGTATTTATCATCTCTGTAACCAGGACCAGAGAAATGGCAAAAAAAAGCAGTAATAGTTCCGGTTTGCTCATGTCAATCAAGAGACTAAATATCATTACCGCAATGGCCATTCCAAAATGTATCTTCATATTTCTCTGAGTTCTCAGGGCATGAAGCACACCGGCTATGGCATAGTTGAAGCTGTCAAGCAGCCTACGCACTTTCAACGTTTTTACCTCCATATATATCAAGGGAACAGGTTTTCTGACAGCTCCGGCATACGCTGCTCATCGTACAAGACCCATCCCTTGCAGTATCTCCTCTTCCCTGCTCCTCATTTTTTCCGTATCCCCGGCATCATGGTGGGTGTATCCCAGGAGATGAAGCGTTCCATGCAATACCAGATATGCCAGTTCTCTTTGAGGAGAGTGGCCATATTCCCTGGATTGCTCCATAACCTTTGCCATGGAGATCACTATATCTCCCATTATGGCCTCGCCATCCTCATTAAGGTCTACCACTTCTTCTCCCTCCATCATGGCAAAGGATAATACATCGGTGGGAGCATCCACATCCCTGTATTCCTTATTAAGTGCGGCTATGGTCTCATTGTCGACCAGAGTAATCCCTACCTCGTGCCCATAGGGAAACCCCTCCTTGTCAAAGGCGGTATCCACCACCTTCTCTGCAATGTCCCTCATTTCCTGGTCAACCGCAACTATATTTTGCTTATTTTCTATCAGTACCGTCATTCATTTTCACGCCTTTCATCTCTTTCTCCAAATCCGGATATTCTATTCTCTGATGGAATATACCGCTTAGTATATCAAGGAAAGCATCTGCTATTACATCCAGGTCCTTGAGGGTGAGATCGCTCTCATCCAGCTGTCCGCTTTCCAGCCTCTCCTTTATTATCTTTCTTATAAGACCTTCTATTTTGCCCGGTGAATGGTCCTGCATAGACCTGACGGCAGCCTCAACGGAATCCGCCAATAAAACAATTGCCGCTTCCCTTGTCTGGGGCTTGGGACCCTCGTAGCGGAAGCTGTCCATGCTTACATTGTCCGGGTTCTCTCCCTGTCTGGCTTTGTGGTAGAAGTATGCAACCACCGAATCCCCATGGTGCTGCTTGATTATATCGATGATAACCCCCGGAATCTTATGCTTTTTGGCCAACTCCACTCCATCCTTTACATGGGATGTTATTATCAATGTGCTGAGGCTGGGGGTTATTTTTTCATGGGGATTATCCATGGCTATTTGATTTTCGGTGAAGAAATATGGCCTTCTTATCTTGCCTACATCATGATAGTACGCACCTACCCTGGCCAGCAGGGAATTTGCGCCAATCTGCTGGGCTGCGTGCTCTGCCAGATTGCCGACAATTACACTGTGATGGTAGGTTCCGGGCGCTTCCATCAACAGCTTTTTTAAAAGAGGCTGGTTTGGGTTTGACAGCTCCAGAAGTTTGAGGGGAGTGATAATATCAAAAAGGTTCTCCCAGGCCGGCAGTGTCCCAATTGTAAATATTGCTGCAAAGCCCCCGTTCAGCAAGCCCCAGGAGCCCTCTTTTATTACCTCCAGGATCCCGCTTCCCGAGATAAGGCCCATACAGATAATTATTAGTGCGTTGCTGCCGCCCACCAGCAATCCCGATATAAGTAAATCCCTTCTCTGATGCGAGATCATGGTTACCAGTGAGCCTACAAGGCCGCCTATTACGGCCATGAACAGCACCGTAATACTGTTGTCGGCAATAAGCGCTACAAGCAAAGCAACCGGCACATTCACCATAAAGCCTATCCTTGCGTCCAGCAGCATTGTTATCAGCATGGAAACCACAGCCACCGGTGCAAGATATCCTGAGATTATATTTGCTCCAAGGCTTATGAAAAGAACCAGAATAACCACGGCACCAATAAGCATGAGGTGACTCCTGTTATAATATATATCAGGACGGAAATTCTTAATATACAGCGCTGTAAGCAGCCCCATTATAAATATCAACAGTGCATAACCTGCCAGCAGTTTATAATCTATAAATCCCTGCTTAAGTAATCCCGAAGCCTTGAGCAGTTCAATATGCGAAGACGTCAGCGCTTGCCCTTTGCTTACTATATTCTGGCCCTTGCTTATTATAACCGGCTCAACCCGGTTTACTGCGGCATTGATATCCTTATTTGTTTCTTCGGTATCGGGAAGCATATTTGGCCTGATTACACGGTCGGAAATATTGTATCCTATATTTCTAAGCGGCTGACTGAGCTGCTGCTTGGCAAAAAAGTCCTCTGCTTCTTTCCGCGCTCGCTCCAAAGCATCGGGTGTGACCCCTACGCTCATTATCTGCTCGGTTACATCAAGTACTCCCTGTCTCAGTACATCCAGCTGCTCTTTCTCAACGCTTAAGCACAGACTCAGATGGGTATGGTCCAGTTGTATGCGGACTTCCTGCATAAGCCTGTCCAGCTTTTCCTGTTCCGATAGGTTCTCCTGCTCCCTTATTTCAAACACCTTATTGAAGAATTGCTCTATCTTGTTCTTGACCTCAACCGGAATGGTATGGTCTCTGCTGTAGATTGTCTTAACCGACTGCCTCGCCTGCTCAATCAGTTTTTCGGTTGCTGCCCGGTCCACAATATCCTTTGGAGCCTCTATATCCACACCGGCAACATCCCCTGCTTCAAGCGAATGCCTTTCGGGCATGACCACCGACAGAACAAGACCCAGTACCGAGAGATATATAATCATGGCTATTAAAGCTCTTTGCACCCTGTCTCCGACTTTCATTCTAAAAACGGGCATCTTGCCCATCCTCTGAAACATACCGTTTAAATCTGCCATTGAATTCCCCCCTCGCCCCTTACGTTACTTGCCCGGCTTTTTTGTATTATATCTATCGTAAGCCAGTACTATCTTCTGTACCATATGATGTCTTACCACATCCTTTTCGGTAAGATTAACAATGTCCAGTCCCTTTATTCCCTTAAGTATTTTGGTCGCTTCAATCAGTCCTGAATTTTTACCCGATGGCAGGTCAATCTGGGTAATATCGCCGGTAACCACAATCTTGGAACCAAAGCCCATACGGGTAAGGAACATTTTCATCTGCTCGGGAGTTGTGTTTTGGGCTTCGTCCAGTATGATGAAGGAATCATCCAAAGTACGTCCTCTCATATATGCCAGAGGTGCAACTTCAATAACTCCCCTTTCTCTGTATTTCAGATAGGTCTCCCCGCCAAGTATATCATACAGGGCATCGTACAGCGGCCGAAGGTAAGGGTCCACCTTGTCCTGTAAATCCCCCGGAAGAAAACCCAGTTTTTCTCCCGCTTCCACAGCGGGACGGGTAAGTATAATCCTGGTGACCTCTCTGTTTCTCATAGCGCTTACCGCCATTGCTATGGCCAGATAGGTCTTGCCGGTGCCTGCCGGTCCTATTGAAAACACTATATCACATTTTTTCATGGCTTCAATATATATCTTTTGGCCTATGGTTTTGCTCTTAATTTGTTTGCCTCTATGGGTTAGACATATGGTTTCATTGCCCAGATCCTTTATTTTCTCCTCCTGGCCTGCCATAACCAGCCCTATGGCATAGCTGATGCTTTGAGCGTTGAGCTGCTCTCCCCTTTTCAGCATCCCGACCAGATTGTTAATAAGCCTTTCGGCCAGCTTAATCCTTTCACCATGGCCTTTTATTTTTATTTCATTTCCCCTTGCTATGATATCTACTCCCAGACTTTCTTCAATTATCTTAATGTTTTCATCAAAATTTCCAAACAGCTCCATCATATATTGGAAATTGTTCATTGGCACACTTATCTCGCCGTATCCGTTATTCAACCTCAGTCCTCCCTATGTTAATATCTATCCTTTCCTCCATGCCTATATCCTCTATTGTTTCAAAAGTAACATCTACCCTTATTCTATCATTATCGGTTTCATTATATTTAATTTTTCTGTCGGTTATCTCCACTTGCTGGGGCAGCATTGCGGCCAGCCTTTGCTCAGTTCTTTCCACCGCCAGTTTTACCGCACCCTCAATAGAGATGACCTGCTCATCCACCCGTACTTCATGGTATTTTTCAATAATTATTTCTACAGGCAGAGCAATATTCCTCCATTCAATCAGCCTATTAATATTGGTTGTACTGTCAAAGTGTTCATATTCGGGCTTTGTACGGCTTAAGTTCAATGTATATTTACCCACCCTCAAGGCTACCCTTTTTTCGCTGTTGCCGGTCCTCGACCTTTTATATAATATTAAGTCCTGTTCTTCCGACATTTGGTACCACGTCCTGGCTTCCACTCTGCCCATTGCATGTACTACCCTGGACGGCTTGCCGGGCTCCTCAACTACTCCGTTTATAAGCACCTGTCCCGCCTTTACGGTATGGCCCTCCTTCACCGCCGCCTGTCCCTGGTATACAAACATATTATTTATTATACCATCCTTTTTGGCAACAATGTTGCACGGTACATTTTTATCTATAAGTGAAGGAGCCTCGGTTCTCTCTACTATATCCACCACTGCCTTGGTACCCAGTATATTGATACCCACCCAGACAATCTGATCCATTTCTATCAGCAGTTTTGTCTCCACCTCTCTTGTATCCACAAAATGTTTGAATACACCGGGCTTTAAACCGAAGGATGCCAGTTCACTGATAATCCTGTCCTCGGATATCCTTTCATTTCCTTCCACCTGTACCACCCAAACAAAGGAAGTCAAAAAATACATTACTGCGATGGCAGTTATCCCTCCCGCCACCAATGCCTTTCTTTTAAAAATCCTGTGCATTAAAAAAGGGCAGCCTCTCTTTTCCAGTATGCATACCCTGCAACTTATCCTTTTTCTTATCCTTCGCAGCTGTTTATACCCTTTAAGCCCCACCCTGGCCTTTAGTGTGGTATAATTTATCCTTTCTATATCCCAAAAGTATATATTGTTTGTAATGGCTAAATTGATGAACCTCTCCAGATTTATTCCCTCAACCTTTATTATTACGTAGCCTCTGAGGTAATTCCAAATCCGGACTGCCAGCATTTTTCCAGCACCCCCTATTGCAAAAACTCTACCCTGTCTATCCTACCCACAATAATTATCTCTTCCACCACAATGGTTCTTAGCACAAGCTCTGCTCCCGTTACTACAAGTATTCCGGTTTTGGTGTTTACTCTGACCATGCCGGTTGAATATTCAATTATCCCCTTGTGATTCTCTATGTAAAGCTGAAGGTTGCCCACCATGGTAATCTTGGGCAAATCCAGCACTATATCTCTGGGCAGTTCAAGCAGGTCGGCAATCCCTTTTTTTATAATATCAGCTTTTGTTTCCACCTGGGTCCCCCTCCTTCATTTAATAATCTATGCGCAAACCAACTGGTTAATAACAGGTAAATATGCTATACTAACTCATGAACAAATGTTGGGGGTATAAAACATGAACAGATTATTCCGTACCGTCCTCATACTGCTGATTACCGCCGCCCTAGCGGGGTGCCTGCTTTTAACATCCATACAGCTGGCTGCCTTTGATATCAGCTTCTATGAAAGGGCTTACGACAAGTACAACCTGCACAAGACTACCGAGTTGACTAAATGGGATTATGTAAACCTCAGCCGGAATATTCTGGTATACCTCAACGGTCAATCCGATTACCTGTACAACAGGGCAATAATACATGGCAGCGGGAAGTACCTGTTCAATCAAAAAGAGCTCCTTCATATGGAAGATGTCAAGATTTTATTTGTCCAGGGCTACAGGATTAGAAATCTTTCTTTTCTTTCACTCATAATACTAATACTAATAACGGTAAGCATCTCTAAGAAAGGCAAACGGCATGTGGGTATATCTCTGCTTTCGGGTTCCGTAATACTATTCATGACTGCTGTGGTATTTGTGCTGCTGTTAAACAGTGATTTTTATCAGCATTTCACCAGCTTCCACCATGTATTTTTTACCAATGACCTGTGGCTTCTAAACCCCCAGACCGACCTTTTGATAAACATGTACCCTCTGGAGTTTTTCAACGATATGGCCATAAAAATTATTATGTACTTTGCCGTCCAGCTGGCAGCGGCAGCCTCCCTCGGATACTTTATCGCCAAGAAGGAAAAAGGCATCCCTCAATAGGGACGCCTTTTGCTTGACCTTATTGTCACCGAAGGCTGAAGGTTGCCGGATACAATACTAAGGGTGTGCTGCTTCTGCTCTATATCTGATACCCGGCCTATTACCATCTGCAGCTTTAATCTCCAGATTGCTCACATTTGCTATGACCAGCTGTTTCCCGTCATATACTCCTTCATAATATGCGTTTTCACCGGTAAACGTTGAATCCAACAGATTATATTTAGATGCCTTAAGTATGACTGTTCTGTCAGAGCCTATTGTCTCCAAAAACTCGGTGGTATTCGCAACTTCAAATACCCCGTTTTGCGAAGTGTCTCAAGAGCTTTTGTCCAGCTTGGTGACGTAAAAAACAATATATTCACTGGTATCCCTTGTAAATGCTTCTACATTCATATCCTCTATATCCCGGTTTTCGCGGACACTATATTTACTGTTCTTTGC
This sequence comes from Clostridium thermobutyricum, assembly GCA_016841565.1. Taxonomy (GTDB): domain Bacteria; phylum Bacillota; class Clostridia; order Ch29; family Ch29; genus JAENYX01. Next base: position 31,191 of record JAENYX010000008.1, on the reverse strand, counting down.
TTTTTTGTTGGCTTGCTGCATTATATAATCCTTCTGTTGGGGCAGTAATGCAGTGACTATCTGCTCAAAGGTTTCAACTGCTATAGGTAAGCCGGGGTCACCCAAAGTCAGTGTATAGGGCTCCCATGTACCTAAGACATCTGTATCAAGCGAAACAATATAAGATACTATGGCTTGCGGTCCAAGGGAATAATCATAGTAAGCTTCCTGGTTTTCTATGTATTCCTTTTCAGAGTTGAATACTTCTACATGTATTGAACCGGATTCCCTGTTGTACCTTATTACCTTATAGCCGTAATCAAGCTCTTCTATTATTTCCAGCGACTTCTTGACGGCAGGGAGTATCCCGGGAAATTCCGCCTCAACCCTGATACCGTTTACCTCAAATGTTTCATAATCCCCGCTATGCGATTTATCCTCTTTTAGTTTCTCTATCAAACAGTATATTACTTTGCTTGCCTCGGCTCTGGTAGCGGTATTATCTGGCCTGAAAGTATTATCACTGTATCCGGTCATAATTTCCATATCCCTTACTACCCTGACATAACCATTATACTCAATGGGTTGAAAACCCTGCAAATCCGGGTACGAATACCCATCACCATGTAATATCATTGCCTTTGAGTCCTGCTTTAATGCCCTGGTAATGACAGCCGCCATTTGAGCCCTTGTTATATTTGCATCATATTCCCGTATGTCATAGTCTCTTTGAAATGGCAGCTTTTTAATAAGTCCCATATTCTTAGCTGCTTCAATGTAATTATCATACCAGTTACCGCTTTGCGGCAGTTCTATATCATATCCCAGGCTCACAACCACCAGCTTTATAAATTCGGATACCTTTATGGGGTCCTGTGGCCTGAAATTCCCATCCGGGCTGAGTGAAACCAATCCTTCGCTGAACAGGGACATTATATAATCCTTTGCCCAATGGCCGGATATATCCAGAAATGCAGTCTGCCCACCGGTATTTGCCGCCGCCGTATATGCCGGCAGTAATAGCATAACAACTAAAACTATACTAATTGTCCTCTTCATACTCTCCTCCTTAATTAATAATTCTTTATGCTTTCAAGAATAGGTAATAGTGTGCTTATTACTCCAAAAATATAACAGGCTCTGTACTCAAATACGCACAAAGCCTTAGTTATGCCGTAGTATTGCCCTTTGCAACCCGGCTGCCGTAGCATTATTTTAATGCTTTAGGCCCGCAGCTTTGCGTCTCCGCCTTTCGGTGGATTTGCCATTACACGCGATATTATACATTTTATAATTATACTATTCTACACGTTTTGCTATTTTCCTCCATTTTATGGCATTATTATCCGACTGGCTTGCCTCTCTCGGCGAGAATCCCTCTCCGGCAGTGACCAGCGTCCTGTTTAATCCGCCAAGGGTGTTTTCCTTTGTATGCTTATATGGTCGAATCGGAACAAGGTTCCTGTCCCCTTGCCCCTGCCTTTGCTTCCAACTAAAAAAGGCATCCCTCAATAGGGACGCCTTTTGCTTGATCTTATTGTCACCGGAGGCTGAAGTATCTCGGACATAATGATACCCTTTACCAGGTCATCCCTTCCGAATAAACCATATTCCTCCCGGTCATCTGCATCAGGATTATCCGTACCCGCCGGCGATTGGGCCGTTTTGTGCGGGCTTGCAGCTTTTCCTTCCCTGCTCTCTTTAGCCATCTGCCATACAGGAATGCGGTCCGGCCGTTCCATGCTGTATCCCTCGCGGCCGGCTGCAGGGTTTTGGTCTGTTACCCCTGATACGTCCATTCCATCGGCCCCGGCCGGCTGTGCAGCCTGCCGCCCCGTTTTACCTGTGCCGTCAGGCTTTCCCCCGCCAATGGGCTGGCCCGTTTCGATGGACCTCTCTATTTCCTTCATCATGCTTTCCAGCCTGCCCATAAGACCCCCGCCGGCGGTTCTGCCCTGTACCGGCTGTCTCTCGTTCTGTACCGGCTGCCTGTTTTTCTGTGATGATTTCTTAGCCTTTTTGGCCTTGCGGTTGGCTGAAATAATAAGCGGAATACCTATATATAAGAGTAATCTGAATATGTCATCAAAATCCATACCAATTCCCTCCTTAAGGGGGACTACTTCTTATCCTTCTTAATTATTGTCTCTTCCTTCTTGTCCGATGAGCTCATGTTTGCTATGGAATCCCTCATACCGGTATCGGCAAGAATGTTCTTCATGTTATAGTAATCCATAACACCAAGATTTCCTTTTCTGAAAGCTTCGGCCATTGCCAACGGAACCTCGGCCTCGGCCTCCACAACCTTTGCCCTCATTTCCTGCACGCTTGCCTTCATCTCCTGCTCCTTGGCCACAGCCATTGCCCTTCTTTCCTCAGCCTTGGCCTGAGCTATCTGCTTGTCAGCCTCGGCCTGGTCGGTCTGCAGCTGGGCACCTATGTTCCTGCCTACGTCCACATCGGCGATGTCTATTGACAGGATTTCAAAGGCTGTTCCGGCATCAAGGCCCTTGTCCAACACCGTCCTGGAAATCAAATCAGGATTTTCAAGTACTGCTTTATGAGCCTCTGCAGAACCTACGGTGGTTACAATCCCTTCTCCAACCCTTGCTATTATTGTTTCTTCTCCCGCTCCTCCGACAAGTCTGTCTATATTTGCTCTTACCGTAACCCTTGCCTTAACTATGACCTCTATCCCGTTCTTGGCAACGGCCGCAACCCTTGGGGTCTCAATGACCCGTGGGTTTACGCTCATCTGAACGGCCTGGAGAACATCCCTGCCTGCCAGGTCTATGGCTGCCGCCCTTTCAAACACCAGGGGAATATTTGCCCTGTGAGCCGCTATAAGAGCGTTTACTACCCTGTCTACATTACCCCCGGCAAGGTAGTGGGCTTCCAACTGATTGGCGCTTACGCTAAGCCCTGCTTTAACAGCCTTAATAAGGGGGTTTACTATCCTTGAGGGTATAACCCTCCTAAGCCTCATCCCAATAAGGGTAAAAATTCCTATCTTCACCCCTGCTGCAAGGGCTGAAATCCACAACCCTATCGGTATAAAGGATAACAGGAACACAAGTGCTACAAATCCCAACGCCAGCATTACCAGCAAACTAACAAATGGACCCATAATCTAACTCCTCCTTTTTTAACGTATAGCTCATTTAATCTTTTACTTATTTTTGGATACAATAATTCTGTTGCCTTCCACTCTTAATACTTTTATGCCTTGACCTGTCTGTATATAATCTCCAAGGGTAACAACATCCACCCTTTTTCCGTCAATTTCGGCCGTTCCGGCAGGTCTTAACGGAGTAATGGCAACCCCTTCAAGTCCTACATAGGATGACTGGTTTGACGCTCCGACATATCCCTCTTCGGTCTTAAGCTGTGTAGACAGAATGAGACGGTCGAAATACTTGCTCCTGGGAGCATATTTAAACAGAATGACGGTCAGTATAATACTAAGAACTATTGCTGTAGTCAGTGAAATAACCGCCTGCTGGATTGAAGCCGATGCCATAAATATACTGGCAAAAATGCTCAGCATTCCTCCAATGCCGGGAAATCCAAAGCCCGGTACGGCAAGCTCCACCAATAATAGTATTATTCCGACAATAAATAGTATAACCGTTGACCAGCCGGCGTATCCTGCCAGCATATTGCCTGCGAAAAAGAGGCCGAAGGATAACAACCCAATGGTTCCGGGCAGTCCAAACCCCGGAACAAACAACTCGGCCACAAAACCTCCCAGACCCACGGTTAGGAGTATGGCGCTAACGGTAGTGCTTGCTACCATCTTGGCCAGCTTGACCTGATAGCTTTCCTCCACTTCTACTATTCTGGCCGAATCCAACTCCAGCCAATCGTTCAATTCTGCCCTCGAAGAGACTTTCCTATCTGCAACTCCCAACTCAACCGCTTTGGACGCCGTCAGATTAAGAAGCTTTCCCTTTGCAACTACGCCTTCAATCTCAATGTCCCTGTCTGCCATAGCCGCTATAACCTGGGCATCTCTGCCTCTGAGTTCAGCTACTTTGGTCAACTCACCGGTCCAAAAGGAAATATTTTTCTCGTTGTAGGGTATGGTCTCGGCGGAACCTATGCTGCTGCTTGGCGCCATAACCACCTTTTCTGCCGAAATGGTAATCAACACTCCGGCCGATATGGCCCTGTCCCGTACGTAGGCTACGGTGGAAAGACCTGAATCGATTATTGCCTGGCTAATTGCCAGAGCCGAATCAACTCTGCCTCCAAGGGTGGATATCTCCAGTACAACGGCAGATGCACCTTCGTCAAATGCCCTTTCCAGCTGCTGGGATACAAATGACTCCATTGCAGGATTAACTTCTCCCTTTACCGGTATATAAAATACCGTATCGGATTGCGCTGCCGTATGCTGCGCCAAAGGCATTAATGCCAATACTAAAAGCAGTGCCGCAAACATTATTCTAAGTGGCCTACCTGGTCTCATTAATTTTCCTCCCTCCTGCACTACCATTATATTTTATTCGGCTGTAATTTACAATATCTCTGAAACAGTACTTTAGTTGGTAGCTGCCTGTCATCTGTCATCTAAATGTCCTTTATTCTTATATCGGCCACAACCGGAAGATGATCAGAGACTTTCGAGTCTATGGTATACAGGTCGGATATGGCTATCTCGGGAGAAAGAAAGATGTAATCAATACGCACCGGTGTACCGTCCCTCTTCACAAAGGTATACAATTCGTCCTTCTCCAACTCCTTGCCAGCTTCCCTAAGCTTTCGTTCTATATACATTATTTCCCCCGCCTCGGGAGTACAATTGAAATCTCCTGCCAATATAACCTCCTGGTCAAGCAGCTCGATATACTTTTTTATCTGCTGCAGCTGAGTATCCCGTATGGACCTGTTAAGGGAGAGATGGGTTACAAGAAAGTCTATTTCCTTTCCGTATATATCAATCTTTGCAGATACTACTCCCCTCTGCTCGCCTTTGCTGTCAAGCTGCAGGTTGCTGGCACTGACAATAGGAAACTTACTCAATACCGCATTCCCATAGCCGGCTCCAAGCAGACTGAAATTCTCTCCAAAATAATAATACATGTCCAGCTTTTCTGCCAGCTCCCTTGCCTGGTCCCTGAAAAAGCTCCTTACAAAACGGCTGTCTACTTCCTGCAGTCCGATTATATGGGCACCGCTCTCCCTTATAACCTCCGCAATTGCGTTTATGTCAAGCCTTCCGTTCACCGATATCCCGTGGTGAATGTTATAGGACATAACCTTTATATCAAATTCCGACCCCTTATACAATGGAGATGCCTTGAACAGGTGCCCCCAGTCGAATATCTTCCAATATTCATTGCCCGAAGGGGATATATACCCACCTCTGATATTTATCAGCCTGGTTATATCAGGGGGATCCTGCAGAGCTATGCTAAATCTCCCTTTCTCATCGGGTACCGCTTCAAGATACTGTGACGCATATTTAAAGGCAACTCTTCCGCTCCTTGAGACTGTACCCGATATGGTATTATCCTTCATGTTATAGGTAGCAAAAAAGTATGGTATATCAAACCCGAAGCTGTAGCCGTCCTCGTTGTATACCAGCCTGTCTCCGTCCCTGACTTCCTTTCTGCTGCCTTCAAAGCTTTCCTGAAATATAAACTCCCCCTCTTTGAACTTGACCGATTGACCGGTACCCGACTTCAATCTCCTACTGCTGTCATATATGCTGATCTCAGGAGGATGGCCGCTGATGCTCTTTCCCTTAATATTTGTATACCCTGTCCCGGCATCCACAAACACCTGCGGTATATACCTTGTCACTGTAGTGCTTAAACCCCCGGGGAATGTTATGGCGAAATACAGCCCCGTCCCCGGCTTCTTAAGCTCACCGGGAAGACTGGTTATGTCAATGCTGTGCCACCCCTCTTGTGCTGAAATCAATGAATACTCGGCGGTGGTATCACCATTTACCACCGACAGATTTATGCTGCTCTCCTTTGGAAGGTATGCCTGCGCTTTCCCTTTTTTTATATCGGTTTTAATTTCAGGATTGATTAGGGTATAGCGCCTTTCCATGGTTGACCGGGGAAAAAGCACCACCCTGACCGGCATGGTTTCAGGAAGGGGCAAATTTAGTATGAATCTGTTGAATCGTGTGTTTTGAGCTCTCTTGGTAAAGTACTGATCAATCTCTCTGCGCATCATGAGATTATTCTGACCGTCATACACTTCCAATGGCACCGAGGTAATATAGACCGGAGCGGTGAGATTTATCTCAATGCTTTCCCCGCTGCTGTCCACCAGGTAGTCAAGCATTATGTTCCATTGTGAAAAACCCTTTGGAATCAAAGCAATCATTGAAAAAAGAAATGTCACCACAAGCATAGCCATAAGATTCTTCCTCATGCCCCCACCCCCTATACCTAAAAGGCTATACCTGATTTTATTATAGCATAGACTTTATTCGACAATTAGGTGCAATATTTGTCATATGCTGCTGTTCAATAGTTTAATCAAATAAAAAAAAAGCCCTCCGGGTTAGCCCGGAGAACTCAATACATCAGAATGGCCAAACCCTTATTTATATGTTCATTTTTCATTGTTTTTGTAAAGAGGCTGTCATACACAGCAGTATCTGTATACCATAATACAGATTAATACAATTTAAAAGACCCGAAATAAATTCCGGGTCTTGGGCTTTTTATTGTAAGAACTCTTTTACCATTTTGTTTACGGTACCGCCTTCGGCTCTGCCTTTTAATTGGGGCATAACGGCCGACATCACTTTCCCCATATCCTTCATGCCGACTGCACCTGTTTTTTCTATCGCATTTTTCACTATTTCTCCTATTTCGGCCTCTGAAAGCTGTGGGGGAAGATATTCACCAAGTATTTCTATCTCCCTTTGATTTTTATCAATGAGGTCCTGCCTTTCTCCCTGTTTAAATAATTCTATGGCTTCACGTCTTGATTTTATCTCTTTTGCAATAATCTCAATAACGCCCTGGTCATCCAGCTCGGTTCTCTTATCCTTCTCAATCTGCTGGATGGCCGCCCTTGTCATGGTCAAAACACTTTTGCGAAAGGAGTCCTTTGCCTTCATTGCAGTCCTCATATCTGATAAAAGCCTGTCTTTTAGGGTCATTTTGCTCCCCTGCCTTCCTAATATCGGCTTTTCGTTTTCCTTCTCCTGGCTGCTTCGGATTTTTTCTTTCTCTTTACGCTTGGTTTTTCATAGTGCTCTCTTTTCCTTACCTCAGCCAGTACTCCAGACTTGGCACATTCCCTTTTAAACCTTTTAAGAGCGCTCTCAAGGGATTCATTATCCCTCACCTTAATCTCTGACATCCATATATCCCTCCCTCCGCTGCTGACAATTCTACAGTATCTCTGGGTAGTCTAATGCTGCGGATGTTGCATAGTACAAGCAATATAACCTATTATACATCATTATTTTTTACAGTGTCAATATTTTAGCCCGGAGGCCAGGTCATACTTCGTCCTCCCATCAGATGAAAGTGAATATGTGCTACCGACTGCCCCCCTTCGACTCCGCAATTGTTAATAACCCTATACCCTCTTTGAGCTATTCCCTTGGTCTTTGCCAGCTTAGCCGCCACCATAAAGATGTGGGACACTATGTCCTTATTATTGTCGTCAAGCTCATTGGCCGAAGCGATATGCTCTCTGGGAATTATCAATATATGTACCGGAGCTTTGGGATCTATATCATCTATAGCTATTACCCTGTCATCCTGATATACCAAGCTTGCCGGTATCCCGCCGGAAACTATTTTACAGAATATACAATCAGTCAAATCATTCACCTCCTTGCACAGGAATGACGTATAGTATTTTTATTCAACAACAGGTCTATAATTCCTTCCCTAATGGGAAATATTCTTAAAATTCTCCCATCATATAGTCTTCCCGGCTGGCGGTAAGCCTGGTACTGATTATTTGGTTGTTTAATTCTTCCCGGGTGTCAACCAGTACTCTGATGTAGTTATCGGTCAGCCCTTCGTAGCAGCCTTTAACATCTCTGCTTTCCTGTTCATACAGCACCCCGAGACTGCTTCCCACAAACCTGTCATGAAATCTCTTGCGGCACCTTGCGGCCAGCCCTATCAGTGTGCTGCTCCTGTCGTCCTTTATATTTGCGCTGATCTGCCGGTCGAATTTTGCCGCCGGAGTTCCCCTCCTGGGAGAAAATTTAAAAATATGCATATTGCTAAGCTCCAGCTGCTGTAAAAATTTGTAGGTCTGTTCAAATTCTTCAGCAGTTTCACCCGGAAAACCCACCATTACATCGGTGGTTACCGCCACTCCGGGTATTTGTTTTCTGAGCTTTTCAACCACATGTCTGTACTCAGCCGCAGTATACCTTCTGCCCATTCTCTTTAGAGTCTCGTCACAGCCGCTTTGAAGAGACAGATGGAAATGCCTGCAAACCTTATGCATCTGTGATATTTCATTTATAATATCATCGGTAAAATAAGTCGGCTCGATTGAACTGAGCCGTATCCTGTCCAGCCCCCGGATCTCATGTACCTGCCTGATGAGCTCCAGCAATCCTGTCCCGGTTTCCAGGTCCTTACCATAGGAAGTCACATGAATACCTGTCAGCACCACCTCCCGGTATCCGAGCGCAGCAAGCTTAACAGCCTGCTCAATAACCTTCCCGGGGGGCCTGCTTCTTATGGGTCCGCGGGCGTATGGGATAATACAATAGGTGCAAAACTGGCTGCACCCCTCCTGTATCTTTACAAAAGCCCTGGTCCTGCCCTTGTGTATCCGCTCCAATGCCAGCTCTTCAAATTTTTCATTCTCGTCCATCTCCCGTACAGCCTTCAATGGCTGCGTACCCTTTCGGGCCTTTTCCACCAGTTCCACAATCTTCGATTTGTCGGTGGTACCAATTACAATATCAACCCCCCGGATGGCCATCACTTCATCGGGAGATACCTGGACGTAGCAGCCTATTACAGCAACAACTGCCCGGGGGTTTATTTTTTTTGCTCTTCTTATTATCTGTCTTGATTTGCTGTCCCCGTGATGGGTCACGGTACAGGTATTTATTACATATACATCGGCCGGGCTGCTGAAATCCACCACCTGGTATCCTTCCTGTATAAAAAGCTCTTCCAGCGCTTCGGATTCATACTGATTGACTTTGCATCCCAGCGTATAAAATGCTACCGATTTCATTACTGGCCTCCTAAATCCCCGAACCTGTACATTAGTATTGCAGTTGCTGCCATACCGGCGGTTTCGGTTCTTAATATTCTGGGGCCCATCCTGAGAATGTGTATTCCCCTTTGCCGGGCATCTTCTGCTTCCTGCTGTTCGAATCCGCCTTCGGGGCCTATCATTATACCTATCTTCCCATAGTCTCCTCTTTTTCCGGGTATGGAATCTATGGAACGGCTTTTTTCCCCTTCATAGGGCATAATGGCAAGACTGCATTTACCCATGTCCTCCAAGGCATGGGTAAACTTTATGGGCGGCTCAACAACGGGTATCTTGCCGCGCCTGCTCTGTTTCGCAGCCTCCATTGCTATCCGCTGCCACCGTTCCTGCTTTTTACGGGCGTCGGTTTCTCCTTCCAGCTTCACAACGGTTCGGAAAGTTATCACCGGCACAAACCTGGCCACCCCCAATTCTGTCCCCTTCTGTATAATAAGCTCCATTTTGGTTCCTTTGGCAACAGCCTGATAAAGTATTATATCCAAATCCGGCTCGGTACCCGTTTGGGTGGATCTCCCCAGCCTGACCTTAACTTCATCCTTATTCACTTTTTCGATTATACCCTGGTAATCGGTGTTGTCACCGTCGCATATAACCACACCATGGCCTTCCTGAAGCCTCAAAACCCTTGTGATATGCTTTACGTCCTCACCGACAATCCTGACCCATTCCCCGTGTATTTGATTCTTATCTACATAAAACCTGTTCATAACAATTACCCCTTCATCCTTGCGGCCAGTGCCCTCCACTCATTGCGCTCCAAAAATTCTACAATCTCCATGCCGTTATGCTTAAGAGCATAATTAACCTCTTCCGCTCTGTCCCGGATTATCCCCGAAGCTATAAACAGGCCTCCGGGCTTTAGATGTTGTGCTACCGGCCGACACATTCTTATTATGACATCTGCCACTATATTGGATACTATCAAATCAGCCTTACCTTCCACCTTGTCCAACAGGTCGGCCCGGTCTGCCCTTACTGTTTTATCCATACCGTTTAGCTTTGCATTTTCCATTGTAATATCCACCGCCATTGGCTGCAGATCATAGGCCTCCACCGACCCGGCTCCCAGTTTCGCAGACGTTATGGCCAGAATGCCGCTGCCGCAGCCTATGTCGATAACGCGGAAGCCTTTACCGGTGTACTTTTCCAGCAGCTCGATGCACAGGGCGGTACTCTCATGAGTACCGGTGCCAAAGGCCATCCCCGGGTCGAGAACAACAACAATGTCCCCTTTCCCGGGCTCATAGTCTTCCCATGTGGGCTTAATAATTATATTCTGCCCTATTCTCATGGGTTTATAGAATTTTTTCCAGTTTTCCGCCCATTCCTCATCCCTGACTTGACCGGTAGTCAGGCCAAGGGAACCAAAATGGGCATGCCCTCCCGGCAATGCCCTTAAGTTTTCTCTTACCATTTCCAGCCGACCGTTAAGAGAGCCGTCAACCGGCAGATATCCCTTAACCAATACGGCATCTCCCTCAGTGTTGAGAAGCCCGGGCTGTATATAGTCCCAGCTGTCCTTCTGCTGCATCAGCACCCGGGCATCCTCGGGGTCCTCTATTACCACACCGGTTGCTCCGGCATCGTACAATATATTGGCTATCAGGTCGGTACCTTGGGTGGTGGTTTCTATTACCAGCTCCATCCAGTCCATAGGGTAACCTCCATTCTACACTCCAAATGCATCCTTCACCTTATCTATTATGCTCTTGTTTGGCTGACCGGCTCCGCCGCCGCTGATTTCATCAAACTTTCTCAGCAGTTCCTTTTGTTCCTGGCTGAGCTTCCTGGGTACGTCAACCAATACCTTGACATACTGGTCGCCTCTGCCCCTGTTGTTCAGCCTGGGTATACCCTTGCCCCTCAGTCGGAAAACCGTGCCGCTCTGGGTGCCCTCGGGTATTGTCTGTTTGACCTTGCCGTCAAGGGTGGGTACTGTGATTTCGTCTCCCAGCGCTGCCTGAACAAAGGTTATTGGTATATCGCAATATACGTTCTCGTTTTCCCTTGCAAATATTTTATGGGGTTTGACCCGTATATAAACATAGAGGTCTCCCGAAGGCCCTCCTCTTTCCCCGGGCTCTCCTTCGCCCCTTAAGGAAATAACCGAACCATTGTCTACTCCTGCCGGTACCTTTATTGCGATGGTACGGGTCTTAAGTACTTTTCCCGACCCGCCGCACTGGCTGCAGGGCTCTTCTATTATTGTACCCTGTCCATGGCATTTATCGCAGGTACGTACAGTTTCAAACCGGCCAAGAGCCGTGTTTTGCCTGTATCTTACCTGTCCTGTTCCGCCGCATTTGTCACATTTCTTTGCAGAGGTTCCCGCCTTGGCTCCGGTTCCGTCACAGGTACTGCATTTTTCCTGTCTTCTTACGGTAACATCCTTTGTTATACCAAAGGCAGCCTGTTCGAATTCCAACTCAAGGTCGGCCCTTATGTCGCTGCCTTTGCTGGGTCTTGTGCGCGCTCTGCTGCCCGAGAATCCTCCTCCGAAAAAGGTCTCGAATATATCACCGAAACCACCGAAGTCGCCAAAGTTACCAAAATCTCCATACCCTCCATAGCCACCCTGCCCATTGGAGGCCGCATGCCCGAAAGTATCATACTGCTTACGCCGGGTTGAATCGCTAAGCACTTCATAGGCTTCGTTTATCTCCTTGAATTTCTGCTCGGCCTGCTTGTCTCCGGGGTTTATATCGGGATGAAATTTTTTTGCCAGTCCTCTATAAGCTCTTTTTATATCTTCCTCTGCTGCGTTTCTATCTACACCCAGAACTTCATAGTAGTCCCTTTTGCTCATAGGTACCTCACCTCAAATAATTTGATAGCAACCTCCTACTGCAGTAAAACCGGCCCGCAGCTGGTACAGGCCGGTAGGCTAACTCTATTTCTTTTCCTCATCGTCAACCACTTTATAATCGGCATCCACTACATTATCATCCTGACCGTCCTGCTGTCCCTGGGCCTGACCCTCCGGACCTCCGGGGCTTCCGGTCTGCTGGTACAGCTTTGCCGACACTTCATAGAAAACCTTGGTCAAGCCTTCCGTTGCGCTTTTAATCTCATCGGTATCATCCTTCTCAAGAGCATCCTTTACCTTCTTCAGTTCGGTATCTATCTTCTCCTTATCGGCAGCATCCACCTTGTCTTCCATATCCTTTAATGTCTTTTCGGTCTGATAAATAAGAGAATCGGCGTTATTCCTAACTTCTACCTTTTCCTTGAGTTTTTTGTCTTCTTCTGCGTATTTTTCGGCTTCCTTGACCTTCTTTTCTATTTCTTCTTCGTCAAGATTGGTGGAAGCGGTTATTGTAATCTTCTGCTCCTTGCCTGTACCAAGGTCTTTGGCCGATACGTTGACTATTCCGTTTGCGTCTATATCAAATGTAACCTCAATCTGGGGTACTCCTCTTGGAGCCGGAGGAATACCAGTCAACTGAAATCTCCCAAGGGTGGTATTCTGAGCCGCCATAGACCTTTCCCCCTGAAGTACGTGTATGTCAACGCTGGTTTGTCCGTCGGCCGCAGTGGAAAAAATCTGGCTCTTTTTAGTGGGAATGGTTGTGTTTCTGTCTATCAGCTTTGTAAACACAGCACCCAGGGTCTCTATGCCGAGGGACAGCGGCGTTACATCCAGAAGCACAATATCCTTTACTTCCCCCGTCAAAACTCCGGCCTGGATGGCTGCACCTATAGCCACGCACTCGTCGGGGTTAATTCCTTTATAGGGTTCCTTTCCCGTTATCTTCTTCACAGCCTCCTGCACCGCCGGTGTTCTTGTAGAACCGCCAACCAGTATAATCTTATCTACCTGCCCGGCACTAAGACCTGCATCCTTCAGAGCCAGCCTTATGGGTTCCAGCGTAGCCTCCACCAGGTCCGATGTCAGTTCGTCGAACTTTGACCTGGTTAGAGTTATGTCCAGGTGCTTAGGCCCCGAAGCATCGGCAGTAATAAATGGAAGGTTTATGTTGGTGGACATGACACTGGATAGTTCCTTCTTGGCCTTTTCTGCTTCGTCTTTCAGCCGCTGGAGCGCTATCCTGTCTTTTTTAATGTCTATCCCGTTTTCTTTTTTGAACTCGGCCGCCAGATAATCAATAACCCTCTGGTCGAAATCGTCTCCGCCCAATTTGTTGTTCCCGTTGGTGGCCAATACTTCAAAGACACCTTCTCCAAGCTCCAGTATAGATACATCGAAGGTCCCGCCGCCCAGGTCAAAAACCAGTATCTTTTGGTTTTCGCCTTTTTCCAATCCATAGGCAAGGGATGCTGCAGTGGGCTCATTTATTATCCTTAATACTTCCAGCCCCGCAATCCTGCCGGCATCTTTGGTAGCCTGCCTCTGACTATCGGTAAAGTATGCCGGAACGGTTATTACCGCCTGGGTGACTTTCTCTCCAAGATAGCTTTCGGCATCGGCTTTAAGCTTTTGCAGAATCATGGCCGAAATCTCCTGGGGAGTGTATTCCTTTCCGTGTATCTTGGTCTTATGGTCGCTTCCCATTAACCTTTTTATTGAACTGACGGTACCATCAGGATTTGTTATGGACTGTCTTTTTGCTACCTGTCCAACCATTCTTTCTCCGTCCTTCGAAAAGGCCACCACCGACGGAGTGGTTCTGCTACCTTCAACGTTTGCAATTACTACCGGCTCTCCGCCCTCCATTATAGCTACACATGAATTGGTTGTTCCCAGGTCTATCCCTATTACTTTGCTCATCTTATCTCTCCTCCTAAACTATAATGCAACTTTTACTATACTGGGTCTTAAAACCCTTGATTTTATTCTGTATCCCTTCTGGAGCACCTCCAGAATAGTACCCTCTTGCTGCTCTTTGTCGTCCACCTGCATAACGGCATGATGCAAATTGGGGTCAAACTTCTCACCCTGGGCGGGTATTTCCTCGACGCCGTGCTTTGACAGTATATCAATGAGCTGTTTTATAACCATGTCTATGCCTTCCTTCATGGAGGCGCTGCCATTACTGCTGCCATTGTCGGCAGCCGAAAGGGATGCCCTCTCCATATTGTCCAGGACTCCCAGCAGTTCAAGCAGTATATCCCCTGCAATATAGCTGTACATTTCGTCCTTTTCCCTGGCCACACGTTTTCTGTAATTATCGAAATCCGCCTGCAGCCTTAACAGGCGATCATAGTATTCCTGGCTCTTGTTTTTGTATTCCTCCAACTGTTGGTCCCGGGACGGTTCTCCTCGGTTTGTCTCTGTATCCGCGCTGTCCTCTTCATGGGGCTTTTCCTGGGCTTCGGTCTCCCGGGCCTGTATTTCCTCTTTAATTGTTTCCTTCTTTTTGTCCTTCACTATGCATCACCCTTATTCAATGATTTCAAAACTTCCGGTCTGTTATCTAATACTGTCTTCCAATTATGTTGGTTATATAATCTGTCATGAACTGCAGTACGGCCACCACTCTTTCATACTCCATCCTGGTAGGTCCGATAATACCTATCCTGCCTATCTCCTTTTCCCCCGTCATATAGGTGGCTGTGACAAGACTGCAATCCTTCATGCATATATTGTCCAGTTCGCTTCCTATGCTGACTATTACACCCTTTCCGCCTATCCTGTTGATAATGCTCATCAGCTGTTCCTTTTCCTCAATAAGCTCAAGAAGGTTTTTTGCCTTGGCTACATCCGAGTACTCGGGAAAATTGAACAGGTTGCTCATGCCATCGGCATATACTTCATCGCTCCTGATTTCTTCCAAATTGTCCAGCAGCAGCGGAATGAGATTATCCAGCAGCTTGTAACGGTAAGCAAGTCTCTTGTAGTCTTCAGACTGAATGCACCGGTTCAGTTCTTCCATTGTTGTTCCCCTGAATTTCTCGTTCACTGCCCGGGTAAGGCTCTCGAGATAGTCGGGGGTTACTGTGTCTGCCGTCTTTATAATAGTGTTTTTAACAATACCGCTATCGGTAACAATAACTGCCACAAGGCTGTCGCTGTCAAGGGCAATAAAATGTATGTGCCGGAGCCTGCAGTCGTCGAGATGGGAATTCATTACCAGCGAGGTATACTTGGTCAGCTGGGACAGTATTCTGGCGGTTTTTCTTATGATGGTTTCAATTTCATCTATCCTGTTACCCAGTTCTCTTATAATAATCTCCTGCTGCTCCCGCGGTAAATTCTTTGTCTGCATCAGACGGTCCACATAAAGCCGGTATGCCCTCTCGGAGGGTATCCTGCCTGCCGACGTGTGGGGCTGCTCCAGAAAACCCATCTCTTCCAGATCCGACATCTCATTTCTGATGGTGGCCGAACTTATACCCAGCTTGTATTTCTTGGCTATGGTTCTTGACCCTATGGGTTGTGCCGTAGAGATGTAGTCTGCAATAACAGCCTGCAAAATTTTCAGCTTCCTGTCATCTATATGCATAAATTCACCCCTCGTTGTTAGCACTCTCCTTTATAGAGTGCTAACCGCTCTGCAATAAAAATATCATTAGCCCTTTTTTTTGTCAATAGTTTTTTTCCATTAAATTAAGAATTGTACAAAAACGGTATTTGACAAATCTATACCCTTTGAGGTTAAGACAAAGCCCTCCTGCCCCGTTTGAATAAGACCATCGTCTTCCAGCCTTTCAAGCTGCTCTTTATAAAGCAGCCGGATGTCGGTCCCAAACCTCTCCTCGAATTGGCGGTAGTTTATCCCCCATCTGGTACGAAGCTTTAAGAATATGGTTTCAAACATCCCGTTTTCAATAGAAAAGGGTTCCCGGCCCTCCACCGGCGGCCGGCCCTCCTTTATCAGGCTGCAGTACCTGAATATATCCGAGGTATTCCACTTCCTGATCCCATCACTAAAGGAATGAGCAGCTGCCCCTATCCCTATATAGGGCTGGTTGTTCCAATAAGCCAAATTGTGGACGCATTCCCTGCCTTCCAATGCAAAATTGGATATTTCATACCGTTTGTACCCCTTATCCGCCAGGAACTCCACGGCATAATGGTACATATCCCTGTCCAGATCGGGGTCAGGCTGGGGAAGTTTGCCTTGGGCCAGCATCCGGTGAAACCCGGTTGACTCTTCAATCTGCAGTGAGTAACAGGAAATATGCTGGGGTGCCATGTCTGCAACAGCCTGAAGGGTCCGGCTCCAGCTATTCAATGTCTGACCCGGGATACCGAAGATAAGGTCAATATTTATATTATCAAATCCCATTTCCCGTGCTTTCTCATAGTTCTGTATAAACTCTTCCCTGCCGTGTATCCTGCCCAGCAGCTCCAGCTCTTCCGGGTTCCAGCTCTGGAGGCCGATGCTTAACCGGTTTACACCGCTTTTTTTTAGACTGCTCAGCATCTGTTCTGATAATGTCCCGGGATTTGCTTCTATGCTTATTTCTGTACAGCCCTTAGTATCAAAGCATTGGTTAATGCCATCAAAGATTCCCGATAATAGAGTCGGATCTAAACAGGTGGGAGTACCACCCCCCATATAGACCGTCCGCAAGCATTGGCCCCGGTAAAGCTTCATCTCCTCCAGCAGAGCGTCTGCATAGCCGGTCTCCATGTATCTGAGACCGGTATAGGAAACAAAGTCGCAGTAACGGCATTTCTTAATACAAAAAGGAATGTGTATATATAAAGACTTCTGCATATACCGCAGCCTCCTAATCCATCTTCAAAACCGCCATAAACGCCTCCTGGGGTACTTCGACGCTTCCTACCTGTCTCATCCTCTTTTTGCCTTCCTTTTGCTTTTCAAGAAGCTTTCTCTTTCTGGAAATATCCCCTCCATAGCACTTTGCCAGCACATCCTTTCTCATAGCCTTAATGGTCTCCCTGGCTATTATCTTGTTGCCAACGGTTGCCTGAATTGGTATTTCGAACAAATGCCTGGGAATTATTTCCTTGAGCTTCTCTGCAATTGCTCTTCCTCTGGCATAGGCCTTATCCCTATGAACTATAAAACTAAGAGCATCAACCGGCTCGGAATTGAGCAGTATATCCAGTTTGACCAGGTCGGACACCACATAATCCTTTAGCTCGTAATCAAAGGAAGCGTACCCCCTTGTCCTGGACTTAAGCGCATCAAAGAAATCATATATTATCTCGTTGAGGGGGAGCTCATATTCCAGTACAACCCTTGTTTCTTCAAGATACTTCATATCCTTGAAGACTCCCCTTCTTTCCTGACACAGTTCCATAATTGCTCCTACATACTCAGTCGGGGCTATTACCGAAGCCGAAACTATGGGCTCCTTCATATACTCTATGTTGTTTGCTGCCGGCAGGTTTGTCGGGTTGTCTATTGAAACTTCCTCTCCGCTGGTTTTTTTAACCTTATATATTACGCTTGGAGCTGTGGTCACGATATTAATATCATATTCCCTTTCAATTCTTTCCTGAACCACCTCCATATGCAGCAGCCCAAGAAATCCGCACCGGAAACCAAAGCCGAGGGCCACAGAGGTTTCGGGCTCAAAGCTTAAGGATGCATCGTTTAATTTAAGTTTATCCAACGCCTCCCTCAGAGCTTCATAATCCGAGCCGTCGGCTGGGTAAATTCCACAAAAAACCATTGAATTTATCTTCTTATATCCCGGCAGCGGTTTGTCGGTCGGGTTATCCTTATCGGTTATTGTATCCCCTACCCTTGTATCCCTGACATTCTTTATGCTGGCAGCAATAAACCCTACCGAGCCGGCCTTCAGTTCCTCCACAGGAGTGAGCGCCGGGGTAAATATTCCCACCTGATCCACTTCAAAGCTTTTACCGGTTGACATCATCATTATTCTCATACCGGGCCTTACCGTGCCTTCAAACACCCGCACAAAGGATATTACCCCTCTGTAGCTGTCATAATAGGAATCGAAAATCAGAGCTTTGAGAGGTGCATTATTATCCACGGCAGGAGGCGGTATCTTTTTTACCACTGCCTCCAGAACATCTTGGATATTGGTACCTTCCTTGGCGGATATCAGGGGCGAATCCGAAGCATCCAGACCTATTATGTCTTCTATTTCCTGCTTAACACTATCGGGCCGTGCGCTGGGCAGGTCTATCTTGTTTATTACAGGTACTATTTCCAGATTGTTGTCCAGGGCCAGATACAGATTGGCAAGAGTTTGGGCTTCAATACCCTGGGATGCATCAACTACAAGCACCGCCCCTTCACAAGCTGCAAGGCTTCTGGATACCTCATAGGTAAAATCAACGTGTCCCGGCGTATCTATAAGGTTCAGAATGTATTCTTCTCCATCCCGGGCCTTATAGACCAGCCTGACAGCCTGCAGCTTTATGGTGATGCCTCTCTCTCTTTCCAAATCCATATTATCAAGCAGCTGGTCCCGCATATCCCTTTTCGTAACCATACCGGTAGTCTCAATAAGCCTGTCTGCAAGGGTTGATTTGCCGTGATCAATATGGGCGATAATACAAAAATTGCGTACATTCTCCAGTTTATGCATAGTTCTATATTCCTCCCGTTTGTGTAACCCATCCTATTATTATAGCATACAGCAAAATGCATATACAATACATTCAAAATGCAGAATGCCAAGGGCACCGGTCCCTTGACACAAATTACTGACAAATATTAATGGGCCTCCGTTTCATGAAGCCCACCATCAGAAGGCGGATTAAAGCAATAAATTTTCAGGTGTAATATGGCTTATTTAGCACTACCGGATTGATTTTCATACCTTAAAACTACTACGATCTAATACCTGTGATCTGTGATCTGCTAGTATAGCCTCTATCTTCCCAGCAGTTGATTTATCTTGTCAATTATATCCCTGTAAGCCTTTTCCCAGTCGCTCTTGTTTATTTCAATCTCGCTGCCTATCAGTTCCAGCCTTATTACTTCCTTATGCAGGCCGTATATTCCGAATATGGGTCGCCCCTCATCATTCCCCAGCATATCTCTGGAACTGCCGTCCACAATTGACAGGCCGCAGCAAAAAAGCGTAAGACAGAGCACCACACCCACAAAAGCCCTTAGTCTAAGTCTTCTTTTATGCCGTTTTTTCTCCAGTCTGCTCATGGCACTCTCCCTTTCTTCCATCATATTCCCTAAATAAATGGTATCCCAAATCTATTATTTTATTCTTGTATTTCCTTAATGGCATCGGATATGGCCTTTGCCAGGTACGGAACCGAGTTTAACGCCTCTTCCATGGTATTGGCGTTGCTTCCTACCTCGATCAGGGCAGAATAGTTGGAAAGCTGCTGATTGTACTGCCCTGTTTCCTTTTCGAGAACCCTGCGGCACAACCCCGGATTTTGCTGATTAATCTTGTTCTTCAACAATTCGGCAAATTTTCTGGTCTCACTGCTGTTGGGGCTGCCGGGCCCCCAGACCAGTGTCAGCCTTGCAGTCTCTGTTCCACCCATATTCATTGCCGACAGCGCCCTTGCGTTTTGTTCCTCAGCCCGGTTTCTCATGGGAAAGGCATCCCGGTGCAGGTCAAGGATAATCTTTATGGAAGGGTATTTTGCCAGGGTATCACTGATAGACTTAAGGGATCTTGAGTAGGAAGGAGAATAATCGGGATAATCATGAAACGTCGTTATATGCAGCGATTTAATACCATATTGTGATTGGAGTATTTGCTGGAGCTCTTTTCCCACTCTTACCACCGAATACCTTGGATCTATGGTTCTGTCAACATCGGTTGGAGTATAGTTATACGCTTTGGATGGCCTATAGGCTTCTGATGTATGGGTATGGTAAATGAGCACAACAGGCATTTCCATATTCAGTGAAGTCTTGCCGGGACTTTGAAACACCTGTTCGGGTAGCCCCGCTTCCTCATTAATGGCATCATCAATGTCAATATCCCCGGGGTTGTATTGCCTCAATATCTCGCTGAGGTCCTCCTCGGGGTCGTAGGGGTCTCCGCGGTTTATGTTATCTGAATTGCCGCGGCTTGATACGGGCAGACCGTAGCTTCCCATTATGGGCAGCTGGGCGGCTATAAAGGTCCTGGGATCCTTGTAGTTAAGACGGGTAACCATCCTCACCAATACCTGAAGTATTGAGCCTTCCTCCCTTTGGACGGTCTCTGACCTAATGGCGGGAAATGCCTTATCCAGTACCGTATGCAAAAGGCCGCTGACCAGTTGGCCGCCATCGCCTGATTCCTTTGTTTCTTGCTGTGAGAAAACCTCCACTGATGGATAGGATAAAATCATATTCCTCATTCCTGCAAATAAAGCCAGGAGGCCTATGATTATCACCACAGCACAGCTCCATTTTCCCGGTTTTACCGCATTAATTTTTATCAATGTTGTACCCCTTTCTTCCTTAACCGGCTTTTGTTTAACTATAAAAATATATTCTTTTGACCGGTCTAATATGTTTAAAGAAAGCCAAAGGCGCCGGCTGCTATTACCGGCGCCCTTATCTTAGTTAATATACCTGTCTACATCCTCAGGTCCAATGGATGGATGGAGAAAAATGTTCAGCCCGTTGGCAAGGATTTTTGACATGTCTCTAACCATATCATCAATCTCCTTTGGAGTTACCACAAGGTTTCCAATGTTGGGGCTGAGCACTTCACGGATTAACCCATACCTGTCCTCTCCCTGCATCTTTTTAAGTACCTGATAAAACTCCTTTCCTTCTTCGGTCTGCTTTATCATTGTATCCACTACCATATCTATGGTATCGCTGGCCATGGTTGCCGCATCCACCACAGTAGGCACTCCTATTGCAATAACGGGCACCCCCAGTGTTTCACGGTTTAATTCCTTTCTTTTATTACCAACACCCGAGCCCGGGCTTATTCCGGTATCGGCAATTTGAATGGTGGCGTTAATCCTCTCCATTTTTCTGGACGCCAGAGCATCTATGGCGATTACTCTGTCGGGCTTAATGCGGGATACCAGGCCTTCTATTATCTCTCCTGTCTCTATACCTGTGATACCCAATACTCCCGGTGAAATTGCACATACCGGTGATACGCCTTCGTCCACCTGATCAGGGAGATATTCAAAAACGTGCCTGGTAACCATCAGGTGTGATATTACTTTCGGTCCCAAAGAATCCGGCGTCACGTTCCAGTTGCCCAACCCCACTACCAGAGTTGTACTTTCTTTATCCACGCTTGCTACCCTTTTCATCTCTTCTCCCAGCGCTCTGCTTACTTCTTCGTATACATCCCTGTCCCTTCGCTTTAAACCCTCGGCCTCAATGGTAATATAATTGCCGATAGGCTTGTTCATGATACGTGCCCCGACTTCCTGCTGGATATTTACCCTGGTAACCTTTACACCATTGTTGTCTGATACGTCTACCGCAACGCCGGGAATCTCCTGCTTTTCTCCCTTCCCGTACATTTCCCTTGCTTCCACCGCAAGGTCGGTCCTTTTGTTGAACATGCCACACCTCCCAGAAATCCTTCTGCCATAAATATTGACAGAATAAAAGGACAGTATTGTCAAATATTAATACTGAGTATAGGTTTGGCTAAGGTTGTCGTTTTTATACAACACTGCTTGCTTTTTATTAACACTCATGGTAAAATATCATTTGTTAGTCCCGCACAAGGGGGTGAAAGAAATGGCGAATATCAAATCGGCTGAAAAAAGAGCAAAGCTTTCTAAAATAAGAACGGTAAAAAACAGGTTCTATAAATCAGCAGTTAAGGCTGCCACCAAAAAATTCGACGTGGCCATAAACGCAGGTGATATGGAACAGGCTAAGGCGGCTTTTGTTAAAGTGGAAAAACAGCTGGACAAAGCGGCAAACAAGGGCGTAATTCATAAGAACACCGTAGCAAGAAGGAAATCGAGACTTGCAAGAAGGCTAAATAGCGCCATATAGTTTAATATATACTTAAGTATATAATAAAAAACAAGCGTACACGTTATGGTACGCTTTTTTGATTCCCCGGCACGGGGACGTTTTATCAGGCACATTCCGCCTCTTTATGTCAAGGAAGCATTTGCCTGTCTTTTTGCTGCCTTTAATCACAGCCCGGCTATCAGCAATTCAAGGGCCAGCCAGGGCTCCATCCTGCCGCTTTTGACATTGGCCTCCAATTGCCCGCATTCCTTTAAAGCATTTCTTAAATCCTTTTCTGTAAAATTGTCTGCCTGCTTAAGCAGAGAACCCACTACAAAGGGCGGCAGTTTAATCTTTGACGCAACCGCCTTACTTGAATACCCCGTGTCTCTTAAAACTGACGCCTGGAGCAGCAGCCTGAACTGCCTTACCACCATAAACAACACCCTTAACGGCGGCTCTCCTCCCTGCTTCATGTCCTCCAGCAGCTCAATGGCCTTTGAAATATTTTTATAGCCTACGGCATCAACCAGTTTGAAAATATCCATATCCAGGTGTCTGGGCGCAAGGGCCTCTATCTCCGATTGCTGTATTTCATTCTTGCCCTGACAGTACTTGACCACCTTTTCAATTTCATTGGCAATATGGTCCAGTGTCTTGTCGGAGTTCCTGTCGAAATATCCCGTAAGCCCTATGAATTTCTTAAGTACCAAAGGGGATAAGACCTTACCATTGCTGTCAAACTGCTTTGCAACCCACTTTTCAAGCAGCTGCGGTTTAAGTCTGCCGAATTCCACCATATTGCCCTGGGCCTTGAATGTCTTCATCAGCCTGGTTCTCATATCAGGGCTGTTCTTTGTTGTTATTACCAGGCAGGAATGCTGTGGAATGCGGCTTAAGTATTTTTCCAGGATATCCATATCGCTCTGGGTAAAAGCCCTCTTTCCTGCAGGTCCAAAAACGGCATTGTTGACTATTACAAGTCTCCTGGGATTCATAAAGGGCAGTGTCTCAACAGCATTTATTATTGTGTCGGCTGCAGCCGCCGACCCGTCTATCACGGTAAGGTTTAACTGCTCCAGAGAAGCAGGTACGAGAATGTCCTTAATCTTGTCCACCGCTTCCCTTTTCAGCAGTTCCTCGGGCCCATGGAACAGATACAGTCTTTCGGTTTCTCCCCGTTTTAAACTATTGAATAATTCAATCATGTTCATTATTATTCCACCCTGACCGCCGTCCCGTATGCCAACAGCTCGGCAGCCCCCTGCATTACCGAAGATGTCGCAAACCTCACATTGACAACTGCATTGGCTCCCAGTCCTTCCGCGTCTTCCACCATTCTCTTTAAAGCCACCTTCCTGGCATCAGCCATCATTTCGGTATATTCCTTGATCTCTCCGCCCACCAGCGTCCTAAATCCAGCTAAAATATCCTTGCCTATATGCTTTGAGTGAATGGTATTTCCCTTGACCAGCCCGTAAACCTGTACAATGGTTTTACCCGGCACATCGTTAGTATTTACTAATATCATCATCATCCACCTCCCTGTCATTTTTCTTCTCAGCCATAAGTCCTAAAATTAGCAAGGAGAATCCTGTCAGCAGTCCTATGATTCCCAACCTCAGTACAATATGCATTTCCGGCAATGTGATTATTTTATAGGCTGCATAAAGCAAAATTAAAATTAATCCGGCCAGTATAAGTCCTACCCCTGTCTTTTTCATACCGCCACTCTCCTTTCAGAACCGCAACAATGCCATAATAATAAAAACGCGGCTGCCGCTGTGTAATAGGCCATATAAAATCCCTTTCCGGCATTTTCCACCATGATACTGCCAAAGGGTATGGCACCGGCCTTAATAATAATATAGTCTATTATTTCAATTATTATATCATTTACCCATACTATATTGTAGTACAAAGGTATGTGCAGCGGATATAAAACCAGAAATGCCACCGTAAGCCACAACACTACAGCCGCCAAAGGTACAACCAGAATGTTGGCAAGCACCGAAACGGGAGCGAAGCTGTCAAAATAAAAAACAAGGAGCGGCAATATCAATACCTGGGAAGAAAGGGTGATGGATATGGCTGACGACAGGTACTTGCCTGCAAAGACAAGGATTCTATTAAATACAGGGAAAAACAGTATAATTCCCAGACAGGCCAGAAAGGACAGCTGGAATGAAATACTGTACAGTATATAAGGCTGGAATACCAAAAGCAAAAATGCGGTAAAGCAAAAAGAGGTGGGCGCATCTTGTTTCCTGTCCACAGCCCCCGCCAGCATAACCACCCCCATCATTACAGATGCCCTGAGCACCGAAGGGGTAAGGCCCACCATAAAGGAAAAGAGGGCTAAGAAGCTGCAGATAATAAAAAATCTTTCCCGTGCCATAAGACCCAGCTTCCTCAACGCCCATACCAGAACCCCGCAGATAATACCTGTATGAAGTCCCGAAACGGCCAGCAGGTGCGATATGCCCACTGCAGAAAACCTTGCTCTGGTCTCGTCGCTGACTTCCTTCCCTCCCAGCAGCAGACCCTTCATAATTTCACTATTCTCCTGCGGTATGATGCCGGCCTCCAGCTGTCTTTTGACCCATCCGGCGGCCCGGCCGCTGTGATACTTGAGAGAATTGGGTTTTGCCGGTCCAAACTCAATATGATAAGGGGTCGAATAAAGCAGCGACTCGGCTCCCAGACCCCTGCAGTAGTTTCTGTATCCACCGTCGGTGGGCAGTCGCAACTGTCCCTCGGCCACGGCCCTCCAGCCGACCGTTACTGCTCCGACGTCTCCTCCCGGGTATACCATCAGTTTACCCCTGTACCCGGTATCCCTTCCATTTAGTATCATGCTGTCCACAGACAGCAAAAAACAGTCTTCCTCAATAACCGGCTCCACCCTTCCCTCTGCTGTCACCCACTCGCCTTCGAATTCCTGCACTGCCTCTGCCGCATTATAATAAAGGACATAGCTTGTTATCCCCAGGCAGAAAAACACCAGAGCCGTTATATAATACATCCTTCCCCCGGGCCAAAAAGCGAAAAGGAGGACTATAGCCACAACCGCCGGGAAAACAAGAACCCAAAGTTCCGTTCCCAAAACCCGGTATAGGCCGCCTCCTGCCATGTAACAAACAAAAACAAAAACCAGTTTCCGTTTTATTTCCATCTTAGTTTTCCTTTAATCAATCCGCCTCTTTTGAACATTTCCCGCTGATATTACCTTCCTAAAACTTCATCAGCCGGCAGTACGAGGTCAGTAGTGCAATCTGTATTCAAGTTAATTATACCATATCCTGTCAAATTTTGAATTCTGATCAAACACCGATTTTACAGGCCATGGCCCAACTGCCCTCCCGAGGCATAATATACCTTTTTCACATACATATTCCCCTGATACCCCGGGAAACGTACCTTATTTATAATATTTGCTTCAAAAAAGCTTGTGTTCGTTCATTTTCAGGTTCGCTGAATATCTTCTCCGGCGTTCCCTCCTCTATCACCCTGCCCTTATCCATATAGATTACCCTGTCGGCTGCTTCTTCGGCAAACCACATCTCATGGGTTACCACAACCATTGTCATTCCTTCCTTTGCCAAATCCTCCATAACCACCAGCACTTCCCCCACCAGCTCGGGGTCGAGGGCGGATGTAGGTTCGTCGAAAAGCAATACCTTTGGCTGCATGGCCAATGCCCTCGCTATGGCAACCCTTTGCTTCTGACCGCCTGATATCATGCTGGGGTAGGAGTATGCCTTATCCTCCAACCCTACCTTTTTCAGAAGCTGGTGGCCCAATTCCTTTGCTTCATCCCTGGGCATCTTTTTAACCTGGGTTGGTCCTTCAATAACATTTTGTAAAACCGTCATATGAGGAAAAAGATTAAAATGCTGAAATACCATCCCAACTTCCTGTCTGATTAGGTGCAGGTCTTTTCCCTTTGACTTGACCTCTTTTCCCTCTATGAATATCTGCCCTTTTTGTGCTTTCTCCAGAAAATTAATACACCTCAGCAAAGTGCTTTTTCCTGAGCCGCTGGCTCCGATTATAACTACAACTTCCTTTTCTTTCACAGACAAATCTACATCCTTAAGAACATGAAGTTTTCCAAACCATTTGTTCAGTTTTTTTACTTTTATCACTAACGGCACACCTCCCTAGCTCCTACGGTCACTGACTCTCAGACGTTTCTCCACTTTACTTACCAAAACAGTCAAAACCGAAGTCATCAGCAAATAATAAACTCCAACCACCACGAACATCTCCATCATCATCATAGTAGACGATCCAATCTGTCTTGCCGTTAACAGCAGCTCCCGTACCGAAACAGCGCTGGCCAGGGATGAATCCTTTAACGCTATAATAAACTGGTTCCCCAACGGAGGTACCGACCTTTTGAAGGCCTGGGGCAGAATTATCCTTCTCATGGCTTTGGCCTTTGTCATACCCAGGCTGTATGCAGCTTCCTTTTGCCCCCTGTCGATAGACTCAATAGCTCCGCGGAATATCTCGGCCATATACGCCCCGTTATGAACGCCCAGCCCTATAACTGCCGAAGTCAGTCTGGGAATATCAACAAACTCCACAAGGCCGAAATAAATGACAAAAAGCTGCAACAGCAGTGGAGTACCCCGAATAATCCATATATAAAACAAAGCCGGTCCCTGGATGATTTTACTATTTGATATCCGCATAAGAGCAGTAATAAGTCCCAGTACCAAACCCAACAGGATTCCAAAGACGGTAATCTGCAATGTCAACCATGCAGCTCCATAAAACCTGGGGAAATAGGAAGGTATAACTGTAAAGTCCCAAGGTATATCAATCATTTATCCATCTCCTCTTTAATTCAAAAAGGCACGGTCCCTGACGGAACCGCGCCCAATCAGGTTATTTCACTGTAATATCTCTCCCATCATGCCACTTTTCGCTTATCTTTGCCAAAGTACCATCGTCATGCATTTCCTGAAGTATTTCGCTTAGCTTCTCTCTCAGTTTATTATCCTTCTGCCTTACTGCCAGCGCCATCTCTTCCAGGCGCAGCAGGTCGCCTGCCAATGTTAGCTCATCGCCGCCTTTGATTTGATTCATACCATTTAGGGCAACCAAGCGGTCGGTAATCATTCCATCCACCCTGCCGTTTAAAAGCTCCATAAGAATTTGGTTAACCCCTTCGTAGGGAACAACATCTGCACCCAAGCCTTGGGCATCTTCCATAAATGTTTCCCCTGTAACTACTCCTATTTCCTTACCTTCCATCTGGTCTGCATCGGTAATTCCTGAATCCTTCCGTACAATAAGCTGTGCTCCCGAATAATAATACGGTGTGGTGAAACTGACAATTTTCAGCCTTTCTTCTGTTATTGCCATACTGCCCAAAATAGCGTCATAGCGGCCTGCTCTTAACCCGTCAGGCAATCCGTCCCAGGCCGATGTTTCATACTTCAGCTCTACGCCTAAACGTTTGGCAATTTCCTTTCCTGTATCCACATCAAATCCCACAACGTTGTCATTATCATCATAGAAGTTAAACGGCGGATAGTCACCGCTGCCAACAACAGTAATTACACCTGCTTCCAATACCCTGTCCAAACTATCATCAACATCTTCTGCTGCGTTGGATGGATCATCACCATTTACATCATTGCCATTTTCTTGTGCAGGATCTTCTGTACACCCCACCAAAGCCAATGATAAAACCAACATTAATGCTACTGTAAAAAATAATCCCTTTTTCCTTAACATTTAATTAAAACACTCCTCTTTATTTTGATTTTCTGATATTCCCATACAAACAATACCTACAAGAAAACGCCTCACTCCCTACATCCTTTTCTATAATAAGTAAACTTGTAACTCCTGATGGTAACAAAAAAACCTAGCCCCTCTAACCCTTTCTGCCTTTATTCAGAAAGAGAGTTAGAGTATCTAGGTTTCATCTTTCA
This sequence comes from Clostridium thermobutyricum, assembly GCA_016841565.1. GTDB lineage: Bacteria > Bacillota > Clostridia > Ch29 > Ch29 > JAENYX01. The sequence goes on along the minus strand of JAENYX010000008.1, from coordinate 3,266 downwards.
ACTCACCTTAAGCCATACACAATCATAGTATAGCCTATTATCAGCCCATTCTGCCCTGAACTAATAAAGATCCCAGTTCTCAAGTTTTATGATTTTTCCAGCTCAAGTTTCACTTTACAAAATCATTTCAACACTTACTAATACCCACTAATATAACGTGTACCAGCTCGCATTGCATAAGCTACTGCTTGAGTGTACTTCATCCAGTATTTAACCGATTAAAACGCATAAATATTATACGCTAGTAATCATATTTTGTCAATGCGCGGTTTACGGGAAAAAGTATAAGCCTTTACTATTTAAGTGAATTGAAGCGGATCTTAATTATCCCTATTCACGGATTATTTTTGACATTTTCCCCATGAACTCCAGATATTCTTCTTTTGACATTGCCTGCTTAAAACTGTCTTTAATATCATATGCAGTCTTTGCCCCGTCATAAAGAAGGTCTATAACGGTCATGGCCATTGCTTTTGCCGGTATTATATATGCCAGTTCGGGGTCAACGGTTTTAAAGCTGCGGGTATGAAGGTCACCCTCTACTCCTCCTATAAAAGGATGTAATCCGGGCATCAAATGTGCCAGGTCTCCGAAATCTGTAGAGCCTGAAAAATCAACACCCTCGACAATTTCCTCCCGGGGCACAAATTTCATAAGATTCTCCCTAAAAAGCTTATCAAGCCCATCATGGTTGAGCAGTGGAAGATAGCCCGGCATTTCCACGATTTCAATATTGGCTCCTACCGCCAAAGCTCCGGCCCTCAACGAATTGTTGACCTTTTTGTTGGCATCTAGAATACCATCTATGCTCCTGCCTCTGACATAGGTTTCCATCCGTACATCTGCCGGCACTATGTTGACTATGTCTCCGCCTTTTGTAATGATGGGATGCACCCTTATCTTTTCGCTTTCAGGAAATGTTTCTCTTTGGGCATTTATATTGTTTATTGCCAGCATGGCAGCATTCAAAGCATTTATTCCCTTGTCCGGCGCCGCACCGGCATGGGATTCTTTGCCGATAAACTGTACCCTCTTTCCAACAAATCCATTTCCCTTTGACCCAATAAGCGCCTTCTTGTTACCCCCCAAATTTATTGAATGCATCATCATGGATATATCGATATCATCAAAATATCCTTTACAGATAAGCTCCTGTTTGCCTCCAAAATACTTTATCCTGCCTTCTTCAATCAGCTTGGACCTATACTCCAGCTCTATATATTCCTCAGCAGGAACTGCAAAAAAATCCACTCTGCCATCAAGCTGTTTAATGACTCCTGAAGCAACCAGGCCAATTGCCGTACCCGCCATTGCTGCTATTTGATTGCTGTGGCCGCAGGCATGCACACAGCCTTCATTATTTGCATCGGGATGATCCTTACATACTACAGCATCCAACTCCCCCAATACGGCAACAGAAGGACCTTCATTCCGTCCATTGACCCGTGCTCTGCAGCCTGTAGCGGCTATCCCCTGTTCCACATCCAGGCCCAATGCGCCCAGCTGCTCTGCTATAAACCTGCTTGCATATTCTTCTCTGTATCCCAGTGCGGGATGTGCGTACATCTCGTCTGCAATTTTCATAATCCTTTTTTTGTTCTCATCAATAGTACTGATAACCCTTGATTTTAGTTCTTCCCGTGTCAACATTCATCACCTCTTCAAAAAATATTCATGGGTAATCATATGATTACCCATGAAGTGGTATTATATAATCCCCTGGGACTTTAGAACAATTTGGGCAATTATGGCCGAACCAAAATAGGTCCCTACAAATACCATAATGGCGACAATCAGTACCTTCCAGCTTAGCTCTTTGAACTGTTTAATCCTGTTGCCCACCGAAATCCCGGCAAACGCCAGTATGGGAGTTGTCGTGCCGAGAAAATTAACACTGTTTGTGTATTCCAGAAACCACCCGGCCGTAGGCATAAACGGCATGCTCAAAACCAGGGCTGTCAGTGATGCCCATGCAAATGCAGGGAACTTCAAACCGGGAGTCAACTCCTTTACAATCAGGGCAAACATGGCTACTGCAATAACTATTATAATGCCGGGCAGTGCCTCTATAATAGAAATTCCATATCCTATACGCTGTCCTATGAGTATAATAATGCCTACAATTACCAATATTTTGAGTTGATTCAGCAATTTCTCCATTTTAAGCTGCATCTTTGTTCCCCCTTTTGCCAAGAATAGGCTCAAGTTTTTTATAGAAGAAGTTTACCAGCGGCAAACCAAATATTACAACCGAATACAGTCCTGTTACTCCTGTAAGCATATTGCTGGTTGCGGCATAGGCCAGTATGGTATCCTTCATTTCGGGAGGCGCTGCAGCAGCCAGCGACGTTGATGCAGCAGTCATCATGCTGCCGCTGCCCATACCGGTGGCCATGGCCAGTGCGTATGGATGAAGACCGGTTGATATTGACAGGGATCCCAGCAATCCATAAAAAATAGTACCAAATATTGTTCCCGTCAAATAGGTCCCCAATACCCCTGTTCCTTCAGGAGAAGCGATACCGTACCTCTCTCCTATTACACCAAGGGTAGGCTCCCGGCATATTGAAACGGTGGCTCCGACTGCTTCCCTTTTCATTCCCAGTAACAGTGCCACAGGCAGGGCTATAAGAATTGTCCCCAAATTGCCCAGTTCCTGCAACAGAAATGCAGGTCCCGCTTGTACAACCTTTACAATATTTGGTCCTACAAGCGTTCCGTACTTGACTCCCAGAGGAAGCAATGCCAGCATTACGAAAGGCGCCGCCATTTCTACCTCCTCACTGGAAACAATCTTTTTCAAAAACTTCAATTTCTTTCCCAACACATCGGGAGTAATCAAAATCCCAATTACTACGGCAAAAAGCATAGGTAACAATACAATGGTCCCTATACCAATAGAGAATTGTGTTGTGCCTATCATCTCACATAACGCAACAATAACTAATACAGTGAGATTTAGTTTAAAAAATCTGTTGTTCAATCTTTTCTCCTCCTATCCTAATATCTGAAATATAAGCACAATTCAATTATATCGCCAAAAATACAAAAATTCCACCAATAGCCTGCAATAACTTAATTTTATTGCCAATTTTGATTACGATAGACCCTTTGTCCTTGTCTGCAGCAAAAAACAAAAACGGAAGCAATAGCCTCAACCACAGGGAAACAGGAAAGCAAAGGCCCATTTTTCAATAATAATTATAGTTATCTATATAAGTTGCGATTAAGACATTACAAGGCACAAAATGCCAAGTTGAAAACTG
>JAENYX010000007.1:22821-91739 GCA_016841565.1 Clostridium thermobutyricum | reverse complement strand
TACAGTAGATATAATACATTGAAAAACCCATTTTGTCAAGAACCTAATATCAGGCTGCAGCGCCACATAATGCTTGACAGTACTTGCCTTAAGCGGTTCCCGGAACCTTTGTTTTTCGTTATTATCTTAATATTATAATCATTTTTTTGCTTTTTAACCCCACCGGTCAGTAACGTTTTTTTGTTTTTTAAGTTATATCTCAATAAAAGCAGCCTTGTATAAGCCATAGCCTGAGGCTATACTAATAAGAGAACTATCATATGCATCAGAGAAAGGGAGTTTGCAATGGACATTCGGCCTGTGAAAACCGATAATAAAAAGTTTCTGACACCGGTTAAAAAGGCCATGCAGCAGTACCGTATGCTGGAGCCGAGAGACCGTATTGCCGTGGGATTATCGGGAGGAAAGGACAGTTCAACCCTCTTTTATATATTAACCCTGCTGCAAAGGCAGCTTCCCTTTAAGTTTGAATTGATTCCCATAACCTTAACCCTGGGGTTTGAGAATATGGACATATCACCCCTCAAGGACTATGTGGACGGCCTGGGCAATAAGCTCCACATAAAGGCTACACATATTGGTAGAATCGTTTTCGATATCAGGGAGGAGAAAAATCCCTGCGCTCTGTGCGCCAACCTGCGAAGGGGAGCCCTTTACAATACGGCAAAATCCCTGGGATGTAACAAGGCTGCCCTGGGGCATCACCTGGATGACGCCATAGAAACCATGCTGATGAACCTGCTCTTTAACGGAAAGCTGGGAGTTTTTCAGCCAAAGAGTTATCTGGACAGGAGAGATATAACCGTCATAAGGCCCATGATATTCCTGCAGGAAAAGACAATTGAAAGTATCGTAAAAGCAAAGGGCATTCCTGTTATAAAAAATACCTGCCCGGCCAACAAGAAGACAAAACGGGAGGAAATGAAAGGACTGGTGGAGGAACTTAGCCGCCGCTATCCCGACATACGATACAAATTCCTCCACGCAGTACAGAATGTTGAACTAAAGGATTTTTGGAATGCCGGGCTTTAGAATGCAAAACCGCCCTTCGGCCCTGTCCTATAATACCTTTGTACCGGCAGAGCTTCCCCGGTTTGAGAACCACCTATGGACTATATAAGAGGATAAAAGCCCCAACACAATGCCCCCCAGTATATCGGTGGGATAATGAACCAGCAGGTACACCCTTGAAAATGCGATTAAAACGGCAAGGGTTAATACTGCGCCTTTGAGCAGTCTATTGTCTGTTGTCCTGAGTACCGTACCGGCAGCGGCAAAGGACGAGGTGGTGTGCCCCGAAGGAAATGAGTAACGTGTCAACGGTACTTTTATCAACAGCTCAAAGTGCGGAACTTCCATAAAGGGTCTGGCTCTCTGGAAAACGTTTTTCAGCACCACTTCCCCCAGAACCGCACCCAGCAGTATGGCGCTTATTATCATAAACCCTGTTTGCCTGTACTTTCTGCCGGCAAGTAATATAAGCGCCATGACAATCCATATCAGTCCTTCATTCCCCAACCGGGAAAAAAAAGGCATTGCCCGGTCAAGAAAAGGGTTATGCATATTCTCATGTATAAACTCTATTATCCTCATATCCAGACCCATGCCGCCATTTCCCCCTTGGAATGCTTTATAGCCCATGCTCCAAGCTCATATTGACCGGGCAGACCTTTACATCAATCCTAAACCCAAACCAGGATTTATGTTCCGGAATAGTCGTCCGCTTTGCTTTCCCGGAGCTGGTCCAATAAGCTTCTATACTCCCTGTCCAGCTCTTCCAACTGCTGCTCCTGGGTGCAGGTTGAAATCCTGCCGATAATTTCGGCCAGGCGGTTTTCAAGTACCATGCTCCTTTCCCTGTATCCTTCTTGCCTGCCTTCACTGCTGCGGCTCTTAAAGTACTCCCGGCAGTTTCCCTCATACATAACAAGCTTTTTATTATCGAAAACAATCAGACGGGTAGCTATGCTGTCTATAAATCTCCTGTCATGAGAGACAAATATAATTGTACCGTCGTACCATTTCAGTACATCCTCCAGGGCTTCCATTGAATATATATCAAGGTGGTTTGTCGGTTCATCAAGAACCAGTACGTTGGCATCACTAAGCACAATCCTCGCAAGGGCAGCCCTGGTTCTCTCGCCGCCGCTAAGCACCGATACTTTCTTGTATACGTCCCGGCCTTTAAACAGCAGCCTTGCCAAAACGGTTCTTACAAAGGTCTCGGGATAATAACCATCCTGCATCATATTATCAATTACCGTCTGGTCCTGGTCCAGAATGCTGCAGTCCTGCGCATAGTATCCCATCTTCACCTTTCCCGATATCCAAATGCAGTCTTGACGGTTAACCAGCATTTTTACCAGCGTGGTCTTGCCGCAGCCGTTATCCCCCAATATAGCAACCTTTGAAGGATGGTATATCTGAAACCCGGTATCCTCCAGCAATACCTTTTGTCCAAACGACTTATTGAGGCTCTCTGCCGTAATAATTGCCTTTCGGGGAAGCCTGGCGGATGCCTTGAACTCCAGGCGGCATATGTCCATATCCCTTGGCTTATCCTTTACAGCCAGCCTCTCCAGCCGGGACGATAAGGCCTTAACCGTCCTGTCCAGATTTGCTTTTGCCTTCTGAGACCCCATTTTATGCAGGCGGGCTTCCGAGTTGCCCATCCTGGCAGGCGTCTTTTTAATAGAGCCCGACCTTCTCTTGACATCTTCCATTGCCCTTTCCAGCTTCCTCTTGTCCCTCATATAGTCATCATATTCCTGCTGCTGTCTGGCCTTTTCATGCTCCTTCTGCCTGAGATAGGCACTGTAATTTCCCCTATATTGCTTGAGACAGCCCCTTTCAATCTCATAGATTGCATTGCAGATCCGGTCAAGCAGTTCACGGTCATGGGAGACTAAAACCACTGCCCCCCTGTATTCCTGTAATCTTTTTTCAAACTGCCGGATTCCATTCATGTCCAGGCTTGCTGTTGGTTCATCGGCAAACAGGATGGTGCTGTCCCTGGCAAAGACCTGCTCAATCTTCCGCTTGCTTATCTCCCCGCCGCTGAGGGTTTGGCCGGAATACTGTCCGCAGCGGTCTAGTTGGCTTATATAAGCATGCCTGCCTGACACCTCGACTGTTCCCCGGTCGGGCCGGATACTTCCGGTCAGCACATCCAGCAGTGTGCTTTTCCCCGCACCGTTTAATCCAACCAGCCCTATTCTGTCCTGCTCGAATATAGTAAGACGGTCAATCTTAAAAATCTGCCGGTCGGCATAATACTTGACCAGGTCTTTTGCTTCCAAAATAAGCATAAAAAATCCGCCCCTTTCGAATAAGGAGAGGATGCATACCCTTTAACAAGGCATAAAAGAAATGCCGAATAATTTTACATCGCTGTATAAACGGGCAGTAATCCTCTCGAGAGATAAAAATACCATCACACATGGGGCAATTCCCTCTGTGCATAGCAGATAACTTCATACGGTATTTTCCGTTCGATAAGGATTATTTCCTCATTTGCCCTTCACTCTTACCCTTTCCTATATTTTATAAACTCATTTTACAAAAGAATTCACGTTCTGTCAACACAACCGGCTGTCAGGCATCGGCGCCTATAATAAGTAATGGGGGCTGACGCCCCCTGTTATACCGGATTATACCTTCTGGTACTCTCTCTTTTTTTTATTGTAATTCTTGCCGCCCTTGTAGTTATTCTTATTATACCGTCCTGCCGGTTGCTTGCGTTTATTACTCCACTGTTTTTTTGTATGCTGGACCCTCTCTTCGGTCAGAGTCACCGGAGTGGTATCCATTTCCTTTGTAAGTAATTTCAGTGCCGCCGACAGCAGTGTAACTGAGTCTGTAGTATCCAGCAGCTGTTCTGCCAGTTTTTTGTATATGCCGACATCTTCCTCGGCAGCCGCCTTCATCAGCTTGTCTATTGTCAGCTGTTGCTGGCCCTCTATAGCTTCGTTAACGGTAGGAACAGGCCTGCGGACTACTCTTCTGTTAATGGTCTTTTCAATTTGTTTAAGCTGCCCCAATTCACGAGGAGTTACTAAGGTTAATGCTACTCCTGTTTTACCCGCCCTTCCGGTACGTCCTATCCTATGAACATAGCCCTCAGGATCCTGGGGAATGTCAAAGTTGTATACGTGGGTGACCCCGGTTATGTCAAGTCCCCTGGCCGCAACGTCTGTAGCCACAAGTATATCGATTGTTCCCTCTCTAAAACGGCGCATTACTGCATTCCGCTTTGCCTGCGTCAGATCACTGTGAATCCCTTCGGCCAAATAGCCCCTTTTGCATAGAGCTTCAAAAACCTCATCCACCCGCCTCTTTGTCCTGGCAAATACTATGCACAGTTCGGGCGGTTGCATATCCAGCAGCCTGCATAGTACATCAAATTTCTGTCTGTCCTGGACCTCAATATAGTACTGTTCAGTGCTGGGAAGGGTAGCTTCCTTGGTTTTGGTCCTGATTAACTCGGGCTGTTTCATAAACCGCCCGGCCAGTTGCTGGATAGGTCTGGGCATGGTAGCCGAAAATAGCATGGTCTGGCTTTCACCAGGAACCTGCTTCAGTATGGTCTCAATATCCTCAATAAATCCCATGTTAAGCATCTCATCGGCTTCATCCAGAACCACCATTCTAACCTGCTGTAGTCTGACGGTCTTTCTCCTCATATGGTCCATTAGCCGACCGGGAGTCCCAACTATTATCTGGGGCTTGTTGCTTAAGGACCTGATTTGACGTGTAATATCCTGTCCACCGTATATGGGCAAAGCGCGAATTCCTTTAAACTGACCAATTCTGTTTATCTCCTCGGCCACCTGGACAGCTAATTCCCTGGTGGGAGTGATAACAAGGCCTTCAATGGTCCTCGACCCTGCTTCAATTTTTTCTATTAATGGAATACCGAAGGCGGCGGTTTTGCCGGTGCCGGTCTGAGCCTGTCCTATGACATCCCTGCCCTCCATCAGTAGTGGTATTGTTTTTTCCTGGATTGGAGTTGCTTCCTCAAATCCCATATTATCTGTTGCCCGTATTATGGGATTACTTAATCCCATTTGGTTAAAAGTTGCCATTGTATATAATTCTCCTTTTTGCTGCTTTCCTAAGTTTTTTCGTTTCCTTAATAACATCGAAATAAGGGCATTTCCGGTATCACAGAAATGCCCATTCCTTAATACTTTATAGTATCCTACAGGCGAACTACGTTTGCCGCTTGAGGGCCGCGGTTGCCTTCGACTACGTCAAATTCAACGCTCTGACCTTCTTCCAGGGTCTTAAACCCTTCATCCTGGATAGCAGAAAAATGAACAAAAACGTCTCCGCCATCGTTAGATTCGATAAAGCCAAAGCCTTTCTCGGCATTGAACCATTTTACTTTACCCTGCATTTATTGGGCCTCCTTTTAATTATATTACATCAAAAAGCGGAATAGCATTAAGCACCTTTTGTCCTTACTGTGTCCAGAGGCCTAAAGATAATCTTAATTGTTCTCGACTTTTCAACACTAAATGTAATAGTATCATACATTTTTCACCAATGCAAGCATTTTCTAGTCGTCCTCTATTGTCTCCTTTGAAAAAATATTTTCTCTAACCCAACGGAACACAACCATCCTTTCTTTTGGTTATACTTCTATGCTGATATATTTTCCCCGCCGGTAACGAAATTTATTCCTGCAGAAATTTTTTACAGCTTGAGTTTGGACAGAGCATCGGCCAAAGCCGAATTTATTGGCTGCTCGGATTTCTTTTTTTGCTCCTTCATGAATTTTTGCGCCTCTTTCTTTGAGACCTTACTGCTGTTCTTTTCTCTTCTTTCTTTAAATACCGACAGCTTTTCCCTATGGCCGCAGCTGCAGACAAATATCTGCCCCTCTCCTTCCCCGCGTAACTCCAGCTTTTTATGACAGTTGGGACATCTGGCATTGGTAACCTTTGAGATGCCTATTCTCTGTCCGCATTCCCTGTCCTGACACACCAGCATTCTGCCCTTTTTGCCGTTAACCTCCAGCATATATTTGCCGCACTCGGGACATCTGTTCCTGGTGATATTATCATGCCTGAATACCTCCTGGCTGCTCTTGATCTGTTCCACAACCACCTTGGTATAGCCTCGCATTTCATTGATAAACGCATTTTTGCTGATAGAGCCTTTGGAAATAGCCGACAGCTTTTGCTCCCACTCGGCAGTCAGGGCGGGAGATTTCAGTTCCTCCGGAACCAGCTCCAAAAGCTGTCTGCCCTTGGAGGTTACATGGATGTCCTTCCCTTTCTTTTCTATCAGAAAGCTATTGAACAGCTTCTCAATAATATCCGCCCTTGTGGCCACCGTTCCCAACCCTCCGGTTTCCCCAATGGTCTTAATTAATTCCCTGCTCTCACCGGTCATATATCTGGCCGGATTCTCCATGGCCGAGAGCAGCGTTCCCTCATTGAAATATGATGGAGGCTTGGTTTTACCCTGGGTCTTTTCAAACCTTAGTATTCTTATTATATCTCCTTTATTTAGGATGGGTAGAATCTGCTCCGAAATCCCATCGTCTGCACCTTCTTCTTCAAAATTATTTTGATAGACTTCCTTCCACCCCTGGGCGATAATAACCTTACCCCGGGCAACAAACGACTGTCCTCCAATTTCGGCCTTTACAGTGGTCTGCTGGTATTCAAAGGGAGGGTACAAAACCGCTAAAAACCGTTTTACCACCAGATCGTATATTTTCCTTTCCCTGTCATTTAACTCATCAAGATATACCGTCTGCTCGGTGGGGATAATGGCATGATGATCGGAAACCTTACTGTTGTCCACAAAATGCATTTTCCCCGTTATTGAGAATTTCAAGGCCTTGGCAGCTGATTTTGAATAGGGTCCCACTCCGCAGCTCTTAATCCTGTCCTTTAAGGTCTCTACTATATCGGTGGAAATATATCTTGAATCGGTTCTGGGGTAAGTAAGCACCTTATGCCGCTCATACAGTCCCTGCATAATAGAAAGTGTTTCCTTTGCCGAATAACCGAAAATCCTGTTTGCATCGCGCTGCAGCTCGGTCAGATCATAGAGCGGCGGGGCAAAGCTTTTCTTTAGCTTCTTGTCAACATCTATTACTTTTGCATCTTTATTCTGTATCTGTGTTAATATTCTATCCCTTGCTTCGCTGTCAAAGGTTCTGAACTCCTTTGTCCTGCTGTCCTGCCAGGTCAGCTTCAGCCTATTGGCTGCGACGATTATCCCATAGAAAGGCCTGGGGACAAAATCCTGGATTTCCTGCTCCCTTTTTGCGATAATTGCCAGCGTAGGAGTCTGTACTCTCCCGCAGGAAAGCTGGGCATTGTATTTGCATGTTAACGCCCGGGTGGCATTCAGCCCCACAAGCCAGTCGGCCTCAGCCCGTGCAACAGCGGAAGCATAAAGGTTTTCGTAAGCCTTGCCGTCCCTGAGATTGTTAAAGCCCTCCTTAATGGCTCTATCGGTAACCGAGGAAATCCATAGACGTTTAATTGGTCTTCTGACACCGGATTTCTCTATTATCCACCGGGCTACCAGCTCCCCTTCACGGCCGGCATCGGTGGCAATCACAATCTCACTAATATCCTTCCTTTGCATCTGCTGCTTAACACATCTAAACTGCCGGCTGCTTTGCTTTATTACTATAAGCTTTAGCTGAGAAGGAAGCATGGGCAGGTCCTCCATACGCCATGATTTATATTTCTGGTCATAGCTTTCCGGTTCGGCCAGTGTAACCAGATGCCCCAGCGCCCAGGTAACGATATACTCCCTGCCTTCGAAATACCCGTTCCCTTTATTACTGCAGCCCAACACCCTGGCCAGGTCCCTTCCCACCGAAGGCTTTTCTGCCAATACCAATGTTTTACTCATATAAACAGTCCTTTCATAACAACTGTGAATAGTTGAATATTATACATTTTGTCTCTCTTTCTATTCTAGCACAAAAACAAAGACCTTATCAGGTCTCAGTAAATAACCATTACTATACATAACGCAGATAGGTCCTGAGCATTTCATAGATAATACGTATATTTCCACCGAACAAAAGGGAAAACTCGGCTGCGAACAGGTAGCCGCACTCCCGGCATAGTCCCTCGCTTTCCACGCACCTGCCGCACGTATACCTGATACCACCCTCCGAGACTATACACTGGCAGCAGGGCCTTTTCCAGGAGTTTTCAAGATATACGTCAAGGGCACTGTACAAATTGAATACCGGTATGCCTCCCTTTATCATCCTCTTTATCCTATCCACCGTCTCTTCCTTTTGCTCCATGCTCAAAGCCAAGTGGCGGGTACCTTCATAGGGGGTATGGAAGTTAAATGAAATGGACGTAATATTGGGGTGTTGTCTGGCTAAGGCACCCACCTCTTCTACTTCCCTGTAATTCAAATTGTTTACCGCCATATACAGGCACACATTGTAGCCTCCGGCCCTGCCCAGATTTTCCATTATCCTGTCGTAGGTATCGCCTCTTATTAAATTGTGTGTTTCTTTTGTACCGTCAATACTTAAGAATATCACATCGGCAAGGGGAATGCTTATATCCTCGGTACCGTTTGTTACCACATTTACAAGGTAAAACCCCATCTGCTTGGCTTCACTGACCAAATCCCTGACATCCCTGCCCCCGTCCTTCCACAAAAAGGTCTCTCCTCCGCAGAAAAACAAAATCCTTATACCCTGCTTGTAAAAGCTCTCCATTTCCCTCCGTATGTCCTTATAAGGATACATCTTCCTATTAATGTTATTTACCGAGCAGTGTTTACAGCTCAGATTACAGTAATCGGTAAGTATAATGGTACCCAGTATCGGCTTGTTCATTCTGAACAATATGGTCTTAATACCAAACCATGTCAGCGACAGAAACTCGGTTGTTTTCATATCCGCTCCTTCTACAGCCTGATTTCTTTTATCCATGGCTGCTCCATGGAAGCCTGCCACAAGTCATTCAGGTAACCGACCGAATACTGCTTTTCCACCAGATGATATGCATATCTTCCCCATTCGGTCAGTGCAAACCTGCCGCCCTGCTCTTTGGCCATACCCAGCAGCTTGAGCATGGTGAATAAAAGTGGAAATTCTTTTTTCATGTCCCCCTTGAACAGTTTGGTAAACCTGCTTCCGTCAATCTCTCCATCGTAGCATCTCCAAAAGATCCAAAACATCATTTTATCCCTGTCCGACATCCTGTTTACCAGGTTTATGGGTAATTTTCTTTCCCCCAGCCTTTTTATATATCCATCAACGTTGAAGGTGTTGAGATAGAAATATCCGTCTATCAGAGAGCTTGCCCCTGCCCCGAGACCTATAAAGCTTTCCCTTGTAACAGAAGTATACCTGTTCCCGCCGTCCTTTCCATACGTCCAGACCGAACTCCTTTTGTAACCGCTTTCTGCCGATATGTCATCAATTGTTCTCAGGATTTTGTTCTCATACAAATTGCTGAATCGGCTTAATCCATTTTCTCTTATGGCTCGGCCCATTTTTGTCATAGGGAAAATAATTAACGGATATACCGACAATTGGTCAATACCATAGGAATATGCTTTCCTTATATCATATTTAATGTCTTCCATGGTCTGGCCGGGCAGGTTTGTCATAATATCTGCATCCACACATTTGAAACCGTATTCTTTAACCAGGGCCAGGGCTTTCTCGGCATCCCTGGATACATAGCCTCTTCCCAGAAACTTAAGCGCCCTGTCGTTAAATGTCTGGATTCCCATGCTTATCAGGTTGACGCCTATTTCCTGAAGCGTATCAAACAATTTCCTGTCCGCCTCAGCCGGATGGACCTCTATCCCGATATCTCCGGAAAAATGAAATTCAGTTTTAATTAGCTCCAATACCTCTTTCAACTCATCCGTTAAAAGAGTAGGGGTTCCCCCTCCAATATAAACGGATGTAATGTTTTTATTTTTAAGCCTGTCCTTATAGAGGTCTAACTCACTAATCAGGGCCTGCTTGTATTCATAAGCCTTATCCCTTTCATAAACAGTTTTGTTATAGGGACAGTATTGGCATAGACTTCTGCAGAAGGGAATGTGCACATACAAACCCAAATTACTTTCTATGCTGTCAAAATCAACCATACCTTCCCGGTAGCTTTTGAACAGAAACTTGTCCTTTCTTCGCAGTATGATTTTTCGCAATATGTCGGTTATCATTTTTTCCCCCACTTCGCACAGCTCCCGGTCTTTTTTCTATATACTTAAAATTCAAAGGAAAGGCAAAGCCTTCCTTCCGGGCATCGGCTGCGTGTATTGTATTTGCCCCGGCTGTCACTGCTCGGCATCCACATCTGTTTTGGAACCACGCAGTATTTTACCAAGCAGCTTTATGTCCTGGTCTATAAACCTATGCTCCACCTGATTGACATCAAGTTTAAAAAGCAGGAATGCTATTTGCACAAAGTAACCTGTGCTCACTGCCATTATGACGGTACCTATACCGACAAACCCTCCCATTAGGTATCCAATAATCACTACACTGGTTTCCATTGTGCCGCGTACCAAACCGACCGATTTACCGGTTCTCTTGGTAAGTGCAACCATTAAACCGTCCCTGGGGCCTGTCCCCATTCCTGCACCAATATAAAGAAAGCTGGCCACACCAATTACGAACATTCCCAGGGCCATCATAGCAATCCTCAGCACCATGTTTTCATAAGAAGGGATTAGATGGTTCAACATCAAAAAATCCAAAAACACGCCCACGAAAACCATGTTACTGAGAGTTCCCCAACCCAGCCTTTCTCCCAGCAGGCTGTCTAATATCACAAGTATAATTCCGTAGATTATACTTGCCTGTCCCATGGTAATCCCAACCATATTGGAAGTGCCCTGGTGAAATACTTCCCAGGGTGCAAGCCCGATATTTGCATTAATTGTCATGACTATTCCCACAGCGAACAAAAAAAGCCCCGCAAACAGCCTTAGCACACGCAGCCCAGTTTTTTTCATTCAAGCAACCCCTTCCTTCAAAGAATAACTGGCTAGGACTGTACCATACACCGTTTGCATAAAATCAGAGTTTCATAACCACCGGGTATGCCGGTACCTCCGGCAATAAACCTTCCGCATTCGGATATGTTTTGAAGCCCTCTTGGATGGCACATATTCCTGCTTCTTTTATAAGACTAATTATATCAGACTTTAACACAGGTTTTAATTATATTGAATTGACTTTTGAAAAAGTCTGCCAATCCAACAGCACACAAATCAATTGGATGCAATTTTTAAAAAAATATATTATAATATTAATTATCCAATTAAATTATCTGCCATTAACAAAGGGAGGTATCTATTTATGCCCGATTTGGACAATCATGAAGGCAATTCGAAAGCTCCGAAAAAAATAACCCTGGAAGAAGCGATGAAGAAAAAGCTTGAAGAGAAGAAAAAAGAACAAGCAAAGGGTAAACCTACAGCCAATTCATCGGTACCCAAGAAAATGAGAAACCAGTATATGAGAAAGACCAATATACGCCAGAGGCGTACCGGTGTATAACACTAAACTAACCATCAGTAGCGGGCCGGCTCCCCATTGATGGTTAGTTTAGTTAACCCATGTTGACATTCTTTTTTAATATAAAAATTTTTTATCCAATTTTTTTTTAAAAAGGAAGGAATTATCAAATAGGTGCCGAATATAGATAATAATGGATATTAGTTGTTTAATTATTTCTTTTGGGGAGATGAGGAGTGCCTTATCCTTTTAAGAAGAATACAATTTTTATTATTGGGGATTCAAAGACTGCAGTAAACAATCCTATTACGGTACAGTATAGTGCATATTTTATAGCAATAGTGGTTGATGAAGAAAGCAGGATTATTGTAGATGCAGGTGCTTCAACCACTATACCCTTAACAAACGATTTTGTAAGATCAATATTTATAGGTTACTCCATGGATCAAGGTATTGAACCAATAATTGAAGAAATAACCCACAGGTATCACGGCACCTCCCAAAGAGCCATGGTTGTGGCATGGAAGGATGCGTATAAAAAATACCTGCAGCTGATGGAGCCGAATACAGATTCGCCTACAAGTGAATAGCAATAATGTCCTGCTGCTTTACTTTATTCCTGTACCATAAGTAATAGGTCAGAGTAAAATCCAGCATAGATGCCTAATAAATTAGGTGTTTATGCTGTTTTTATTTTGCAGTCATATTTGAACTGCTCTACACCCGGTCAGTAAAGAAAAGGAGTGAGGAATTTGATAACAAATGGTTTCATGTATTTGGGCACCTTAATATTCTTTGTAGCAATGGTTCTATGGCTACAGAAACGTACAAAAAGTAAATTTTTTGACTATGTACCCCCCGTCGTAATCATCTATTTCGGTTCTGCGCTGTTGTTTACCTTTGGAATTATCGGGAAAAGTGATGACGTTAGCCTGTATTACAGCATGAGTAAGAGTAACCTGCTTCCGGTTATGCTTTTCCTGATGCTGCTTCGGTGCGACTTAAGGCAGATTGCACGCTTGGGCAAAAAGATGCTGCTGGGTTTCTTCAGCGCCATGTTCAGCATAATGGTAGGTTTCATAATTACCTTTGCCCTTTTCAAAAACCTATATATCCCTGATACCTGGAAGGCTTTTGCAGCACTATGCGGCAGCTGGATAGGGGGCACGGGAAATATGGTGGCTGTGCAGTCAGCTCTTAGCGTAGAGGGTGAAGCTTTTGGATACGCGTTGTTGATGGATTCCGTCAACTATGGCGTATGGGTAATGCTTCTCCTGTGGACCGTCTCCTTTGCCAGACAGTTCAATAAATGGACCAAATCAGATACAAGCGAACTGGATAAGGTAGGAAGCGCTCTGGAAGAGACCGCTGCAGCCGGTGCCAATGCCATGCAGTTTACCGATATAATGATGCTTTTGGGCCTTAGCACATTTATTGGGGCCATAGGCATTCTGGCCAAGGGAGTGCTACCTCCTCTGGGAAATGTCATATCCGGCTCAACATGGACTGTAATAATAGTATCAACAGTAGGAATATTGGCTGCAATGACACCCCTTGGCAAAATACCCGGATCCAACGTACTTGGTAACGTTTCGCTTTATATAATGGTAGCCGTAATCGCATCCCAGACAAACTTCTCCGAACTGACGCAGGCACCTATTTATATCATATCCGGCTTCGTAATACTAATAATCCACGGCCTGCTTCTGGGCTTACTGGCCAAGGTCTTCAAACTGGACCTCTTCACATGCGGCGTTGCAAGCCTGGCCAATATTGGCGGTGTTGCATCTGCTCCCATATTAGCCGGTGCCCATAACCAATCCCTTGTACCTGTTGGAGTATTAATGGCACTTTTGGGATACATATGCGGCACCTATTTTTCACTGCTGACAGGGCAGATCATGAGTATACTGTAAGCTTCAACCTTACCATATACAGAATCAGCATGCAAAATTAGATTAGTTTACCTGACCGGGTGTAAATTTTTTTCATGGAGATGAAGTCTTGATAAACAAGAATAGATTAGTTGAAAATTTCTCTTCTATGGCACGTATATCAAGTCCTTCCAAACAGGAAGGAGCATTCGCCGCTTACGCAATTAAATTGCTGCAGGATTTGGGCATGGAAGTGGAAACCGATGATACCGGCAGTAAAATAGCAGGACAAACCGGAAATATAATTGCCAGGCTTAAGGGCAGCAAAGATTTTTTCCCGGTTATACTGTCGGCCCATATGGATACGGTCGGCCCCTGTGACAATATTCAGCCGGTAATAAACGGGGACATAATATACTCTGATGGAAATACCGTCCTGGGAGCAGATGATAAAGCCGGAATCGCAGCCATAATAGAAGCAATTACAACCGCCAGGGAAAGAAACCTTCCCCACGGTAACATAGAAGTGGTTCTGACTGCGTGCGAGGAAACCGGTATGCTGGGAGCAAAAAACTTAAGTGTTGACAAATTGGATGGAGAATTAGGCTTCATATTTGACTGTGATGGCCCTCCGGGAACAATAATCTCCCAGGGTCCTGCCAAGGATGTAATAAAGGCTCTGATAAAAGGGAAAAAGGCTCATGCCGGACTGTGTCCCGAAGAAGGCATCAGTGCAATACAGGTGGCAGCTCAAGCCGTAACCGCAATGAAGCTTTTAAGAATTGATGCCGAAACAACCGCCAACATCGGTACCTTGCATGGTTCAACGGCAACAAATGTCGTTTGTGACAGGGTTGAGCTGCTGGCCGAAGCAAGGAGCCTGTACAATGAAAAGCTTGATTTGCAGACCACACACATGAAAGAGTGTCTTATGAATGCAGCTCAAAAATACAAAGCGGAGGTAGAAGTAGACATTGAAAGGAGCTATCCTTCCTATAAGCATAATGAGAAAGACCTGATAATACAACTGACCAAAGAGGCCATTACCGGTATTGGGCTGGAGCCCATTATGATTCCTACCGGCGGAGGCAGTGATGCTAATGTACTGAATGGTAAGGGTATCCCTTTTGTAGATCTGGGAATAGGAATGAGCCAGGTCCACACAACCGGTGAGTATATAAAAATTAAAGACCTGTGCAATACTGCAAAGCTTATACTAAGGGTTATTAGCCTTTGTAAAAACAAATAATGAGGTGATTAATTTGAAAATTGACAAAATAGAGATAGGACACGTCAGTATCCCATTGAAAAAGCCGTTTAAAACAGCATTAAGAACGGTAACATCCGCAGAAGACACAATCATAATGGTAAGGACCGACGATGGAAGCATAGGATATGGGGAAGCCCCTCCTACTGCTGTAATAACAGGAGATACAAACGGCGCTGTAATTGGCGCTATTAAGGAAAATATGGAAAAAGTGCTGGTTGGTCAGGATATATCCAACCTGGAGAATATTATGCAGCTCTTACATAAATCTGTACAAAAAAACAGCAGCGCAAGGGCTGCGGTAGATATGGCCATTTACGACCTTTTCGGCAAGTTGTACAATATACCGGTATATAAGCTTCTGGGAGGATACCGGGACAGGGTTGAAACTGATATTACTGTCAGTGTAAATGAACCGGAAGAAATGAGGAAAGACGCCATTGATTTTGCTTCCCAGGGGTTTACGGCCTTAAAAATCAAGGTAGGCATGGATATTGATAAGGACATCCGCAGAGTTAAGGCAATCCGTGAGGCAGTGGGAAATACTCTGAAGATACGGCTGGATGCCAATCAAGGCTGGATGCCCAAGGAAGCCGTACGTGGAATCAGGAAGATGGAAGATGCAGGTCTTGATATCGAATTGGTAGAACAGCCTGTAAAGGCATGGGATGTTGAAGGCCTCAAGTTCGTTACAGACAATGTAGAGACGCCTATAATGGCAGACGAGGGTATCTTTTCTCCCTATGACGCATTCAGAATCCTGAGTGCCAGAGCAGCAGACCTGATAAACATAAAGCTTATGAAGTGTGGCGGCATATACAATGCACTAAAAATCGTCTCAATGGCAGAAACCTGCGGAATTGAATGTATGCTGGGTTGTATGGTGGAAAGCAAACTTAGCGTGACTGCTGCTGCTCATCTGGCAGGTGCCAGGAAAAACATTACCAGGTTTGACCTGGATACGGCACTGCTGCTTGCGGAGGACCCGGTTGTAGGAGGCGTAAAAGTAGAGACCCCCATGCTGATACTGCCCGATGCGCCTGGATTGGGTGTTGATAAGATAGAAAATCTTATTAACATAAATCATCAATAATAAAGGAGGAGTATGCTATGAGGTTAAGGAAAACCGCTATCTGCTTGATACTGGTAATGGCATTATTGCATGGCTCGATAGCGATTGCAGCTGGAAGAAGCGGCATAGAGAACTACCAGCAATTCCAATCCAATATACCAGGAGTTACCGAGGAAATGCTGTATCCGGACTTCTGGGTGAAGCATGCCCAGCACGCAGAGAAAATCATAATGAACAGCGGCGAGATAGAACAATATAACCTCAATAATATCCAAGTATGCGACCCGGTTGTTGACCTCCAAAATTACAAAGAAAGTTTCACAAAAGAGGAGCTTAAATCTCTGCTTGGAAAAGTAAGTGCAGTTCCTACATCCAATAGATATAACAGCAAAGGGGAGCTGCTTACATCAGAGTATTTTGACGCTCTGGTAAGCAATCTCAACATTGACGGCCTGGAAGAAGTCAACCCGGTAGGATACGGCATATCTGTAAAGAGGACCGAACTCAGAACCTTCCCTACCGCTGACAGGGTATTCTCCAGTACCGGCAGCGAAAACGACATGTTCATGGAAACTGCGGTATACCCTGTAGAGCCCTTGGTAATCCTCCACACCAGCACAGACAACCAATGGTATTTTGCCCAGATGTATAATTACCTGGCGTGGATACCGGCAGAAGATGTTGCATTGACTGGTAAAGATGAGCTGTTTGATTATTTGGAGCAGCATGATTTTCTAATGATAACAGGAAATCGGACCTTTACGAGTTACAACACCATAGACGCAGCGGTCTCGGAGCTGCAGCTTGATATGGGAGTAAAGCTTCCGCTGGCAAGAGCAGAGGAAATCCCCGATGACATAGACTTACAGAATCCGGCCGGCAATTTTGTAGTTAAATTGCCCACAAGGGGTTCCGACGGATGGGCAGTATTCAGGCTGGCGCTGATATCAAGGTCAGAGGATGTCTGCGTGGGTTACCTGCCCTATACCAATGAAAACATCATCAGGCAGGCTTTCAAGATGCAAGGCCAGAGATATGGCTGGGGGGGCACCTTTAACGCCAGGGATTGTACAGCCTTTATGATGGATATATTCAGGACAATGGGTGTGAATATTCCCAGAAACTCAGGCGAACAGGGCCAGCTTGCAGCAGGAGTGTTTTATGAAATGAATGAAGACATGAGCCTGGAAGACAGGAAAAAGCTTATGGACAAGATTGAACCCGGGACAGCGCTGTATATGAGCGGCCATGCAATGCTGTATTTAGGCAAATACAAAAATGACTATTATATGATCCATGATTTCGGAGGTTTCCGCGTACCGCAGCCCGACGGGACAACCAAATACTACAGTACCCGAGAGATCGCAGTTACGCCTTTAACCATTCTGTCTTCATCCACCCAGACTTTCCTGGAAAGGCTGTATGGGGCACGGCGTTTCATGCTGGAAGAACAGTAAACAAATAACGGTACAATAAAGGGGATAGCCATCTATCCCCTTTATTTATGATAAGGCTGCCCCCGGCTTATCTTAAACCAGCGGTATATCTGCTCCAGCAATATAAGTCGCATTAACTGATGCGGGAAGGTCATGTCGGAAAAGGAAAGCCTCATATCGGCCTGATTTAGAATCTCTTGTGAAAGGCCGTTTGAGCCTCCGATTACAAATGTAATATTGCTGCTGCCTTCAAGAGCCAACTTGTCCATATAGTCTGCCATAGCCTCTGAGGATAATTTCTTTCCGCCCATATCAAGGGCTATAACATGGCTGCCCGTCCTGACAGACTTCAAAACATCCCTGCCTTCCCGGTCCTTCACTTCCTCGAGCTGTGCCCGGCTTAAGCCCTCCGGGGCCTTACGGTCGGCTACTTCAATAATGTTAAGCCGGCAGTATGTGCTTAGTCTTTTTTGGAACTCCTTTATTCCTGATACTATGTATTTTTCCCTGATTTTTCCCACCGCAATAATTGTGATATTCACAGAGCTATTTCCTTTCTTGTTCCGGTACCGCCTTATTTATCCAAACCTCCAACATTCTAACGGCCGTGCCTTTTAAAATATCTGAATAGTATTGCGAACACAGGAGCAGTCCCTATCAAAATCAGCAACCCGAAAAGAGCCAGTGGACTCATATTTTCCAGAAAACGCTTCAATAGGCATTCTCCTTCCTGGGTATCTCAACTAACAAGCTAAACATTCAATTTTATTATAACATTAAATTACGAGATATTGGGAACATGCATCACAGAATTGACATTTTTCCGGCGGTGTCCACCCGGTAAATATAGTGCTCTCAAGTTGGTATAAATCGGGTACCTGAAGGTATTCATCCAAAAATTCATCAATGGCTATTTCTATGTGCTCCTTACATACTACATACATAAACACATCTCCCTTTCAGGGTGAGACTAGAACCCTTCGGGTCTCGGGACCAATTCTACTTGCTTTTCTTCAATCCTGCCATCCCTCTTAACCGAAAGCTCAACCTCTCTTGGCCGGTCAATACCAAACAATATGCTTCTCATCTTAACCATGGAATTAAGGGCCTGACCGTCCATCTCAAGGATTATATCCCCTTCTCTTAGGCCTGCATCGCTAGCCGGCGTATTTGGATGAACCCTGGCAACATAAATGCCTCTTTGTATATCCATATCGGTATTGTAGTAACCGGCTATCTCACGGTCATATCCGTCAATGCCAAGGTACATTGGCCTGAAGAAGCCTTTTTCAACCACCTGCCTTATTATTGGCTTTGCTATATTTATGGGTACGGCAAAACCAATGCCTTCGGCATCCGAGGCTTTGGCAGAATTAATGCCCACAATCTGCCCCTTCGCATTAAGCAGCGGTCCACCGCTGTTACCGGGGTTTATGGACGCATCGGTCTGTATAAGGTCCTCCATTATAACTTCTTCAGAATCCGCCGCTACTGTCAGTGACCTGTTGAGTGCACTTATTACGCCTGAAGTTACCGTCCTTTGAAACCTCAAGCCAAGGGGGCTGCCTATGGCTATTGCAATATCACCTATACCTACCTGATCGGAATCCCCCAGCTCGGCATAGGGCAGCCCTGTGGCATCAACCTTTATCAACGCCAAATCAAGAGTGGAATCCTGCCACAGCACCTGGGCCGGCATTTCCTGACCGTTCTCAAACAGTACGTTAATTTCCCTGGGATTCTTGCCAACAACGTGGTCATTAGTCAGGATATACCCCTTGGGCTCCACTATAACTCCCGAACCAATACCACTCACCTCGGTGGGATTTGATATTTCATCTCTCTTTATTTCAACTGTAACTATGGATACCACCGCTGCTATGTTCTTCTCGGCCACCGCCCGTACAATTCCCGGACTCTCCCCTTCCGGGTATATGATTTTGGCAGGATCTTGATGGTCCTCCTGCCTTCTGTACTCAATAGGCCTTTGCTGTATCCACATATTGTTGGATACCACCCCTCCTGCTGCTCCGCCAATAGCGGCAGCTACCACTGCAACCATCAAGTAGGGATATAATTTTGCGAGCCCTGTCCTGGACATTAATATACCTCCTGGCCGTTTATAGTATAAACCCTACTTATTTTATCCCTGAAGGACAGGTCAATATTCATTTCCCTCCCCACTTCTATTCCACCCTGCACAAGTATGCTCTTTACGGTTTCCAGCGCCAAAGGCGGGTAATTGTTCTCCTTACTCAGATGTCCCAGAAGCACTGCTTTAGTACTCCCGCCGGCAAGTCTTAAAAGGGCATTTCCTGCATCTTCATTTGACAGGTGCCCCATCTCACCGGCTATTCTCCTCTTCAGATGCCAGGGATATGAGCCCACCTTTAACATCTCGGTATCATGGTTTGACTCCAACATTAGAAAGCTGCTGTCCCTTATCTCCTGTTCTACGTCAGGGGTTACGCAGCCAAGGTCGTTTGCAATAGATATTTTTGAATTTCTGCTATAAAAAGTGAAGCCCACGGGGTCAGCCGCATCGTGGGAGATAGGATAGGATCTAATGCATATATCTGCAATATAAAATTCCTTGCTTGTGTAAAATTGGTTTGTATTTTTTAAGGAAACATCCCCTATTTTCCCGCCCATAACCTGCCAGGTAAGGGGATTGGCATAAATGGGTATATCAAAGCGCCGGCTAAGTACTCCTACTCCGCTGATATGGTCAATGTGGTCATGGGTTACCAGGATTGCATCTATTGACCGGGGTGAAGCTTCAATTGTTCTCATAAGCTGTTCTATTTTTTTACCGCTTAGTCCCGCATCCACCAGCAAAGAAGTTTTACCGGTTGATAAGAATAGGCAGTTTCCGCTGCTCCCGCTGGATAATGCACAAAACCGTATAGTCATATATACCCCCTGAAACAAACTTAATTCCTGCTAATACTTAACCCTTCGAATATCTGCTCCAAGGGAAGCCAGTTTACCTTCCAGATTCTCATATCCACGGTCTATATGGAACAGATTGAATATTTCCGTCTCTCCGTTGGCCATAAGCCCGGCAATAACCAAGGCAGCCCCTGCCCTTAAATCGGTTGCACTGACTTTGGCACCACTTAAGCCGTCGGTGCCTTCAACCACAGCAACCCTGCCTTCAACCTTAATGTCGGCACCCATCCTCTTAAGCTCATCCACGTGTCTGAAGCGGCCCTCCCAAATACTTTCGGTAATCATACTGGTGCCGTCCGACAAAGTTAACAGGGATGTTATGGGCTGCTGCAGGTCGGTAGGAAATCCGGGGTAGGGAAGGGTCTTTATATCTGCGCTTTTTGGTTTTCTATTGCTTATCACTCTGACCGAATCACCGTTAAAATGTACTTCAATCCCCATTTCAACCAGTTTTGCAGCGATAGAATCCAAGTGCTTTGGAATAACGTTATTGATGGTTACGTCTCCTCCGGGAATGGCCGCCGCAGCTATCATATAGGTGCCGGCCTCTATCTGGTCGGGAATTACCATATAGCTGCTTTCATGTAATTTTTCGACACCCATTATTTTAATTACATCGGTACCCGCTCCCTTTACTCTGGCTCCCATCGAGTTAAGAAAGTTTGCGACATCCACCACATGAGGCTCCTTGGCCGCATTTTCCAAAACGGTTGTTCCCTCGGCCATAGTTGCCGCAATCATTAGGTTAATGGTAGCACCTACACTGACCACATCCAGAAATATATCGCTCCCAACAAGCTTCTTTGCTTTGAGGCTTATCATTCCATGCTCTATCTCGACCTCTGCTCCTAAAGCCTTAAAACCCTTTATATGCTGGTCTATTGGTCTTAAGCCTATATCACAGCCTCCGGGATATGCCATGGAAACCTCCTTGAAGCGAGCCAGCAATGCTCCCAAAAGGTAGTACGAAGCTCTTAATTCCTTAACCTGACCGTTGGCAATATGTGAACGGTTCAATCCGGACGAGTCAATCTCCATAGTTCCCGACTGGTCTATGCATGCTTTCGCTCCCATTTGTACAATAATATCCTTTAAAACATAAACATCCCTAATCAAAGGCAGATTCTCTAAAACGCATTTACTATTTGAAATCAAGGCTGCCGGTATTAACGCCACAGTTGCATTCTTTGCGCCGCTAACAGATATTTGTCCAACCAATGGTTTTCCGCCATTAATCAAAAGCTTCTCCACTCTGCCGTATCTCCCTTCTGATTGTCTTAAAATATATTATATCATAAATGCCACATTGACCAATAATAATATAACTTTCAACAAATAGCAATAAATTCCTTCTATAAACAAATAAAAAGCCTGTTTCCAATAACAGGCTTTTTATTTGTTTATTTGTCCCGAAAACGCGTTAACATAGTAAGCCTGGCCGTTTACACTAACCTTCCATGCGGGAAAAGCCTGGCCTTCCCTTGCCGTCGCCCAGTCGAAATAATGTACCAGCCTTATGGTATCAACCTCAACAGGAACACTCTTCATAACTTCCTTTTGCCCTGCTACTTTTATCAGTGCATCTATGGCATGAATGATTTTCTTCCTGCTGGCTTCCATTTTCATCGGGTTAAGCCACAGCAAATGCATGGAATGCACTCCCCCCGATGTGACTTCCATTTCCACAATGCTGACCTCCAACAGCTTATCCTTATATTGCTGGACCAGGGATAAAGAGTATCCATCCTGTATTGGCACAACACTGTCAATAACCATAGAGGGTTTATACAAATTATATTTTTTTAGAAAATCTTCTCCGATCTTTACTGCATCCTGCTGGGACAGACCGACTTTGGGTTTATTCCTTAGATCCAGATTATTATAAAATATCTCCTTGTTATTTTTGACCTCCAGTATTATTCCATCCTCAACGTGTTTAACCGAATCCCCCTGCGTTACAGGAACAATGCCTTTTTTTTCATAAACCGCTTCCATTAATTCCTGAACGTTTATTTCCATGTATTCAACCGTAAGTATACCGTTTGCGTAAATGTCTTTTGGGATGGAGGTATTAACTTGTATACCTCTTCCTTCAAGTATGGACACCACTTCACTAATACTCTGGTCGCTGATGCGCTCGTTGCGATACCCATAATACTTTGTCTCCCAGACATTATACGCCAGGAAAGCATTGGTTATAATAAAGGCTATTATTAATATGGTTTTTGCCCTGGCCCAATCCATGCACCTAACCCCCAAGCCCTATTCTATCAGCCTTCCCTGATAAGCATCCACTATGTATGCCCGTTCCTCGGTTTTGATATACCATACGGGGAATGCCTGAAAATTCTTTGCCTCACCCATGTCAATGCAATATCCAAGATACATATCCGATATAACAGGCAGGTTCTTGGCACCCCCGGATCCGCTTATTGCTTTTGCCACTACATCTGCCGCTTCCACGGGGTATAGTAAAGGTTTTTGTTCAATCCTGGCCTTTGTTATCTGATGGATATATCTATTGTATCTAACGACTTTCCCTTCTGCCACGGTAACCTCCACAGCGCTGGTCTCAAGGCGGCTCCTCCGGAAGAAAGGCAGCCCGTTGTATGCATAATTAAACTTAAGCAGGTAACCCGGATAATCGTTCTCCACCACCCCCCGGATTTCCTCCAAATATAATTGCTCGGGAATACCCCCATGGTTACTGATGAACAATAGTGCTGCTTCCAGTGCGCTGTTAACATCGGCGCGGCTCTTATCCCCGCCGGCCGAACTATAAACCATATATTCCAAAAATCCGTTGGTATCAATTCGCAGCAAGGCACTTTGTCCGTCGGTATAAATTAAAGACCCGTTCATTTCGGTTATCTTCCTTACCAGAGACATATCACTAAAGAAACCGGATGCTTGTAAATCCAAAACCCCGTGGTTATTGGTATCAAGTTCCTTTGCCGCAGTACCCACAGGCAGGTTAAAGGAGCTCATATCAAGGGGAACATAAAAATTATTGTTGTCACTGTATCCTATTTCCTCAAGTGTCCAGTATTTTACCGGATCCCTTTCCTCAAGCCTGTCAACCAACTGATCCAATGAAGTGTCGGTAACCGGAAGCTGTGATTTATATATTACTTCATTTTCCCCATCGTGTATGTATATGGCTCTATCGGTACCCAGAGATATGGTTATCCCCTTTATGGCGGTAATGGGCATATTCCCCTGGGCCTTTTCTCCGGCAAATATTTTCTTAAATATGTCAAGATGAAATGGCCCTCTATACTGGACTTCTATGGATTTGCCTTCCCTTGCAGCCGCCCAGTCATCCCTCTCGACCTGAATAAAGTCCATATCCTGTTCATTGGCGAAAATATACTCCAGTATTTTCGATACTTCGCCGTATATATCGCTGAAAATATTATGGTTTGAAGAATCATTAATGAGCTTGGTATGGGACTCCCCGCCGAAGTTTACCACCATCCACTGGGGTAAAACAAAACTAGACAGGTCATAGTCTTCTTTACTATCCTGTCCAGAAAAGGCCTGGTTGCTGGGTATTATCTGCCCTATGGGGATGCTCAGCCATAGCTGGGTAGTAAACCCGAAACTAAGAAGTACAAGCCCAATCAAAATCCAGTTTTTAATCTTTTCTTTATTCACATTGACCAACTCCGAACACAAGAGTGGACAGTATCTGCCTACTTTATAATCTTTTTAATGATATCAAGGAAATTGACGTTCATCAGATTCCGGACTGCCTCCCTTACCTCGTCCTTGCTGGATAGGGTGACCACTCCTTCAATTATCTCCTCTTCTCCCTCAGGATTAACTGCCTTTATTTCAATCTTGTTGCTACCGTTCTTTAGTTCCACTTCCCTTGCAAAAAAACCGGTGGGTCCCACCACCAATCCAGCCTCTTTTCCGGGCTGAATATATTCCTCCCACTCATACACTTCCTGCCCGTCAACATCCTGCGTCACTCTGCCAAATACTCTTATTTCCAGTTTGGTATCTGCCTCTGCCCATCCGGATATAATTATATTTTTGTTTACCGTTTTAATATCGGTAATAGGCTTAATCAGCTCTACAATGCGGGGAGTTGCCAACGCCGGTGTAAGCATATTAAGCACAATTATTAAGCTGATAATCAGTATTAGGCTTCCTTTCCTGAGCATAGGTTCTCCCCCTAGACCATTGTAACTGTAACCATTTTATAGATACAGCTTCTCATAAAAATTATATACTAAGTATATTACAGCAGTGTTACAGAAAAATTAAGATATCCTTACAAAAATATGGCATTCACGCCGGCAAAAGTATGGTAACCGTCGTACCTTTACCGTGCGTGCTGCTAATCTCTATTTGACCCTTGTGGGCTTCTATTATCTGTCTGGCTATAGAAAGTCCCAGTCCGGTTCCTCCAAGCTCCCTGGCCCTTGATTTGTCTACCCTGTAAAACCTTTCAAAAATCCTGGGCATATCGTTTTCGGGTATCCCTATTCCGTTATCCTTTACCACTATACTGGCCTTGCCGTCCGAATATCCGGTTATTACCTCAATTTCTCCCTTATCGGGCGTGTACTTAATTGCATTGCTGACTATATTTAAAATAACCTGTTCTATTCTGTCCTTATCCCCGTCAAACAGGGGCAGCGGGGACATCTTTTTGACGGTAAGGGTATGTCCTTTTTGTTTTATCGGAATATCCAGCTTTTTGACCGTCTCGTCTATGATTTTCTCCAGACTGAACTGGATTTTATTCCACTGGGTCTGCTGGTAATCCAGCTTAGACAGCAATAATAGGTCCTTTACAAGACGGGTCATACGTTCTGCCTCGCTGTTAACCACCGTGAGGAAATCCACCGCCAGCTCCTTTTGGTCTATTGCACCCTCCAGCAGCGTCTCGACATAGCTGCGGACAGTGGTCAGCGGTGTCCTCAGTTCATGGGAAACGTTTGCTACGTATTCTTTCCTCATGGTCTCCAGCTTATGCTGCTCAGTAATATCCTGAAATACCAGGATATATCCAAGGGTTTTTTTCTGCTCGCTCTTAAAAGCTGCCGTTTCCATATTTAGTATGGTATCGCCTATCTGAATAATCATTTCTTCATTGGTCGGGTGTTTTTTAATCTTACTGACGCTCATATCTATGTTAACTGTGGCAAAAAGCTCCTCAAGCTTTGCCTCATGCATATCGCTGTGTTTAATACCCAACAGCCTGATAGCCGCAGGATTTGCATGAATTATATTACCGTCTGTATTAACCGCAATTACGCCGTCGGTCATATAAGTAAGAATGGCTTCCATTTTCCCCTTTTCGCTTTCTATTTCGCCCAGCGTCAGTTTCAGCTTCCCGGTAAGATAGTTGAACATCTGAGTGAGCTGTCCTATTTCATCGGTGGATTTTACTTCCAGCCTATGGTCAAAATCCCCCTCCGCCATCTTCTCGGCCTTTGAGGTAACCTCTTTAATAGGACCGGTTATGCTCCTTGCCAACAGGGATCCAAGTATAACCGTAATAATAAGCGCCAGCAACGTTGCCGACGTAAGTATATTTTTTGCCTTGTCAAGAGTGGCCCTTACCCCCATCATTCCGGCCCTCATATATATAATTTTTTCCACCTGGTTTGAGGCATTCTTTACAGGAAATGCATAGTCCATAATATGCATTTCTCCGTTTTCGTTCTTAACCACCTCGGTCTCCTTCTTGCCGGTCAGGGACGAGTGCAGAACTGTAGGCGGATCTGTCCCCAGAATATCGGCGATATAGCTGTCGTTTGCGCCCTGTACGTTGCTGCCCAATATCAGCCTTTCGGTGCTTAATACATAAACCTCTCTTATCTGGGGAGAGAGACTTACTTCATACCATCTTTCGATAACCCTCTGGATGTCAGGAGCACCTACAGGGTTAATGTTCCGGATCTGGACAGAAAGCAACTGAGCTTCCTTATCCAGAGTCTCAATCAAATTGTCCTGATGGTACTGCTCCAGCTGTGTTATAATTATTGCTCCAACTATAACCATAGCCAGAAAAACAAGCAGAAAATAGATTATAACAATTTTCCATTGAATGCTTTTGAACATTCACCTAAACCCTCCTGAAATAGTAACCCACGCCGCGCTTTGTAATTATGAACTTAGGGTTGCTGGAATCGTCCTCAATCTTTTCCCTGAGTCTGCGTATGGTAACGTCCACCGTCCTCACGTCTCCATAATACTCATAGCCCCACACATCCTCAAGCAGTGCTTCCCTTGTAAAAACCTGCTCTGACTGTGTAGCCAGGTGCTTGATAAGTTCAAACTCCCTAAGTGTAAGCTCTACCGGCTTTCCTTCCTTCCTTACTTCATACTTGCCGGGGTCAATAACCAAATTGCCCGACTTGATAAAGCTACCCGAATTAGTATCACTGTCAATGGGTATTTCTGCCCTTCTCAGATTGGCCTTTACCCGCGCCAGCAGTTCTCTGACGCCGAAGGGCTTGGTTATATAGTCATCGGCTCCAAGTTCCAGCCCCAGGACTTTGTCCACTTCTTCCTCCTTAGCCGTAAGCATAATAATGGGTATCTGAATATTTTTTCTTATCATTTTACATACTGCAAAGCCATCAATCTTTGGAAGCATAATATCCAGCAAAATCAAATCAGGGTTACCCTTTTGAGTCTTCTCAATCGCTTCCTGGCCATCGTAGGCCAGTTCAACCGAGTAACCCTCCTTTTCCAAATTAAACTTAAGAATGTCAGCTATTGGCTTTTCATCGTCTACAACCAGAATTTTTTTGTTCAAAGCCTCATCACCTCATATAGTTTATAATTAATATATTATACCTCTGAATGCTTTTTCCTTCTTACAAGGATCAATAACAAGCACACAGGGGATTTGTCCCGCATTGTTATAGGCCGAATGTCCCGGTAAAAATAGACGGCATTTCCTATGGACATTTGTCACTTTTTGGTTAGAATAGTATATAGATAAAGCCTTTACTGTAGATGGCTATCGAATAATGTAAGTAGATCAGTAAAATCCCCCAATCAATCCCCATTTTTTGTATGCAAGGGTCCCCCAACCCTTGCATATTTCATCTTTTCAGAATACCATTAAAAAGAATTTTCATATTGGTCGGGGGAGTATCCATAAACCCGTTCAAATGCTAAATCAAAGGGCACATCTCCCTTAAGGGTTTCTAACAATTCAAAAACTTTATTTCTGCCTTCCCGTTCCACCAGTGTTTTGACCAGTAAAAAAGACTGTTTATATGCTATAAACTGGTCCAATTTGGCAAAGTGGTCGGTTAATTCTTGTATTGAATAGGGCAAATCTTCAAATTTATACTCCCTTCCCCATTCAAACCCTGTATTAATATATTCCTGATATAAAGCCATTCCTTCGGTAAACCACATGGGATAATTGCCGCCTGCCATATCCGACATTATCAGGTGTGTTAATTCGTGTATATACAGACCTTCCTCAGCCGCATCTCCTTCATGTCCCCACACACTTGGAGAAAGGACGCTTATGGTTCCTGCATAGTAAGCTCCTAAAGTAGTGCCCTTATAGGGAAGTCTTAATCCTTTTTGTAAATGATTCTTATCTTGATACACCGTTAACGTAATCTTTGTTTCCGGGTTATACCCAAAGTATTCGGTTACTGCGTCAAACTGCTTTTGCGCCTGATACTCAACCCTCCGGATTACGCCAATGTCCTTATCTGAAAACCGAATGAGAAAGTTTTCTGTTTCCTTAACAGCATAATCAACAGTCAATCTTTTAAGCCTGGCCCTTTCTGCCACTTGCACTATCGTTACGGCAGCGGGTTTTATATAATTTGTGCTTAAAAAAAGTATTGTGAGCAACAGTGTTAATATGACTGCTGCCCGACCTCTGCCAAAGCCCCCCATAACCGGAATCACCTCAGATTGATTATAACAAAACGTTATGTAAACTTCATAGGTAATATATCCTATATTTCTCCGAAGATTACCCTTTCCTCCTCCTTGAGCACTGAAGTCCCTAAGGCCTCACTTAACTGGGCTATCTTATTGAGAATATATTCTTTCCTTGCATCATCCGGTATGCCAGGCTGATAATTACCATATATATATATGGGCAGGGCTGCAACCCGGACAATTTCATTATCCTCCAAGGCTATTTCGAGAATAATGCTCTGGTTGTTGTTCTCGCGGTTTTGGTCAAAAACAAAGTTGCCCAGGCTGTATACTATAAGACTGTCATTATAAAACTCAATCCCCTGCAGCACATGAGGATGGTGTCCCAGGATTATATCTGCGCCCCAATCGACAATTTTATAGGCAAGCTGCTGCTGCGCACGGGTAACTCTGTTGCTGTCCTCAATTCCCCAGTGCAGCGAGACAACCACAACATCGCATAAATCCTTAAGCTTTGCTATATCCTCTTTGATAAGCTCTTCCTTCATTGGTGTTGTACCAGCCGTATCCTCGGTTGCTTCAAAGGACCTTCTGTAGGAATAACTCCAAAAATAATGGTAGAATTCATGATATGCCAAAAAACCAACTCTGACACCATTTTTCACAATAATTAATGGTCTTCTTGCCTGCTCAAGGTTTTCCCCTGCTCCCACGTATCCAATTCCTGCCCTCTCAAGGTTGTCCATTGTCTCAATAAGGGCAGGAGTATCATAATCCAGAATGTGATTGTTTGCCAAAGACAGAATATCAAAGCCGGCATCCTTTAAACCTTCTGTGGCGTGAGGAACCGCTCTGAACCAAATACCCTTGCCCGGAAGCTGCGTCCCCGTTGCTGCAATGGTGGTCTCAAGATTACCAAAGGTAATATCTCCTTTGGAAGTTATATGTTTGGTTGCTTCAAAGGGAAAATGTGCCGAATTATCTCTTATTTTTCCTGCGACACCCCTTGACAGCATAATATCTCCCACAGCTACCAGGGTGAGCGGCAGCGGCCCAACCTCCTCTTCTTGCCCGGCGGGGGGCGTCTGTTCAACCTCAACAGCCGGCATCCGGCTGCATCCGGTAATGATTAGACCCATTATTATTAAGATCATTACAATTCTATTCATAATATCTTCCCTTTCATAATGTTCCTTTACTTTAATTTATCCCAAAGAATATAATATGTCAATTAACCAATCGGGCAGCCGCAGCATATTATGTATATACCGATTAGTTTACCGGGAGTGATTTGTTTGGGTGCCATGGATATGTTATTAAAGGGAGCTTTGCTGCGGTGCAGGCTGGATCCCGCCGTTAAGAATATTATTCAAAATAAAAAACCCCGGCATCTGTCAATAATAATTCAGTCCACCGAAGGTATTGACGGGAGAATTAAAAAATGTATAGCTAAACACGGCGGCAGACTGGTGGAGGAATACTCCCTAATCAAAGCATGCAACGCCGTAATACCTCCTGCCGGCATCAAACCGCTGGAAGCATTGTATCAGGTACGGTACCTGTCGTTAAACTCTCCCGTTTGGGCGCATCTAAAAAATATGTCAGTCATCATGGGCTCAAATATTGCCCATAACCTGAGCTATACCGGAAAAAACATAAACATAGCTCTATTGGACACCGGTACATATCCCCATCCCGATTTGATAAGACCGGTGAACCGTATTCTTTATTTCAAAGATTTTATCAACGGCTGCGAATTCGCCTACGATGACAATGGACACGGAACCTTTACGGCCGGAATTATCTCCGGAAATGGCTGTATGTCAAAGGATGAATACATGGGTGTTGCTCCCGGGTCAAGACTAATAAGTCTGAAAGTATTAAACCAAAGCGGCAACGGATGGGTATCGGACGTTTTGTCGGGTTTGCAGTGGGTGTTCGATAACCGGGGAAAATATAATATCAGATTGGTCTGCCTCCCCCTGGGTTCTGTTAACTTCCTGTCCTTCCGGGAAGACCCTCTGTCGGTGGCAGCACAGATATTATGGGACTCAGGGGTTGTGGTATGCACGTCGGCAGGAAACAATGGTCCCGAATACTCCTGGGTATCATCCCCCGGTATAAATCCGAATATAATCACCGTAGGAGCGCTACAAAGCTGTGGCGGAGCTATATCCGCCGCAGAGCCGCTAAGCGTGTTTTCCAGCAGAGGCTTGGCAAAGGATGGCAACCGGGGACCTGATTTTGTTGCCCCGGGCACCGGTATAATCTCTCTTAATGCAGATTTGACCTTTAATCCAAAATCTTCACTGGCGTACAGAAATATACGGTTGGACAGCTATTACCGACAGGGGTACGGTACTTCCGCTGCCTGTGCTGCCGTTACCGGCACCATAGCACTACTCCTTGAAAAGAATCCCCAACTTACTCCCGATGAAATAAAATCCCTGTTAAGGCACAGCTGCAAAAGCCTTAAGCTGTTGAAGGGACAGCAGGGCTCAGGTCTTCCCGATATAAATAAACTGCTTGAATAGAAAAAAGAGAGCGTTTGCCCTCTTTCTATTCTGCCAGATAGTTTCTGGGATTACCCGGGACACCGAATTTTCTTACCTCAAAATGCAGATGAGGTCCGGTAACCTTTCCGGTACTCCCTGACATTGCTATTGTCTGTCCCTTGAAAACCTTGTCTCCCTTGGACACCAGGTTTTTTGAATTATGTCCGTAATAAGTCTCAATACCTTCTCCGTGGTCAATAATAACCAAATTGCCAAGCTCCCCCCGTCTGCCTGAAAACACTACGGTGCCGCCATCGGCTGCCTTAACCGGCGTCCCCTCGGGAATCCCTATATCAATGCCGTTATGCATTCTTCCCCATCTCCATCCGAATCCGGAGGTAATTCTGCCTCTGGCCGGGTATGCAAGGGTCCCGGTTCCCTGCCTGGGCGGCGGGGGTTTTGTCCCAACAGCAACCATCCTTGTAACAGGAGCTTTGATTATTTTTTCCTCAAGTATATCCCGCCCGGTTTCTATACCGTTCTCTCTGATAATCCTGGCAGTAATTTCGCGCTCTCCGTACTTTCCCGAAACCTTGACTATGGATTCGCCCTTATAAAACTCACTGCTTTCCTTATATGCAGTTTCATAGGGTATACTTTCTTTTAAGGTGACTACTTCTTCCGTCACTACGGTCACAAAGGGCTTTGGAACGATCATGCTGAGCATCTGCCCTATCTGTAGCTTTTTGGGGTCAACGCTGGGGTTTGCCCGCTCCAGGTCCTCTACTGAGATATTGTTGTTCATAGATATGCCCCATAGACTATCTCCCTTGGCAACCTTGTATTCCTTGCTCTCGGTAGTACCGTTCAGCAGGAATTTATATGCATCCTCCGGATCCATTATATCCTCGGGCTCCACAGGGTTGTCCAGAAGTTCAACCTTTTCCTTTATGTCTATATTGCTGACAATTACCCCGTCATCCTTTGAAACGAAGGACTCCTTAATTCTTTCCAAAAGATTCCGGGCCTTATCCATCCCTATTACCGAAAGTATGGGACTGTCGTCAATACAAAGGGTGATGGCTTTTCTCTTAAGTTCAATATTCTTTCTTAACTCTTCTTTCAAGCTTTCCTTATCCAGGATTCTGTCCACATCTGTATCTATTTTTGTCTTCTCCAGCTTGAGTTCGGCTGTCAGGACCAGTTCCCCGTTCTTATTCTCTCCCAATATTTCATCATTTATCTGGTCCAGGACCTTCATGGCAATTTTCCTGTCCTTAACCATTCCTATGCCGGTACCATTCAGAGATACCATATATGCGGTATTGGATAACCTGACGTACGCAAAAACTGCTACAAACAGAACTATTGCAGCGCCTATAGCTATAGCAGCTTTTCTTTCCCGGTCGCCTAACTTGCCTATAAGTCGTCCCATCCGTTCGCTTACAGGATTCTCAATCGGCGGCTTATCCATTGTTACTCCCCTTTCCACCATTGCTAATTATTTACTTTCTATATCATGGGAGGATTTCCTCTTATGTACAATCTGTAATCACAATCTAATTATCTGCCAGTATTAGCTTTTTTATTCATTTTTCCAACTTACACTTATACTCCCAAAGTAAGCCATTGACGGATTTGGTCCCCCAGGCTTACTCTGCTGACATCTTCAACAATACGTATAAAATCTTCGGTGGTTGCGTTTTCGAAAGCATAGTTCCTGAAATAAATCTCCAAGACCTTAAAGAAATCTTCGTCTCCCAATATCTCCCGGAGGTTATGGAATATCAGAGCTCCTCCACAGTACACAATGGCATGATAATCCTCCGGATGGCTATGCTCGGTCAAATCTCCGTATATTTTCAAATGGCGGTGGTTATTCCCGGCCAGGTAGCTGTCGTATCTTTTTCTAATAAGATTATCCAGCAGCCCTTGTGCAGTATCGTCACCGTATCTTTTTTCGAAGTACAATATGGTAGAATATTCCGTCAACCCTTCGTCCAGCCAGGCTTCCCTTGACGGATTGCTGCCCACCATGCCATACCACCACTGGTGCGCAGTTTCATGCGCAATTATGTATTCGAGAGTAAATAACCTTTCAATATTATATAACTCTTTCCCAATTAAAACAAGATTAGGATATTCCATTCCTCCGATAAAAAAATCTGCCGCCACTACCGAATAGTTCTTGTAGGGATATTTGCCGAAACTCTCATTAAACACCTTTAACGCGTGGACAGCAACCTCAAGGGCCTTTTCCCCCGTTTCACTGTCAAAATGGTAAGACTTTACCGTTATACCATCGGTTTTTTTACTGCTAACCTTAAAGTCCTCACTGGCAATCCATACAAAGTCTCTTACCTTCTCCGCCTTAATGGTCCATTCCCTGTTTCCATTGTCATGCTTTCTGTTTTTTATAATGTCCCCGGTTGCTGCCACCGTATAGCTTTGGGGAAGCACCAGCCTTATTTGGTAATCCCCCATATCGCTGTAAAAAGGGTCCCCTATCGAATGATATGGGTCCAAATTCCAGCCCCGGTGGTCAAAGACCGCAGCTATAGGATACCAATTGGCTGCCTTTATTGTCTTCTCCCCATATCCAAACCGCCCATAACAGCGGGGAAACTTAACGGTAAAGTTTATGTCTATATCTATGTAATCCCCGGGCTCAATAGGCCGGGGCAGCTTTATTCTCATAACCTGTCTTCCGGTATCTTTATACTCCCAGCTTCCTTGCTCTCCATCCACCCTAACGCTGTCTACATTAAGAAAGCCCGTATCAAAGCCAAGAGGATATGCGTCTTTATGCTCCGAGGGAGCAAAAGGAGCTTCATTAATGTTTTCAAAAGCGTTGGGATACAGGTGTATATATATATCCCCCAGAATGGTCTCTCCATTGTTATAGTATGTCAGATGTTCATAACCCTTGAGCAATTTCTCCACCTCATCAAAATAGCAGTTTATGTTATACTGGTTAACACAAATCTCCTTTGTTGGAAATTCTGTTGTAGGAGCATACTTATCCTGTAAATAACTACAGGATGTTCCCAAAACAACAGTCAGCAAAATTATTGCAATTACTCTTTTCAAGCCAACCCCTCCCCGTATTTCAATTCGGAACATTCCTCCGCCCCCGGAGCTATACAATAAAAGTAGAACTGTCCCCTGATATTTATCAGGAATACCGGTTAATTAGATGCGCTGTCTTTTCGCTAATTTATTTTTATGCCATGGTAGGAAGGGTAATAACTATTATGTTATAATGGAAACAAAGGTAAAAACTATTAATCCGGAGTGATAATATGAGATTTATCAAAGGAAAAACCAGCATAGATATTGAAGATACCCCCGTAGAGAACATATTTCTGGATGCTTTTATGCCCTCCGCCCATGGTGATTATGTAAAGGTATATCTGCTGGGGTATAAATACGCCTGCAGTTCCGATCCGTCCCCCAGTTTTTCTAATAAAAACATAGCACGTACGCTGGATATTCCTGCATCGGATGTGCTTAAAGCATGGGACTACTGGGAAAATAAAAAAATAATAAAAAAGCACTTCCTGGGTAATGATGACACAGAGTTTTCGGTTGAATTCTTAAGCCTGAAGCAATTATATATAGACAACTACCGCAGCACGGCAAACGACGCCCCCCAGGGCAGATCGGGCTCCTATACCCCCTTGGACCTCACACAGGCTATGAGAGACATTAGAATAAGGGATATGTTTAATGAAATACAGCAGATTATGTGCCGGCCATTAAACCCCAATGAAAGCCTACAATGCCTGGAATG
The DNA here is from genome assembly GCA_016841565.1 of Clostridium thermobutyricum. Classification (GTDB taxonomy): domain Bacteria; phylum Bacillota; class Clostridia; order Ch29; family Ch29; genus JAENYX01. The sequence continues at coordinate 57,484 of JAENYX010000007.1, read as the reverse complement.
GCTGTATGATTTCAAAATGGCTCCGGAAATAATCGAAGAGGCCTTCCGATACTCGGTGGAAAAAAGAGGAGTTAAAAATATCAGGTATATAAGTACCGTTATAAGCAACTGGTACGACAACAATATAAATACCATGCCAAGACTGCAGGAGCATCTGGAGGCTACCGACAGCAAGTACAGCCGCTACAGCAGGGTTATGAAAGCTATGGGGAGAACCAAAAACCCTACAAAAATAGAAAAAGAATTTATGGACAAATGGTTTGATGTGTATAATATGCCCATAGATGTCATCCTAAAGGCTTGTGACACGGCAATAATACAGGTTGCCAATCCGTCTCTGACCTATATAGACAGTATTATATCCAGATGGCATGGAGACAGGGTACAATCTGTTAAGGACATACCTGCTGATAACAAGGAACCCAAACGGCCAAAACGCAAGATTTCAAAGAATAAATTCCATAACTTTGACCAACCGGCACTAAAGCTGACGAACGAACAGCTTGAGGAAATACTGAACAAACACAAAGACGCTTAACTTAAAGAGAAGGGGTTATTATGGAAAAGACAGTCAGCGAATTATTAAAAGAATATCAGTCTCTGCAGTCTAAAGCGGAGAAAGAGAGAGATATAAGGGTACAAAAAGCCCACCGGACAATTCCAAGGCTAAAGGAAATAGATGACACCATAAATAAGCTTGGCCTTGAATGCACCTCCTATTCCATCGGTTTGGACAGTCAGTCGCAAAAGGAATACCTAAAGGCTTTCTCTCAAAAAATAAAGCAGCTAAAGGAAGAAAAGCTTGCGCTTCTTAAAGAACACGGGTACCCGTCCGACTATTTGGATATCAAGTATGTATGCAAGCACTGCAAAGATACGGGGTACATAGAATATAAGAAGTGCGCCTGCTTTAAACAGAAGCTTGTAAGTAAAGCCTACAGTCAGTCCAACCTTGGTAATATTCTGTCTAGGGAGAACTTCAATACCTTTGATCTGGATCTGTTTTCCAATGAAAAATATCAAGATTATCCAAAGACCCCCAGACAGAATATGCTGGATATACTAAGCCGCTGTGAAGGCTTTGCGCATAATTTCGAAAATGATAATGCAGAAAACCTGCTTTTTTACGGCAGCACCGGGCTGGGCAAGACCTTCTTATGCAACTGCATTGCCAAGAAGCTGTTGGATAAGGGAAAACTGGTTTTATACCTTACCTCCTTCAAGCTGTTTAAAATACTTGAAGAGTTCAGGTTCCGGCCAACCGATGCTTTAATGGCCAAGGAGCAGCTGGATTACATGCTGACCTGCGACCTGTTAATAATTGACGACCTGGGAACCGAGCTTTCAAACAGTTTTACGACATCCGAACTTTTTAATATTGTAAATTCCAGACTTTTGGAGAGAAGAAAAACAATTATTTCCACAAACCTTAAACCTGAGCAGCTTATTGATACCTACGGCCAGAGAGTCTTTTCCAGAATGTCTGCGCACTATACGGCGCTGAAGTTTTACGGCCGTGACCTGAGGATGTAAGAACCAAACATTAATTTATTGCTTTTGGACAAATATATTATTTTTATTTAATCAAATGCCGGTTCTTAATGCAACTATATATAACGTGCTTAAGGCTTTACATCTCCTCATGTGCCATCCTGAGCGTAACGCTTGTCATCCTGAGCCAAGCGAAGGATCTTATGTCCATCTTCAAGTCGGATTCTTCGGGCTCCGTCCTCTTAAATGGCAGGTAAAGAAATGTAATATTATTAATGCGCTGTATATAAATAAGCCTTTACATTAATGTAAAGGCTTATTTTATGGATGGAGCTGGTGATGGGACTTGAACCCGCAACCTGCTGATTACAAATCAGCTGCTCTGCCGATTGAGCTACACCAGCATTATGGGAAGTGGGAGGCGAGATGAGAGATGTGGGATTTAAGTATTGCTATTAAGCATTACCCGTATTCTCACCTCTATCTTCACACTTCGCACTTCTTGTCTGGCGACCCGGAAGGGGCTCGAACCCTCGACCTCCAGCGTGACAGGCTGGCATTCTAACCAATCTGAACTACCGGGCCGCATGTGGTGACCCATCAGGGACTCGAACCCTGGACACCCTGATTAAGAGTCAGGTGCTCTACCAACTGAGCTAATGAGTCAGGTGTTACCAGACTATATTAAACCAAAACACCCCCGTTGTCAATATGCCCGCCTTATTATTAACCCGGTAATATATCCTAATGGCCCGGCCTTTGGGTATTATAAACGCTCTTTAACAACAATGGTCTGATCCCGCGCCGGTCCCACCGATACCATAGAAATTTCCGCACCCGAAACTTCTTCAATCCTCTCCAGATACCTCTTGGCATTGGCAGGCAGTAATCTGTATTCCTTTACTCCCGAAATGTCCTCCTCCCAGCCGTCCATTTCCTCGTATATAGGCTTGCACTTTTCCAAAACGGCAAGGCTGGCCGGAAATTCTTCAATTATCCTGCCCTGGTGTTCGTATCCAATGCATATCTTCAGTTTCTTAAGTCCTCCAAGCACGTCCAGCTTGGTTACGGCTATACTGCCAAGCCCGTTTATGCGGGCTGCATACTTTAGTACCGTTGCATCCAGCCAGCCGCATCTTCTGGGCCTGCCGGTGGTTGTTCCATATTCATTCCCCTTTTCCCTTATCAGGCTTCCGATGTCATCCAGCAGCTCTGTAGGAAAGGGACCCTTTCCTACCCTTGTGATATAAGCCTTAACCACGCCCGTTACATGGCTTATGTGGGTGGGCCCGATGCCTGCGCCGATACATACTCCGCCTGAAACGGGATGGGAGGAAGTTACAAAGGGATAGGTTCCCAGGTCGTTATCAAGAAGAGTGCCCTGAGCTCCTTCAAAGAGTATTTTTTTATCCGCCTTTACCGCGTTATGTAAAAGCACCGTGGTATCCGCCACATAGGGCTTCAGCCTTTTGGCGTATTCGCAGTATTCGGTATAAATCTTTTCCATATCCATAGGCTGCTGTCCATATATCTTTTCAAGAACCGCATTCTTCATTTCAAGGTTTGTGGTAAGTTTCTCCCGGAATATTCCCGGCTCAAGCAAATCGCAAACACGTATGCCTATCCTCTCCATTTTATCCATATAACAGGGTCCTATGCCCCTCCTTGTGGTGCCTATGTTGGCCTCTCCCTTTCTGTCCTCCTCAATCTCGTCTATCTTTACATGATACGGCATTATTGTGTGACTTCTGTCGCTAATCCTGAGGTTGGATGTATTAATGCCCCGTTTGTTCAAATCATCTATTTCCTGTAGAATCACCTTTGGGTCAATTACAGTACCATTTCCTACAATACAGAGAGTATCAGGGTAAAGGATCCCCGAAGGAATTAGATGCAGCTTATAGGTATTTCCCCCTGCTTCCACAGTGTGACCCGCATTGTTGCCGCCCTGATATCTTACCACCACTTCGGCCTTCCGGGCCAGGAAGTCTACAATCTTGCCCTTTCCCTCATCTCCCCATTGTGCACCTATTACTACCAGCCTTGTCATACCAGCACCTCTTCCCGATTTGGTTTGCCTTCGCATTAAAAACATAATAATAATAACATACCGACCTGTCATTTAAAAGCTGTTGTTAGTTTTCATTGGGAAACAAGAAAATATTCCGGGGTATTATATTCATTCAATAAGCCTCTGGCTAAAAAGGCGGATGAGCGGCTGTTACCGCCAGGGCTAGGATTCTGGCTGGAAATCATCCGATGAATGCCGGGCTATTTTTTTGCTTTTCCATCTGCCTGATGCATAATATACCCTGCTCATCATCATGCTTATAACAGTGCTGATAACTATAGCTATCCAAATACCATTGGCCCCAAACCGGTCTATGCCTGACAAAATCCTTGCCAGGGGAAGCCTTATTAACCAGAGAGAGGTTATGGAAAGAACCATTGTCGCCATTGTATCCCCTGCACCTCTCAAAAATCCGTTGGTTACAAACATGATTGCAGAGAAGATATAGGACAGGCTCATAATTCTCAGGGCATATTCTGCCCGCTCAAGCACCACATAGTCGGACGTAAATAATCCCAGTATTGTCCTTGGTGCCAGTTGGGCAATCAATGTCAGTACAATTGAAATGCCTACCGCCAATATGGTAGCCCATTTTACCGTTTCCCTGACATTTTCCTCCTTATTTGCACCTATATTCTGACCGGCTATTGCCGATGTCGCCATGGAAATGGACTGTGAAGGCATAATGGCGAACTGATCCAGTCTTGAGGTCATACCAAAGGTTGCAACTATATCGGTTCCAAAGGAATTTATCAACGAACTGACCACCAGCATACCTACCGAAACCACCGACATCTGTACGCCGGACGGTATACCGATTTTCACCGTTTTTATTGTAATCTCCCTGTCAAACACAAAATTCCTTAAATTGACGCTCAGTAGGTGATCTCTTTTGTTTAGGTATACTATAGCAATAAAGAAAGATATACCCTGGGCAATGGTAGTGGCCAGGGCCGCCCCTGCTATTTCCATTCTGGGAAAAGGGCCAATTCCAAGGATTAGCAGAGGGTCAAGAATAATGTTAATTGCTGTGGATATGGCCAGGAATTTAAGCGGAGTTTTGGAATCGCCCAGCCCTCTCAGTATGGCGCTTACCGCATTATAGCCAAACATAAATACAAGACCCATTAAAAATATATTAAGGTAGCTGGCCGCCATAGCCATTATTTCCCCCGGAGTATTAATAAGTCTCAGAATATCTTTGTTAAAGACAATCCCCAGCACAGTCACAGCTATCGCAGAAACTGTAAGCAGTACAAAGGTATTGTTAATGGTCCTTTTAACCATATCGGTCTGTTTCGCTCCCATGTACTGTGCTACCAATACGGTTGCTCCCATGGTTATGCCTATAATCAACGATACCAGAACAAAGATTATGGGAAAACTGACCGATACCGCCCCAAGGGCTTCGGGGCCCAGAAATCTTCCTACCCATATACTGTCCACAGTATTGTATAGTGCCTGCAGCATATTACCCAAAAGCATGGGTATAGAAAAGGAAATCACATGCCGCAGCATGCTCCCCTTTGTTAAGTCGTAGCCTCCCTGTCTGCCTTCCATTCAATATACACCTTCTTATGCTTATCGAGCTATTTCTCAAGCGACAGTTCCTGCAAAATTGCGTCAGCCCGTTATTTCCCTTGCAACAATTATTCCCGTTACCGAAGCCTGCATCAAACCCCTTGTTATACCCGCCCCATCCCCTATGGTATAAAGATTCTTAATCCTGGTCTGGAATCTATTGTCAACATCTACCTTGCTGCTGTAAAACTTGACCTCACACCCGTACAGCAGCGTGTTTCTGGAATAAAGGTTGGGCGCCAGTTTATCAAAAGCCTGGAGAGCCTCCACTATGGATGTCAGGTGCCTGTCGGGAAGAACAAAGCTCAAATCCCCCGGAACGGCACTTTTCAGGGTGGGTATGGTGGTTGACTTTCTGAGCCTTTCGGGACTGGTCCTTCTTCCCTTTAACAAGTCCCCCAGCCTTTGAACCATAATACCTCCGCCCGTCAGCATATTTGCAAGCTTTGCAATATATTTCCCATATTCAATAGGCTGGTTAAAGGGTTCGGTAAATGTGGTGGAAACCAACAAAGCAAAATTGGTGTTGCCTGTCCGTAACCCGGGATCGGAATAGCTGTGGCCGTTCACTACCACAAGACCTTCCTCATAGTGTTCCTCTGAAACTATTCCCCCCGGATTCATGCAAAAGGTCCTTGCTTTGTTTTCAAAGGTATCCGAATAATATATCAGCTTTGCTTCGTAAAGATCCCGGGTAAGATGATCCATGATGGAATTTGGAACTTCCACCCTGACCCCTATATCCACCGCATTGTTTCTTGCAGCAATCTTTAATTTAGCCGCCTGCTCGGACAGCCATTGGGCTCCGCCTCTTCCTGGAGCCACAACTACATGATTTGCCCATAATTCCTTTGCAGAGCTGTTTTTTTGTCTTATCCTTACTCCGGTAACCTTATCCCCGGAAATTAGAATATCCTCGGCTGTCGTTAGCTCCTGGAATTCAACTCCTCTTTCCATTAAATAGTCATACATTGCCTTGAGCACGTCAAAGGCCCTGTCGGTACCCAGATGACGTACCGGACACGGGACCAGCTTAATCCCGTACTTTGATGCCTCGTACATCAATTCTTCTATCCTTTTTTCGTTAAGCCCGTGCACCTCCGACCCGGCACCGAATCTGAGGTAAATTTCATCTGCATATTCTATTAATTCCTCTGCCTGATCAGCCGATATATAGTCTGTTATGTTACCTCCAACTTCAGGGCTTAACGAAAGCTTACCGTCACTAAAAGCTCCGGCTCCGGCCCACCCGGTTACAATTGAACAGGGCTGGCAGTTCATACATTCTCCCTTACGTGCGGGGCAGCTCCGGGTACTTATCCTTCTGCCCTTATCCAGCATTAGTATATCGGAATTCCCGCGTTCTATAAGTTCCAAAGCCGTAAAAATCCCCGCCGGCCCCGACCCGACAATGATAACATCATATTTATCCTTAAGAGTCATCTCTCGGCAACTTCCTTTCTGAAAACAAAATCCCATGTTATAGTACCAGAGTACATGGTTGCAGTCAAATAAAAGGTATCCGGCCAAGTAAGGATTATAGGCAGAAAAATAAAACAGCCCCGAGGCCGTTTTATTTTTCTGCAAAATACTTGTTTAAATCCTCTAATAAATTGTCTGCGTTAATGCCGTGCACGGCACTGGCATCCTCAATGCTCTCGCCTGAAGAAGCAGGACAGCCGATGCAGTGCATCCCATGCTTCATAAATATTGAAGCCGTCCCTCTATCCATCATAAGAACCTGAGCAATGGTCATATCCTTAGTGACTTTTTCCGACATTTATACTACCTCCTTTTCATTATATAGCATAGCCAATATTCATTATATTACTTATCTGTTTTACTATTCAATACAATAATGGTGTTATTGCTTTTGTATCTTGATATCAACAACCTGTGTATAACTATTCACATTTATCCACACTATCCACAGAGATATGCACAAACACACATTCTTATTCGGCTATCCTTCCTTATATTTCGCCATATCTGCGAACTTTGTAAATTTATCCAGCCAAACCAATTCTACGGTACCGGTTGGACCATTCCTTTGTTTGGCTAAAATAATCTCGGCAATCCCCTTTTTTTCAGTATCGGCATGATAGTATTCATCCCTGTAGAGAAACATGACTACATCGGCATCCTGCTCTATAGCCCCTGACTCTCTTAAGTCTGATAGCATTGGTTTATGCTCCGAACGCATTTCGGGCGCTCTGCTGAGCTGCGACATGGCCAAAACAGGACAATCCATTTCCCTGGCAAGAGCTTTTAGTGACCTGGAAATTTCTGAAATTTCCTGCTGCCTGCTTTCGACCCTGCCACTTCCCTGCATTAACTGCAGATAGTCTATCAGGATTAATTCCAATCCTCTTTCAAGCTTTAATCTTCTGCATTTGGACCGCATTTCGGCAACCGTTATGCCCGGCGTATCGTCTATGTATATATTGGCTGAGGAAAGTCTGCTCACCGAGCTTGCCAGCTTGGGCCAGTCATCTTCCATAAGGTTTCCTGTTCTCAGCCTGTGACTGTCAATGTTGGCCTCGGCACAAATCATTCGGTTTACCAGCTGCCCCTTTGACATCTCAAGACTGAAAATGGCCACAGGTATTTGAGCATTAAGTGCGGCATGCTGGGCAATATTCAATGCAAAAGCAGTTTTACCCATTGAAGGCCTTGCCGCCACCAGTATCAAATCGCTTTTTTGCAGCCCGGAGGTCTTGCTGTCGATATCCGAAAAGCCTGTGGGAATCCCTGTTATTTTACCTTTGGTATTATACAATTCTTCTATCTTATTAAAGCTGGAAACCAATATTTCTTTGAGGGCAATAAAACCTTTGGAAGTCCTCTTCTGCGAAATGTCGAATATTCCTTTCTCGGCATACTCAATTATTTCAGCTGCTTCCTCGGCAGCCTCAAAGCTCATGTCTGATATTTCTCCGCAGGCTCTTATCAGTTTCCTCAAAAGGGATTTTTCCTGTATAATCTTTGCATAATGTGCTACATTTGCTACCGTGGGAACGCTGGAGGACATATCGGCAAGAAAAGCCACTCCTCCAACCCCGTCCAGGGTATTTCTCTGCCTTAATTGCTCTGAAAGGGTTACAATGTCTACCGGTTCTCCCTTTTCAAAAAGTTCCATCACAGCCTCATAGATTTCCCTGTGGATATCTTTATAAAAGTCCTCCGGCTTAATATACTCCGAAGCGGTTATTATGGCTTCCCTGTCAAGCAGAATGGCTCCCAGTACCGACTGTTCGGCTTCAATGCTGTGGGGAGGAATTTTACCTATGGACTGCATGCTATCACCACCTGTTTATTCGGAAAAGAGTATTTCCAGCACCTCTTCTGCCCTCTCTACTGCATATATTTCAATCCCTGATATGTCTTTGGGCACTTCATTAAAGTTTTTAGCTGGAATTATTACTCCCGTCATATCATTCTGTTTTGCCCCGTATATTTTCTCTATGATTCCTCCTACAGGCTTTACTTCACCCTGTATGGAAATCTCGCCTGTTACTGCAATATCCTGTCTTACCGGTTTCTGTTTGATGGCACTGGAAAGGGCTGCCAATATGGCTGTTCCCGCTGAAGGTCCGTCCACCCTTCCTCCTCCAATGCAGTTTACATGTACATCATAATCGCTTACGATTTCCCCGGAGATTTTTCTTATAACTGCTGCAGCATTAAACACCGAATCCCTTGTCATTGAGCCGGCGGTGTCGTTAATCCTGATGGTCCCTTCCCCCTTCTTAAGTGCCGCAAAGGAGATTGCTTCAATTTCCAGAACCGAGCCTATATACCCCGCTACTCCCAGAGCCAATACTCTGCCCACCCTGGAATGTATTTTATCGGTTACTCTTACACAGGGAGCAAGCCGACTGTTTTGTATCACGGTATATATGTCATTGCAGCTTATATGCACTCTTTCAGGGTCACAATCCTGATCGGTAATTGCTATATTATACGCATCCGACAAAATACTGACAGCCTTCCGCCCTTCTATTGTATACTGACTAATAATCTCTGCGCAACCCTTTTCAATCTGCACCCCCAGTTTATTAACAGCATTATTAATTATCATTACTATATCCGCGGGGGTCAGGGGCTCAAAGAAAACCTCGGTACACCTGGAACGGAATGCAGGGTTAATACTATCCGGCTGTCTGGTGGTGGCCCCTATAAGAATGAAATCGGCCGGTGCACCCTCTTCAAACAGCTTTCGTACATACAATGGAATGTTTTTGTTTGAGGAATCATAATATATGGATTCGAAGCTTACCCGTTTGTCCTCAAGAACTTTTAGCAGCTTGTTTTGGAGAACCGGGTCCATTTCTCCGATTTCATCAATAAACAATATCCCGCCGTGGGCTTGAGTCACAAGCCCCACCTTTGGCTCGGGGATACCGGTCTCAGAAAGCTCTCTGTTGCTTCCCTGGTATATGGGATCGTGTACCGAGCCTAACAGAGGATTGGCTATTTCCCTGGCATCCCATCTCAGGGTGGTTCCGTCAACCTCAATAAAATTGGAATCCCCGCTAAAGGGGGAATACTCCTTTGTCTGAGCCACCTTTAGAGCCAATCGAGCCGCTGATGTCTTGCCAACACCGGGAGGCCCATATACTAATACATGTTGGGGATAGGGCGAACCGATCTTGGCCAGCAATGCCTTAATGGCGCGCTGCTGGCCTACTATTTCGTCAATTGACGATGGCCTTAAAACCTCCATCATAGACTTGCCGAGACTCTTTTCCTCCAGTTTCTGAAGTCTGGCATATTTTTTAAGAGTAGAAGGGTTCTCCGGTCCCGAGTGTTTTTTTAGTATGGCCAGTTTTAACTCTTCCATATACTGGTCCTGACGCTCCTGAATTTTATCCTTGAGTTCCTTGTTTATTCTCTCCTTAACCACCCTTTCTGCCAGCATGTCTGTAATTCTGGTACGCAGCTCTTTTACCACAGCTAGACATTCCATTGGCTTGGGAGGACACACCTCCGGACCAAAAACCATTTTTTGCAAAGCATAAATTCTCAGGGAGACATCGTCTCCCTGTAAAAGCTCCTCCAACTCCAGTTCCCTGACACTTTCGTTGTAGGCCTTTGTTCCCATGCTGTCCAGCAGCATCTCCTTCAGAACCATGACCTGTCTTTCGAGCATTTTGATATCGGTCTTATACTTTGAATTGGCTGACCTTGCTATGTACTTTTCTGCGTTTTCCTCCAATTATGAACTCCCCTTTTCCTATTCTCCTTTTATCACAACAGCCAATTGGGCTGAAACATCGGGATACACCTTTATTTCAACTTGAAATTCGCCTATATTCCTTATGGGGTCGGATAAAACTATTTTTTTCTTATCCACTGCTATTCCGTGTTGTTTTTTCAATGCTTCGGAAATGTCTTTGCCTGTAACCGAACCGAAAAGCTTGCCATTTTCGCCCGATTTAACTTTAAACTCTACCTTTAAGGCTGAAATTTTCTCTGCCTGCTTTCTGGCAATTCCTTCTTCGGTCTGTCTTTTCTTTTGCAACAAGGCATTCTGTTCTTTAATTCTTTTTTTGCCCCCCTCGGTTGCTTCCATTGCATAACCCTTGGGCAGTAAAAAGTTCCTGGCATACCCGTCGCTGACCTTTATTACCTCCCCCTTTTTGCCCTGCCCTTTTACATCCTTCAGAAGTATAACTTCCATTACACATCACCTTCCTCTATATATTGATTTAGAGTCTCTTCCAGCAACTGCAAGGCCTGATCAAGCTCCATTTCCTTCAGCTGCACACCCGCTACCGTTAGATGTCCCCCTCCTCCAAGCCTCTCCATTATCAGCTGTACATTGATTTCTCCCAGTGACCTGCCGCTTATAAATATACTTTGATTATACCTGCAAAGCACGAAAGCAGCTCTAATCCCCTGAATATCAAGAAGAGCATCAGCAGCCTGAGCAGTAACCAACAGCGGAGATTCTAGCTTCTCCGGACATATTGATATGGCTATAAAGCCATGAATAATCCGTGCGTTCTTTACGGTTTCTGCCCTGGCAACAAGGGTATCCATATCATACTGGAAAAGCTGCTTTACAGCTGTTGTGTCGGCTCCCATACGCCTTAAAAACGAAGCTGCTTCAAAGGTTCTTACCCCGGTCTTATAGGTAAAGTTCTTTGTATCTATAACAATTCCGGCTAAAAGTGCCTGGGCCTCTATGGGACGGATTTTTATCCCCTGTCCGATATATTGAAGAATTTCTGTGACCAATTCACAGGTTGATGATGCATAGGTCTCCTGATAGACCAAAGCAGCTTCCTCAATAAAATCCGGGCTCCTCCTGTGATGGTCTATCACCACAACGTTGCCTGCCTTTGATAAAATCTCCGGACATTCGGAATAGCTTGGTCTGTGAGTATCAACTATAATCAGAAGGGTCTCTTGGCTCACAGTGCTCCGCGCTTTATCGCAGTCTATGAAAAGATTGGAGTATTCATTGTCCTGTATAATTTGCGAATACATGGTCTGCAATGACGGGTTGGACCCGTTCATTACTATTTCAGTGCTTTTCCCGAGATATTTAACCCCCCTGTAAATACCAATGGCAGCTCCCAAACAGTCGGGATCTGCAAACTTATGCGTCATGATCATTACGTTTCCGCTTTGCACTACGAGTTGTCTTAATGCATGGGCTATTACACGGGATTTGAGTTTGGTTTTCTTTTCTACTTCCTTTGTCTTCCCGCCGTAAAAATATAACCTGTCCCCTTCCTTAATAACAGCCTGGTCTCCTCCTCTCCCCTGGGCCAAATCCATGGCGGCATTTGCAAACTGTACCAGCTGAGCGGGATCCGAACCGTCTACCCCTACCCCTATACTTAGGGTTGGAGATATTGGATTCCCAACGCTTATATCCCTGATATCATCCAGTATATCGAACTTTCTCTCCTGCAAATGTGTAAGGCGTTTCTTTTCAAATACCAGTATGTATCTGTTGTCATCATACTTTTGTATAGCTCCCTTTAAGCCCTCGGTCCATTTGTTCAGCCTTTTATCAAGCTCGGCAATCAGCAGGGGCCTGCTGTCCACATTAGTACCTCCAATAATCTCATCCAGACTGTCCACCTGAACCAGTGCAATAACCGTACTTTTTTCCCGCATGTTTTGCTGAGCCAGCACACAGTCTGTTATGTCAATAAAATATACCATCCCGATTTTTCTTTTACGAGCTCTGGAACCTGTTGTCTCTACTATATTACAGATAACCCTGTAATGTCTATCTGCATTTGTTACCTGAATTTCCATGTCCTTTTTATGCTGCATTATCAAGTCAATATCGATATCCTTTATATGCTCACTAATGTTGCTGCCCAATATGTCACCGGCCTTTATTATATCGGCGAACATAGAATTATACCAGTTAATGGCACCTTCTTCATCTATAACTGCCATTGGCAGGGGCAATCGTATCAGAGTACTGCTGATGGCATTATCAATCTCGAAGGACAGGTTCTCCACATATTCGGTAAGCTGGGCCTTCTTGCTGTGCGTTGCCGATCTGCTGTAGTAGACCAGGTATACAAGCAATGCAACCCCCAAAAGTCCAAGGGGTCTGTTATAATATAGCAAAGACAGGGTCAGGCCTAAAACGCTCCACAGATATATGGCAGAATTGGGTTTTACCAGTCTTAAAAAATTCATGTTTTTCATCGGGCCATCCCTCCGGATATTTCACCCTGTATACAGACAGGTGTCTTTACATGCTATTTTTGTTAAAACCCCCACAACAAAGATTAACTGCCGCTGTTTTGGGAAAACCTTTTCCTGAAATCGAACATTACATCCAGCAGCCCGACAAACATGGCTGCCATTGCCAGCAATTGGTTAAACATGACTATAACTATCAACAGTATTTTAAAAGCTTTGTTCAAGCCTCTCTGTGACAGGAAAAAATACGCTACAGAGATTCCCTGGACCAGAAAGACCATCTGAAAAAGCAAAAGAATATTCCCAAGTATAACTTCGGTGTTACTAAGCCCAAAGTACCCTCCTGCCAGCGTCAGCCCTACCAACAATAAAAAGCCTATGGATAGATTACTTGGGGTTCTCCACTCCCCAAAGGGCGGGAGTGCGTCCATATGCAAGCCCAGCCTCTTTAATACAATTTTCGCCACCGTATAATTAAGAAAGGAGTCCAGCAGCGCAACCAGTATTAGCAATGCAGGAAGTGTAATCCTCAGCAGTTCAAATGAGGAAACCAGCGTTTCTCTTATATTCTCCGGCATATCCAGCCCCATGCCGCTATAAAATTCCATAGAGAGTTCCAGTCCCTTTTCCATGGCCTCAAGCTGGATTTCAATAGGGTTGACCCCCATAATCCTGGTTACCGAATACAGCAGCAGTAATTTGGACACCAATGAAGCAACCGATGTAATGGTTAATATCCTCCCCGCCTCATAGCTCTTATGTACTCCGTAGCCTATTGACAGTCCCAGAGCACCGTAGGCAAGTATTACATATGCTGCGTAGATGGGCTCGGAAATCATGCCGACAATCAATCCCGAGGCTATTGTAGAATAAACCCCGTACTTTAGCCCGTATCTCTTTACTATAACAATTACAGGGACCGGCCACAGCAAAGACGCAAGGGATAAAACCGGAACAAACAAACCAATAATCGCTATTATTACCGATAATGCTGTAGCCATAGCAGTATTCGCCAAAGCTTTTACGTTGCTATCCTTTACCATCTGTCATCCCTACTTTCTGTTTCTATTCATATATGCTGCCAATTCCGACAGGTCCCGGTACCATTTCTCTACTTCGTGTTCCTCGGTGACCCCCAGCTTAATCTTGCTGTGTATTTTTAAATCAATCATCGCATAGGTCATGCCCATCCTCCGTGCAAGGAGGTATGCCACCAGGATTATGTTGGCTAAAACATCCGCCAAAGCCTCCTGGCTAACCCGGCTGCCCTTTAGCATAAGCCGGTAAAAGGATGCCATTCCCGAAAGCATCTCGCATTTAAGCCATTCTACCAGTCTTAGGTTTCTGGTTACATCCAAATTATGCTCTGAAGGTGTCAATCCCTGCTCCCCCCCTGCTTTATAACAGCTCTAAATTATTCCCGCCCTGTCACAATATTATAACTCTTTTTACCCGAGCAATTTGTAGAATAATAGCCTATGTTACGCCACTTTTAATAAGGTAATAAAAAGAGAGCATATAGCTCTCTTATTCAGCCGTAAAGGGCAGAAGCGCAATGTTCCTGGCTCTTTTTATTGCTATTGTAAGCTGCCTTTGATGTCTTGCGCAGTTTCCACTAATCCTCCTGGGAATAATCTTTCCCCTCTCGGTAATATACTTTCGGAGCTTACTTACATCTTTATAATCAATTTTGCTTATACCGTCAATACAGAAATTGCATACCCGCTTTTTGCCTTTTCGGGCTTTACGTTTCACAAATATCCCTCCTTTGTCAGAACGGCAAGTCCGAATCCTCTTCTATCGGAAAGAAATCATCATCGGAGCCGCTCTCGTCCTTGCTATATTCTTTAAAATTTCCGCCTCCGCCGGTGCCAGTGCCGGTCCCTTTGTCGAGAAAAGTAACTTCGTCTGCCACCACTTCGGTTTTATATCTCCTTTGGCCGGTGTCATCCTCCCAGCTTCTACTCTGAATCCTGCCTGCCACTGCTACCAACCTGCCCTTTCCCAGGTAATTGGCGCACAATTCTGCCAGCTTTCTCCAGGTAACTATTGAAATAAAATCCGCTTCTTTCTCCCCCTGCTTATTCTTAAAGTTCCTGTCCACAGCGAGGGTAAAGGTAGCAACCGGAGTACCCGAACCGGGCACAAACCGCAATTCAGGGTCCCTCGTAAGTCTTCCCACCAGACATACTTTGTTCATCATCCAAAACACCACCCTGATTTATTCATCTTGATTAATAATCAAATGCCGTAAAACGCTTTCTGAAATCCCGAAAACCCTCACCAATTCCTTGGGAGTTTCGGGGGCAGACTTGAAGTTAATCTTAACGTAATAACCTTCATTTTTCTTATTGATTTCATAGGCCAGTTTCCTGGTACCCCATTCATCGATAGTTTCTATTTCACCCGTCTCCCCGATGATCCCCTTTATCCTCTCAATATAAGAAGCCCTTGCTTCCTCATCAAGCTCGGTATCAAGAATAAAAAGCAGTTCATACTTGTTCATAAGTTCACCTCCTCCTGGACTAAACGGCTCTACATTGGCAGAGCAAGGATGTACTATAGTATTCTACCACAAGGGATTTTTCAATGCAACAAAATTTACCTCTCGCCGGCACCTGCTTTCATCACCTTTTTTACTCTTTTTTCAAAGGTCTCCCGGGGCATAAGGACCTGTCTTTGACACTTAAGACACTTTATCCTGATATCCATCCCGGTTCTCACGATTTCCCACCGGTCATTGCCACAGGGATGTTTCTTTTTCATCTGTACAACATCTCCAAGCTCAATCTTCAGAGGCATGAGTCATCCCCCTCTGTTTGTTTATTATTACATTCTTGGGATATGGTATTTCTATTCCTTCCTTATCCAGGGTTTCTTTTATTCCCTTTTTAAGTTCTCTTTCAATTCTCCATTGTTCCATGGATTTTGATTTAGCCCATATCTTCAGTATAACAGAGGAATCGGCCAGGTCGGAAACCCCCAGAACCTTTGGCCCATCCGTCAGCTGCGGCTCTGCCTGCCGGTACTCATCCAAATACTTCTGTATAACGTATATGGCTTTATCAATATCCTCCTCATATGCGATTCCCACATCAAAGAAAACCCTCATATCCCCTCTGCTGTGGTTAGTAACATTGGATATATTCCCATTTGGGATAATATGCAAATCTCCGTTAAAATCCCGGACCTTGGTTATTCTTATTCCAATATCCTCCACAATGCCCGAATACTTTTCAAGGGAAATATAATCACCTACAGCATAGTGGTCCTCAAACAGTATAAAAAATCCCGTTATTACGTCCTTTACGAGGTTTTGCGCTCCGAACCCGATAGCAAGGCCTCCAATTCCGGCAGTAGCAAGAATAGAGGATGCCGGTATGCCCATTATTGTTATTACCATGGTCAGTCCAATGAAGTATAGAGTATAGGTGGTTATACTCTTTGTAAGTGCGCTCATGGTCATAACTTTTTTGGTGTCCTCTACAAAGCGGCTTTCGGCCTGTCTGTGGAAAAACTTGTCAATAATAACCCCAAGCAGCTTTACCGACAGCTTTACAGAAATTAGAACCAGCAATATTTTCAATATATTCTGCCCTATCAGTGCAATTGAAACCCCATTAAGGTTAATCCTTTGCAGCAATTCAGCCATCTCTATTACCCCCCTCACATTTCTTGCTGGGTATAAACAGTCCTCCCCATGTCCTTTTCACTCTTATATAATCTTACCCTATTCTCCTTAATGTTAACTATCTTCGTGACACTTTTAAGTATGTCCCCGGGAAACCTTATTGACAATCCGCAACTGGAATCTATATCCCGGGGTGTGGGAATGATCTCTCCCTCCAGTCCCTTTTGTTTCAACATCCCATCAACCTTAATGGCATAATGTGTTGAATCAAACACCATTATATAGTATTTGTCAGTTTTCATAAGCACGCCTTCCTAAAGTACAATAGTATTTTCGCCATTATTCATCTTTTCTGCTATTGTATACATATTTGTAACCTGCCCCACCGCCAGCTTTTCTTTCACCTGATAATAATCAAGGCAGGTGCCGCAGGACAGTAGTTCAACCCCCATTTTTTCCAGTTTGTGTAATGCTTCCAGCGCTCCCGAGCCTTCCACCGAAAGGTTTACACCACTATTAAGGAATATTATGGTCTCAGGCAGCGGACATACCTCCACCAGAGTACTTATATACGCCTTCATTAATATTTGCCCAAGGGTTCTGTCCCCCGAGCCGAAGTTATCACTGCCAATAAGAATAATCAGCCCGTTTCTGCCCGCTACATTCTCAAATTCCGGAACTGCAAGACTCTTTCCCTTAAAAATGCTTATATGATAGTCTCCGCCAATATCCTGAATATCAACGCTGCAGGTCATACTGTGAGCCAGCTTTTTGACGTTCTCCCGGGCAGTTTCGGAATTCACTATAGTTACTACCCTACCCTCTTTTATTTCTTCCAAAGCTTTTTTTGTAAGTATTACCGGCTGGGGACAGTTTAATCCCCTTGCATCTATATGTTTTTCCACGTCTAACGCCTCCTTTTATCCAGTGATGGGTAACGGCATCCGTCGCATCTTCGCTGTGCAAAGCATGCCTGCCCTGCGGCAAGGGACATCTCTCGTTATATGGCATTTGTACCGGCAGCCGGTGACCAGTAGATTTCCAGCTAGATTTTCAAGGAAAACCCCTGTAGGCTTCACCTGGAAAACTGCCCGCCGGAAGCTCCCGTGTACCCATTCTTTAAAATGAGCCGGATGACTGTTCCTAAAACCTGTACTTCGTCAGCCCTGAATCAACTTTGAGACCAGCTCCAAAAACCATGGAACAATAAGGTTATACCTGTAAAAGTATACAGCAATAAGCGATCCTTCCATTCCTCTTGAAAGCCATTCAACAGGAAATACTGCCATTACCGGAATTAGCAGCGCAAAGGCTAACATTAATCCCAGAACACCCTTCAGGAACCCTATCACTATTCCGCCCAGTTTATTGAATTGCCTCAGCACCGGCAGTTCAACCAGAGAATTCAGCAGTGCGACGACTATCATAAAAGCGATTTTAACAACAAGGAATATTAATATAATGCTTAGTATAGAAATAATTATGCCGCTTATAGCTTGTGCAATGCTTTCGGCAGCAGAACTGCCTCCAACCGGAACAGAACCTCCGAACAAAAATAAATTTCTATAAGCTTCAGGCAGAGCCTGGCCGCTGTATTCCCCCCCTCTTAGAATGGGATTGGCTCCCTCCAGGCTCTTCAAAACAGCAAGATATATCTTCTCATATAACGAAGTGTTTTCTGTCAGGTATTGGGCAAGGCTGTTAAAGTACAACCGAGCGGCAACTATTGCAGTGACCAGTCCCACAATACCCATAAGTGATAATACAAACCCTTCCGAATATCCCTTTATTACCGATACAATAATAATGGCCACTATTAAAGCGTCTATCCAATTCATAACCTCACCCCATTCAAATTATAGGCTCAAAGTATATTTTACCGGCCGAAATATATGCCATAAAATTATTTTCCAGCAAATACACCGACACCAAATCCCTGCCAAACTCCTTGTCCATAACACCTTTTCCGTTCAAAGACACCATCTGCAGCCTCCTGGCTGAATAAACGCCCAGATAGTCTTGACCCTCCGCCAATCCGATAATTCCTTCCCTATGGTCTACATGTTCCAGACTACTGCCCCTTTTGCCGTAAATAACCGTTTTTTCCCCTTTCCTGCCCGAAACTGCACCTGTATAGTCCTGGCTCAAAGTCAGGGCCGTTAATCCTTGATCTGTGAACAGAGCCTTTGTAATATATCCATTAATCTCCTTCTGCCATTGAATATCTCCTCCAATACTTAAGTTCACAAGCATCTTTTCTGTCAGTACAAGAACAAAACCCTCGTTGGTTATTTTCACTCCCATAACAAGACTGTCTGTATAACTCTTTGCCCATACTATACTACCATCTCTTTTGTATAGTATAATACCGCCCACTATCATGTTATCCTTTACCCCGGCGGTAGTTACCGCTATATTGGAACCATCAGGGGAAACAGATACTCCTATGGCCTGAACCTTGCCCACCTGTAAATATGCAATATTTTCTCCCTTCCTGTTCAATACTTCCACTATTGATTGTTCCCTGTATTTGGTCCTGACCCATATATATTCCTTATCGGTGCCTATCCTTATGGGCCGGCCTTTAGTCGCGGCCTCCCACAGCGTTTTACCCTGACCGTCTATACCGTATAGCTTCCCTTTTTCCATATCAACTGCAACAATGATATCCTTTAAGGCTGCAATAAAAGGCTCCCGGATGCTGATTTCCTTTTGCCATACGGTGCTCCCGTCACCATTTTGCAGTTTTATGGTTGTTCCCTGCATGCTAACCAATTTGCCCGAAAGTACGGCAAATTCTTGCTGCGCCTCATGGTGTCCCTTAAAATCGGATACACGTATTAGTTTGTTTGGATTGAATTCCATCCTTAAAAGAGTTGAGTAAAAATAGGGATAGGCAAAACAAGTAATTATAATGGCTGCCAATACAAGCAGTATTAAATATCTCCCCCTGTTTTCACTTTTATACCTCTTATGTCTCATTTAAAGAAACCCCCTGAGCTCTTTTTTCAATAATTCTTTAACAGTATTAGAATTCCTTCCGCAATTGGCAAATAGTCTATTAATAATTTATCTGTCCACCCGGCCGCACCTTCATATTAAAAGCGTTCTGTCATTAAAGCCAAGACTTGTATAGAGAATATTACCATGTATTATTAATCGGTCTGCGGAAAAACTGTAAATTGTAATATTAGTTATTACATCTAAATAGATTATATAAAAAGCCCAGACGGAGGATTTACTATGACCTGCTCTCCCCGGACTTACAGCGAAACTGTGGATATAAACGGAAGTCTGCCCCTGTCCCGGTTTTCGGAAATGTTTGTCGACTGCTTCGGTTTCTGTTATACCCATGACAGAGACCCTGTTATTGTACTTTGCATCGGAACCGACAGGTCCACCGGCGACTGTCTGGGACCCCTTGTGGGCCACAAGCTGTCGGCCATGACCAATAACGACAGAGTCCTTATATACGGAACTCTGGACAAACCGGTACACGCTAAAAATTTAAGTGATACCCTTGAGGAAATCAGGCTTCTGTATTCACGTCCATTTATTATTGCAGTAGATGCCAGTCTGGGGTCAATGGAAAGAATAGGCCATATCACAATTGGCAAAGGGCCTCTGCGGCCGGGCGCAGGAGTAAAAAAGAACCTCCCCTGCGTAGGCGATATGCATGTAAGCGGGATTGTAAACTTTGGCGGCTTTATGGAGTATCTTATTCTACAGAATACAAGACTTAGTCTTGTTATGAGAATGGCAAACATTATATCTACAGGCATACATTATAGTTTCTGGAAGGCTATGAAGGGGTCGCCGTTTCAGTTTAATCTTTCAGATAAATCAGGTAATATTTGATATTCGACTGTCTTTAGATGTTTATACCGGCTTCCCTTTAAGTTAAAATCCACTATTTAGCCGTCTGCTCGGTAAACAGCTCTATTACCTCATTATCGGTGGTTTGATGGAAATCCTCATAAAACATACCAACCGCATAAAAAGGATATGGGCTCTCAAGACACACAACTTTATCCACTATTTCCAGCAAATCCTCCACCACATCGCTTGGAGCCACAGGTACTGCAATTACTATCTCTGAAGCCCCGGATTTTTGGATTGATTTAATGGCTGCTTTTATGGTAAACCCTGTTGCTATTCCGTCATCCACCACTATAACTTTTTTTGATTTTATGGATACGGGTTCCCTTGCTCCCATATACAGCCTCATTCTTCTCTTTATCTCATTAATCTGGTTCTCCTTCTCTTTTTCTATGTATTCCTTACTAACATCAAGATATAGTATCATCTCCTCATCCAATAACAACGTCCCATCCTGGGTTACTGCCCCTATTGCAATTTCCCTGTTAAATGGAGCTCCCAGCTTTCGGGGAATTATCAAATCCCATTCACATTTTAGAGTTTTCCTGATCGCATTGGCAACCAACGCCCCACCCCTTGGTATTGCCAGCAGCACCGTATCCTGGCCTGCATATTCATTGAGATGCTTGGAAAGCTCAATGCCCGCGGCCTTTCGGTTTTTAAACATCATATACCCCCTAAAAAAGAGAACTGTAAACACCTTTCTGAAGTATGGCCTCTATATCATTTACTGTCTTGCCCTTGCCGTCAATCATAAGCACTCCTGTATCCTGCAAATTATACATATTATGGTAATCCCTAATGCCGTCATGATATATACAGGCATTGGCTCCTGCCTCCCCGCTATGCAGGTCTATTACTTTATACCCTCTCTCCTGCAATTCAGCCATCAAGTCCTGAAACCTGTAATCAACAGCAATTGTCTTTATCATAGTAACACCTCCAGGAATATTTTCTTCCTGGAGCATGTCTTTTATTCTTAAGGAACTATAATGCTCATGCACTGGGGTTGCATGCTTAAGTCGGCCGGACAGCGCCCTATTATCCCGCCATCGGTATTTATGTGGCCGTTTTGGCATTTAATCCTGACTTCCCTTGCTCTGAAATACTCTGTTTCAGGCCGCATAAGATGCCTGCCTGAATATATCAGAGGAAAAAGCCTCATTATTTTAAGCTTTGACATATCCTCCACCAGACACACATCAAACAGCCCGTCATCCAATACGGCTCCGGGAGCTATTTTCATCCCGCCGCCATAATACATGCCATTGGCCACTGCAACCAGAACTGCCTGTTTCTTAATTTTTCTATCCTCGGTCTCCAACTCTATATCAAATGGTTTGTATCTAATCAATGCCTTGATAACTCCCAAGGGATATGCCAAAGGACCCCTAATATATTTTTTTATATTCTCTGTTTCCATGACCACCTGGGCGTCAAAGCCTACGCTGGCTACATTGCTGAAAAAATACCCGTTAACTGTGCCTATATCAACTCTTCGGGTCCGGCCTTTAAATACACAGTCGAGCGCCCCTTTAAAGTCCATGGGAATAGATAGTGACCGGGCAAAATCGTTGCCCGATCCCGCCGGTATAACTCCCATCACTACATTGCTTTGGCGTATACCGTTGACCACCTCACTGATGGTTCCGTCCCCTCCTACCGCTACCACAAGATGACAGCCCTCCCGGACAGCCTTCTCGCTTTTTTCAACAACATCCTCCGGACACCCGGTAATATATATTGCAGCTTCAAAGCCTTTGTCATAAGTAGCTTTTTTTATCAGAGGTGCCAGTTTACCGGCTTGCTTTCTGCCTGCCACCGGGTTAATGATATACCCAATCTTCATTTTGACTCCCCCTGCCGTACGGCCATTTTAATTGCTTCCTCTTCTTCCTTTGACAGAGTGTATTGGCTTTTGCCCTTCTGCAGAGGTTTTGCATAGATAACGCTTCCATCTCTTGCATATAGACTGCTCATTACCACTCCATGATCATCATGGTCCAGCAGGGCCAGAGAAAAACTCAAATCACATCCCGTATCCTGATATGCATTATATCTTACCAGACCAATTTTCTGAACACAACCCCTATGCCCTGCTTCCAGCCTTCCTATCCTTTTTCCCAAAACCGTGTTTTTCTTTTCCAAACTGTCAATTTTTTCAGTATACCTTACAATAAGATTCTCTATGCTGTCTCCACTGCTGTTTTTCATAAGCTTGTTATACCTGCGGTATAATCCGGCAGTTTTAGCGGAAATAACACACAACAAAAAAAATAAAGCTGCTACTGCCATGACGCAAATGGTTATAACCAGTATATAATTCCTTTGTACCAGCTCAAATATCATGTCGTTATTCATAATCCCCCTCCAATATCAAATATATATATTCTACACTTATAGACATTTTCCTTCTAATCCGAGCAGATGTAGTTTTGCAAAAAATGCACCTGCGCAGATTTATTGATCTGCTCAATATATACTTTAACTTATTATTATGCTAGACTATTATTAAAGAAAAGAAAAATGGTAATAATTTGTACAAAATATATAGGGGGGTTAATTGTGCAGGAGTATCAGAAATACACCGTCTATTTCTTTAAAACAGTTTTCGTCGTCAGCATCATTTTGCTTATATATCTGTTTGTTACCAAATTGTTTGTCTATATTTTGCCTTTTATAATAGCCTGGATTATTGCGATTATTATAAACCCAATAATTACTCTTCTGGACAAAAAGACAAAGCTCCCGCGCGGCCTAACCTCCATATCCCTTGTGCTGTTGTTTTTCGCCTTTCTCAGCTTCCTATTATTTATAGGAACATCACAGCTGATAACAGAACTAAGCAATTTTCTGGAACGTTTACCGCAGTACGCCAAAATGGCCAGAATAGCAACACAGGATTTGATGTCGCAGGCACAAACTATATATATAAATCTGCCTCCCCAAACGGCGCAACTGGTAAACACAAGCGTCCTCAATTTAATTAATTCCATAACTGCGGCAGTCAGCAGCACCATAGGTAAATCCATGGCCCTGTTAACCTTCTTTCCAAAAACCGTTATATTTGTAATAGTTACTATAATTGCCTCATATCTGATGAGTAAAGACATAAGGCTGATACGAGACTTCTCTGCCTCACAACTGCCCGCCGACCTTCTGGTAAGATTGAAAAGCGTATATGCCGACTTGATCAAAGCCTTCGGAGGATTTATTAAGGCACAGTTGACTATCATGGGTATAACCTTCCTGATAACAATAACCGGTTTATATTTTATTGGCATCCCCTACGCCCTTACCATGGCTATAATTATAGGATTGATAGATGCTCTGCCAATACTGGGCACTGGGGCGGTGCTGGTTCCCTGGGCAATTATTAATATAGTGCTTGGCAACTACCGGCTGGGGGTACCGCTGATTATTCTGTACGGTGTAATAACAATAACAAGGCAAATAATTGAGCCTAAAATAATGGGTAAAAACATCGGCCTGCACCCCCTGGTGACACTGGCTTCTCTGTACCTCGGGATACAGATTTTTGGAGTAGCAGGAATTCTGATTGGCCCTTTAGCCGTAATAATAGTAAAGGCTCTGCAGAAAACCATGCTCCTCCCTCAATGGAAAGAAATAAACAAACAGCCCTAGGGCTGTTTGTTTATTTTCAGTCTTAATCCTTTACATCTCGGCTGCAATTTGTCTGACCGCTTGAATTGCAGCCTCTATATCCTGATGGGTATTGAAATAGCCAATACTGAACCTGATGGTTCCCTGTTCAAAGGTGCCTATGGTTTTATGCGCCAACGGAGCACAATGCAGCCCGGCGCGGGTTGCAATGCCGTATAATTTATCCAAAACATAACTCATTTCCCCGGAATCGCCCTGTCCGATGTTTATAGACACAACAGCCGCCTGAAGCTTTGGCTGGGCAAGCCCGTATATTTTTACGCCGGGTATTTCCTTAAAACCCTGCAGAAGCATGTCTGTCAATTCCTCTTCATGCTTTCTGATATTAGCAATACCTCTGTCAAGTATAAATCTGACGCCTTCTCCCAGTCCTACTATGCCCGCTGTATTGGGTGTTCCGCTTTCGTATCTGTCGGGCGCAATAGCAGGCTGAAGCAGATTCTCCGAACTGCTCCCGGTTCCGCCTTCCTTCATCTGTATAACATCAAGCTCTTGGCTTATATACAGGCCTCCTGTCCCCTGAGGCCCCATAAGCCCTTTGTGCCCGGGAAAAGCAAGTAAGTCAATATCCATTTCCTGTACATCTATGTCAAATACTCCTGCTGTCTGAGCGGCATCCACCATGAAGGGTATGCCTTTTTTTTTGGCAATTGCACCCACCTCCCCTATAGGCATAAGGGTTCCTACAACGTTGGATGCATGGGTCATCACAATAAGGGCGGTATCCTTTTTAATTGCCGTCTCAATATCCTTAAGTCTAAGCCTCCCCTTTTCATCACACCCGACAAAGGTTGTGCTAATACCCTTTGTTTCCAATGTAGTCAAAGGTCTGGCCACCGAATTGTGTTCCATGGAAGTGGTGACAACGTGGTCTCCCTCTTTCAACAATCCTTTAATCCCAAGGTTGAGGGATTCGGTAGCGTTTGCAGTAAACACAATCTGCATGGGATTTTCTATATTGAAAAGCCTGCATAAAAGCTCTCTGGTTTTATAGATGGCTCTGCCCGCCTCGATAGCAATTTTATGCCCCGATCTGCCCGGATTGGCACCGTAATTTCGCATGCATTTGTCCATTTCAACGTACACCTGTTCAGGCTTGGGAAAGCTGGTAGCAGCATTATCCAAGTATATCATATATAAACCTCCTAATTAAGGCTTGGAACACATTGGCTTTGAAATAAGCCGTCAAAGAGGTGTTCCTAATTAATGTTTCACGTGAAACAATATTATATCCCCTATCTTCACATTGCAGCATAATATATACTATGTTGTGGCCCGGAAAATTTCCACTATGGGTAAAAAACAGTCAATAATGTCAGCTGCCGCTTTGCCGTTTGGGAGTAACAGCGGCCGGCCGATGGCCGGCAGTTTATTGTTGCCAACGCAGAATCGAGAGCTTGTCTATGAAAAGCATAAACAGAGAAATGAGTTTTTGTGCTGTCATGAGCATTTCCGGTATGTCTGGTTTAACATCACGCAATTTTAAAACCCTTGGTGCCGGGAGTGAATCGCAGCTTTAATTCTTTCGGCCGCTGCAGTCACACTGCTTTATACCTGCCATTGGTCCCCAGACCCGTGATGTGCTTACGGCCTGATATCCTTTTCTCCTGTTATGGTAGCCTCTCCTCCCACCCGCAAACCGTCCTGCCCTACACTGACATAAATTGCAGAAGGCCTTCCCATGCCGAACCCTTGCTCGCATGCCATTTCCCCGTCTTTTAACAATCCCCGTTTATACAAATAATATCCCAAAGCGCCATTAGATGTCCCGGTGGCAGCCTCCTCATTTATTCCTACAGCAGGCCCAAAATTCCTGCATCGTGCAGTGAAACCGGCATTCTCGGTTTCTAATGTAAAAGCATGGGCTCCAACCACTCCAAGACGGTGAGAAAGCCGGGCCAGTCTGCCAAAATCCGGTTTCATGCCATCCAGGGCTTTTTTTGTAAGCACCGGAGCAATTATATCCGGAAGACCTGTACTGATAATTTCCGGAAGGGTGTCCATATGCCCTTTTATTCCAACACACTTTGTCTCAAGGCCAAGAGAGGCATATAGTTCATTCACATCTTCCTTCTCCATTGTCCCGAATGTGCAAGGCTTTGTTTGCTCCATATACACCCGTTCCACCATCCCCTGCCGGAAGCTGATATAAACCGGCAGCTTTCCGGCCTTGGTGTTTTGCATCACAGTCACGGTGCCTTCCTTATCCCTTATCATCTCCAGTGTGCCCAGAAGGGTAAACGCGGCGATTGTAGCATGTCCGCAAACGGGCACCTCACATTGGGGTGTAAAAAATCTGCTGTTATAGCATTCCTGGCCGGGACATATAAAGGCTGTTTCGGAAAATCCTATTATTTCGGCCATCCTTTGCATTGTTTCTTGTTTTGGGAACTCCCGGCAGAGTACAACTCCGGCCTGATTGCCTCCTCTTCCCTTATAAGTAAAGGCATTGACCAAATATGCCTTCATGCAACATCTCTCCTTATATTGTTTCACGTGAAACATCACCCTTTTATCATTTCCAGAATTCTTTCCAGGTCCTCAGCGCTATAGTATTCGATCTCTATTTTACCTTTTTTTCTCCCCTGTACTATTTGGACCTTTGTTCCCAGCGTTTCACCAAGCAGCCCTTCCATTTCAATTATCCACGGTTTCTTGTCTCTCGCCTGCGCAACCTGATTTTTATGCGGTTTTGACATGCTGCCAATAAGTTTCTCGGTCTCTCTGACGCTTAGATTTTCCTTCAATATCTTTTGAGCGACTTTTTTCTGCTCACTTTCTTCAAGAGTGATTAAAGCTCTGGCATGTCCTGCTGTCAGCAAGTTGCTTCTCACCATTTTTTTAATGTCGTCAGGTAGTCCCAGAAGTCTCAAGGTATTGGCTATTGCCGGCCTGCTTTTCCCAACAGCCGATGATATTTCCTCCTGAGTCAGGCTGAAATCCTCCATAAGTATTCTATAAGCCTCTGCCTCTTCAATGGGGTTAAGATCCTCCCTTTGCAGATTCTCCACCAGAGCTATCTCCATTACCTGTCGTTCATCAAGCTCCATAACAACAGCTGGTATGGTCTTTAACCCTGCCATCCTGGCGGCTCTCCATCTTCTTTCTCCCGCAACTATTTCAAACCCCTGGTCAATTTCTCTCAACGCTATGGGCTGCACTATCCCATGCTTCAAAATAGACTGGGCTAACTGTTCCATTTTCTCGGCATCAAACTGCTGCCGGGGCTGGTTCTTGTTGGGTGATATATCGGTTATTAGAACCTCCTGAACTCCCTGCTCGCCCATTTGCGGCAGCTCCGGAATTAGCGCATTAAGTCCTTTGCCCAACCTCTGTTTTGACATTATACCTGTTCCTCCTTACTATATTCAATAAATTCATCTGCCAATTCCTCATAAGCTTCTGCTCCCTTTGATTTGGGATCATACATAAGTATTGGTATCCCGTAGCTGGGTGCCTCTGCCAATCTAATGTTTCGCGGTATTATGCTGGTATACACCTTGCCTTTAAAATAGCTTTTAACCTCATCTACAACCTGTATTGATAAATTTGTACGCCCGTCAAACATGCTGAGCACAACCCCCTCTATCTTGAGATCGGGGTTTAGCCCTCTTTGTACCAGCCATATGGTATTCATCAGCTGGCTGACCCCTTCCAGTGCATAATATTCGCATTGTATAGGGATCAGTACGCTGTCGGCCGCAGCAAGGGCGTTAATTGTAAGCAAACCCAGTGAAGGAGGACAATCCACAAAAACATAATCATAGCTGTCCCTTACATCTTGCAGGGCATTTTTAAGCATTTTCTCCCTTTCCTCAAGGTCTGTAAGCTCTATTTCGGCTCCTGCCAGCTGAACGCTTGAAGGCAATATGTACAAATTTTCAATGGGTGTTTTAATTATCACTTGTTCTGCCTTGGATTCTCCAATCAGCACTTCATATATGGTCTTCTGCAGTCCTTTCTTGTCTATGCCCAAACCACTGGTGGTATTGCCCTGGGGATCTATATCAACCACAAGCACCTTTTTGCCTCTTACCGCAATACATGAGCTCAAGTTAACATTGGTGGTAGTCTTTCCCACTCCGCCTTTCTGGTTGAATACCGCTATTACCTTTGACACTCAATCACCTCTTATACTTGTATTATTCTATCTAGATTCTTTATTTTAGTACCAGTTCCTTCTTTATAAATAAAAAAATCTGCTTTTAGCAGATTTTTTTATTTCGCTACCTTCCTTTTGCTTAAAAAGGACATTATTGAGAAGAAGCCGCTGCGCATTTTGGTATTTTTACCACCACTTCAACATATTCATCAGAATCCCTCTGGCTGAATTCGGCTTGTATTCCCGACTGTACTATTGCTCTGTAGGCATTCTTGATCGTGTTTACGTATATTCTGTAATTAATGGTTCCCTTAATGCTCCTGTTGATTTCCTCCTGTATGATATCCTCCTGCTTTGTGGTCAGCTTGGTCAGCACCCTGTCCACCAAATCTTCCGTATCCTTGACCCGGAGATTCTTATCGGCAATTCTGGCCAGAAGCGTAAGCTGTATGGCCTGCTCGGGGATTTTCAGCAATGCCCGGGCATGCCTCTCGGTCAGCTCGTTTTGTATTATGTACGCCCTTACTTCCTTTGACAGCCTTAACAGTCTTATTTTATTTGCTATTGTGGACTGGTTTTTGCCCACTTTTTTGGCTACCTGCTCCTGGGTAAGCCCGTAATCGTTCATAAGATAATAATATCCTTCCGCTTCTTCAAAAAAGTTCAGATCTTCTCTCTGCAAATTTTCAATCAGTGCAATAACTGCAGAATCCTCGTCCAATATCTCCATTACTATTGCCGGAATGTGGGTTAATCCGGCGTGCTTTGCTGCCTTTACCCGTCTTTCCCCTGCAATCAGCTCAAAAAACCCATCATTCATTCTTTTGACAGCTATCGGCTGCAACACACCGTATTCTTCAATAGACAGTGCCAATTCCTCAATGGAAATACTATTGAATTTTTTCCTGGGTTGATATGGGTTTGGCCTAATTTTGTCTATTTCCACTTGTTCTATTATTGTCTCTGGTCTTCCTGCCATCTCAGCCACCCTTTCTCCTTAGGTTTATCCATGACAGACATCACCTTATATAAGCATTAATACTCTTTTCGAATGGTGCCCGGAAATCCGTCCCTTATCTATTTCTTTGCCTGTTCCTTTGTTCCTCCTGCTTTTTAAAAAAATCGTTCTACATATATTTTCATGCTTCTTCATCTTAACGGTTTTTTCGTAGGTCTGCCGGCTTTTCTTGGATATTCTGACCCTGTAGCCCTTTGTTTTCTTATTATAATTATGTAATGGTTTATATCGGTAAAGGGAAGTCTGAATTCCCTGGTGTCTGCAATCTCCCCTCCCAATATATGTACAGCCTTATCCGCCTCCTTTATTTCTTCCAGGTATCCCGGTCCTTTCATAGCGAGAAAAACTCCGCCAACCTTTACAAAGGGCAGACAGTATTCTCCCACAACCGAAAGGTGCGCTACCGCCCTGGAAAAACACACGTCATACTTCTCCCTATGCACCGGGCTTCTGGCCATATCCTCTGCCCTGCCGTGCAGAGGCTCCGACCCCTCAAGCCCCAGTCGGACGGCCACATATTTAAGGAATTCTATTCTTTTATTCAAAGAATCAAGCAGCGTCATCTCCATTCCGGGATATACAATTTTCAGTGGTATACCGGGAAATCCGGCTCCCGTCCCCACATCGATAGCTCTATGCCTGTTATGGACATATCCGGTTGCTGCGCATGTAAGAGAATCCAGGAAATGCTTGGTTACAATGTCTTGTTTGTCGGTAATGGAGGTAAGATTAAATTTTGCGTTCCACTCCACCAGCATTCCCATATACCTCATCATCCTGTCTGTCTGTTCCTCATTAATTAAAAGCCCCATTTGCTCCGTTCCCTCTTTTAGCAGCCTAACCATCCTGTCCATTATTTCTCCGTCCTTCTTTTCTGCTCAAGGTATACCATTAGTACCGATATATCTGCCGGAGAAACTCCTGTTATTCTGGAGGCCTGACCAATGGAATGAGGTTTTATTTTGTTTAACTTTTCCTGTGCTTCCAGCCTAAGCCCTTTAATCTTGGAGTAATCAATCCCGGGTTCAAGCTTTCTGCTCTCCATCTTTTTATGCTGCTCCACCTGTATTAATTGTTTTTTTATATAGCCTTGGTATTTTATTTCTGTTTCCACCTGTTTGCCTATGGTTTTGGGCAAATCCGGCCTTCCCTCATCCAAAGCCCCAAGGGTTTCATACTCAATCTCCGGTCGCTTCAAAAGCTCATAAAGACTTATACCGGTCATTATTTCCGAGCTTCCCCTTTCTCTTAAGAATGCGTTTGTCTGTTCAGAAGGGGAAACTACAGTATCTTTTAGCCTTTGCATTTCAGATTCTATACTTCTCACTTTATTCATATACTTCGTATATCTTTCCTGGGTAACCAAGCCTATCTCATATCCCTTTTGGGTCAACCTCCGGTCGGCATTATCCTGTCTTAATATAAGCCTGTATTCCGCTCTGGAAGTCATAATCCGGTAGGGCTCCTGCGTCCCCTTTGTCACCAAATCGTCTATCAGTACTCCGATATAGCCTTCCGACCGGTCAATTATTATTGGCTCCTGATGATTTATTTTCCTGGCTGCATTTATCCCGGCCATTATTCCCTGGGCTGCCGCTTCCTCATATCCCGAGCTGCCGTTTATCTGTCCGGCGCAAAACAGATTTTCAATATCCATACATTCCAGTGAAAGCTTTAACTGTGTAGGATCTATACAGTCATATTCAATTGCATATGCCGTTCTCATAATCTTTACCCTTTCCAATCCCTTAATGGACCGGTAAAACTGTACCTGAACATCCTCGGGCAAACTGGTGGACATGCCTTGTACATACATTTCCCGGGTATCCCTTCCTTCGGGTTCCACGAAAAGCTGGTGTGTCTGCTTATCGGGAAATACAGTAAGTTTGCCTTCTATTGAAGGACAGTACCTTGGTCCCACGCCGGTTATCTCCCCTCCATACAGCGCAGATCTGGATATGTTGTCCTGTACAATTTGATGGGTTTTTGAGTTGGTATAAGTAAGCCAGCATGAGACCTGTTCTCTCTCCAGGTTTTCAAATTCGTTGAGAAAGGAAAAGGGTACTATTTCCCGGTCCCCCTTTTGTTCTATCATAACCGAATAGTCCAGCGAATCGCTGTGTACCCTCGCCGGGGTTCCGGTTTTGAACCTCATCAGCTTAAGGCCTGCTTTTTCCAGCCCATTTGAAAGCTGGTTGGCGGCAAA
This sequence comes from Clostridium thermobutyricum, assembly GCA_016841565.1. Classification (GTDB taxonomy): domain Bacteria; phylum Bacillota; class Clostridia; order Ch29; family Ch29; genus JAENYX01. The sequence goes on along the minus strand of JAENYX010000007.1, from coordinate 26,141 downwards.
CAGCCCGTAGGGTCCTCCCTCGTAGCTAATATCGCCAATGAAAATCCTTCCCTTCAAATACACTCCTGTTGTCAGTATTACTGTTTTACTGTTAAAGACAGCCCCGTTTTTCGTCTTTATGCCTTTGCATTTGCCCTGTTCAACTATTAAATCTGTTACTTCATCCTGCTTTATATCAAGATTCTCCTGTTCTTCCAGAGTCTTCTTCATCTGGGTCTGATAATCCTTTTTATCGGCCTGAGCTCTGAGGGAATGTACCGCAGGCCCCTTGCCGGTATTCAACATTTTGATCTGAATAAAAGTTTTATCGGTTACTATTCCCATCTCTCCGCCAAGGGCATCTATTTCCCTTACCAGGTGACCCTTACCGGTACCCCCTATTGCGGGATTGCATGCCATAAGTGCAATGCTGTCAAGATTAAGGGTTACCACCAGGGTTTTACATCCCAGTCTTGCGGCAGCAAGACTGGCTTCACATCCTGCATGCCCTGCCCCTACCACTATAACGTCATACTCTCCAGCATAGTATTCCATACCATCCCTCCTACTTGCCTATACAGAAATCATGAAATATTCTATCTACAATTTCTTCGGTAATATTCTCCCCCGTTATTTCTCCCAAAGCTTCGAGTGCCGCCTTTACATCTATCGAAACCAAGTCAACGGGAATTCCGCTTATTATGGCCTGTTGGGCATCGGACAGACTTACCTTTGCTCTTTTCAGACAATCCTCGTGGCGCACACTGGTAACCATTACAGCATCACTGCTTCTTACCCTGTCCGAAAACACCATCTCGTATATGGTCTCCTCAAGGGTACCCAGCCCCTTTTCCTGAGTCAGAGACATATGTATCACCGGCCGGCCGCTGAACCTTTCGGTTATCTCCTCAATGTCCAATTGTATATCCAAATCCGTTTTGTTAATAAGTACAATAATTTTTTTATCCCTTATGATATCCAGAATGATCCTGTCCTCCTGGGAAAGAGGCCTTGCAGCGTCCAATACCAAAAGCACCAGGTCGGCTCTTTGCAGATATTCTCTCGTCTTTTCCACTCCTATGCTCTCAACAAAGTCATCCGTTTCCCTAATACCTGCCGTATCCATTATCCTTAAGGGGATCCCTCTTAAGGTTATATACTCTTCTATTACATCCCTTGTTGTGCCGGGTATCTCGGTAACAATAGCCCTGTTTTCCCTCAACAGTGCATTGAGCAGCGAAGATTTGCCCACATTCGGCTTGCCGATAATTGCTGTTTTCAAACCCTCCCGGACAATTTTTCCGGTGGAAGACGTGGACAGCAGCTTGTCCATCATAGCAATTGACACCCGCGTGTCCTGAAGCAAAGCCTCCCTGGTCAATTCTTCAATATCGTGTTCGGGAAAATCTATGGATGCCTCTATTCTGGACATAATTGACAGTAATTTATCCTTTATGACATCCAGCCTCTTTGACAGCCCCCCTTCCAATTGGTCTACGGCTGTCTTGAGCCCCATTTCCGATTTTGAATGTATTATATCCATAACTGCCTCGGCCTGGGATAAGTCTATTCTTCCGTTCAGAAAAGCCCTTTTTGTAAACTCCCCCGGCTGGGCAATTCTTGCCCCCAACCCAACTATAACCTCCAGTATTTTTCTAACCGGAACATTACCACCATGACAATATATTTCAACAACATTTTCCCTTGTATATGTATGAGGTGCCTTCATTGCAGTTACAAGGACTTCATCTATCTTTTCACCATTATCCGGATTGTAAATATATCCGTAATTCATCCTTCTGTCAGGCAGCCCGGCCAAAGAAACACCTGTCACCGACCTGAAAGCCTGCGCAGCAATTTTTATGGCCAATGGGCCGCTTATTCTCACAATCCCTATGCCACTGTCCCCGGGAGCGGTAGCCACTGCCGTAATAGTATCTCCTTCCTTAATAACCAACTAAATCACCTCACTAAGGTATGGGGACACACCAATTGAGAGGTAAGAAGTAAGAAGCCGGATGTGAGATTTAAGAATTACTCCAAAGCATAACTGAAACTCACACCTCCCATATCACACTTCCCACTTCTCATATGAATGTCCCCATTTTATATTATACACTTTCATTATTGCCATAGCTTCTGCTAAATACCCTGCCCGGTGCACTAAAAATTCTGAGCAGGTGCACGGCACCTGCTCACAGTTTACTTAACGCTTATTATTACCTTTCGGTATGGATCTTGACCTTCGCTGTACGTTGTAACCCTGGTATCCTCCTGCAGCGCAGAGTGGATTATCCTTCTCTCGTAGGGATTCATGGGTTCGAGGGCTATATCCTTACCTATCCTTACGGCCTTATAAGCGATATTTTTTGCCAGCTGCACCAGTGTCTCTTCCCTTTTCTTCCTATAGTTCTCGGTATCAACTATAACCCGATAATAATCATCGGTACGTTTCCTGTTAACTACCAGACCTGTAATATATTGAATGGAATCCAGAGTCTGTCCCCTTCTCCCTATTAAAACACCCATGTTGGGCCCTTTAAATTCTGCCCGCAAAACCCTACCCTCTTCTTCCTTGATTATCACCCTGCCTTCAACGCCCATTTTGTTAAGTAGCTTCTCGAGAAATTCCTTGGTTACATCGACAGGTGTTGATCTCAATGTAACTTTAACCTTCCCCGGTTTATTGTTTATCAGACCTAGCAATCCCCTGCCGGGCTCTTCAAGTATCTCAATCTTCACTTGGTTTAAATCAACGTTCAACTCTTCTATAGCCAGTTGAACCGCTTCCTGAATGGTCCTGCCGGTTTTTATTACAAATCTCCCTGTCAATTGGATTCCTCCTTAGCCGTCCTTCCCACTCTAATAGCGAAATACTGCTGCACTATCTGAAACATATTGCTAAGCACCCAATACATAGCCACGCCTGCCGGAAAACTGAAACTAAAGTATCCAATCATCAGCGGCATTATGGTATTCATGGTGTTTTGAGAGGAGTTATCGGATTTTGCCGGTGTCATCATCTTTGTCTGATAAAAGGTGGTGACAGCAGCCAATACAGGTAATATATAGGTAATTGGGTCGGAAAAGCTTGATGTTGCTGACAAGTCTTTTATCCACAGAAAGCTTTTTCCTACGGCATCATAGGTCTCAGGTGTAAATACATAGTTGGCCGGATCCCTTAATACCTGAAACAGTGCAAATAATATGGGAAGCTGTACCAATAGCGGCAAACATCCTCCCCCCAAAGGGTTTACATTATGTTCTTTGTACAACTCCATAGTCTTTTCATTAAGCTTTTGTTTATCATTGCCGTATTTTTTCTGAAGAGCCTTAATTTT
>JAENYX010000007.1:8374-22721 GCA_016841565.1 Clostridium thermobutyricum | reverse complement strand
GTTTTAATTGGTGACACAAATCTTCTGTATATATTTATAACAAATATTAATATTATTTTCATATTAATCCTTCTTTTCCAGTAGTTTATGTCTTCTCAATAAATCGGACATCCATCTTTCTATATCGCAATATTGGGCCTTCGATGCCTGAACCCGTGCTATTATTACTAAATCGTAACCAGATTCATTAATATTGGAAAATTTCCTGTACACTTCTTTGATGAGTCTCTTAACTCTGTTGCGTACTACGCTCTTGCCAACTTTTTTACTGACGCTTATGCCTATTCTGTTATAATCTCTGCCATTCTCCAGCACATATAGTACCAACATGGGATTTGCTTTGCTTTTTCCCCTGTTGTATACTTTCGCAAATTCCCTGCTCTTCCTTATTGTTATTATATTTGCCATAGGAACCCTTCTTTTGCCCTACCCGGTATTTTTAATACCCTTTTTCTGAATGATAACATATTTTTTGAATACCTGAAAACAGGGAAGATATCTTAGATTCAATCGAGGCAACTAATAGGCCCCCAAATATCTATAAAAAGGCCCCCCAAGAGCGGCCTTATGCTGTCAATCTCTTTCTTCCCTTTCTTCTTCTATTCTTTAATACCCTTCTTCCCGCACTGGTTTTCATTCTTTTTCTAAACCCGTGTTCTTTCTTCCTTTGCCTTTTTTTTGGCTGGTATGTCATTTTCACCGGTTACACCCCCTCTTCCTGCCGTTTCAACCTATAGAGCTTAATTTACCGCATTATATTAAATTATAGCCTTATTGAATATTTGTGTCAAGAAAATGTAATTGTGGATAATGTAAAAATCAATGTTATTTTTTGTGGATATGTTGCCAATAATTATTGATAACACCGGAATTATTTGTTATCATTAAATAACATGCATCAGTGCTTTTCCAGTCTTTACATAATTTATGCACAACTGTATATGCGTGTATAGACAATAATTGGTGGCTCTGCCACATCCATATGTAGTACTTTTTATCCACAATTATATTAGTTACCCAGGAGATGAAAATTATTCCCCTGCCCTGATGATATTTATGTGGACAACTTATATAAGGAGGACAATGCAATGCAGGACAATCTGACATCTATTTGGGAAAATGCTTTAAGGCTGATAAGAGACGAATTGGCAGAGGTAAGTTTCAACACATGGTTTAAAGTTATCCAACCTGTTGAAATGTCCGATAACTATATAGTATTATGTGCGCCTACCGAGTTTATAAAGAATATTCTTGAAACCCGTTACATTACGCTTATTTTTAATGCCCTTGAGCAAGTTACTTCCATAGAATACGATATAAGGATTATACTTCCCGAGGAAAAAAACCCCCAGACTCCCGACCCCAACAGAAGCAAACAGAGTGATAACAATGACACCCTTGTTTCGGGCCTGGGTATACTCAATCCCAAATATACCTTCGATACCTTTGTAATAGGAAATAGTAACCGCTTTGCCCATGCTGCCTCGCTGGCAGTATCGGAGGCACCTGCAAAGGCGTATAATCCTCTTTTCATATACGGAGGAGTCGGTTTGGGAAAAACCCATCTTATGCATGCTATTGGCCACTATATACTGAGAAACAACCCGCGAACCCGGGTTGTATATACAACTTCGGAAAAATTTACGAATGACCTGATAAACTCCATCAGGGATGATAAAAACGTTGAATTCCGAAACAGATATAGGACCACCGACGTTCTTCTTGTGGACGATATTCAGTTTATTGCAGACAAGGAAAGGACTCAGGAAGAGTTTTTTCATACCTTCAATTCCCTGTATGAAGCCAGTAAGCAGATAATAATCTCCAGCGATCATCCTCCCAAGGAGATACCTACCCTTGAGGACAGGCTGCGCTCAAGATTTGAATGGGGGCTTATTTGTGATATTCAACCCCCGGATTTTGAGACAAGAATAGCCATACTTAAAAAGAAAGCAAAATTGGAAAACATAATAACACCCGATGAGGTTCTTGCATATATAGCCAAAAGAATAGAATCCAATATCAGAGAGCTGGAAGGAGCTCTAATAAGAGTAGTGGCCTATTCTACCCTCACAAACAGAGAAATTAATATGGATCTTACTCAGGAAGCCCTGAAGGATTTCTTCTCGAACTCCAAACCTAAGCTGGTAACAGTGGATATAATCAAGCGGGTTATATCAGAATACTATTCAATAAAAAATGAAGACTTTAAATCAAAAAAACGTACCCGTGCAATTGCTTTTCCCCGACAGGTAGCCATGTATTTGGCAAGAGAGTTTACAGACCTTTCACTTCCAAAAATTGGGGAAGAATTCGGTGGAAGAGACCATTCAACGGTGCTTCACGCCTATGATAAGATTTCAACCGAGATAAAAACGGATGAATCCTTAAAAATAGCAATCAACGAGATACAGAAGAGGCTGTACAGCTAAATACTTCTATACTTGATAACCCGTTGACAACCGGTTGGTAACCTGTTGAATACTTTTTGTGGTAAATTTTTACACCGAACATTATTAGATATTGTGGAAAACAATGCACCGTTTAATAACATTCGGTCAACATGCAAGCCGGTTTATTATTCTACGGTTAACAGTGTTTTCAACATATCAACACCCCCTACTACTATTACTACTATTATTTATATATTTATTTATAAAAATTTTGGGTTTTGGAGGTTATCCACATGAAAATAATCTGCAACAGAGACAATATACTTGAGGGAATACTTACTGCTCAAAAAGCAGTACCTACGAGAACAAACCTTCCTATACTACAGGGTGTTTTATTTGATTGCAGGGACCAATACTTAAAGATTCGAGCTACCGATTTGGAACTGGGAATTGAATGCCGGGTGGAAGCAGAAATAATCGATAATGGCTGGATCGTACTTGATTCAAGGCTACTGGGGGAAATAATAAGAAAGCTTCCTTCGGAAGATATGGAAATTTCGGTTAACGAAGGAAATATAGCCGAGATAAAGTGTGCAAATTCATGTTTTCGTATACAGGGCCAGAGTGGCCAAGAGTTCCCTCAACTACCCCAGGTGGACGGTGAAAAGAGTCTTGTTATGCCTCAGGATCTTTTGAAAAGTATGATAAGACAAACTATTTTTGCTTGTGCGCTGGATGAGACAAGACCAATACTTACCGGTGCGTTGGTAGAGTGTTCGACGAGAGGAGAAATCAGCCTTGTTGCCCTTGACGGATTCAGGCTGGCCGTCAGAACCGTGAGACTTGAAACGGTAGAAGAGGATATTTCGGCAGTTGTACCTGCCAAGACTCTTAATGAAATACAAAAGATATTAAGGGACAATCAGAATGAAGTCCGGATTGAGCTTGCCGGAAACCAGATTTTGTTCAGCATGGATGAGACCAGAGTTATATCAAGGCTCCTGGAAGGTGATTTTATAAACTATAATCAGATAATACCGGAAGAATACAGCACCTGTATCAGACTCAAAAACATAGATTTACTGGGAAGCAGTGACAGGGCATCTTTGCTGGCCAGAGAAGGTAAAAACAATCTTATTAAGTTCAATATTATTGATGACAGGATTGAGATAACTTCAAATGCCGAGATAGGGGAGGTACGGGAGGAGATTGCCGTAGAAAAAGAAGGTCAGAATATTGAAATAGCTTTCAACTCCAAGTACCTGACCGATGTCTTGAAAGTAATTGAGGGGGAGTATATAAAAATCGAATTTACAACCAGTGTAAGCCCATGTATAATTAAGCCGGAAGACAGTGAAGACTATGTCTATTTACTCCTGCCGGTCAGGGTCATTTCTTAAAAAAGCATATGAATACTTACAGCCGACAGCGAAATTTGCCGGAATATACTTATAAGCAATATGTGGGAGATGGTAGTATGGAAAAAGTCATTATCGAGGGAGAATATATAGCCCTTGGTCAGCTTTTAAAGTTGTCTGGTATTGCCCAAACAGGGGGCCAGGCTAAATTTATGGTTGCAGACGGAAGAGTCAGAGTAAATGGGCAAATAGAACTTCAAAGAGGAAAAAAAATATATCCCGGGGATATGGTGGAAGTGGATGGAAAAGACAGTATAAAAGTGAGTTTATCCTAATAAAGCGACTTGATTGGAGTGTATGGGTTGTACCTGAATGGACTTAAACTCATTAATTTCAGAAATTACAAAGAACTGGAGATTATATTCGATAAGGGGTTCAATTTTCTGGTGGGTAATAACGCCCAGGGAAAGACAAATTTGGTGGAAGCCATCTACTTTCTTTCGGCAGGAAAATCCTATAGAACTTCTATGGATACTGAATTGGTCGGATGGGGCAGTTCTGCTCTTTATATAAAGGGAAACATGGAAAAAAATAAAGGCAGCAAAGCTATAGAGATAGGTATAAGAGGGAACAATAAAAAGGTAAAGGTTAACGGTGTGGAACTAAACAAGCGAGGGGAATTGCTTGGAAATTTAACAACGGTGATTTTTTCTCCCGACGAGCTCAAGCTTGTAAAAGAAGGGCCCAGCTATCGGAGAAGATTTATGGACCAGGAAATCATTCAGATAAAACCATCTTACTATTATGTATTAAACAGTTATAACAAGGTATTGTTTCAAAGAAATTCCCTGCTCAGGGATGCTCTGCCGGGAAAAGTAAACGACGATACCCTGGCCGTCTGGGATAAACAACTGGTTGGCTACGGAGCCAGGCTCATTTTTAACAGGATACAATTTATTGAAAGACTTTCAACAATAGCCAGACTGATGCACAGAAAGATAACCAATGGAGAGGAAGAGCTTGAAATTCATTATCTATCGTGTATCGATATAAATGGTGATAAAAGCCTTTCAGATATACACCGGGAGTTAAATATAAGCCTTGAAAGAAACAGGAACAAAGACATTAAAACCGGAGTAACCAACTTTGGCCCCCACAGGGAAGACCTTAGCGTGAATATTAACGGGATAGACACAAGAAAATTTGGATCCCAGGGGCAGCAGAGAACTGCAGCTTTATCAATGAAGCTGTCCGAGATAGAATTGATGAAATCAGAAACGGGAGAGTATCCAATTTTGTTGCTGGACGACGTAATGTCCGAGCTGGACAAGTCCAGGCAAAAATACATTTTGGAAAATTTGGCCCAGGTACAAACATTTATAACGTGTACACATCTGTCGGAGGTTATGGAAAAAAGGTATACGCAAGGCAAGGTTTTTTATGTAAATAGTGGTATAATATCATCAGAGGACTAGCTGCCGTGCTGGCAGAAGGAGGTATATGATGTTTTTGCATCTGGGGAAAAATGTTATAATACATCTCGAAGATGTAATTGCAATAATAGACATCGATTTGGCATTGGCATCCCAAGATACCGGCGAGTTTATTAAGATTGCAGAAGAGGAAGGGTTTGTAACCAGAATATCTCAAAACAAGCCAAAATCAATAGTGATAACAGAAAAGCCAGTGGATATGGGTAAAAAGAACAAAACATCGAAAAGTGTGATTTATTTTTCCCCCATATCTTCATCAACTCTGAGCAGGAGAGCAGGTTTTATACATGACATTTCGGTATTGTAGTGTTGTTAATCACCGGCTCTGGGAGTTCCTGGAGTTTTTTTTCTGGAAATAATCTTTGATAATCAAAAAACCAAGGGGGTAAGACTGTGGTAGATAAGAATGCTGCAAATGTATACGACGAGAATCAGATTCAGGTTTTGGAGGGAATGGAGGCTGTAAGAAAAAGGCCTGGTATGTATATAGGGAGTACCGGCCTCAGAGGGCTGCACCATCTTGTATATGAAGTGGTGGACAATAGTATTGACGAAGCCCTGGCCGGTTTTTGCGATAAGATCAACGTTACAATTCATATGGATAACTCTGTTACCGTTGTGGATAACGGAAGGGGAATACCTGTGGGTATTCATCCCAAGGTAGGCAAGCCGGCAGTAGAGGTTGCCCTGACAATGCTGCATGCCGGAGGTAAATTTGATGGAAAGGGCTATAAAGTATCCGGCGGATTGCACGGCGTGGGGGTATCAGTGGTCAATGCGCTGTCCGAATATCTTGAAGTGGAAATAATGAGAAATGGAAAGGTATACAAACAGCGGTATGAAAGAGGTAAGGCGGTCAGTCAACTTTTGGAGGTTGCCGATACCAGAAAAACCGGTGCAAAAATTGTATTCAAGCCGGATTTCCAGATATTTGAGGAAATCAACTATGATTTTGATACTCTCGAGTACAGGCTGAGAGAGCTGGCCTTTCTTAATAAGGGTGTCACTATAGTATTAAAGGACGAAAGAGACAAGCGGGAAAGCACCATGCACTATGACGGGGGCTTGGTAGAGTTTGTGAAATATCTGAACAGGAACAGGGAAATCCTTCATAAAAATCCCATATACTTTGAAGGGACCAAAGATGAGTGTGTGGTTGAAGTCTCAATGCAATATAACGATGGATACGTGGAAAATATATTTTCCTATGCAAACAATATAAACACCCATGAGGGAGGCACACATCTAAGTGGTTTCAAGGCAGCGCTGACAAGGGTAATTAACGATTATGGACGTAAAAATAATTTCCTGAAAGAGAACGATAAAAACCTGTCGGGAGAGGATGTAAGGGAAGGACTTACCGCAGTTATCTCAGTCAAGCTGACCGACCCCCAGTATGAAGGACAGACAAAGACTAAGCTGGGTAACAGTGAAACTAAGGGTATCGTAGAATCCATTTCTGCCGATGCCATCTCTACCTGTCTTGAGGAAAACCCTTCAATTGCGAGGATTGTTATAGAGAAGGCTGTCACCGCTGCTAGAGCCAGGGAAGCAGCACGTAAAGCCAGAGAACTTACAAGGAGAAAAAATGTGCTGGAAAACACATCTCTTCCCGGCAAACTGGCCGATTGTTCCGAGAGAGATCCGGCCCTATGCGAAATATATCTTGTCGAGGGAGATTCTGCCGGCGGTTCGGCTAAACAGGGGAGAGACAGGAAAAATCAGGCCATACTGCCCCTCAGGGGGAAAATATTAAATGTAGAAAAGGCAAGGCTGGATAAGATACTGGGCTATGAAGAGATAAGATCCATGGTAACAGCCTTTGGAAGTGGAATTGATGAAGAATTTGACCTGAACAGGCTAAGATATGGCAAGATAATAATAATGACCGACGCTGATGTGGACGGTGCGCATATCAGGACTCTTCTGCTTACCTTCTTTTTCAGATATATGAGGGATCTGATAGATGCAGGGCATTTGTACATTGCGCAGCCTCCTTTGTATAAGGTGAAAAACGGAAAACAGGATGTGTATGTATATTCGGATAAAGAGCTGAATAAGGTGTTGGAGAATATGGATAAGAACAACGTCAACCTGCAAAGGTATAAAGGTCTGGGAGAAATGAATCCCGAGCAATTATGGGAGACTACCATGAATCCCGAAACCAGGACTTTATTGCAGGTTAGTATAGAGGATGCCATAGCTGCCGATCAGATATTTACAACCCTGATGGGAACTAAGGTAGAACCGCGGAGGGAATTCATAGAGCAAAACGCCAGGTACGTTACAAACCTGGATATTTAAGGGGGAAATAAAATGGCACAAACAAATGATAATATAGTCTCGGTAGATATCCAGCAGGAGATGAAAAAATCCTATATAGACTACGCTATGAGTGTTATTGTCAGCAGGGCTCTCCCTGATGTCAGAGACGGATTAAAGCCGGTACACAGAAGAATACTGTATGCTATGAACGAGCTTGGATTGTCTCCCGACAAGCCCCATAGAAAATCTGCGCGTATAGTCGGGGACGTACTTGGTAAGTATCATCCCCATGGCGATTCCGCTGTCTATGATGCTATGGTAAGAATGGCCCAGGATTTTTCTATAAGGCAGCTCCTTGTTGACGGGCATGGTAACTTTGGTTCAATTGACGGAGACAGCGCTGCGGCTATGCGTTATACCGAAGCCAGAATGGCTAAAATTACCCTTGAGATGCTGCGGGATATTAACAAGGAGACAGTGGACTTTATACCTAATTTTGACGAATCTCTCAAGGAACCGGTGGTCTTGCCGTCGAAGTTCCCCAATATTCTGGTTAACGGAGCATCGGGTATAGCGGTCGGCATGGCAACCAGTATACCACCCCACAACCTTGGAGAAGTAATCGACGGCGTTGCCATGCTTATAGACAACCCGGATATTGAGATAAACGAATTGGTCAAGGTTATCAAGGGGCCCGATTTTCCTACCGGAGCTACAATTATGGGTAAAAACGCAATAAAGGAAGCTTATATGTCCGGGAAGGGAAAGGTAACTGTCAGGGCTAAGGCTACCATAGAAGCCACAGGCAACCGGCATACAATAATTGTAAATGAAATTCCCTATCAGGTTAATAAGGCAAAACTTATCGAAAAAATCGCCGACCTGGTCAGGGATAAAAAGATTGAGGGAATTTCCGATTTAAGGGACGAATCCGACAGAAAAGGTATGAGAATAGTCATAGAGCTTAAAAGGGACGTTAATCCGCAGGTGGTACTCAATCTATTATATAAGCACACGCAGCTGCAGGACACCTTCAGTATAATAATGATAGCCCTTGTAGACGGTCAGCCCAGAGTTTTAAATCTAAAGGAAGTACTGGAATACTATCTGGCACATCAAAAGGATGTAGTCAGACGAAGAACCGTATATGACCTCCGTAAGGCCGAGGAAAGGGCTCACATTCTGGAGGGCTTAATAATAGCTCTTGATAACCTTGACAGAGTTATAGCCCTCATCAGGTCATCAAAAACCGACCAGATTGCCAGGGATGGTTTGATGAAGGAATTTAAACTCTCTGAAAAACAAGCTCAGGCCATTCTGGATATGAGACTCCGCAGGCTTACGGGACTTGAACGGGAGAAAATAGATTCAGAGTATGATGAGCTGCTTAAGAAGATAAAGTATTACAAGGATGTGCTTGAAAAGAAAGAACTTCTGGAATCCATTATTAAGGAAGAAATGCTTGAGATAAAGAATAAATTCAGCGATGCCAGGAGAACCAATATAGCGGCCGATGCCCAGGAGTTCAATATGGAAGACTTGATTGAAGAGCAGGAGGTAGCAATTACCCTGACTCATTTCGGTTATATTAAGAGGGTGCCTGCCGATGCATACAGAAGCCAAAGGCGGGGTGGCAGGGGAGTAACTGCCCTGACCACAAAAACCGAGGATTTTGTTTCGGATATATTTATTACATCCACTCATAATTATATTCTATTCTTTACCAATAAGGGTAAGCTGTATCGGCTGAAGGCCTATGAGATTCCCGAAGCGGGACGCCAGGCAAAGGGCACGGCAATAGTTAATTTGCTTCAGCTTTCGGGCAACGAGAAAATTACCGCCGTTATACCCATCAAGGACTTTGCAGAAGAGAAGTTTATGATGTTTGCAACAAAGATGGGAATGGTAAAAAAGACGCCTCTTAGTGAATACAGTACCCACAGAAAGAACGGTCTCCAGGCTATCGGGCTTAAGGAAGAGGATGAACTTATAGAGGTAAAACTGACAGAGGGCATCGACCATATCCTTATAGCCACAAAAAAAGGCTATTCCATAAGGTTTGACGAGAAGGATGTAAGAAGCATGGGAAGGTATACCCAGGGAGTAAAGGGTATAACTCTGGGACAGGAAGATGAAGTTGTGGGCATGGAGTTGGTTGGGGAAGGAGCAGACCTGCTCAGTGTTACCGTAAGAGGCTTCGGCAAGAGGACCGCTTTAAAGGAATACGGTCTTCAGAAAAGAGGGGGCAAAGGTCTCAAGACTTATAAGATAACCCGCAAGTCGGGGGATATTGTCGGCATTAAGGTTGTTGGTGAGCAGGACGATATTATGCTTATTACCAAGCACGGCATTGTGATAAGGCTCAACGTAAAAGGCATTTCCAGAATGGGCAGGATTACCCAGGGGGTAACTCTCATGAAGTTCGACAAGGACCAAAGGGTGGTATCCATAGCCAGAATTGAATACGAGCAGCAATAGAATAAAGCCTCTTTAAATAAGAGGCTTTATTCCAATCCGGAGCACAGACAATAAATCATAACTTATAAATATACAGACTTGCAGGAAAAAAAGACAGAAATATTTATATAATGATGAGTGAAAGGCCATTAAGGGGGTAAGAATAGAATGAGCAATGCTGAATATCAATATGAGTACAATGGGGGCAGATGGCAAATGAAGCTAAAGGGAGAAATCGACATTTACACCGCGGCCGAATTTAAGGAACAGATAAATGCAGTTATTGATGAAGAGACGGGAGACATACACATTGACTGCAGCCAATTGAATTATATGGACAGTACCGGCCTGGGAGTTTTGATTGGTGCATTGAGAAGGCTTAAGGAGCAGGACAGGAATATTTACTTAAAAAATCTTCAGCCAAATGTATACAAGCTTTTTCATATTACCGGACTTGATAAAATATTCATTCTGGAGGTATAAATTCATGTCACTGGTTGAAAGCGCAGAAAATTCAGTTTTAAGAAGTGGTTTCAAGGATCAGATAGTTTTGGTTCTTCCAAACAAGCCGGAGTATGTCAGCGTAGCCAGACTGGCGGTATCAGGGATAGCCGGCAGAATGGGATTCGATGTTGAAGCTGTGGAGGATATAAAGCTGGCATTGGCTGAAGCTTGTACCAACGCAATAAAGCATGGGTGTTGTGAGCAATATAAGGAATACAGGATAGAATTTGGTATTGGGGAAAAATGCCTGACCATCAGCATTGCCGATAAAGGATGCGGAGTGGACAAAAAAGAGATTAGCCAGCCCGATCTGCAAAACCCCAGGGAAGGGGGATTAGGCTTATTTATAATCAATACGCTTATGGACCAGGTGGAATTTGAGAGGTCGCAGGATTCCGGGTTTATCCTTACTATGAAAAAATGCATGGAGGTATAGTATGGATATGAGCCATAAAGAACAGATCCCCTCTGAAGGATTATCCCGGGTCCAGGATCCGGAGTATAATATCTTTAAACAATACAAGGAAAATAAAACCACAGAAAATAGAAACCGCATTTTTGAAAAATATTCATATCTGGCCGAAATTCTTGCAAAAAAGTATCTGAACAGAGGTGTTGATTATCAGGATCTTTTTCAAATTGCTTCCATTGGTCTAATCAATGCAATTGAGCGGTTTGATATAGACAGAGGCTACAAATTTACCAGCTTTGCCACTCCCACAATAATAGGAGAAATAAAGAAATACTTTAGGGACAAGGAATGGATGATTAGAGTTCCAAGAAGAATGCAAAGGCTATCGGGTAAAATAAACAGTGCCAAGGAGACGCTGACCCAGCAGTTGGGAAGGAATCCCGGTATTGCAGAGCTGGCAGAGCACCTGAAGGTGAGCCAAGAGGAACTGCTGGAGGCAATGGAGGCCGGAGGGGCCTATTCACCGCAATCCTTTGACGAGTATTATAGCAATGACCAGGACAAAGAGCTGTCATTGGGAGATATAATAGGTAAAGAGGATACCAACATTGAATGGGTGGAAAACAGGGATTTCATACAAAGATGTATAAGCAAACTGGATGCCAATGAGCTTAAGGTATTAAAGGACAGATATTTTAAAGGCAAAACCCAGTCCCAGGTTGCCAGGGAGTTAAAGGTTTCACAGATGACGGTTTCAAGACTGGAAAAGAGAATGATAAACAAATTTAGGCAGGAATTCATGGTAAATTGAAAAAATCCGAATAAACGTTGGGCCCTCCAATAAACAGCGGTACTTCAGAAAGAACTGAAGTACCGCTGTTTATTGGAGGTTTAAAAAATAATTTAGTGTGATTAAAACAAATCATGGGAAAAAAGAAGGATTTCTTAGGAAAACGTAGAATATTAATTAATCGGTTCCAGTTATTGGAATAAATATAAAATTGCACGAATATTTATGCAGGCAGTGTAAATAACAGGCGTCTTGTAGCTAAATTCATTGCTTTACTCATTACAAATAAACATGTAATAATGCCTGTTTGTAGCCGTATAGGGTGCGCTTATGCGGATATTAAAGCCTTAGGCTTTAATAAAATGGAATTGCAGACTTTGCAATCCTATATAGATATCCAGAGGAGGGGAGGTATTTTTGCAGGACAAGCTTTAATGTAAAAGCAAGATAAAAAAAGGAGGGTTTTTTGTGAATAAGAAATTTGTTGCTTTTTTGCTTATAGCAATCCTGACATTAAGCATGGCAGCATGTACGCCCAGTGAACCGGCCGATACCGGGGACAACTGGAAAATCGGTATAATGACAAACACAGTTGTACAGAACGAGGAAGAGTACAGGGCTGCCCAGAACGTACTTGCAAAATACGGGGAAGAGCATATAATACATATGACTTTCCCGGACAAGTTCATGGATGAGCAGGAAACTACAATTGCCAATCTGGTTAGTATGGCTTCGGATCCCGATCTGAAAGCTCTGGTTATCTGCCAGGCAGTTCCGGGAACCGCGCCGGGAATAGACAGCGTGAAAGAAATAAGGGACGACCTTCTTATAATAGCAGGACAGCCCCAGGAAGACCCACCGGTTATATCATCCAGGGCCGATATAGTACTGCAGCTGGACGAGATGGGAATGGGATACTCTATCCCGGCTCAGGCCAAGAAGCAGGGTGCGGAAGTATTTGTTCACTATTCCTTCCCGAGGCATATGTCCTATCCCCTTCTTTCGGGCAGAAGGGATATTATGAAGTCAGAGTGTGAAAGAATCGGTCTTGAGTTTGTGGATGCTACGGCTCCCGACCCCACCGGCGATGCAGGAACTTCAGGAGCACAGCAGTTTATATTGGAAGATGTACCAAGAATGGTTGATAAGCACGGCAAGAATACCGCATTCTTCAGCACAAACTGTGCAATGCAGGTACCGCTGATTAGTGCTGTAGTGGATACGGGAGCTATTTACCCGCAGCCCTGCTGTCCGTCACCTTACCATGGTTTCCCGTCTGCTTTGGGTATAGAAATACCTGAAGACAAACAGGGTGACATAGACTACGTGGTGGATGAAATTACAAGAATCATGGCTGAAAAGGGTATGACCGGCAGGACATCTACCTGGCCGGTACCGGTTTCCATGATGTTCATCCAAGGCTCGGCAGAATATGCCAAGGCTTGGATTGACGGAGAATTTGAAGAAAAAGTGAATATCCCTGTACTAACCGAGAAATTCAAGGATTATTCAGGGATTGACTCTAACCTGACTCAATTGGAAGAAGGCGGAGTCAAATACGACAACTACTACTTGATATTGATGGATTTCCTTACTTTCTAGTATAAGCTGGAATAGACTGTCAAAGATAGGTAAGGCTGCCGCAGGCGGCAGCCTTACCTTTTGATTGAATTAAGAAGGTGGTGACCCGAATGACAACAGAGTACGTGTTACAAATGAAGGATATCCAGAAGGAATACTACGGAAATAAGGTTCTAAAGGGAGTGAATTTATCGGTTAAGCCGGGGGAAATACATGCTCTCATCGGAGAAAACGGCGCCGGTAAGTCGACTCTTATGAATGTACTTTTTGGTATGCCGGTGATACACTCTACAGGCGGGTTTTCGGGTGAGGTCTATATAAACGGCGGGAAGGCGGATATAAAATCACCCTTTGAAGCAATGAAAGCGGGTATCGGGATGGTACATCAGGAATTTATGCTAATACCCAATTTTACAATTACCGAGAACATTAAGCTCAACAGGGAGACAACCAAGGAGAACTTTATAAGCAGACTGTTTAAAAATGAGGGACTAAAGACACTGGATACCCGGGTCATGAATAGAGACGCAAGAAAAGCCCTGGACAGAGTAGGGCTTGATATTGATGAATGGGTAACGGTGGCAGGGCTTCCTGTGGGGCATATGCAGTTTGTTGAGATTGCGAGAGAGATTGATAAGATCGGGCTTAAGCTTTTGGTATTTGACGAGCCCACTGCGGTGCTTACCGAAAGCGAGGCCGATAACCTTATAGCCGGCATGAAGAAACTGGCAGCTTCGGGAATAGCCATACTTTTTATAACCCACAGACTGAACGAGGTTCTTCAGGCTGCGGATAATATAACAGTTCTGCGGGATGGAGAGCTGGCTGCCACCAGAAAAAAAGCAGACACAAACGTAACTGAGCTTGCCGAATTAATGGTGGGCAGAAAAATAGATATAAACGGCAAAACTGAACAAACCGGAGACTATCGGGATAAAGAGCTTGTTCTGGAAATAAAAAATCTGCATGTTGATATGCCCGGAGAGAAGGTCAAAGGTGTAAACCTGGAAATCGCAAAGGGAGAAATCTTTGGGATTGGAGGGCTGGCCGGCCAGGGCAAGGTAGGCATTGCCAACGGCATCATGGGGCTTTAC
>JAENYX010000007.1:0-8274 GCA_016841565.1 Clostridium thermobutyricum | reverse complement strand
GAATATCAAAAGATGTTAAGTAAGGAGGCCAGATAGTATGAATGATGTTATTAGGAAGTATTATACCAATATTGGCCTTCCGAGGCTTATAATAACACTGATGTTTATGGCCATTTGCATTACGGCAATAATTATTGACCTGCCGGTTGGATTGCTGGCTTCTGATGTAATTAGAAGGTTTGGTATGTTTGGCGTACTGGCTTTGGCTATGGTACCGGCCATACAATGCGGTACCGGTCCAAACTTTGCACTGCCAATAGGTATAATATGCGGGCTGCTGGGTAGCCTTTTGACGATAGAATTCGGGCTGACTTCAAAGGCCCTTGGTTATGGGTTTGTTTCAGCGGTACTTATATCACTGCCCATTGCAGTCCTGGCGGGATGGGCATACGGGCTGCTCCTTAATAAGATAAAGGGCTCCGAGATGCTGGTGGCCACATATACCGGATTTTCTATAGTTTCTTTTATGCAAATAGGCTGGGTGACACTGCCCTTCAGTCACCCCGAAATGAGATGGCCTATAGGAAAGGGACTGAGGGTTACGGTTTCGTTGGAATCAACCTTCGGGGAGGTTCTTAATAAGTTCTTGGGCTTTGAGATTGGCGGAGCTTATATTCCTACAGGTTTGCTGCTTTTCTTTTTCGGCTGCTGTATTCTTGTCTGGCTTTTCTCAAGAAGCAAAAGCGGTATTGAGATGAACACGGCAGGAGCCAATCCCAAATTTGCTGCTGCATCGGGCATAAATGTGGACAAGAACAGAATCGTAGGGACCATTTTGTCAACGGCTATTGGTGCTGTAGGTATAATAGTATATTCACTGAGCTTTGGTTATCTGCAGCTTTATCTGGCTCCCCTCTATATGGCTTTCCCGGCCGTTGCCGCAGTTCTTATCGGCGGTGCTTCCACTTCAAAGGTGAAAATATCCCACGTGCTTATAGGAACTTTCTTATTCCAGGGTATGTTAACGGTTGCTGTGCCTGTTGCCAATCAGATGTTTCCCGAGGGGAATCTGTCAGAGGTGCTCAGGATGATAGTACAGAACGGAATTATACTGTATGCACTCACTAAGGTTGGGGGGGACGCATAATGGCTGAAGTAAAGCAGATTAAAACTACTAAGATAAGCACTTCGACCAGCATAAAAAGGCTCCTGTTTGACCACAGTGTGCCAATACTGTTTATAATAATATGCCTGGCAGGAATCTATTTCTCCAAACTTCCGCTGGTATTTATAGTAAATACACTGCTGTCAAGGATAACAAGGAACTCCTTCCTGGTTCTAGCACTTGTCATACCGGTAATAGCCGGCCTGGGTCTTAACTTTGGGATAGTCATAGGGGCCATGGCCGGTCAGTTCGCCATAATTATAGTAACCCATTTGAAAATTGCCGACTTCCCCGGGTTCCTTATGTGTATTCTTTTTGCAACCCCAATAGCAATTATCTTTGGTTTCCTGACGGCTATGCTTCTTAATAGAACCAAGGGTCAGGAAATGATATCCAGTATGATTGCCGGCTTCTTTGCCAATGGAGTATACCAGTTTATTCTTCTGTTTCTGGTGGGGACGCTGATACCCCTTAAAAACCCCGACCTTGTACTGAGTAGAGGTATAGGCATAAGAAATACCATAGATCTTACAACCGAAACCGGGCTAAAATACTCCCTTGACAATGTATTTGAGTACCCACTGTTTCTTTTCCTGGCGGGTATAGCTGCCATAGCTATTATAGCCGTCTGCATAGATTATTATTTCAAAAAGAAACATTCGGCCGAGAATCTGGATGGTTTTAAATATATAACCCGCCTGACAGTAGCAGGAGCAATCCTTGCGGTGAGTATCGGAGTAATAACGTCCGGTTCCCTGCTAATGACCGTAAAACTGCCAATTGCCACCAGTGTGTTAATTACCTTGTTGTGGTTGTTTAATGTTTTAATTATGAAAACAAAACTGGGACAGGATTTTAGAACGGTTGGTCATAGTATGGATATTGCAAAGGTCTCGGGGATAAATGTTGATAAAACGAGAACAATTGCTATGATTATATCCACAGTGTTTGCGGCATGGGGTCAGGTAATTTTCCTGCAGAATATCGGGACCCTGTCAACCTATGGCAGCCATGTGCAAATTGCCACATTCTCCATTGCGGCAATACTCCTTGGTGGAGCATCTGTTACCAAGGCCACCAGCGGACAGGCAATCCTGGGCGTAATTTTGTTCCACACGCTGTTTATTGTATCACCTAAAGCGGGCAACAACCTCTTCGGAGATGCTCAGATAGGAGAATTTTTCAGAGCCTTTGTCTCATACGGAGTTATTGGGGTAGCTTTAGGTCTCCATGCATGGAATAAAAGAATGCAGGCTCTGAGAAAACAGCTTGATGTCTAAGAGTCAGGTCTGGCGGTATTGATAGTCTGTTACTATCTTTAACAATCGGCTATGCCAGCTCTAATAATACCTTCCTTATCAAGGGAAGGTATTATTTATTAAGTCGGAATGGTAAACTATATACAACGCATTAATAATATTACATTTCTCTACCTGTCATTTAAGAGGGCGGAGCCCGAAGAATCTGACTTGAAGACGGATATAAGATCCTTCGCTTGGCTCAGGATGACACGTTAGGATAAGTAAAGTCTTAAGCACGTTATATATATTATGACTGCCAGCGTCTTTGTGGTATAATTTTATTAGAATTCAGGGGATTTAATTAATTTGGTGAGGTGGCATTATGAAATTCAGCAAAAGAGATGTTCCAACTCTTGTTTTTTTTGTAGCCGTTATTATGGCGTTTGGCTTTATTCACAGCAATGTAACCATGCAGACGGTCAGTCTCCAACAGCCGGGGCAATATACTCGGGATGCCCATATGGGACAGCCCCCGGTCGACCTTAACGGTATGAGAATCCCTGTCAAAGTAAAGGGCATATATCTTACCGGGTATAGTGCCGGCGGACAGAGACTATATCAGTTGCTTGAGCTTATTAACAGAACTGAGCTCAACTCCATGGTTATTGACGTCAAAAACGATGACGGGCTTGTTACCTTTAAAACCAGAAATCAAACCGCTAACTTTGTCGGGGCAAATCGTATAGTTCAGATTAAGGATATAGAAAAAAGGATGGCTCATCTCAAAAAAAACAAAGTATATACCATAGCCAGAATTGTTACGTTTAAAGATAACAGGGCTGCCAGTATGAGGCCCGACCTCGCCATAAAATCCACTTCGGGAACGGTATGGAGAGACTATGCAGGAAATGCATGGCTTAATCCATACAACCGTGAGAGCTGGGAATATATTCTTGAAATAGCCGAAGAAGCCGTAGGATATGGCTTTGATGAAATACAATTTGACTATGTGAGGTTTCCCACCGACGGGAACAGAAAGCTTATTGACTATGACCGGGCCGACGAGAAGGAGAGCATGTCCCAGGCTATAGCGGCATTTCTTGAATACTCCACCAGGAGGCTGAACCATATGGGAGCTTTCGTTTCGGCCGATATATTCGGTCAGGTTACCACAGACAAAAACGATATGGGTTTGGGACAACAATTGGAGCAGCTGACGGTCAGCACAAATGTATTAAGCCCCATGGTATACCCATCCCATTATTACCCGGGCGTTTACGGTGTAAGCTATCCTGACTACGAGCCCTACAGAATAGTATATGCAAGTATGAGTACCGCTTTTAAAAGGATGGAGGAACTGGAGCACAACGGGGAGAAAGCTGCTTTGCGCCCCTGGCTGCAGGATTTTACCGCCAGCTACCTGAAAACGGGCTATCAGGTTTACGGGCCTGAACAGGTAAGGGAGCAGATACAGGCTACCTATGATTCCGGCGTGGAACAATGGATTTTGTGGAATTCCAGCAACTATTATACCGAAGGAGCATTAAACGGAGAGTAGAATTAGCCAGCTTAAGCGCCGAGAGGTGCTTCAGGTTGTAGACAAATACAATAAGGCTTCATGAATACCCGCTTATGCAAGAATGCTTTAGAGGAAACTAAAGCCTTGCTTCTTGAAAATCCTAACGCATCCTATGAGGTGTCCATGCCTCAAAGGAGCCTGGCCTGGCGTCCTGCCAGGCCTACGGATTTTCTGCCAAGCTTCGGCGAGTTTCCTTGCTAAACCATTTTAAGATTGCGCTTGCGTTTCATGAAGCCTTATGAGTCTGAACAATCGGGTTTTTCTTCAGTCTGAAGCGCCGAAAGGCGCTTTTTAATATTATTCGGTACATAGGATAAAATATTATTGAAAATCAAATTGGGGAGGGATATAAACCGGTATGGGTGGCAACGGCATAGTACATCGCATTATTTCAACCATCAGAAAGGTAACGGGCGGCAATAACACGGAATTTGGAGAGGAAAACAGGCTGACCCGGCCGGCAGGAACAACTCAGCAATCACAACAAGGGGGTTCACAAAATCTCCGGCAGCCGCTTCAGGATGTTTACAGCAAACAGGAAAATATGGAGGAGAAGGAATAGGGAGCAGAGCTCACTACTCATAGAGTGCGGATAAATACTTATGGGCTTCATGAAAACCGACTTATGCGAAAATGCTTTAGAAAAAACTTTGGCCTTGCTTCTTGAAAATCCTAACGCATTTTATGCGCCATCCGTGGCGCCAAAAGCCTGGCTTGGCGTCCTGCCAAGCCTACGGATTTTCTGCAAAGCTTCGGCTGGTTTTCTTACTAAACCATTTTTAGCATGCACTGTTTTTTCATGAAGCCCCATCATACGAAAGTGGTTTAAGATGATTTTCTTTAGCCTGGGAGTAGGGAGCAGAGCTCCCTACTCTTATAATTATAGTAAAAATAGTCAATAATGATTGTGAGGATAAATTGACATGGAAATAATGGGGTGATACAATATATAGTACAGTCGTTAAATATTGCATACTATATATAGTGCAGGAGGAGTACATATGCATCTATCCGAAAATGCTCTCAAGGTATTGGAAAGAAGGTATTTAGCAAAAAATCAAGAGGGAGAAGTTACAGAAACTCCCCGGGAGATGTTTGGCAGGGTAGCCCGTACCGTTGCACGGGCTGAGCTGGAATATGAGACCCCAACCAACGTAAAAGAATTGGAAAACGCCTTTTATGAGATGTTAACGGGATTGGAGTTCATTCCGAATTCACCTACACTTATGAATGCAGGAAAGGAGCTGGGGCAGCTCTCTGCCTGCTTTGTATTGCCGGTGGAGGATTCCATGGAAGGAATATTTGATGCCATAAAGCAGGCGGCTATAATTCACAAGAGCGGTGGAGGTACCGGGTTTAGTTTTACGCGGCTCCGTCCATCGGGTGCCACCGTTAATTCCACCGGAGGGGTAGCTTCTGGCCCCATAAGCTTTATGAAGGTGTTTAATGCCGCCACCGAAGCCGTTAAGCAGGGGGGCGTGCGCAGGGGAGCCAACATGGGTATTCTGAGGGTGGACCACCCGGATATTCTGGAATTCATAAAATGCAAGAGCGATAACAGGGATATTACCAATTTCAACATATCCATTGCAGTTACCGAGGAATTTATGGAGGCGGTGGAAGCCGACCGGGAATATCCCCTCATAAATCCCCAGGACAACAAGGTAGTTGAATACATAAACGCAAAGGAAGTATTTGAACTGATTGTTGAAATGGCGTGGAAAAACGGAGAGCCGGGAATTATATTTATAGACAGGATGAACAGTGACAATGTTTTATCCAAAATAGGCAACATTGAGAGCACCAATCCGTGTGTTGCCGGAGATACATGGGTACTCACAAACCAAGGCCCCAAGCAGGTTGATGACATTATCGGAAAAAAATCATGCCTGGCATTGGAAGGTAGATATTATGAAACGACGCAGGAAGGGTTTTTTAAAACGGGGACAAAGCCTGTAATAAAAATTTTCACCGACCGGGGGTATGAATTAAAAGTAACCGAAGACCATCTGATAAGAACGGCAGCTAAAGTTACTCGTGATAAATTGTATGGAGAATGGAAAAGAGCGGGGGAATTAAAACAGGGAGACAAAATAATACTTTCCAACAACCGGGGGATAGAGTGGGAAGGAAAAGGCAGCTATAACGAAGGGTATTTACTAGGGCTTCTGTTGGGAGACGGTACTCTGAAAGAAGAAGCCGGTGTAATATCGATATGGGGAGATGATGAAGAGGCTGCATCTTTGATGGAGGCTGCTGAAAAAGCCGCTTCCGGTTTATCTCATAGGGCAGATTTCAGAGGCTTTCAAAAAATGATTGATAAAAGAAAAGAACACCGGTTAAAACTGGCTGCCCTAAAGAGGTTGGCCCAAGAGTACGGAATGTTCCCAGGAGTTAAGAAGATAAACGCGAGTATTGAGAAAACAGGATATGAGTTTCACAGGGGATTCTTGAGAGGTTTGTTTGATGCAGACGGGACGGTAACCGGTATACAAAAAAAAGGAGTATCCATACGCCTATGGCAGAAAGAAACGGAGACTTTAAAGGCCGTGCAGCGGATGCTCCTGCGTTTAGGCATTGCTTCAACTGTTTACTATAATCGGAAAGTGCCGAAGGACAAGCTTTTGCCGGATGGCAAAGGAGGATATAGAGAGTATAAAGTACAGGCTGGCCATGAGTTGGTGATTTCAGGAGATAATATAACTGTATTTTTTGAAGTAGTGGGTTTTGGCAGCATCAAGAAAAAAAAGGCCCTTTCAGATAAAATTGATTCATATAAAAGAGATTTAAACAGGGAACGCTTTACCGCAAGTGTTTCAGGATGTATGAAACTGGCAGAAGAACAGGTTTACGATGTACAAGTACCCCAGGTCAATGCCTTTGATGCCAACGGCGTTTACGTTCACAACTGTGGGGAGCAGCCGCTGCTTCCCTACGAGTCCTGTAACCTGGGATCAATAAACCTTGCAAAAATGTTAAAGTCGGAAGGAGACAAACGGGTTATTGGCTATGAGAGGCTGGGAAAGGTTGTAGACACCGCCGTCTGGTTTCTTGACAATGTTATAGACGTTAACAGGTATCCCCTTCCGCAAATCGAAAAAGCAACCAAGGGCTCCAGGAAGGTTGGCCTTGGTGTTATGGGTTTTGCAGATATGCTTATTATGATGGGGATACCCTATAACTCGGATCAGGCCATAGAGGTTGCAGATGAGGTTATGGGTTTTATAAATAAGCGGTCAAAGGAAAAATCGGCACAGCTGGCTTTGGCCAAAGGGACTTTCCCGTTTTTTAATGACAGCTCATACGCCGGCGGAGGTGTCGGGCTAAGGAACGCAACAACCACAACCATTGCACCTACCGGCACCATAAGCATTATTGCCGGTGTTTCGAGCGGTATAGAACCGCTGTTTGCCATTTCCTATATACGAAATGTTATGGATAAGGACCATCTGCCCGAGGTACACCCTATATTTGAAGAGGTTGCCCGGCAGCAGGGGTTTTACAGTGCGCAGCTCATGGAGGAGATAGCCCGGAGAGGGACACTGGAAGGACTTCGGGACGTGCCGGATGATGTAAAGAAAATCTTTGTAACCGCCCACGACATAAGCCCTGAATGGCACGTTCGTATGCAGGCCGCTTTTCAAAAACACACCGATAATGCCGTGTCTAAAACGGTGAATTTCCCCAGCAATGCTGCCAGGGAGGATGTCAATAAGGTATTTATACTGGCATACAGGCTGGGCTGCAAGGGAGTTACCATATACAGGGACCGAAGCAGGGAACAACAGGTTCTTAACATAGGCAAAGTCGACGACGAGGAAAAAGGAGATAATATCGCTAACGAAGATTCGATAACGCCAAGGGTCCGGCCGGAGATAACAAGGGGACTGACAGAAAAGGTGAAGATAGGCTGCGGCAACCTATATATTACGGTAAATTATGATGATAACGGAATATGTGAAGTGTTTACCAACCTTGGAAGGGCGGGAGGGTGTCCCAGCCAGAGCGAAGCAACCAGCCGCCTGATATCCATTGCGCTGCGTTCGGGTATAAGTGTTGAAGCGATAGTTGAGCAGCTTAAAGGAATCAGGTGCCATTCCACCATAAGGCAGAAAGCCAACGGCAACGGGATAAAGGTTCTCTCATGTCCCGATGCCATAGGAAAAGCCCTTGAAAGGGTAATGAAACTGGATAATACAATTGACCGGTCGGCAAAAGACCATTCGTCAAGCCATAGTTTGACTGTACAGGGCAGCGGCAGATCTTTGTGCCCGGAATGCGGCAGCACGCTGGAACACGAAAGCGGATGTGTCGTATGCCGGAACTGCGGCTTTTCAAAATGCGGTTAA
>JAENYX010000006.1:52560-92866 GCA_016841565.1 Clostridium thermobutyricum | reverse complement strand
AGGGCTGGTCCTCTATGAATTGTTCAATTTGCCCGCTTTCAATGATGCTATCGGTGTCTATCCGGGTCAGGCGGGTGCGGAGCTCGGCCAGCATTTTTTCATCGGACAGGCCCTTTATATAGGCAAAGGCAACCAGTGTTTTGGTGAGTTTTCCTATTTCCAGCGTTTCTACCCACAGGTGGGGAACCCTTATACGGCGCCTAATCAGGGAAATGTTTACACACAGGCTTTCAACAAAGCCGTCCCGGGGACCCCGGATGTTTGTCTCGGCATTTGGCTCGGCAATGCTCCGGGTCTTGAGGTCAACGGTGGAGCAGACAAAGGCTGTGGACTGGCCTTCGACCATAAATACGGAGTTTCCATAGGTCATTTTGAAGAACAGGTCCCCTATACTGTTCACTTCCTCGACACCGTTGACTATAAGAAGGTTTTTAATGGCAGACTGCAAAAGGCCGTGGTTCCTATCCCAGTCTTCTATCTTCAGAGTGTCTATCATAAGAGCCCGGAGCATCTCTTCCACCGTTGTGTCCTTTACCATATTGTCCAGATAAACGAGGGCGGCGGGAATGTGCCGATTTATATTAAATCTGCGAATCTTTACATCGCAGCTGTATCCGCTCACTTGCTGCAGGGTTTGAAGGTTCTGTTCCAGGCAGGGGCCCAGCTTCATCTTTTGGACCTCTTGATAGCGCTGGCTTATATCCATATTGTCGGTAAGAGGATTGTCCGGCTTTTTATTTTTCCGCCTTTGTATCTTCATATAACGCACCTTTCCTATATATCCTGTAATATATAGCTTTTGCCCGTGGGTGCAAAATAATTCATTATATGTAGGATAACTCTTAAATTCCTTTTAATTCTGTAGAAATTCACGTAAATAAAATAAGAGCAGATAACTCTGCTCTTATTTTGACAAAGCCTTTAGTATCCCCAGCCTGGCCAGTGCAGGGATGGTATTCCTCTCGCCGGCTGAAATGACAATCTGCTCTTCAAGGCGGGAGGGGTCCTCATTTACCGCTGTTATTGCTCTTATGGTGGGTGTATGCAGCTGCAGTATATCGTGGTCGATAAACCTTAGTATTTCGCTTTGGCAGCCCACCAGGGAGGACGATACTTGGGATACCGATTTAATATGTTCTATCCACCGGGAAATCCATTCCCCGGTGGCTTTCTTTGGTATGTTCTTAGCAAGACACAGCTTTAATGCCAGCAGAGTCTTTAGAAGCGCATCGGAGTTTCTGGACGGTTGGGGAGGGATTCTTCCGCTGACAATACGTTCCAGCAGATATTTAATGGATTTCTCCAGCTGCTTTCTATAGGCTCTTATGTTTTCATCTCCCACCGTAAAGGCTATAAGAACCAATGCCGTCGTATCTATTTTTGTAAGCAGGTTGTCCTGAACACCCGGAGAAAAGGCGCCATTGGCCTGTTGGTTCCTTGCCAGTATCCTGAGGATATCTCTGTGTGTCAGCGGTTCCAGCCTGCTGCCCACAGGTATCTGTTCAAACATGCAGGCTGTCCCGGCAGGGGCTGGCCCGTTTCCGGCCATTGGTTCGGTTTTATCCCTCCGGGTATGGTGATCATTTGCCATGTCATTATGGTCAGCTGTGCATGCCATATCATCTGTCGGGCTCACCGGCGTATGTACCGGCACCATCCGGGTGGTGGGAAGCCCCGATATTCTGTTGGGCCTGACGTTGACGGCAACAAAGGAAGTCAGTGATGAGGCCAGGTTGTAGCTTTTCGAGAGCTTTATTATTTCATTGCGGAGCGTTTCATGTTTTGCAGCATTGGTATATGAGAGGACGTCCTCAAGATATGCTATTCTTTTTTTTGCCCATATTTTTTCCAGCAGGCCCAGTTGGCTGTCATAGGGTATGGCCGAAGCATCAAGGCTCATGCAGAATTCCCGGGCTCCCGCATTACCCCTTAGCATAATATCCCCTTCAAGCGGTCCCGAAAACCTGGCCAGTATTTCTACCGGTTCCATATCAAAAACACTTGAAATACTGCCCGGGAAAACATCCTCTGTTTCAATGCCGGTCCAATCCAGTTGTATGTTTTGGCATAAGGGAGAGGTTACTTTAACAAACTGCCGTACCAATCTTTCGTCCATCCCTTCTCCGGGGCATACGCATTGAAATCTTCCCCTGCCGGCCTGAGCTATTTTTTCCAATGTACAGCCGCCGGCAGCATTTTTTATCCCAAATACAAAGATTCTGTTCTTACCTATATTATTCTTAATATAGCTTATAATTGTATCCTGATTGCCCGTCTGGTTGTCTGTAAACAGCAGTATTATACTTTCCTTGCTGCTGCCCGGCGGGAGGGAATACCTGATTGCCTGGAATATTTCGGCTTTACCTGCCGGTTTTAATCCCTCAATCCACGCAGCAGCCCTGTCCAGGCTGACCTGGGTAAAAGGAAGGCTGTGTCCGTGGGAGAAAAGGTGGAGCTGGTCACCGGCGGCAGCCATACTAAAGGTATCTGTTTCCGAAAGATTTCTCAGGCAGATATTAAGCGCCGACTTGATTTGGGCAAGTTTTTCTCCCGCCATGGAACCGGAAATGTCCACTAAAAATATATAATTGTCACCCCTGCTCTCTTCAATAAAAGGAATATCCGGTACAAAGGTAAGGTAGACCATCCGCTGGGCGTTTTCATTACTGTATGCAACTCCCCGGCTGCTCTCCACTTCCCGGCATGCACATATCAGGACAAAATCCCTGTCCATTGGGGCGCATTCTTCGGCAAGGCTGATGGTGGCTTTGTCTTGGGTATGCCTGTCCACCTTTATTGCATGGGATGGGGAGTGGTAGTGCAAGACCTGCCTCAATAAATCTATGGTTATATTAAGGGTGGCGGTGTATCCAACCCTTTCCCGGCATTGGTATTCTTCGGTTCCATACATGTCGGTGTCCGGGGACAGAAGGGAGGGTACTGTAATCCTTAACTGATGGTCATCCAATCTGAACTCCTGTATATAGGAAACATGTATGACAGCTGTCTCACCGGGCAGTAATTCTCCAACGGCAATCTGCAGCACATTGGGCGGCTGCTGTCGGGTCAGAAACGGGCTTTCTCTCCAGTCGGCTGTTTTTTGGTAGGCCGCCATGGCTTCTTCCTTTTCCATGACAAAACTGTTTACTGATTTATCTCCTGTTTTAGCGCTGAAATCGGTGACTGATACCGAATCCTGTACCGGAAATATATAAATGGTCTCTATTTTTTCAGTGCCGTTGTTTTCATATATTTGTTTTACGTCTATCTGTGCCAGGGTACCGCATACCCTACCGGTAATATCTATTTTCTTAAGGGGTATATCCAGGCAAGGGTTGTCCCTGTTTATTAATCCCGTTTTCATAACGCACCTCCTAACAACCATATCACAGGTATATGACGGGTACAGACTGCTGTTTTTGCCAGTCTGAACAGGTCAAAATGTTTTACAACTCGGGTTCTATTTACTATAATTACATTATACACATGCTGGTTTGGATTAGTTTTATATCTAAATTATAGCAGATTTTGGATAAAATAAAAATCGGAATTGGGTGAATACCTATGGGTTTAAGGTTTATATACGGGAGAGCAGGCAGTGGTAAAAGCCACCTCTGCATGCAGGAAATTAATTCCATGCTAAGGGACGGAGATAAAGGTCCCCTGATACTGCTTGTACCCGAGCAGTATACCCTGCAGGCCGAAAGAAACCTGGTAAGGACGGTAGGGTCAACCGGCATTGTAGGGGCCGAGGTCTTAAGCTTTAGACGTATGGCTTACCGTGTGTTTAATGAGGTGGGAGGGGTGTCCCGAAGGCATATCGATTCTGCCGGAAAGGGGATACTCCTTTATAAGATAATTGACGGCATGAAGGACAATCTGAAGGTATTTACAAAGGCAGCCCGGCAGCAGGGCTTTATAGGGATAGTTGCCGATACCATATCCGAGTTCAAAAGGTACAAGGTCACTCCCGACAGATTGAAGGATGCCGGCAGCAGTCTTGGGGACGACGGGCTGCTGAAAGAAAAACTGGAGGAACTGGCAGAGATATACCGGGTTTTTGAAAGGGAGCTTCATGAAAAGTATATCGATTCGGATGATGACTTCACTTTTTTAGCTGAGAAGCTGGGCACAAGCAGCCTCCTGGATGGCGCCGAGATATGGCTGGACGGGTTTTCGGGGTTTACACCCCAGGAGTATGCTATTATTGGAGAGATGTTGAGTAAAGCACGCAGAGTAAGCATATGTGTGTGCACCGACTGCATTGAGGAGTACGCTTCTGATGTTACGGGGGTTTTCTCGCACTTAAGCGAAGTTGTTTCCAGGCTGACGGCCGTGGCAAAGGGAAGGGGCGCAGCCGTTGAACCGCCGGTTTCATTGACAGGAAAGCCTCCCTATAGGTTCAGGGAAAGCAGTGAGCTGATGCATCTTGAGCGGGAGTACTTTAACTTTCCCTGCAGCTGCTATGAGGAGAAAACCAGGGATATAAGCATATACACCGCCGCCAATATTTATCTGGAGGTGGAGAATACCGCAAGGGACATACTGAGGCTGTGCAGAGACAAAGGCATGAGATACAGGGACATTGCGGTGGCCGCCAGGGACCCCAAGTCCTACCATAAACTGATAAGCTCCATATTTGATGAGTATGGAATACCCTGCTTTGTAGACGGAAAGAAGGATATATTGAGCAACCCGTTGATTCTATGCATACTTTCGGTCTTTGATATATTTATTCACAACTGGTCCTACCAGGCGGTATTCAGGTACTTAAAGACCGGCCTGTCGGGGATTCCTGCCGGAGATATTGATGTCCTGGAAAACTATGTGCTGGCTTGCGGCATAAAGGGAGGTGCCTGGACCGGCCGGAAGGAATGGACCTTCAGCATGGGACTGCCCTTTGACCACCGGGAAATGACAGATTACGAAACAGAGACAATGGAGAGGGTAAATGAAATAAGGCATAGGGTGACAGAGCCTTTACTGGCTCTGCGTTCTGAAACAAAGGGACCAAAAACGGTACGCCAACTTTGTACGGCATTATATGAATTTTTATGCCGGCTGCAGATACCCGCAATAATACTGGAAAGGATAGATGATTTGGAGAGCTCGGGTCAGTTGAACCTGGCCAATGAATACCGGCAGATATGGGGCATAGTAATTGAAGCCCTGGACCAGTTGGTGGAAGTAATGGGGGACGAGGTTACAGGCATGGCCGGCTTCAGAAGAGTATTGGAGGCCGGCATGGCACAGTACAGAATAGGGCTTATTCCACCTGCCCTTGACCAGGTACTGGTAACAAGCGCCGAACGGACAAAAAGCCATGACATTAAAGCTCTTTACATATTGGGAGTAAATGACGGTATATTTCCGGCCGTTTCAGGTCATGAGGGTATTCTGTGCGACAGGGACAGGGAAAATTTGCGTTATATGGGAATTGAACTGGCAAAGGATACCAGGGCAAAGGCCTTTGAAGAGCAGTATCTTGTATACAGCGTTTTAACCACCGCCGGAAGCTTCCTGAGGCTAAGCTATCCCATAGCCGATCACAGGGGCAGAGCCATGAGGCCGTCCATTATTATATCGCGGGTAAAGAAGTTGTTTCCAAATATAAGCCAATACAGCCATATTATAGACCGGAATACCGATGCCGACAACCTGGAGCTGGTGGCGGCACCGCTGCCAACCTTTAACCGGCTGATATCCACCGTGAGGAGAAGAGCCGAGGGGCTGGAAATGGGCCAGGTCTGGCAGGATGTACACCGGTGGTATATGGAAAACCCGCAGTGGTCAGAGAGGTATATGACCATGCTGTCGGGTCTTGACTATTCCAACCAGACCGGCAGTATTGGAAGGGACAAGGCAAAAAAGCTGTATGGAAGTCCGCTTTATACAACCATCTCAAGGCTTGAGCGGTTTGCAGCCTGCCCATTTGCTTATTATATACAATACGGATTAAAGGCAAAGGACAGGAAGGTGTTCCGGTTAACAGCTCCGGACATGGGAACCTTCATGCACAATGTTATAGACATGTTCTCAAGAAACTTAAGGGAAAAGGGAATAACGTGGAGAGACCTCGACAGTGAGCAGTGCATACATGAGGTGTCGGCCATTGTCGACGGTATAATGTCTGAAAAGTCGGCCTCCATACTAAGCAGCTCGCCCAGGTACAGGTATTTTACCGTAAGGCTTAAAAGGATACTTGCAAGGGCGGTATGGTTGATTGCACAGCATATAAAAAGAAGCGGATTTGAGCCTTTGGGATATGAACTGTCCTTCGGGGGAGAGGGAGAGTACCCCCCCATTACCATAGAACTCGAATGGGGAGAAAAGGTGTACCTGACCGGAAGGATTGACAGGGTTGATACGCTGGAAACGGAGGACGGTACCTATCTGCGGGTTATAGACTACAAATCGGGGAATAAGGATTTCAGCCTGTCGGACGTTTATTACGGCCTGCAGGTTCAGCTGATTACTTATCTTGACGCCCTTTGGGAAAACGGGTCGGGCAGTTTCAAGGAGCCGGTGCTGCCCGGGGGAATACTGTATTTTATGATAGACGATCCCATAATAACCGACGGCAGGGGAATGACTCTGCAGGAGATAGAAAAAGCCATTATGAAAAAGCTCAGGATGAAGGGTCTTTTGTTGGAAGATATAAAGCTTATAAAGGAGATGGACAGGGAGATAGACGGCAGCTCCCTTATCATACCTGCCAGAATCAATAAGGGGGATGTATTGGGTAAATCTTCGGCGGCAAATGCAGAGCAGTTTGACCTGCTGCGTCGCTATGTCAGGAAGCTGCTGGCCCGGTCGGCTGAGGAAATGCTCAAGGGGGATGTATCCATTGCCCCATACAGGAGGAATAAATTTACCTCCTGCACTTATTGCGAATATTCCTCCATATGCCAGTTTGATACAGGATTTGCCGATAACAGGTACAGGATGCTTAAGGATATAAAAGACAATGAATTTTGGAGTCTTATGGGTTACAAAGAAAAGTCAGAAAAAGGTGAGGTTGAATGAGCGAAACCAGATGGACAAGTGAACAGATAGAGGCCATAAACGAAAGCGGACGCAATCTGCTGGTGGCGGCAGCTGCAGGGGCAGGTAAAACGGCCGTTCTTGTAGAGAGGATAATCCGCAGGATTACCCACAAGGATAACCCGGTGGATATAGACAGGCTGCTGGTGGTTACATTCACAAACGCTGCCGCAACCGAGATGAGGGAAAGAATAGGGGATGCCCTGGAGAAGGAGCTTGACCGGAATCCCAGGTCGGCAAAGCTGCAGAAACAGCTTTCGCTGATAAACAAAGCTACCATTACAACTATGCACGCTTTCTGTCTTGAGACCATCCGCAATAATTTCCATTGTATAGATATTGACCCTGTTTTCAGGGTTGCCGATGAGACCGAAACCGTATTGCTCAAGCTGGAGGTGCTGGAGGAACTGTTTGATGAAAAATATGAGGACCCGCAGCAGGGTTTCCTAAGCCTTGTGGAATGCTATGGGGGCAAAAAGGATGACCGTATGCTTCAGGAAATGGTGCTTGCCCTTTACGAGTTTGTACAGAGTCATCCATGGCCCGACAGATGGCTGAGAGAAAAGACTGAAAGTTTTAATCTTTCGGGGGGAGAAGATTTCGGTAGCACTGCATGGGCCGGGATACTGGCAGAGAATGCCGGGATGGAGCTTAGCGGAATGCTTGGCATGATGAGCAGAGCCGTTGACATAATAAAAAGAACTCCGGGGCTGGAGGCTTATCTTGATACATTTCTTGAGGAAATTGAGAGCATCAAAGCTTTGCTGGGATTGCCCCAAGACGAGTGGGACGGGCTGCACCAAGCTTTTATGTCACTGGAGTTTGGCAGACTGCCGAGGTGCGGCAGGGATACCGACGTTTATGCAAAGGAGCGGGTAACCCATATAAGAAACCAGGTCAAGGACAGGCTTAAAAAGATAAGGGACGAAGTGTTCCGGTTTGAGTCTGCAGAGGTTATGGAGGATTTAAAGGGACTATATCCACTGCTGGACTGCCTGTCGGGTCTGGTAATGTCCTTTGAACAAAAATATTCGGCAAAAAAGAGGGAGAAAGGCATACTTGATTTCAACGACCTGGAGCATTTCTGCCTTGACATACTGACCGAAACAGACCGTCATGGGAACATAACCCCGTCGGCATCCGCCCTGTCCTACCGTGAAAGATTTGAGGAAATCCTTGTGGACGAATATCAGGACAGCAACCTGGTCCAGGAGGTCATAATCAACACCATCTCGGGGGGCGGCACAAAACCCGGTGTATTTGTGGTAGGAGATGTCAAGCAGAGTATATACCGGTTCAGACAGGCAAGGCCTGAACTCTTTATGTCAAAGTATAACAGCTATCCATCAGAGACGGGTATGCCCGACAGAAAGATATTGCTTTATAAGAATTTCAGGAGTAGGGAAGAGATTATTAATGCAGTCAATCTGGTGTTTGGCCTTATAATGTCCAAAAGGGTGGGAGAGCTTGACTATACCCCCGGCGAAGCCCTCAACCCGGGAGCCGTATATCCCGGACTTGAAGAGTGTAACGACGGTGCCGGAGGGCGGGTAGAGCTCCATATTATAGACAGGGCCGACAAGGGCGATTCTTATACGGTAGACCGGGAGGAATACCGGAAAGATACTGCCCAAGATGACCCGGTAACGGCCGAGAGCTTTGAAGAGCCTGGCGCAGTTCAGTCGGAGGCTTTACTGATAGCCAACAGAATCAATGGGTTGGTAAACCCCCCGGCAGGTCAAAATGGTTTCAGGGTTTACGACAGGCAGACCGGAGCGTACAGAGACGTGGAGTATAGGGATATTGTAGTGCTTCTTCGGGCTACAAGGAACTGGGCTCAGGTATTTATGGAGGAATTTAATCTCGCCGGTATACCTGTTTACGCCGATACTTCCACAGGGTACTTCCAGACGGTTGAGGTACAGGTTGTAATGTCGTTGCTGCAGATTATAGACAACCCCATGCAGGACATACCAATGCTGTCGGTACTTAAGTCACCCATAGGGGGATTTACTTCCGAACAGCTGATAGATATCAGGCTGTACGACCGGGGAATACCCTTCTATCAGGCAATGAAGGGGCTGGCCCGGCATGGGGATGGATCCATCGCCAAAAAAACCGGCATGTTTTTGAGCAGCCTTGACAGATGGAGGGACAAGGCCCGTCATATGTCCACCGATGAATTAATATGGTATCTGTTTTCAGATACCGGGTTCTACAGCTTTTCGGGAACGATGCCGGGGGGAACGCAGAGACAGGCCAATCTCCGTATGCTCTATGAAAGGGCAAGGCAGTATGAAGAGACCAGCTACCGGGGATTGTTTAACTTTATTAATTTTGTCAACAGTCTTAAATCAAGCAGCGGCGATATGGGGAGTGCAAAAATACTCGGGGAAAATGAAAATGTAGTAAGGATTATGAGCATACACAAAAGCAAGGGACTTGAATTTCCTGTTGTTATAGTGGCAGGCTGCGGTAAAGGCTTCAATTTCCAGGATACCGCCAGAAGGCTTCTGGTGCATCAGGATCTGGGGTTTGGACCCGATTATATTGACCCTGAAAAAAGGATATCATATTCAACCCTTGCAAAGCAGGCCATTAAATGCAAGACAAAGCTGGAAACGTTGTCCGAGGAGATGAGGATTCTTTACGTTGCTTTTACAAGGGCAAAGGAGAAGCTTATAATAACAGGCTCGGTAAGAGACCTTGAAAGAAGAGCGACAGAGTGGCAGCACTGTCTGGATGCTGAAAACAATAAGCTTGACGAGTACTACATGACGACAGCAAGAAACTACCTGGACTGGATTGCCCCCTGCCTAAGACAGGGGGACGGTTCTCTTGTCTGTGGTCGGAGCGGTCGGGTTTTAAGCGCTGAAGCAGCCGGGGACCGTCAGCCGGACCATAATTTGCTGCAGGGGGGCTGCCCCTGGGACATCAAGGTGTGGAATATTGGCCAGCTGCTTAGGGACAGCTCCGGGGCGGCTGATGATGAAAAGCCAAAGCCTGTGGATATATCTGATCTGTTCGGTGACACAGGCAGGGGTATGTACAGTGATGAAATAGCCAAAAGGCTGGAATGGGAGTATATGTACGGTAAATCGGCCAAGCTTCCGGTAAAGCTTTCGGTTACCGAACTCAAAAGGCGTGTCAATGTGGAATTTGCCGAAGAATACCTGCCTGCCGAGGAGTTTATCCGGCCTCTTGCTGCCAAGCCCTCATTTATGGAAGAAAGCAAAGGGTTCAGCGCAGCTGAAAAGGGAAGCATACTTCATTTTGTCATGCAGCATTTGGAGCTTGAGAGTTGTCTCGACCGGGAGAGTATTGAAGGTCAGATAAGAGAAATGGTATCCAGGGAGCTGCTTACCCGGCAGGAAGCCCAGGTTGTGGATACCGGCCGGCTGGAGAAATTTTTCTGCTCCTGTCTGGGACAAAGGATGCTGCAATCAAACAGCGTAAGGAGAGAGGTTCCCTTTAATGTCACCATTAAAAGTACCGACATATACGGAGAACTGGCCGAGGATATTTATGGCGGGGAAACCATAATTCTTCAGGGGATTATTGACTGTTATTTCCAGGAGGAAGGTAAACTCATACTGGTGGACTATAAAACAGACTATGTTTCCGATGAAGGGATGGGGGAGATAAGGGAGAAGTACAGAACTCAGATAGAGCATTATGCTGCGGCTCTCGGGCGTATTACCGGCAGTGAGGTAGGGGGCAAATACCTGTACCTTTTCCATAACGGCCAGGTGATAGAATATTGAAGGGAAGTGAAACCATGCGCATACTACACACATCCGACTGGCATCTGGGACGGTCTTTGGAAAGCATAAACCGCATAGAGGAACAGAGGGAGTTTGTTGACCAACTCTGTCATATTGCCCAGGAAGAAAAGGTTGACCTTGTGTTAATTGCCGGGGATGTCTATGACAGCTATAACCCTTCTGCCGCAGCCGAGGAATTGTTTTACTATGCCCTGAACAGGCTTAGTGCCGGGTCAAGCAGGGCTGTGGCGGTAATAGCCGGAAACCATGACAGTCCCGAGCGGTTGTGCGCATCCAACCCCCTGGCGTCTAAAAACGGAATAATACTGTTAGGTTATCCGTCAAGCCAGGCAATGGTGAATAAGGGCAGCGGCGACAAAATCCGGGTGATGGATTCCGGGCCGGGGTGGTTGGAGCTAGGCATTTCCTCATGTGCTCACAGCGCTGTAATAATCACACTTCCCTATCCTTCCGAGGCCAGGCTTGAACAGGTCCTTTCCATGGATACCCAGGAGGACAAGCTTCAGAAGGCGTATTCCGACAAGGTGGGAAGCATAATTGCACGTCTAAGCGGCAAGTACAGAGAGGATACGGTAAATTTGGCGGTAAGCCATATATTCGTCAATGGCGGTAAAGAATCCGAATCCGAGAGAACTCTGCAGGTAGGAGGAGCTATGACGGTGGAACCGGCAGTTTTGCCCGCCCAGGCTCATTTTACAGCTCTTGGACATCTTCACAGACCCCAAAGGGTAAAGGCCGCCCCTTGTCCTGCCTATTATTCCGGTTCGCCTATTGCCTACAGCTTTTCAGAAGCCGATTATGCAAAGGCTCTGTATATTATAGATGCTGTACCGGGCCGGCCGGCAGATATCAGGGAAGTTTACATGAATTGCGGCAAGCCCCTTAAAAGATGGGTTGCCATAAATGGCATGGAAGAGGCTTTGAGGTGGGGCGAGGAGGGAAGAGACAGCCATGCATGGATTGACCTGGAGGTTCATACCGACAGGGTAATAACCATGGAGGAACAAAGGATTTTGAGAAAATTAAACCCGGGGATACTCAATATAAGACCGGTAATAAAGCGGCAGGATTGTCCCCGATTGGTCCTTGAGAACAGGGAAACCAGAAAAATAGACCAATTGTTCAGGGATTATTATATGTACAAAACCAAATCCGAGATATCCGAGGAACTGATGAGTACCTTTCTGGACATTTTGAATAACAGCGAAGAGACGCAGAACCAAGAGGCCGGAGGTGACGGATATGAGACCTAGATATCTTGAAGTGGAAGGACTGCAGAGTTTTAAGGATGTGCAGAGCATAGATTTCGACAGGCTGGGGGAGACAGGCCTTTTCGGAATATTCGGTCCTACCGGAAGCGGCAAGTCCACTGTTCTGGATGCCATAACTCTGGCATTATACGGCAATGTCCAGAGGGCAGGGAGGGGTACCCAGGGCATTATAAATACTCATATGGATGAGGTCGGGGTATCCTTTACATTTGATCTGTTAAAGGACAGGACAAGACGAGTCTTTAAAGTCGAGCGGATTTACAGAAGGAAGAAGGGCTCGGATATATTTGTTGAAAACAGGCTGGCAAGATTGTTTGAGATTGACCCAAACGGTCAGTACATTATGGCTGCCGACAAATTGGCGGATGTGAACAGCAGGGTGGAGGAGCTTATAGGGCTCAAGCTGGACGATTTTACCCGGTCGGTGGTGCTGCCCCAGAACAAATTCCAGGAATTTTTACTGCTGGAAGGGGCAAAAAGAAGAGAGATGCTGGAGAGGATTTTTTATCTGGGGGAATATGGAAGGCAGCTGTCCGACAAGGTGGCAAGAAAGCTGGGGCAGGTCAAAGCCCGGCTTGATAAGGTAGAAGGGGCTATGTCCACGCTGGGTGACGCCTCCCCTGAGACATTAAAGAGCGCCGAGGATGGTATGAAGGCGGCCCTTGCATTAAAGGAGAAGGCCGGCAGGGAACTGGAACTGGTTGAGAGTAAATTCAATCAAGCCAAGGAAGTATGGGACCTTAAAGCAGAACTTGAAGCCGTGACCTCGAGAGAGCAGGAGCTTTTGTCCCGGCAAGAGGTGGTGGAAGAAAAACGCAGGCTGTATGGACAGGCCCTTAAGGCAAAAGAATTGGAGGGTGATATTGTCAAATATAATGAACTGCAGACAAGTTTGGCTGATACCCTTACTCAGTTGGACACGGTGTATGGGGAGCTGTCCCATACAGAAGAGGAACTTCAAAGAGCAACAGAGTTACTTGATATAAAAAAAGAGCAGGCTGAAAAAGAAAAACCCGGACTGATAGAGCAAAGGTCCAGGCTGAAGGATGCTCTGACCATAGAAAAAGAAATATGCAATATTGATATACATTTAAAAGAACTTCGTACAAAATATGGCCAACTGGATAAGATAGCCCGGGAAAAGGATGTAAAGATTATAGAATCCAAGACTGCACTAAAAAATATAGAGGATACCATAAAAAAGGACAAGACCAGAATAGAAGCCCTAAAGGTGGTGCCGGAATACAGAAAGGATATACAAACAGGGTACCGGTTGGAGGAACAGCTGGAAACGCTTGAGGAGCAAATACGTCAGCATAGGCTGAGTTGTGAAAATGCCGGAGATAAGGTCAACGCACTGGCCAAGGAGCTGGAGGGTATTGCTGTCGGAAAGCATGATACCCTTGGGCGGTTGGAAGGCTTGAAAGCACGGCAGACAGAACTGAAAAGGGAAAAGCCCGGCCAACGGGAGGATATAATGCAGGATATTGAAGAGTTTCACGGACTGCAGCTAAAGTGTCAGACTCTGAAATCAGCGGCAGCAAGCATAGACTCATTAAGGGAAAAGCATGGAGGTATGGAGCTTCTTGCCCGGCAGAAGAGAGCCCGGCTGGAGGAGCGAAAGTCGGCCAGGGAGGCCATTTCACAGGAACTGGAAAACCGGAGGCAGCAAACTGAAAAACTAAGACTGCAGTACCAAAAGAATACGGTATTTATCCTTGCCAGGGATTTAAAGGAAAATGAGACCTGCCCGGTTTGCGGGTCGGTCCATCATCCCAGACCGGCAGTCCAACCGTTGGGGGAAGGGATCTGGGATGTTGAGCAGGAGCTTAATAATCAAAGCAAAATGCTCAAGCAGGCCGAGGAGAAATACAGCCATTCCGAAAGGCTGTACCTGGTTCTGGAGGAGCAGCTTAAGGGCCTTGAAATACAGCAGGCTCAGCTTGGAGCAGAATTGTCGGAGGCAGAGGATAAATACCATAAATTGCTTAAGCAGCTGCCGGAGTCCATGCACAACCTGGATGTGCAAAGGATGGAGGAGGAGCTTAACCATATGGCCTCGGGGAATCAAAACAGGCTCACAGCCCTGGACGAATGGGAGAAGCTTGCTGCACAGATCAAGGAAGAAATAGAAGGTCTGGCGCAGGAACATTCAGAGCAGTTGATCAGGTATAACAGCAAAAAGGCCGAGTTGGAGATTAACAGGCAGAGTCTGGACCATCTTAATAAATCAATGGAAGACAGCATGAATATAATGGAACACAAAAGGAGAGATTACACAGAGTTTCTGTCAAGGCTCGGAATAGACAGCGCCCGTAAGGAGTTGGAGATAATAGAAGACAAGGACAGCCAGACCCGGGACCTGCAGAGTAAATCGGAAGGACTTCAGGACAAGGCCAGGGACTTAAGGGATACCATCGATGTTCTGACCGGGGAAAAACACAGGCTGGACAGCCGGCTGTCGGTGCTCCAGGCAGAAGGGAAGAGTTTTAGGGATCGGAGGAAAAGGGAAGAAAAC
Source organism: Clostridium thermobutyricum (assembly GCA_016841565.1). GTDB lineage: Bacteria > Bacillota > Clostridia > Ch29 > Ch29 > JAENYX01. Next base: position 78,248 of record JAENYX010000006.1, on the reverse strand, counting down.
AGGCTTAAGGAGCTGACCGAGGACAGGGATATCCAAACCGCCCTTTCGGTTATTGAGAAGAGGCTGACAGATCTTGAGCAGCAGGAAAAGCAGTTGCAGAACAAAGTGAAAGACCTGGAAAAAAGATATAATCAGCTTGGTACACGGAAAAGTACTCTGGAAAACCAAAAGCGTATCTTCGAAAAGAGTCTTGATGCCGAAATGGAGAGGCTGCAGGACAGCCTGAGGGATAAGGGCTTTGAGAGTATGGAGCAGGCCAGGGAATTCCTGTTGTCGGAACAGGAGTGCCAGGATTTGAATTCGGAGATACAACAGTATGACAAGCAGCTTGTTGATATAAAGGCACAGAAGAATTTATGCATCAAAAAGCTTAAGGGTCGTAAACTTACAGAGGAGGATTGGACCCTAATCAACCAGGAATACAGGCAGAAGAAACTCCAGAGGGATGAGAGCATTTCACAATTTGAGAAAGCCAAGGGCAATTACGGCAGGTTAAAGGAAAATTATGCCCTGTGGATAAAGCTGGACAAGGAGCACCGAAAGCACAGCAGCAAGAACGAAATGTTGGAGCACATTCAAAGGCTTCTGCGGGGGAACAGCTTTATTGAGTATATTTCAGAGGAAAGGATAAAATATATAGCCCGGGAGGCGTCCGAGACCCTCGGCTTGCTGACAAAGTACCGGTATGCGTTGGAGCTTGATACCGGTCAGGGTTTTGTGGTGAGGGATAATGCCAATGGAGGAGTATATAGGGCGGTATCCACACTGTCGGGGGGAGAAACATTTCTTACTTCCCTTTCACTGGCTCTTGCTCTGTCAAAGCAGATTCAGCTTAAAGGCCAGAGCCCGCTGGAATTTTTCTTTCTTGATGAAGGCTTCGGCACACTGGACAGCGGGCTGTTGGATACTGTCATAGACGCTTTGGAAAGGCTAAGCACAAGGGAGCGGGTTATTGGAGTTATCAGCCATGTGCCGGAATTGAAGAATAGAATAGCACGGAGGTTAATAATAGAGGCCCCTTCGGGCGATGGACAGGGCAGCAGAGTCAGGATGGAAAGAGCTTAGCCCACAAGCCCCAGCAGTCGCACCCCCTGGGCCACAATAAAACATATAATAATTCCCGCTATTGTGGGTATGATGAAGGAAATCCAGGTCCATTTACAGCTCTGGGTTTCTTTGCGTATTGTTAAGAGGGTAGTGCCACATGGGAAGTGGTTCAGCGAAAACAGCATAAAGCACAGGGCTGTCAGCCAGGTCCATCCATTTGCCACAAGCAGTTCCCTCAGGGCGGTGAGACTGTCAAGCTCGGTCATGGCTCCCGTTGACATATAGCTCATTATTAATATCGGTATTACTATTTCGTTGGCCGGGAAGCCCAGTATAAATGCCATAAGGATATATCCATCCATCCCCAGCATATAACCTGCCGGCTCAAGAAAACGGGCGGCGTGGTCCATCAGGCTCATTCCCCCTATGACGGTATTGCCAAGTATCCATATAATAATTCCCGCCGGAGCTGCTACCATTATTGCACGTCCAAGAACAAACAGGGTTCTGTCCAATAGTGAGCGAATCAGTATTCTGCATACCTGAGGTCTTCTGTAGGGTGGAAGCTCTAATGTAAATGAAGAGGGAAGCCCTTTCAGTATGGTGCCGGACAGCAGCCTCGAGACTATTAGGGTTACAATAACTGCAAGTACTATAACTCCGAGTACCGATAGGGTAGCCGCAATGGAATTGAATGCTCCTGCCGAATGTGCAATAAAAATACTGGATAAAGCGATAAGGGCAGGAAAACGTCCGTTACACGGTACAAAATTGTTTGTGATTGTTGCTATCAGCCTTTCCCTGGGAGATTCGATTATTCTGCATGAGATTATTCCGGCTGCATTACATCCAAAGCCCATGCACATTGTGAGGGCTTGCTTTCCATGGGCGCAGGCTCTTTTAAAAAAACTGTCCAGATTAAAGGCAACCCGCGGAAGATAACCCAGATCTTCCATAAGAGTAAACAAAGGGAAAAATATGGCCATGGGCGGCAGCATTACAGAAATAACCCAGGCAAGGGTACGGTAACATCCCAGTATCAGCATGCCGTGAAGCCAGGGGGGGAGACCATTGGCCATGAAAAAGTCTGTAAGGCTGTCCTCTATCCGGAAAAACGTAGCTGCCAGCAGTTGTGAAGGGTAGTTGGCTCCCTGTATGGTAAGCCAGAACACTATACCCAGCAGTGCCACCATAATGGGGATGCCGAAGGTTGTGGAGGTAAGCACACGGTCTATTCTTCTGTCAAGCTGGTTATGATGTTTATTGCCAAAGCGCACTATTTTATTTGCTGTTTTTTCGGCAAAGACTATTATGCGGGATACTATCATGTCCCTTATGGCATCCGAATCAATCCTATGATTCCGGAAGATGTTTTCCACTATATGGAGCTGATCCAGTACATTTTCGTCATCCAGAAGATTAAAGCCCAGGTATTGACTTATGGAATTTCTGATGGTTTTATCTCCGTCAATCAATCTTAGGGATGTCCACCGGCTGTCTATTCTTCCCTCTATCACAGCGTCGACAGGAGTTCTTAACAGTTGAACCGCCCTCTCAATCAGCGGATGGTATTCCAGCCTTAACGGAGCTGTTTGAATGCTCCCTGTGGATATGTCACTAATTACACTTTTCAGCTTTTCAAGGCCGGTTCCATTTCTTGCATTGGTCCCTACTACGGGCACTCCCAATATTTGGGACAGCTTATCCAGCTCAATTCTAATTTTCTTTCTGCAGGCTTCATCCATAAGGTTTACGCATACTACAACCCTGTCGGTTATCTCCATTATCTGAAGCACCAGGTTTAAATTCCTTTCAAGGCAGGTTGCGTCCACTACCACTACCGTTGCGTCGGGTTTGCCAAAGCAGATGAAATCCCTGGCCACTTCTTCTTCCACAGAATTAGGTATCAATGAATAGGTGCCGGGCAAATCAACCAATGTAAAGGCTCTGCCCCGGTGATAAAACCTCCCCTGGGCGTTGGCCACCGTTTTACCCGGCCAGTTTCCCGTATGCTGTTTTAACCCGGTCAGGTTGTTAAATACCGTACTCTTACCGGTATTCGGGTTTCCGGCCAAAGCTACTACAATATCTTTGGCCGGATTTGTTTGAACATTTAATATATCTCTAATTGTACTCATTCCCGTAGACTTACACGTTAAACCCAATTGCAATCATCCCCCTTACTTAGAAACAGATTGGCTCAACAAGTATCTTGGACGCCTCCTCAGAACGAAGGGCAATGACTGCTCCCCTGAACTGGTATGCTGTTGGGTCCCCTGACGGGCTTTTGGAGATTGCCTCAACCATGGTATCGGGAATAAGACCTAAATCAAGCATTCTCCTTCGGGTATTCCCATTTGAGGTCAGACCCCGAACCCTGCAAAAGCCTCCTACAGGCAGCATATCCAGGGGTACTAACCCCTGCTTCATAAACCCCTGCTTCATAAAGACCCCCCCTGAAGTATATATTATTGTTGACAAGCTAATATTTAAGAAAGACTTCATCCTATGGTCAATATATGAGCCGTGAGAGGAATCTGCAACCTGTATAGATTATTTTTGGCAGAAGATGCCTGAAGTGACAAACAAAAAAGAATCCCGAATGTACCGCCAGGATCCTTTTAATTAATAGTGTCTTTATAATGCAAGGTCTATATGATGGATTGTTCCCGCTTCTCCGTTTTCGGCCAAAAAAATTCCCGATCTGGCCAGTTGGCCCTGCAATTGGTTGGTACCGTCTTTAAATTGAAAAGGAGTCGGGATATTTCCCAGATAAATGGCACCTATACCCTGTGCCCCAATGGCCAACAGCTTATCATTCCCGCTTTCATCTCTGGTCCATATTCTAAGCCTGCTGAAAATGGGATCGTTTTCATCAATCCAATTGTTATTGTCACTGTCGTATTGAGCCAATTCAAGGAATCCGTTTCCTGATGCAGGACCGAATAATTCGCTTCCATCGTTTATTCTCCCGTCTTGGTTGAGGTCAAGGGCAAGGAAGCCGCTCCCGGGACCGGCAAAGTGTATTTCATCTTCATTCCCGTCCAAATCAAGGTCAAATTGGAATGTTGTACTGCTTAAACCGGGAATACTGTCGTCTAAGTTTATAACAAGCGGATCGGCCATATTAACCGCATCACCGGCTCTGATGCTCAGGCTGGTTTTTGAAGCAAATTCTCTGCTCATATTCAGTTCCACATTGAAGTTTATGGTTCTTCCATCACTTGTATTTATTACTCCGCTTGAAGCAAAGGCAAGACTTTCCTTTTCGTATTTTGCTTCTTCAAAGTGGTATTCCAGGCCCCAGCCGAGAGTGTTGCGGGTTCGGACACCGGAATTGGAGGATATACCGTTAACCATCTTTTTTGAATTATGCTTTAAGTGTCTTAAGTCTTCCAAAATATAAAACTTAAATTTTTTTCCGGTCAGAGCTTCTATAAATTTTTGCAACAATAAAATTTTTTGTTTGTCCTTCTGGTCTATAGAAATACTTTCGGTTTCGGAGCAAACTGAATTATGGATGCCTGTGGCGTCGGCCAGCAATCTTTTCATTCCTTGCTCTGATAGTTCAACTATATCCTCCATTATCCCCAAAAGCTGACCTGCAGCCAGATTATTGTTTCCGGAGGTTGACCCGGAGCTGCCTGCCCATAGGTTTATCCTTTCATGCGTGGTTTCTGTCTTGACCCGGTTATGTTTCATGTCCATGCTTATATCCGAGCTTGCAATTTTCATAGGGCTGCCCTCCCTTCGTCCGAATTGGTTTCTTATAGTTACTATCGTCGCTCTTTGACATAAACTTAACTAAAATTTCCAGACTATATTATTTTTGCACTTTGTTATATAATCTGCTTATATAAATTCTCATAAAATATGTATTCTGCCAACAGGCAAATACAGTTTATTTCCGGGAGGGATGCCGCCGATGAAAATAAAGAGGTATATCAATTTAAGCAATTTGAGTTTGGCAGCATCAGTACTGCTGGGATTATTTGTGATAATAAGCACTTATTCTGCAAAAGCATCAATGCCTGCCGGTACTTGCCCCCTGCAAAACAATGATAAACGGATTTATTTTGCAATAGGGCTTGCACTAATATCAGTTCTAACTGACGGGCTTGGTGAGAAAAACCGGGCATAATTGGAGGGAGTGGTCGGATTGCGTTTCATAACAGACAAGGAAGAATTGAAGGTAGCTCTGGCATATATTGCCGTATGTATTGTATGGGGCTCTACCTATCTAGGAATACGAATAGGTGTCAGTGATTTCCCACCGGAATTGTTTGCCGGGATTAGGAATCTTGTGGCAGGTTCAATAATGCTGCTGTATGCCCGGCTTAGGGGGCTTGAGTTTCCGGGAAGTCTTATTGATTTAAGGAAACTGGCAACGGTGGGGTTTTTTATGCTGTGTGGCAGCATGGGACTTATTACATATGCCGAGCAGTGGGTCCATTCAGGGGTCACCTCTCTGTTGGTTGCTGCCTGTCCGCTTATGATGGCATTGATAGAGATGATAATATACCGGGAAAACATTCTTGATATTAAAGGCTGGGCTGGGCTCTTGATTGGTTTCGGAGGTGTAGGCGTACTTGTAATGTCGGCTTCAAGCACAGGATCTATAGATATACTGGGCAGCATGCTGGTTCTACTGGCGGCTTTTTCCTGGGCTACCGGGTCTGTATATTCAAAAAGGATGAAGGCAGCCGGTTCAATAGTAACCCATATTGGCATACAAATGCTGACCGGAGGAATAGTCCTGACAGTTATAGGTTTACTGTTGGGGGAAGCATCCAGGGTAAGGATTACTGCCAGGAGCATGGCGGCTATGGCCTATCTTATAATATTCGGTTCATTATTGGCTTACAGCTGTTATATATACATACTGAAAAAATGGCCATCGGCCAGGGCAGGGACCTATGCATACATAAACCCACTGGTGGCGGTTTTCCTGGGGGCTTTGGTGCTGGGCGAACCCGTTACTTTTTATACCATCATTTCCATGGCAGTGATTCTGGGGGGCGTAATAATGGTTCAGGTTTCACAGGGCTCCCGGCCGCGGCGAGCGGTTAAGGCTGTTAAAGACTAGCCTGGGGTTTTGGCACAATACCCTTTGAATAATGACTAAGCAAGAAGCAAGCCCGCCTTGTGGCGGGCTTCGAAAATCCCTACATATTTCTAAAGATATTTCCGGTGTTACCCATATTTCCGGTGTTACCCTGGGTAATCTCCGATTTGAGCTGCTGAACCTGGTGGTCGCTTGCTTTTTGAGCAGGCTTATAGTAGTTCTTTTGTTCTGCAACTTTGAATAGCTGATAGTGGAAATGCTCGCATTGGTTCCTGATTTGCTGTATGGTCTGTCTCAATTCCTGGTCCTCGCATTCGCCTATCACCCTGCCGTAATTAGACAGGCTTGACTTTACCGAGCTCAGTACATCGCTTACCATTTCTTTCTCCTGCATAACCATGCCTCCTTATCTTAAGAATGAAATAAGTTTTTGGGTGGTGCCGTCTGCCGAGTTGGCGCCTTGTTCCAGCATCTGCTTAACCTGAGGGTCATTGCACTGCTGCGCGTAGGTTCTTAGTTTGGCACTTTCGGTTTGGTGAGCTCCTATCAACTCTCTGAGGTTCTGTAGTTCAAGTTCGTTCAGCTTTGCCATAATTACTCCCCTTTCTTCTAGTGTACTCTTACGCCTGTATTATTTTCTCTCACTCACAAGATAATTATTCCACATTTAAAAAATAAAGGCCTTATAAGCATTCGGGCCTATTCCACACCATCAATCCATTCAAGGCTGATGCCACGGTCACCTACAAACTCCATATAATTACTGCCGCATAGTTTACAACGGCTTTTAAGATATATCACTTCGAAAAGGTTGCCGCAGTATCTGCACTTGGCCAGCGTTTTTCTTTTATCAATAACAAGGCTGGCCTGGCTTAGCAAATGGCTGTCCTTCATCCTGTCAAAAGTTTTTACCAGGGCTTGTGTGCTTACGGTTTCCCAAGACCCCAGTTTTACATGTACCGCAGTCACCTTTGAATAATTGTTGCGTGCTGCTTCTTCCTTAACCGACTCAAGAAGCTTTTGTACAGCCAGTTCAGCGTTCAATACAATCACCTCAACAAATTATATAGTGATAGTCAGCATGAAACAGAGTAAGCCTGCTTAATATTAATATGTTTTTCCACGGCCAGGTATGCTAAATGAGCAGGTGTAAGTCACAGGGTGCAGAGATATTCAGCCGTTGTCTATATATAACGTGCTTAAGACTTTACATCTCCTAACGTGTCATCCTGAACGTAACGCTTGTCATCCTGAGCCAAGCGAAGGATCTTATGCCCACCTTCAAGTCAGATTCTTCGGGCTCCTCCCCCTTAAATGACAGGTAGAGGAATGTAATATTATTAATGCGTTGTATATAATAATTGAATGGTAAAATGCCGAAATATTATATGAGACAAGAAATTTAAGGGCGTGGTTTTATGTATTTACGGTTTGAGCTTGACCCTGAGCTAATCGATAAGAAGGAAATACCTGTTCTGCCGGAAGACCGGCTGTGGCTGGGCTTTTATAGAACCTGCAGCAGTATTTCGGTAAAGAGTAAATATAACAGGCTGGTTAAGCTGTTGTCTGCAGAAAAGGAAATTGTCCAAAGCATACAGACCATGAAAGAACAGAAAAAGAAAAGCCTTAATATGGTGATTCTACTGTCTCCAAAAGCATGTAATGAGGAAGATGAAAGGGCAGTCGCCAAAATGGATGAGGAAAAAAGTAAAATAGAGGTACTGAGCAGGCGGCTGGAACAGTTGGAAATTAGAAAACAGCAATTGAAGGAAGAAATCGTCAATGCTAACTTTGCACTTCTAAAGGAAACGGTTAAGATTGCTTATAGGGATATCAGGAAACAGGAGAAGACATTGGAGGCTTTGGCAGAAGACATGGACGCACTGAAAGCTAAACTCAACGGTATGATTGACAGAAAACACAGCCTTGAGGAGGAAAAGAGCAGTCTGTACCGGTTAATTCATGCATTTATAGGAAGAGACGAAGCGGATAAGCTGGACAGAGATTATCTGGAGTAGAAGAAGCAAAGGGAAAGAAGCAAGGGGAAAGATGCTTTGCTTCTTTTGTTTTTTTGTGCCGTCAAAGGAATTATATGTTTGCTATAGAAAACAATATACAAAGAAAGGGGAGAGGGTGGTATTTTGATAGTTGGAACAGGGGTGGATATTATTGAGATTGACAGGGTTAGGCGGGCGGTAGACAGGCACAGGAGCTTTGTGGACAGGTTCTTTGACCCCCGGGAAGCCGACTATTACCGTCATCGAAATATGAATATATCCTCAATAGCCGGCGGATTTGCAGCCAAAGAAGCCGTTGCAAAGGCCATGGGAACGGGGCTCAGTTTTTTTAACTGGAAGGAAATAGCCGTGCTCAGGGATCTGAAGGGAAAACCGACAGTCGAGCTGCGGGGCAGGGCAAAGGACATATGTTGCAGCAAAGGGATAGATGAAATACTCATTTCAATATCCCATAGCAGGGATTATGCCATTGCTCAGGCAATAGCCATAGGAGGTGTGGGACATGAGGATTGTAACTCCTAAGCAGATGAGAGAAATTGACAGGATTGCAATCGAAGAGTATGGTATTTCGGGAATAGTCCTTATGGAGAACGCAGGAAGAAGAGTGGCCGCGGAGGTACTTAAGCTACCGGGCGGGAGGAAAAATCATGCGGTCTTGTTGGCGGGCAAGGGGAATAATGGCGGGGATGTAATGGTGGCCGCCCGGCACTTGTTCAATAATGGCCTGTCCATAAAGGTGTTTCTAATAGGTGAATACAGACAAGTGGTTGGCGATGCCGGGATTAATGCCGGCATACTGGGAAGGATGGGTATTTCGGTTAGCACGGTATCGGCAAAGAAAGACCTGAGGAAATTGGAAGAAGCGCTGCAATGGGGGCAGGTGGTTGTAGACGGCATATTTGGCACAGGACTGAATGGGGAAGCAGGGGGAATTTACCTTGATATAATAGAGTCGGTCAATAGCAGCAGCTGTACCGTTGTATCGGTTGATATACCCTCTGGAATCCACGGTCAAACCGGCCAAATCTGTGGAGACTGTATACACGCCTCCATGACTGTGACCTTTGGCTATCCCAAGTCGGGGCTTCTGCAGTATCCGGGGGCAGAATATGTCGGACGTCTTATTGTAGCCGATATATCAATACCCACCGGCATTGTCTCGGGGATTGAGCCAATTATGTGCATGCTGACCAAAGAATACGTATCCGGAATAATTCCCGACAGGAAGCCCGATACCCACAAAGGCAGTTATGGAAGAGCAGTAATCATAGGCGGTTCGGAGGGTATGACGGGGGCAGTGGTGATGGCTTCGATGGGGTGCTTGAAATCGGGAGCCGGACTTGTCAAAGCAGCCCTGCCGGGCGGTCTTAACTATGTGATAGAAAACAGACTTACCGAGGCCATGTCGGTACCCCTTGGTCAGGGAACCAGCCTAAAAATTGACAGCCAAACCCAAAGCAGACTGACGGATATTTTAGGCTGGGCCCATGCTGTAGCTCTGGGGCCGGGCATGGGAGTTGACGGCGACAGGGCAAAGGTACTGGAGTTTGTACTCACCGAAACACAGGTTCCACTGGTGCTGGACGCCGATGCACTTAATTGTCTGGCGCTGGATTTAAAGCTGCTTGACAAGAAGTCAGGACCGGTTATTGTTACTCCCCATCCCGGAGAGATGGCAAGGCTGGTTGGAAGTGATATCGGTGAAATTCAAAAAGACAGAATAGCAGCGGCCAGGGCTTTTTCGGAAAAATGGGACACTGTTACCGTGTTAAAGGGCGCCAACAGTGTAATAGCTGACCCGCAGGGGAATATATATATAAATACCAGCGGAAATCCCGGAATGTCGACCGGCGGCTCAGGGGATGTACTGACGGGTATAATAGCATCCTTTATAGCCCAGGGTATTGAGCCGGTAAAGGCTGCATGCGCAGCGGCATATATCCATGGCAGAGCGGCGGATCTACTGGCGGGAGAAATGGGTATGTATGGCATGACTGCATCCGGGTTGGCCCATTACATACCCATGGCCATCAAAGAAATTAAGGAAAGATAATTCTGAGAACGCCCGGAGTCCGTATATTCAGTGTAAATGATTTGGAGGTATGATTTATCAATGAAAAAAAAGGTATGGGCCGTATTATTTAGCCTTGTGTTCATGGCTCAAGGCTGTAGTTCCTATACCGCAGAAAAAGCGTACAAAGCCGCCCACAAAAAGCTAACCGGGCTTGAGGCCTATAGCTGCAAGGCGGAGATTTACGTAAAAGGCAATAAGGAGCCCGGACAATTTAAGACAAAACAATGGTTCTATATACCCGACAAGTACCGTCTGGAAGTGCTTGAACCCGAAACAATGAAAGGTAAGACTACCGTGTTTGACGGGAATAGAATATGGATGTATTATCCTTATATTGATCAGGTGCTCTTATTGGAAAACATTGATTCCTCGACGGATGCCAATCTATTTCTTGGCTTTTTTTTAAGGGATATGTTGGAGACCGAAAGTATTAGCTACAGCATTGAGGAGCAGGATGGAACGACAATGATAGTAATTGAGCTGCCTGTTCCCGGCGTCAATAAATACCGCTCGACACAAAAACTATTTATGAGCATAAGAAATTTTCTGCCTGTCATGTTGGAGATATATGATGTAAACGGGAATGTCACGGCCAGGGTGAAATACTCTGACTTTGTGTACAATCCCAAGCTGGACGGCGATTTTTTTGATAAGGATAAGATTGTTATAAGCATGGTATACGAGGAATGGGATGCCTCGGGCATGTTTTTCGATTCGGTTGAACAAGCCAGAGAGCATCTGGATTTTCCGCCTTTGAGAGTCTATGGCATGCCGGAAGGGTTTATTCAGGATATTGTTCAGGTGGTGGAGAACAATAACGCAAAGACATTAATTGTAACTTACGGCAATAATGAGCAAAGCCTGATACTTCTGCAAAAAGCGGTTGGTAAAGGAGAAGGAAAATCGCACCAAAGCGGTGAATTAATATATTTGGATGATAGGGAAGCCTTCTATTCTGAAAGAAACAACACAAGGAAAATATCATGGATGGAAGGCAATGTCAGAATAGAGCTTGTGGGCAGCATAACCAGGATGGCGCTTACAGAGATAGCAAGAAGTATTAAATAGCTTAAGGAGGAATTCAAATGATAAACAGGATAAGGCCTGTTTGGATGGAAGTAAACCTGGACAACCTGGTACACAACATTAGAGAAATAAGAAAGAATACTGCGCCGCCGGCTTCGATAATGGGAATTGTCAAGGCCGACGGATATGGGCATGGGGCCCTGGAAATATCCCGGGTTCTTTTGGAAGAAGGGGTGGAACGCCTTGGGGTTGCGGTATTGGATGAGGCCATTGAGCTGAGACAGGCCGGTATTGACGTTCCCATTTTGATTTTGGGGTATACCCCTGTGGAATTGTTTGAACAAGTACTGGAATACCGTATAACGCCTACAATATATAACTATCAGGATGCGCTCAAGCTTTCGGAATTGGTTTCCTCAAAAGGAGTGCAGGGGAAGGTACACCTGAAATTGGATACCGGGATGGGACGAATTGGCATGATTCCCGGGGAGGATTCAATAGAGACAGTGTCGAATATATATAAACTGCCGGGTATAACTGTTGAAGGGATTTTCACCCATTTTTCAGTAGCCGATGAAAGTGACAAGACATATACAAACCAGCAGTATGACAAGTTTATGAGCTTCCTAAAGGCTCTTAAGGATAGAGGGATTGACATTCCGCTGCGCCATGCCGGAAACAGTGCTGCCTGCATAGACCTGACCAATATGCATCTGGATATGGTAAGACCGGGAATTATACTATACGGATTGTATCCTTCGAGTGAGGTTGATAAGAACAGAGTTGCACTGAAGCCGCTGGCGTCCCTTAAAGCCAGGATATCACATGTCAAGACTATTCCACCCGGAACCAGCGTAGGATACGGCAGAAAATTTATTTCAGCCAGGGAAACGATTATAGCAACTCTTCCTCTCGGGTACGCCGATGGTTACACACGTTTATTAAGCAGAAAAGCAAGTGTGCTTGTCGGGGGTGTCAAGGTGCCGCTGGTGGGTAATATATGCATGGATCAATGCATGATGGATGTGACGGGTGTTGAGGGCGTAGATGTAGGAGACCAGGTGGTTTTAATGGGAGAGCAGGGAGGACAGTCCATAACAGCAGAGGAACTGGGATGTTTGCTGGGCACTATAAACTATGAAATCGTTTGTATGATTGGCAAACGGGTACCCAGGGTGTATATCAAAGATGGAAAGGTCCAGAAAATAAAACTTGGTGTAGGCAGGTAAATGCATAAAAAAGTGGTTATATTGACACACTTATTTTGAATAGTATATAATGATGTATATATTTTTCTTAATATGATATCACTGCATGGTCTTGGTTGGGCGTATTAGCAAATGGACGCCGTAGATTTAGGAGGTGCTAGTGTGGCAGAGTCGAAAAGAATAATAGTCAGCCTTCCCGACAGTCTTTTGAAAGAAGTGGATTCCATAGTTAACCTTGAAAGAAAGAACAGAAGCCAATTCATCAGGGAAGCAATGAAGCTGTATATCCGGGAAAGACAAAAGATGGAGATCAGAGAGCAGCTAAAAAAGGGTTATATGGAAATGGCAACTCTGAACCTTGCTTTGGCAGAGCATAATTTGAATGAGGATAACCTTTCATTTGGCAGCTATGAGAGCAGGCTGGCGGAGGGTGAATAGTGTGCAGATAAAAAGGGGAGATATTTATTATGCTGACCTTAGTCCCGTTATTGGTTCCGAACAGGGTGGTGTTCGTCCGGTACTGGTAATACAAAACGATGTCGGCAACAAATACAGCCCTACTACCATAGTATCTGCCATAACATCTCAGATAAACAAGGCCAAGCTTCCGACCCATGTGGAGATTAACGCGGCCGAATACGGCCTTAATAAGGATTCGGTAGTGTTGCTCGAGCAGATAAGGACCATAGACAAAAAACGTTTTAGGGAAAAAATTGGACATTTTGACGATGATATGATGGAAAAAGTAAACGAGGCTTTGAAAATAAGCTTTGGACTCATAGATTTTTAGGAGACCGACTGAAGATTATGGCCTGGTCTTTTGTTTTTTTGTATTAGGCCATGGCAGACTGATACACCATATAAAGATATAGTGGAAGGAGGCGGCTTCCGGTATATATACCGAAGCTACGGAGTTATGGAAAACAGCTTTGTTCGGGGGGAAGTACTCAACCGGTTAAAAACTATCAAGGGGCACATCAGCGGCATAGAGAAAATGCTGGAGGAAGGGAAAACCTGCGAAGAAATACTCCTTCAGATAGCGGCTGTACGGGCGTCCATAGAAAAGACAGGTCTTATGATACTGGAAGAACATTCGGTAGACTGTCTATTTCAGGAAATAAAAGATGACAAAGCCAGGGATAAAATAGAAAGGGTAATATCATCCATAATAAAATATACCAAGCGACAATGAGCATATATCTTATTATGACTGTTTGTATATACTTCTATTGTGAATTTCTTATTTACTGCCTATATATCCGACAGCAGCCTTTCTACATTTCCTTAATATTATTCCATGGTGGTCTTCCGGGATATCCCATGTTTTTTTATCTTATTGTGGAGGGTTTGACGGGGTACCTTCAGCAGTCTTGCAGCCTTTGAGCAGTTACCGTTAGCCCGCTCCACTGCTCTTTTTATCAATTCGGCTTCGTAAGCATCAACGGCGCTTTCCAGTCCGGGAAGCTGTTCAGAATGCTCACGTATCTGTTTTTCTGCTGACGGTATTTTTGAATAATAAATGTCCGGCGGCAAGGTCTCCAGGGCGATGGTATCTCGTTCGATAAAGTTCATTATGCCCTCAATGGTATATTTCAGCTCCCTGACATTGCCCGGCCAGTCATACTGCTGCAGCAGGCCGGCGGCAGGGCCGGACATTCCGGTCACATTCTTGCCCAGTTCCCGGTTATAAATATCAATGAAATGACCGGCCAGCAGCGGTATATCCTCTTTCCTTTCCCTTAAAGAGGGCAGATACAGGTTAATAACATTCAGCCTGTAGTACAAATCCTCTCTCAGAGTTTTCTGTTGAACCGCTTTTATGGGAGGCTGGCTGCTGGATGCCATAACCCTCACATCCACTTTTACCGTTGTTGCACTGCCTATTCTTCTAATCATTCCGTCCTGAAGGATCCGCAGTAGTTTGGCCTGTAATTCTACATCCATGGAGTTTATCTCGTCCAGGAACAAGGTTCCGCCGTCGGCCAGTTCGAAAAGACCGGGTTTATCCCTGGCGCCGGTAAAGCTTCCCGCCGAAGTGCCGAACAATATGCCCTCCAGCAGCGTATGGGGTATGGCGGCACAGTTTTGTGCAATAAAGGGCTTGTCCTTTCTGTCGGAGTTTGCGTTGTGTATGGCCTGTACTATCAATTCCTTTCCCGTTCCGGTTTCGCCATACACCAGTACAGGGGAGCTGCTGTTGGCCACCTTCTTTGCCTTTGTTATAAGGGATTGTATTACAGGGCTTTCTCCTACTATATCGTTAAAGGTGAATATTGTCCCATTTCCTTTGTAGTCACCACGCTTGGCATCCTTTTTAAACAGCTCCTTCTGTAAAGCCGATATCTTATCGGCCATTTCGTTGACAATTGTCAGGTCTCTGTATATTTCGAGTGCGCCCACAAGCCTGCCGTCTTTTATAAGGGGCAGGGTAGAAGTAACGGTGGATACAATTTTTCTTTGGTGGTTCATATAGCTTTGGACATGGTCGATTATAGGCTTTTTTGTTCTCAGGACGCGGTAGAAAGTGCTTGATTCGGGTGTAAGGTCGGGGAATATTTCCAATATGTTTTTGCCAACGGCCTTATCGGGGGTGATCCCGGCAATACCGGTTGCCGGTTCATTGAAGAATGTGACATTAGCATCTACATCCACTACAAGTATTCCTTCATCCAGGTGCTTCAATATTGATTCCAGAAGGAATTTATACTCCATTTAATTCACTTCCCAAAGGATTATTTTTATCAGGCTCTGATGAGCTGTTTACGGCTGCTTAAATACATTTCATCCTCATAGTAGCAATATTTGCAATAGGTGTCAAGAAGTGAGCGCATAGGTACGGCATTGCCCAGGAAATAATTGCAGGGTAAATATTTTGCAATTTCAGACAGGATTTCCTACCCCTCTATAGAATCTATTATCCTGGGGATAATCTGTTTGTAGTGATGGGTGGTGGTGAATAACTATATTCCTGCGGCAGGGGACGGTTTTCATTTTGCCGCAGTTCGGCAGGACCGTAATTAGCCGGCAGCGGCCAGTACTCAGTCAGCTGCGAACTACGCACTACCAACCGATTGGAGTGATGTTATGCTGCAAAGAATTAGACAAAACAGGCTGTATTTATACGGAATTGTTCTGGTTGGGATGGTCCTGGCAGCGGGACAAATAGTCCGGGCCGGCGACTTTCAACCGGGTTCCCAGCAGGATCCGCTGGTTACCCAAAGCTATGTTGAGCAAAGAAGCGAACAATTAAAGTATTATTTTGAACAGAAGTACCAGGAGTTAAATACCCTCATACAGCAGTTGACCGAAAGAATCTCAGCTTTGGAGAGCGGCATGGGCGGTACCGAAATGTCGGGCGGGACAGAAGCGCTTGAGGTTGTCTCATTGACTGCCGGCAAGCTTCTTATCGGGCATTCCGGAACTGAGTTAATTCTACGGGGCGGTAAGGCTTATGCTGTACAGAGTCAGCTGGGAGGACTGGCAGATTTGACCGGAGCAAGGGATATTGGCCAGGGGCAGGTAATACCCGACAACCATTTGATGTTGGTTCCACGGACCGACGGCAGAGGGGTAAGGGCAGAAACTGACTGTATATTTTTGGTAAAAGGACGGTATGATATACAATAAGAAACAAGGCCAATGAGAAAATTGAAGCATAGGAGTGTTCTAATGAAACAGGATAAAGTTTTACTGACAATACTGGTTTTGTCTCTGGCGGCGGCGGTATTCACACTTTACCAAAGGTTTGAAATAGAAAAACCATATTACAGGGTGGAACTTGTGGCCGATTATGAAAAATATAAGCAATTGGGCGACGATATGGGCATGGATATGGAAAAAGTGCTCAGGGACTTGAAGGCTTCAGGGGCAACCTCGGTGGCCATTAAAGAAGAAACCATTGAAAAACTAAGGGCCGACGGGCATATTTCGGTCATGAATTTATGGGAACTGATGGAACAGGATCTTTTAAGGAACCCCCTTAATGAAACGGCAGAGCAAATCAGAGGCTCCGGCCTGGATCCATCGGGTACGGTAGTTATATTCGCCGCCGATGCTTCTACCTATGACCGGATAAGGGGACCTCTCAGCAATAAAGGCAGGGCATTCCATGACTGGTCCAAGGACGGTGTATATGCCATGACGGTGGCCGGCAGGTATGAGGACCTGAAGGATCTTACCGTTGTGTTCGACTATGACAAGTTCGAAATGGCCAGGAGGCTGGGCCTGAACATTGCAGTTCGTCCCAATAATTACTATGGAATTACCCCGGGCTACATAGAAGACCTTTTTGAAAGCTTTGGGGACTATCCCGTTACTTCCATGATATTTGACGGCAAACAGGTGCTTGGGTATCCCGACCAGCTGGAAACAACTGCGCGCAGGATAAAGGATACGGGGATTGTGCTGGGCCCCATAGAAACCTGGATGCAGTTAAAGCATATAGAGCAGCTGGGATTGGACGGGCTTGTACAATTGGCTGATTTCCAGGCTGCAAGGGTCTTTAGCCTGAATGAAGCCGAAGCAAACAAAGTATCGCCGAGGGAAGTGATGGATCGGTGGTTTAGGGCTGTGGACGAGAGAAATGCCAGGCTGGTATACCTCAATCCAAAAGTTGAAGAAACCAAAAGCCCTGAGGAAAATTTTGATACAAACAGGAAATATATCAAGGAATTTGCCGGGCTTATTTCGGGGCGCGGATTTGAACTGGGCCCTGTGGTGCCTATGAAGGCTTATAATATAGGTCTGTTGAGACTTATGGTACTGACTGCAGGTATGATGGCGGGCTTTTTGATATTTATTGATGAATTGATAAAAATAAGGAGAACCTATATATATGGGCTATTCTTACTGGGAATGGCCGGGTGCTTTGCTTTCGGACTGGTTATGCCTTTCATTGCCGACAAGGTGTTTGCGCTGGGTGCAGCTATCGTATTTCCGACACTGGCAATGGTATATGTGCTTAAATTTTGCAAAAGAGCCATGGAAAATAAGGATAAGAAGGACTGGAAAAGCATTGTGGGCAGCAGCGTGTCGTTGCTGTTAAAGGCCTCACTGATTTCGTTGGTTGGAGCCGCCTACGTGGCTTCCATGCTCAGTTCCACTTCATATCTTCTCGAAATGGATATATTCAGAGGTGTAAAGTTTGCACATATAATTCCTCTTATGCTTTTTACCGCCGCTTACTTTGTGATTATAGGATACCAAAGGGAGAAGCACCGGGATATAGAGGGTGAACTCAAATCTCTGTTTGATACTCCCCTGATGGTAAAATATGCGTTGCTTTTAGGTATAGTCGCCGTTGCAGGGTATTTGTATCTGGGCAGGACAGGCCATACCGCCGGAGCGCCCATTCTGGGATTTGAAGCTCAGCTCAGAACCTTTATGGAACAGACTTTGTTGGCACGGCCGCGGACCAAGGAATTCCTTGTGGCTCATCCCGCACTAATCATAATGGCTGCGGCGGCAATGATCAGGTACGGCGAATATATCTTTCCCCTGGGGCTGGCAGCAGCCATAGGTCAGATTTCCATGGTTAACAGCTTCAGCCATTTGAGGACTCTATTGCATATATCTTTTTACAGGACGGTATACGGTTTGGGTTTTGGAATTCTACTGGGTGTAATCGGAATATTGATGTTAAACAGTGCAATCAATTTATACACATCCCGCAGGAGGATATAAAATGCACAGAATACTTGTATCCGGTTATTATGGTTTCGGAAACATAGGAGACGAATCCATACTTACATCAATAATTGAAAACTTAAAGTCCATCGGCAGTAACATAGAAATAACAGTATTATCTGCCAATCCTTCCTTTACCGAATCCCGGCATGGTGTCAAGGCAGTGGACAGGAAAAATTTTTTTGAAATATATATGTCCATAAAAAACTGCGACCTGTTCATCAGCGGTGGAGGCGGATTACTACAGGATGTTACAAGCGAAAAGAGCATAAGATACTATTTGGGCTTAATATATATTGCATCACGTTTGAACAAAAAGGTCATGGTGTATGGCCAGGGTATCGGCCCAATAACTAAAAATACCAATCGAAGACTGACAAGAACAATCCTGAACGGTGTTGATGCCATAACGGTCAGGGATGAACAATCGGTGGCAGATCTTAAGAATATGGGGATAAACAAGCCTCCCATTTATATGACTTCCGACCCTGTGGTTACCTTAAAGCCGCCGGGCAACAGCCAGGGGATTGAAGTCCTTGAAAGCCTGGGGGTTCAAAAGGAGCGTCCGGTTGTGGGTTTTTCTGTCAGGGAATGGAAAGGGGCAGAAGCCTTTAACGGTATAATTGCCAAAACTGCCGATAATCTGATAGATGAATTGGGCTTTCAGGTGGTGTTTATACCTTTTCACTATGGGGAAGACAATAAATGCATAATGAAAATTAAATCGATAATGCAAAACAGTGCCTATTCTGTCGACGGCAGGCATTCTGCCGGTCAGGTGCTTGATATCATTGGTCAGGTGGATCTGGTGGTGGGAGTAAGGCTGCATTCGCTTATTTTTTCTGCTATACAGGGGGTACCCCTGGTGGGAATATCCTATGACCCCAAGATAGATGGTTTTCTTTCCCGGTTAAACATGAAAGCCGTGGGCAATGTGGAAGATGTAGAGCTTAGCGACCTGCTGGTTGAAATACAGAGAGTTTGGGCCGACCGGGAGAAAGTACGGATGCAGATGTTTGCCAGGGTTAAGGAAATGCAGGAACAGGCCAAAATAAACGATAAGCTGGTAATGGAGCTGCTTAATATATAGAAGTGTATGCAAGAGAACCAATTGGTCGAAATGAGAATACAGGTGTGGAGGAGCATGACATGAAGGTTATGGAAAAAGTTAATATACTTGGGGTACCGGTGGACAAGACAGATATGAAGGGTGCCCTGGATAAGATAACTGTCCTGCTGGATATGGATGGAACCAATACCATCTATACCCCAAATTCGGAAATGGTTATAAATGCTGTTAAGGACAAAGAGTTGATGGCAATACTGAAGTCGGGGGATCTGGTGGTGCCGGACGGCATAGGTCTTGTATATGCTTCCAGAATATACGGAAACCCGTTAAGCGAAAGGGTGGCAGGGTTTGACCTGATGACCGGTATGCTCAAAATTCTGGACAAAGAAGAAAGATCGGTATACCTTCTGGGCGGAAAACCGGAAATAGCCCAAAGGGCTGCCGACAACATAGCCAAGAGGTTTCCATCCATCAAAATAAAGGGTACACGGAACGGATATTTTAAAGAGCAGGATGTGCCCGGCATGGTAGAGCAAATAAATGCATCGGGAGCCGAGGTTCTTCTGGTTGCCCTTGGAAGCCCCAAACAGGAGAAGTGGATTAGTTCCAATCTGGGCAGACTTAAGGTAAGCATTGCAATGGGGGTGGGCGGAAGCTTTGACGTCCTTGCCGGCGAGGTGAGCAGGGCTCCGCTAATATTCAGGAAAGCCGGACTTGAATGGTTCTACAGGCTTATTACGCAGCCGTGGAGAGCGGCAAGAATGCTTTCGTTACCTGTGTTTGTTATCAAAGTATTAATAGACAGAGGAAGGAGGAGCAGAAAATGAGCTTTTCCGTTTTTTTATGTAAGGCTTTGAACCGGCTGTTCCCTTTGCCCCGGCATCCCTTTAACCTTCAGAACCAAGGGAAGCTTACCTATGCAGAGTGGCAGTTCAGTATGGGCAGAAGGACCATAGAATTTTTTTTGGCATTTGCCAATGAGCAGGAGATGTTTAAGGACAAGAGAGTTCTGGATATTGGCTGCGGAGCCGGAGGCAAGACGTTGTATTATGCATCCAGGGGCGCAGCTGTTGTTTATGGTATTGACCCTGTGGAGCATTATAAGGAAGAAGCTCAGCAGCTTGCACACCAAAAGGGACTGGAGGAAAAATTCCGGTTTGTTGTTGGCGATGCAGCGCAAATGCCCTTTGAGGACGGTTATTTTGATACAATTATAATGAACGATGCAATGGAGCATGTTGACCTGCCACAGCCGGTGCTGATGGAGTGTCACAGGGTGTTGAAACCGGGGGGCAGACTTTACATAAACTTTCCGCCCTATTACCATCCCTTTGGAGCCCATTTGTCGGATGCCATTGGAATACCTTGGGTTCACAGGTTTTTTGGCCGGCAGACACTGATTGACTGCTACAAGGATCTGGTTAAGGACCTGCCCGACGGCCGGAGGAGGATAGATTTCAGGATTGACCGCAACAGCGGCGGCAGTGAATATTTCTCCTATATAAACGGTATGACAATTAAACGGTTCGAAGGGCTGCTTAAGGACCTGCCGTTTAAAATGGAGCATTACCGTCTTGTACCCTTGCGTCAGCCCTTCAGAAAGTTTTTATCTAACAGGATACTAAGAGAATACTTTGTCAAAATGGTTGTGTGTATAATGGAGAAAGGAGAGGTGTGATTTTGGAAAACAGTATGGCAAAGCTGGAACAAACTGCTGTAAGAATTAGAAGAGCCATAATAGAGATGATAAGTGCCGCCAAGTCGGGGCATCCCGGGGGCTCGCTGTCCTCGGTTGAAATACTCACCGCACTGTATTTTGAGATAATGAGGATTGATCCGGCCCGGCCCGACTGGGAGGACAGGGACAGGTTTGTACTGTCAAAGGGTCATGCTTGCCCGGTTCTGTATGCAGCACTTGCTCTAAGGGGGTATTTTCCTCAGGAGGAGCTTTCGGGATTCAGGCGGATGGATAGAATGCTGCAGGGGCATCCGGATATGAAGGGTACCCCGGGAGTTGAGATGTCCACCGGCTCCCTTGGTCAGGGCTTTGCAGCAGCTTGCGGGATGGCTGTGGCATCAAAGCTGGACAACAGGGACAATAGAATTTATGCCCTGATAGGTGACGGCGAGGTACAGGAGGGAATAATCTGGGAGGCCGCTATGGCTGCCGCCCATTACAGGCTGGACAACCTTACGGTTTTCCTGGACCATAATGGGCTTCAGATAGACGGACCCAACCGGGAGGTTATTTCGGTGGAACCTCTGGCAGAAAAATGGAAGGCCTTTGGCTGGGAGGTGCTGAAGGTGGACGGACATTCCCTGGAGGAAATAATTCATGCGGTTAAACAAGCGGAAAAGGTGAAGGGCAGGCCTGCCATGATAATAGCAAAAACCACTAAGGGGAAAGGTGTATCCTTTATGGAAAATGCAGTTGACTGGCACGGGAAAGCGCCTAATGACCAGGAAAAGGATGCCGCCCTTGGAGAGCTGGAGGTGATTTGTTGTGAGTGCTAGCATAGCGACGAGGGATGCCTATGGCAAAACCCTGATGGAGCTTGGGAAGGAGAATAAGGACATTGTGGTGCTGGATGCCGATTTGTCAAAATCCACAAAAACTGTTATTTTTGCAAAGGAATTCCCCGACAGGTTTTTCAATATGGGAATTGCCGAGCAGAATCTTATGGGTACCGCCGCCGGTCTTGCGGCAAGCGGGAAGGTACCATTTGCCAGTACCTTTGCCATGTTTGCCACCGGGAGGGCTTATGAGACCATAAGAAATGCCATCGCCTATCCCAGGCTGAATGTGAAAATAGCGGCAACCCATGCCGGCCTGACGGTGGGCGAGGACGGAGCCACCCACCAGTGTCTGGAGGATATCGCTCTTATGAGGGTTATTCCCAATATGACGGTCCTGTGTCCTGCCGACGGGGTAGAGACAGAGGCGGTGGTACGGGCGGCCGCCGGCTACAAGGGTCCTGTATACATAAGACTGGGAAGGGCAAAGGTTGACGGTATATACGATAGGGACAGTTATGCCTTTGAGTGGGGTAAGGGCATAACCCTGAGGGATGGAGAAGATGTCACCATAGTAGCCACCGGTATTATGGTGACAATGGCAATGGAAGCGGCTGCAGATTTGCAAAAAAACGGTATAAGCGCAAGGGTAATTGATATACATACCGTCAAACCCATTGATGCAAGTCTTATCAGGAAGGCTGCCCAGGAGACGGGAGCAGTGGTGACGGCAGAGGAGCACAGTATAATCGGTGGTTTGGGCAGTGCTGTGGCAGAAATACTGGGCCAATTGTTACCGGTACCGGTAATAAGGGTGGGCGTAAACGATACATTTGGAGAATCGGGAACCGCCCGGGAGTTACTTATAAAATATGGACTGACGCCTAGTTGTATAATGCAGGCGGTGGAGAAAGCCATTAAAATAAAGCGCCTGTAAAAAAGTAATATAACCCGACTTTTTATAATACTCTATAACAGGAATATGCTGACAATATGCATAGTGTCTCTCTCTATAATTAACATCAGCAATGGTGAATTGCTGTAAAATGCCGGAGGTGTCTGATGTGGCATTCGAACAGGTCGCGGTCCATGAGGTCCCACCACAGATAAAGGAAGCGGTACAGAAGGCAAGGGAAGAAGATATAGAAGTGTATGTCGTGGAAGATACGGCTTTTATAGTAGTTACCCGTGGGAAGAAGCCAACGGCCGGCTACGGGGTGAAGGTGGCCGGCATAGAGGGATTCAATAGGAGTCAAGACGGGCACAGCATTGACATATACGTGGAATACAATAATCCCGAGCCTGAACAACCGGTGGCTCAGGTGGTTACTTATCCATATGCAATTGTAAAAATAGACATGAAGGATATACCAAAGGATACTCTGTTCAGGTTTTTCGTTGACGGAACCGAGAGGCCGGTATACTCCACCCAGTTGTCGGAGCAGTAAAAAGACAGGCTGTATAGCCTGCTTTTTTACTATTTGAGATTA
Organism: Clostridium thermobutyricum; assembly: GCA_016841565.1. GTDB lineage: Bacteria > Bacillota > Clostridia > Ch29 > Ch29 > JAENYX01. Next base: position 55,052 of record JAENYX010000006.1, on the reverse strand, counting down.
ACAGGTCTTTGTAATGGTATAATTATAAAGAATAGTTAAAAGGAGTGATGCTGATGGCAACGGCAAAGGAATTGAAGCCTGAACAGCTAAAAAAGCATTATGATTACAGCGATTTGGAATTTGAGACCACTTTGGACATTCCGCCGCTTGAGGGTATAATTGGGCAGGAAAGAGCCAGCAGAGCAATGGAATTCGGGCTAAAGGTAGAAAAGCAAGGCTATAATATTTTTGTTGCAGGGTTGAACGGCACCGGAAGAAACAGCTATGCCCGGTCGATAGTATACAGACTGGCAAAGGAAAAGTCCGTTCCGCTGGATTGGTGCTATGTATACAATTTCGATGATCCATATCAGCCCCTGGCTCTGTCAATGCCTGCAGGGGTAGGTGCAAAACTCAAGGAGGATATGAACCGGCTTATTGATCAGCTCAAGAAGGCCATTTCCAAAGCCTTTTCGGGCGAGGATTACAACAAGCGTAAATCGAGAATTCTTCAGGAATTTCAGGAAAAAACCACGCTGCTGATGGAAGAGCTTAATAGAACCGCGAAGGAATACGGCTTTGAATTTAAAAGGAGTGCAAACGGTTTTGTCAGTGTGCCCTTGGTGGACGGCAAGCCTATAAGTGAAGAGGATTACAGGAAACTGGACCAACATTCCATTAAAGAGATTGGGGACAGGAATGAACAGCTCCAGATTAGAGCGGTTGAAATATTTAACAGGATTAGGGAGCTGGAACAGGAAGCCCAGGATACAATGAAGGAGTTGGATGGCCAAATAGCCATGGACTCAGTAAGCTATGGCATAGGCGAGATGAAGGCCAAATACCGGCAATGCGAATGTCCCGAAATACTCAGCTTTTTGGATAGAGTGCAGAAGGATATCATCGAGAATGTGGAGGATTTCAAAGGCAGGGAAGAGACGCAGGAAACGGCAATTCCCTGGCTTACCAAGACCCGGAAGGACGACAGTACCTTCAAGTATAAAATAAACCTGGTGGTGGACAGCAGCAAGCTGGAGCATGCCCCGGTGCTGATAGAAACCTATCCTGCATATTACAATCTGGTGGGTAAGGTGGAGTATGAAAACCAACTGGGGGTATTAACCACCAACTTTACCAAAATAAAAGCCGGAGCTCTTCATAGGGCAAATGGCGGGTACCTGATTATTCAGGCAAAGGATATACTTTTAAATCCATATTCCTGGGAGGCGCTTAAAAGAGCTTTAAAGACCGGGGAAATAGCCATAGAAAACATAGCCGAACAGACCGGAGTAGTAGCCACCTCCTCCCTGCGGCCAAAACCCATTCCGCTGGATATAAAAATAATAGTAATAGGGAGTTACGAAATATACAGCCTTTTATACAATATGGACGAGGACTTTAAAAAACTGTTTAAGATAAAGGCGGACTTTGATACCGAGATGGATAAAGATACCGGGCATTTGTACAAGATAGCAGCTTTTATATCCAAACACTGTATTGAACAAAACCTGAGGCATTTTGACCGGTCTGCGGTAACCAGGATGGTGGAGTACAGTTCAAGACTGGCAGACAATCAGAATAAGCTCAGCACGAGATTTAATGAAATAGTCGAAATCATATACGAAGCCGATACCTGGGCGGGTATGGAGGGTGTGCAATATGTGACCGCCGATCATGTTACAAAAGCAATACAGGAAAAGATATACCGTTCCAACAAGTATGAAAAAAAGATACACGAATACATAAAGGACGGTACCATTCTTATAGATACCGAGGGATCGGTTGTAGGCCAGGTCAACGGCCTTTCGGTTCTGGACATGGGCGAGTATTCCTTTGGGAGACCCTCCAGAATCACAGCGGTGGCCTATGTAGGGAAAAAAGGAGTAATAAATATTGAGAGGGAAGTAAAAATGAGCGGCAGCATTCACGACAAGGGAGTTCTAATACTGGGGGGCTACCTTGGAGAAAAGTTTGCGCGCAGGAGTCCTATGTCTTTGACTGCCAGCATAGCCTTTGAACAGTCCTACGGCGGCGTTGACGGGGACAGCGCCTCCAGCACCGAGCTTTACGCCGTTCTTTCCAGTCTTTCGGATATTCCCATCAAACAGAGCATTGCGGTGACGGGCTCTGTCAACCAGAGGGGCGAAATCCAGCCCATCGGCGGAGTCAACCAGAAGATAGAAGGCTTCTTCAGGGTATGCAGGGAGAAGGGTCTGACGGGTGACCAGGGGGTAATGATTCCCCATCAGAATGTCAGCAACCTTATGCTGGACGATGAGGTCATAGCGGCGGTGTCGGAGGGCAAGTTCCACATATACCCGGTGAGGACCATAGAGGAGGGCATCGAAATACTTACCGGTATGCCCGCCGGCACCATGGGTGAAGACGGAGGCTATCCCGAGGGCACCCTTTACCATAGGGTACAGCAAAAACTTGAGGCCTTCAGAAAAGCGGTTGAGGCGGGCGATTCCGACAATAAGAACCAACAGTAACAAGACAAGGGCAGACACGGG
>JAENYX010000006.1:0-52460 GCA_016841565.1 Clostridium thermobutyricum | reverse complement strand
AGGGCAGACACGGGGACGGTTCTGTTGTCTGCCCTCAGTGGTAGCAATAAGTCTATTATTTAATTGTTTGACCGCAAAACGCCATAGTGTATAGGATATAGGATATTAATAAATAAACTATGCTTACAATAAGAGCAACTGAAGAAATTAATATACTGCCTTTTATACTATATGGGAATAATATTGCTGCAAAAGAGAATACAAAAACAAAAACTGTGATAGTTATGATTAGGCGTTTAAACGGGCCATTAACAAGTATTAATATTAATTGAAATGGAATTCCTGCAAATAGCAGAAAAAAGCAGGGCATAAATATGAACATTGTAAAAATATCAGTAAAAAGAGGAAATTCATTGTCAACACGCTGGGCAATAGCAAAAATGTAAGACCAGAATTTGAACTTGCCAAGAATATAGATTGGTAAAATAATGAAAATGGTATTCCAAAAATAATATATAAATTTCATTATCTCACTCCTTCCTTAACACAATTGATAAGCCTCTTTTCGGTTATGATGTAATCCACCGGGTAGTCGGTGGGCTCGGTGGGTACTCTGTCTATTATCTGAAGTTCAAAGGCAAGGCCTATGCTGGGCACTTTGCGGGTCAGACCGTCGAAAAATCTGTCGTAATACCCGGCTCCGTATCCAATCCTGAAGCCTTGCTCGTCATAGGCTACCGCCGGAACCAGAATCAGATCAAGGTCCTCCTTGGGGAAGGGCCTTAAGTATTCCGGAGCAGGCTCGAGCACACCATAGGTTGACGGTGTTAGCTCTCTCTGGGGGTCTTTAAGCTCGGATAAAAGCAACTCATGGTTTTCCTTTATACATACCGGGACAACAACCCTTTTGTTCTCCGAGAGGCAGTGCTCAATTAAAGGCATTGTTTCCACTTCGTTTCTGAAATCTATATAAGCCATGATGGCGGCCGAATTTTTATAAATATCCATGGTTATAAGTCTTTTGAAAATATGCCGGCTGTATGCCCGTTTTTGCCAAGAGGGCATTCGCTGTCTTATATTAAGAATTTCTTTTCTGATTTTTTGTTTCATCCGGCTTACCTCCTTCTTCTCAAGCCTATTGTACAATAAAAAATTGTATATGGATATAATTTCTCCTTTAAAGGCAGGAGAAAAAATATTATACTTTTATTAGGATTTACCAACATATCTGGAGGATTAGGCGCTTGCATGTCGAAAGGACATGAGGATAGGAGTGATTATAGGTGATAGCTATTAAGGATGTCACAAAGAGATATCCCAACGGTACAATTGCCCTTAGCCATATTAACATTGAAATACATAAGGGTGAGTTTGTATTTTTCGTAGGAGCCAGTGGTGCAGGTAAATCAACGCTGGTAAAACTGCTGTTGAAAGAACAGAATCCCACCTCCGGTTCCATTATTATAGACGGAATAAATATCAACAAGCTTAAGAGACGTAAGATACCATACATGAGAAGAAAGCTGGGCGTGGTGTTTCAGGATTTCAGGCTGTTGCAGGAAAAAACGGTGGCTGAGAATGTTGCCTTTGCCATGCACATTGTAGAGGCTTCAAAAAGAGAAATAGCAAGGCAGGTACCCAGGGTTCTGTCCATAGTGGGTCTGGGGGATAAAGCAAATGTATTTCCAAATCAGCTTTCGGGTGGAGAGCAGCAGAGAGTCTCCCTGGCCAGGGCCATAGTCAATAACCCTTCCCTGCTAATAGCCGATGAGCCGACCGGTAACCTGGACCCCGATACTGCCTGGGAAATAATGAAGATACTAAAGGAAATAAACCAAAGAGGTACAACGGTGGTTATGGCCACCCATGCCCGGGATATAGTTAATTATATGCGGCAAAGGGTGGTAACCCTCGACAGGGGCAAGATAGTGAGAGACCAGGAGAGGGGAGGTTATAACGTTGAAGATTAAGACGTTTGGGTTACAATTTAGACAGGGTATTTCCGGGCTGTGGAGAAACAGAATAATGAGTCTTGTTGCCATAGGCTCTGTTACTGCAGTTCTACTGGTGCTTGGATTGTCTCTCCTGACTATAATGAACATAAACAGTTTGGCCGATTATATAGAATCAAGCGTTGAGATTAAGGCTTTCCTTGAGGAGGAAGTGGATTCTTCCCAGGTAACTTTAATAGAAAGCAGAATCAGACAAATATACGGAGTAAAGGATATTGCATTTGAGACCAAGGAGCAAGCCCTTGAAAAATACAAGGAGCAGTTGGGAAATAACCACAGCCTTCTGGAAGGGCTGGAAGGGGAAAACAATCCCTTTCCCAGTTCATATATAGTAAAAGTGCATGATCCAAATACAATAGGCAGTATTGCCGACGAAATTGCAGCTTTTGAAGGAGTTGAGGAAGTCCAGTACGGTAAAGACGTTGTTGACAGGCTGCTGAAGTCCACCGATCTGGTCAGGGTTGTGGGTACGGTTCTGATTTGTATCCTGGCTCTTATATCGGTGTTTATAATCTCCAATACCATTAAACTGACAGTGGTGGCCAGGAGAAAGGAAATCAGTATTATGAAATATATAGGCGCCACCGACAGCTTCATAAGATTTCCCTTTATTATAGAGGGATTGATGCTGGGTATTATTGGTGCAGTCATTGCTTCGGGTATGGTTGCCGGAATATACAATTACTTCTATATATCCATGCACAGGGACTTTGGCGGTATTTTTGTACTGATATCGGGCAGCCTTGCTCCCTTTGCCCAGACTCTCTATAATACATCGCTTATTCTATTGGCGGTTGGAGTAGTTATTGGAACATTAGGCAGCAGCGTATCATTGAGAAGATTCTTGAATGTATAGAATTAAGCCGGGAAACCGGCTTTTTTTGTTATGGGATACTGCTTTTACACCAATTGCTATTGTTGATACCGGTCGGACGGCGGTCTATATGCAGCAATAGCCGGCTGCCATGCAAAGACAACAGGACAATGTATTCCTTTGAAATAGGAATTATCTGGTGTATAATGGATACATATTAATATTACCGGGCAATATTGCGTATATTGTTTATATGGAGAAACCGACAGGAGGAAGTTGTAATGAAATTTAGCTTTAAGTCAATGCTGTCAACGGTTGCTTTTTTGGTGGCAGCCGTAATAATTACCGTGTGTATAATAAATTTTGTATCCATTCCACTTCCCGGGGGAAGTGTAATTTTATCGGCCAGGGAATACGACAACTTCAGGGAACTGGAAAAGCTGATGCATATTAAGGAGTTTGTGGAGACTCATTATTACTTGGAGACAGACCCGGCCGTTATGGAAGAAGGAGCGGTACGGGGCATGCTGGAAGCCCTTGGAGACCCATATACCGTATATATGGACAAAAACGAATATGATTCCTTTATGACTCACACAACCGGTATCTATGAAGGCGTCGGTCTGGTGGTTGAAGGAGGAGAAGACGGATATATTAAAGTGGTGGCGCCCATAGAAGATACGCCCAGCGACAGAGCGGGCATTAGAACCGCCGACAGGATAATCAAAGTGGATGGACAGGAGGTATACGGCGACCAGTTGGAGCAGGCGGTTGCCATGATGAAGGGACCCGAAGGGACTGAGGTGGTCCTAACTATAATGAGGGAGGGGGTTCCCCAGCCCTTTGACGTGAAAATTGTACGGCAGGAAATCAGGCTGATAACGGTAAAGGCTCAGGTTGTGGAAGACAATATCGGCTATATAAGAATATCCACCTTTGACGAGAAAACAAATGAGGATTTCAGGAAGGAAATAAAGGAACTGCAAAGGTCGGGGATTGAAGGACTAATACTGGATTTGAGAAGCAACCCCGGAGGACTGTTGGACCAGGTGGTCAGAATTGCCGATATTCTTATGGGAAAAGGGATTATTGTTTATACCGAAGACAGGCAGGGTAACAGGAAGGAGGAAACCTCAGGCTCCGATCAGATGGGGCTGCCCCTTGTGGTGCTGGTAGATGGGGGCAGCGCAAGCGCTTCCGAAATATTGGCCGGGGCAGTGCAGGATTCCGGGACCGGAGAGCTGGTGGGGACAAAAACCTTCGGTAAAGCCCTGGTGCAGACCATCCAGGGACTGAACGACGGTTCGGCTATTAAGATGACCATAGCCCAGTACTATACACCCAACGGCAGGAGCATTCAGGGCAAAGGTATCCAGCCCGACTACGTTGTGGAGCTGCCTGAGGATGCGGTTATGGGTGAATATAAGCAGGGTAAGGATCCCCAGATGGCAAAGGCCGTAGAGCTTATTAAAAGCCGGATGACCGGCGGCCAGTGACCGGCGACCAGTGTCAAGATATAGGCAATGGCATCCGTTATATATGCTGCGCAGACCCGCATAAATGTCTTGTTCGGGCAGTGCGGGTAAAAGCTTGGACACAGATGGCTTAATGTTTTAACTGCGACCCGTAATATGTGATCCGCAGTCTGTAAACTGCGAACTACCATCTAGCACCTAAGATCTGGCACCTGTGTTTTGTTAACCTTGGAGGTGTATTAATGTTTCCTTTTCTTGATTTGACCATGATGGTTATGAAATCCATAGTAACCGTTTTTATAAATCCACTTTTCTGGGTTGTGTTGTTTCTGGTCTATAACCAATATAAAAAGAGCTGCAACCTGGAAGAGCAGATGCTGGGTAAGCAAAGATACTCGGTGTGGGAGAGGATGCAGGGCTCCATTACTTCAGGTCTGGCCGGCGGGCTGATAGGGAGCATTGTCATGGTGGTGGTGGGAGTAACCCTTGATAATACCGGTATTCTTTACGTATGGGTAATAGCTGTTCTCCTCATGATGGTGAATCCGAGGTATATGTGCTTCTCGTATGCCGGAGGAATAGTCTCTATTGCAAGTCTTGCATTGGGCTTTCCACGGATAGATGTTCCTGCTCTTATGTCTATTGTAGCCATACTGCATCTTGTGGAAAGTTTACTTATATTCCTGAATGGATATAAGCACTGCATACCCGTATTTATGGAGGACAAAGTACGCGGCGTGGTTGGCGCTTTCAGCCTGGTCAGGTTCTGGCCCATACCAATAATCATAATGTCGGTGGTTACAGGCCAGATTTCCCCGGCGGATTCGGTACCCATGCCTGATTGGTGGCCTCTGTTAAAACCCATGGGTCTTACGGGAAGCCTTGATGATGTTTGGTTTCTGATGCTGCCGGTTGTGGCAGCGCTGGGTTACAGCGATATTGCCATTACCGAGACACCGGTTAAAAAGAGCCGCCAATCGGCAGTTAAGCTATTTGCATATAGTATTGTACTGTTGGGTATTTCTATTCTGTCTTCCCACTACCGGCCTCTTCAATGGCTTGCCGCCATATTCGGGCCTGCCTTTCATGAACTGCTCATTTTAACAGGCAGGCGCCGTCAGAAAAGGGGTGTTCCCATATACTCATCTCCCGATAGCGGAGTTCGCGTACTGGACGTATTTGCTGGAGAAGTGGCCGACCACATGGGCATATCGGGAGGAGATATAATAACCGGTATAAATGGAAAAAAAGTGGAAAACGAGGATGACCTGGCAGCCGTCTTGGAGCAGTATCCCACCTTTATATGGGTAGATAGGGTTACCCTTGACGGGCAGACCGGTACATTGGAGTTTTCCCGCTACTCTGCCGGAATTAACAGGCTGGGTTTGATACTGGTACCCAGGGAACGAAGTTCTGCAACCACTGCGGTAGAGATGTCAAGCCCTATTAAGAGGCTTATCAGGAAGTTTCGCAAAAGGAAAAAGGATAAGGGAACAGATCATTTGTCCCACTGACAAGGGGGCAGGGGTACAGGTGGTTTGATAAGCACGGTAGCTATAGGGTAAGCCTATGGGTTTACCCTATAGCTTAATTTATACTTGAGAACAAGAGAAAGGGAACGGAAATGAAGAAGTTAAAAAGGAATATGGATTTGACAGGAAGAATAGTATTCCTTGCCTGGCCGGTAATACTGGAAATGGCTTTGCATATGTTCGTATGGGTATTCGATACGGCTATGGTGGGAAGGCTCAGCGCCCAAGCCCTTAACGCCGTTGGGCTGGGGGGACAGATAGTTTTTACAATAACCGCAATTTTTGCAGGAGTGGGTATCGGGGCAATGGCTCTGATAGCAAGGTATACAGGAGCAGGTCAGAAAGAAGATATTGAAAGGGTGGCCTCTCAGGCTCTGGGCCTGGGTTTTATAATAGGACTGATGGTGGCCGTTTCCATAGGATTTCTTTCCAGGACTGTGCTGCAGTATTTCGTTAAAGACTCCGCAGTGCTGGAGTATGCGGTATCCTATATGAGGATAACCTCCGTTGCCGCCGCATTTATGATCCCTCTAAGCGTATGTAGTTATATCATGAGGGGTGTGGGCAACACCAGAACACCTATGGTTATAGCAGCAATCGCCAATGGGATTAATGTAATTGGCGATTATGTGTTAATATTCGGCTATTTTGGTTTTCCGCGTCTGGAGGTGGCAGGAGCTGCGGTTGCCACCGCTGCCGGGCAGATAATTGGAGCGGTTATAATAATAGGTATGCTTGTTTACGGCAGGTCGGGAGTCAGGGTGAGACTGCAGCATATGTTCAGGCTTGAAAAGAATGTTGTAAAAAGGATTTTCAAACTAAGCATACCGGCGTCTATGGAGGAATTTACCCACAGCGGCGGCAGGATGATATCTTCGCTGTGGATCTCCAGCATGGGAGCCGTATCCTTTGCGGCCAATTCAATAGCTGTGGCCGCCGAAAGCATATCCTTTATGCCGGGATACGGGTTTGCCGTTGCTGCCTCCACCCTTGTTGGGCAGAATCTGGGTGCATGTCTAAAGGATGAGGCCGAGGAAAGCGCTCTCCAGTCTACCGTTATGGGGACTCTTTTCATGGCTGTTATAGGCCTGCTGTTTTTCTTTTTCCCGACATTGATTATCGCAGTTTTTACCAATCTGCCCCATGTTATGGAGTTGGCAGTGAGGTGTATTAGAATAGGTGCCTTTGAACAGCCTTTTATTGCCCTTAGCATGGTAATGGGTTCGTCCTTAAGGGGTGCGGGAGATACCCGGAGTCCCTTTGTTGTAGCGGTAATAAGCAACTGGTTTGTGAGACTGCCGCTTATATATCTGGTGGTTTATACCTGGAGGCTGGATGTAACCTATGTTTGGATTGCGACACTGATACAGTTTGTAATTGAGTCGGCTCTTCTTACTCTGCGGTTTTTGAAAAGACGTTGGAAAGATATTGACCTTGAAACTATTTAGTAATATAATATTCAAAGCGAACAAATGTTCCGAATAGAGGTGGCATTCATTGGGGGAAAAATTCAGACTGGTATCCCATTACAGGCCTGCTGGGGACCAACCGGCCGCAATAGACAATCTGGTCTCGGGATTACAAAAGGGCTATAGATTACAGACTCTTCTTGGTGCAACCGGTACCGGTAAAACCTATACAATGGCCAATGTAATAGAGAGAGTGCAAAAACCCACCCTTGTAATAGCGCATAATAAGACTCTGGCTGCGCAGCTTTGCAGTGAATTCAAGGGTTTCTTCCCGGACAATTCGGTGGAATACTTTGTCAGCTATTATGATTACTATCAGCCAGAAGCCTATGTACCCCGCAGCGATACATATATTGAAAAGGATTCTTCAATAAACGATGAGATTGATAAATTAAGGCATTCGGCTACCGCCGCACTGTTCGAGCGGAGGGATGTTGTTATTGTGGCCAGTGTATCGTGTATCTACGGGCTGGGGGATCCGGAAGATTATAGTGAGCTTATGATATCCCTGCGGCCCGGCATGGTAAGGGACAGGGATGAGATAATAAAAAAATTGGTGGAAATCCAGTACGAGAGGAACGATATAAACTTTACCCGGGGTACCTTCAGGGTGAGGGGAGACGTGTTGGAGGTATTCCCCGCCGAGGCTTCCAACAGGGCTATGAGGGTGGAATTCTTCGGAGACGATATAGAGAGGATAACCGAGATTGACAGTATTACGGGAGAAATTCTAGGTTACAGAAGTCACCTGTCGGTTTTTCCCGCCTCCCACCATGCTACTTCCAGGGATAAACTGGAGAGGGCGGTTGTCAGTATTGAGCAGGAATTGGAGCAGAGACTTAAGGAGCTGCGGTCGCAGGACAAGCTGCTGGAAGCTCAGAGACTTGAACAAAGGACCAGGTACGACCTGGAAATGCTGGCCGAAATGGGTTACTGCTCCGGGATAGAGAATTACTCCCGTCACCTGAGCGGGAGAAAACCCGGCAGCAGACCCTATACGTTGATAGACTATTTCCCTGATGATTTCCTTATAATCGTTGACGAATCCCACGTATCGGTGCCGCAGCTGGGAGCAATGTACAACGGTGACAGGTCAAGAAAGGAAACATTGGTGGAATACGGTTTCCGCCTGCCCTCAGCCCTGGACAACAGACCTCTTACCTTTAACGAGTTTGAGAAACTGGTTAACCAGGCTGTATTTATCAGCGCCACCCCGGGACCCTACGAAAGGGAAAACAGCCGGCAGATAGTGGAACAGATAATACGCCCCACAGGCCTTGTGGACCCACAGATAGAGCTGAGACCCATTGAGGGCCAGATTGACCATCTTGTGGGGGAAATAAACCAAAGGGTAAAGCAGAATCACAGGGTGCTGGTGACAACCCTGACCAAAAAGATGGCCGAGGACCTGACGTCCTATATGAAGGAAATAGGAATCAAGGTACGCTATCTGCATTCGGATATAGACACGCTGGAGAGAATGGAGATTATAAGGGATTTACGGTTGGGCGTGTTCGACGTACTGGTGGGTATCAACCTTTTGCGGGAGGGTCTCGACTTACCCGAGGTGGCTCTTGTTGCAATACTTGATGCCGACAAGGAAGGGTTCCTAAGGTCTGAAACATCTCTTATCCAGACAATAGGCAGGGCGGCCAGGAATGTAGACGGTAAAGTGCTCATGTACGCCGACAGGATTACCGGTTCCATGAAGCGGGCCATTGATGAGACCGACCGAAGAAGGGAAATCCAGCTCCGGTTTAACCGTGAGCACGGCATTACGCCGCAGAGCATAAGGAAGGCTGTAGCAGATATAATTGAGGCAACCAAGGTGGCCGAGGAAGAGGTTTCATACAGCGTACTGGAGGATGTTATAAAGGGTTCTGAGAACATAGACGAGATAATTGAGCAGCTGGAAAAAGAAATGAGGGAAGCTGCAGCCAGGCTGGATTTTGAAAGAGCGGCTGCATTAAGAGATAGAATATTCAGCATAAGAAAAGGATGAGCTAATGCATAAGTATTAGGAGTGAAAATATGTCCAAGGATAGGATAATAATTAAAGGAGCAAGACAGCACAATTTAAAAAATCTGGATATCCAGCTCCCAAGGGATAAGTTTATAGTTATGACCGGGCTAAGCGGTTCGGGGAAGTCTTCTCTGGCCTTCGATACCATATATGCCGAAGGACAGAGAAGATATGTGGAATCCCTGTCGGCTTATGCCAGACAGTTTCTGGGGCAGATGGACAAGCCGGACATCGATTATATAGAAGGACTGTCGCCGGCCATCTCCATAGACCAGAAGACTACCAGCAGGAACCCCCGTTCCACCGTTGGAACCGTTACCGAAATATACGACTATTTGCGTCTTCTGTTTGCCAGAGCCGGTACTCCGTACTGTCCCAAGTGTGGCAAGGAGATAACCCAGCAGTCGGTAGAGCAGATGGTGGACAGCGTATTGTCCCTCGAAGAGGGAAGCAGAATTCAGCTGCTTGCCCCCATAGTTCGAGGCAGGAAGGGAGAGTATACCAAGCATCTGGAAGAAATGAGAAAAATGGGCTTTGTAAGGGTAAGGGTGGATGGAGAAACAAAGGAGCTTGGGGAAGAAATAAAGCTGGAGAAGAATAAAAAACATACTCTGGAGGTAGTTGTGGACCGGCTGGTAGTCAAGGAGGGCATACAAAAACGATTGGCCGATTCCATGGAGACCTGCCTCAAGCTGGCCGAGGGCGTGCTGATAGTTGATGTGCTGGGCGACAGGGAAATGATGTTCAGCCAGAATTTTGCCTGTATTCAATGCGGAGTGAGCATGGAGGAACTCAGCCCGAGGTTCTTTTCCTTTAACAGCCCTTACGGTGCCTGCCCTAATTGTAATGGGCTGGGTAATCTTATAAAGGTGGACCCCGGACTCATTATACCCAATCCCGACAAAAGTTTGCGGGACGGGGGGATTAATGCCATATCGGATTCCGAGGACAGCTGGTACTATAATATGGTTGAAGCGGTGTTAAACCATTTTGGCTATACAAGGGATACGCCTATTGGTCAGATGGATAAAAAAACGCTGGATATTATACTTTTTGGATCGGGAAGCCAAAAGTTCCGATACAGGCATAACGGTAAATATGGAGAGAGGGAATTTACCGCTCCCTTTGAGGGCATTGTTAACAACCTGCAAAGACGCTACAAAGAAACCCAGTCGGACTATATAAAAAATTATATAGAAAGCTTTATGAGCGTAATCTCCTGTCCCGTATGCCACGGAACCCGTCTGAAGGACGAAGTGCTGGCCGTCAGGGTGGGAGACAGAAATATATCGCAGATAACCGATATGTCCATCAAGGAAGCTCTTGATTTTTTTAATACTATCAAGCTAGAAGGCAACAAAGAAATAATAGCATATCAAATTCTTAAGGAAATAAAAGAGCGGCTTGGATTCCTTGTTAATGTTGGTCTTGATTATCTTACCCTTTCAAGGGCGGCGGGCACATTGTCGGGCGGAGAGGCCCAGAGGATAAGGCTTGCCACGCAGATTGGCTCCAGCCTTGTGGGGGTTCTTTATATATTGGACGAGCCCAGTATAGGACTACACCAGAGGGACAACCGCAGGCTGATTGAAACTTTAAGAAGGCTTACCGACCTTGGAAACACCCTTATTGTGGTTGAGCATGATGAAGAGACAATCCGCTCGGCCGACCATATATTGGATATAGGTCCGGGAGCCGGTATTCACGGGGGCAGTGTGGTGGCAGAGGGAGAGCTTAAAGATATACTTGCCTGTGAGTATTCCATAACCGGCCAGTATCTGCGGGGGGACAAGGAGATTTCGGTGCCCGGTGTCCGGAGGGCTCCAAACGGCAAGCATATAGTAATAAAAGGTGCTGCTGAAAACAACCTGAAAAACCTGGAAGTTGATTTTCCTCTCGGAGTATTCGTGTGTGTGACCGGTGTGTCGGGTTCGGGTAAAAGCACGCTGGTAAACGAAATCCTGTATAAGGGGATAGCGCAGAAGCTTTACAACACCAGGGCAAAGCCCGGCAAACACAGGAGTATAGAAGGTATAGAGAATATCGATAAAATAATAGATATTGACCAGTCTCCCATAGGCAGGACGCCAAGGTCCAACCCGGCAACCTATACAGGGGTATTCGACCATATCAGGGATCTTTTTGCATCCACCCAGGAGTCGAGGATGAGAGGCTACAAAAAGGGAAGGTTCAGCTTTAACGTTAAGGGAGGAAGATGCGAGACCTGCCGTGGAGACGGAATAATAAAGATTGAAATGCACTTTTTACCCGACGTATATGTTCCCTGCGACCTTTGCAAGGGTAAAAGATACAACAGGGAGACGCTGCAGGTCAGGTACAAGGGCAAAACCATTTCGGATGTGCTGGACATGACGGTGGACGAAGCACTGGAGTTCTTTGAAAACATACCTACTATAAAAAGAAAGCTTCAGACCATGTGCGATGTGGGACTTGGGTATATAAGGATGGGTCAGCCTTCCACCCAATTGTCGGGAGGAGAGGCCCAGAGGGTCAAGCTGTCAACAGAACTAAGTAAACGGAGCACCGGAAAAACGCTGTATATTCTGGATGAGCCTACCACCGGCCTGCACTTTGAAGACGTCCGGAAACTCATTGGAGTACTGACAAGGCTGGCGGATGGGGGTAATACCATAGTGGTAATAGAGCATAATCTGGATGTGATTAAGACTGCCGATTATATAATTGATCTGGGTCCCGAGGGAGGAGACAGGGGCGGTACCATTATTGCAATGGGTACTCCCGAGCAAGTGGCGCGGTCGGAGCACTCCTATACCGGCCAGTACCTGAAAAAGGCCCTGAAATAGCTAAAAAGTAGCTCCGACTTTCCCGCCGGAGCTGCTTTTTAAATTATTATACCCCTGACCATGCCGTCGGAGTCCAGTATAAAGCCGCCGGTACATTTGCTTTTAAGCTGGTAAAAATGGATATTCTTTGCTGCGTTTTCCTGTATCACTATTACGACATTCCGGCTTACCTGCAAAGGGTTTTTTACTTGTATGCTGTTATCATCCATGTGTTGTTGTATGGTAATTGTATAGTTTTCATAGTTTATATGGACAATTTCCCCATAGATAAATATTTCACCCTCATCCGGACGGCATTCGGCCAGGGGAAGCTTTATATCGGGATTATTTATCATAACAGTCCTTATCTCAGGATTCCAATCCACCTCTCTGCCCAGAGCAGTGCTTACAAAACGGATGGGCACATACACTCTTCCGTTGTATATAAAAGGCTGTTCTTCAAGCTCTACCTGCCTGCTATCTATAAACACCTTAACATTGCCCCGGTACACTTCAATGCTTTCAAAAAGTCCGGCAGCACTAATGGTTAACCCCGTAAAAGCAAGTAATATGGCAACTATAACTGCTATTTTCCTGGACATACTGCCTCCTCCTTTCCAATAATCCGATTATTGCCCGAAAACTATGGTAATATACTTTTGATGTTTTGACCGGGAGTGATAGAATAGTGTTAAGTATCAATCACATAAAGGGGTGTCATGATGAAAAAAGAAGACCTGTTGACCCAAGTAGAACAACTGGCGTACATGTATGAAAAAGAGTATGGCGGGTGCTCCCAGTGCGTTGTGGGAGCCATAAAAAAGGCTCTGGGCTTAATAAGCGATGATGTTTTTAAGGCTGCAACGGGCCTGGCCGGCGGTGTGGGCCTTACCGGGAACACCTGCGGCGCCTTGACCGGCGGGGTTATGGTAATTAGCCTTTTATTGGGAAGGGAATATGATAATTTCGACGATCCGGAAAGAATAAGATTTCAAACCTTTGAGCTTGCCAAAAAATTAATAAAACGATTTGAAGAGGAATACGGAACCGTTGTATGCTACGGTATTCAGGAGAAGATTATGGGAAAGTCATATAATTTATGGGACGAGACTGAATACAGCCAGTTTCTGGCAGCGGGCGGGCATGATGACAAATGCCCGGGGGTATGCGGGAAGGCAGCAAGATGGGTGGTTGAAATTCTGATGGACCAGAAACTTATATAGAGAATTGTCCGGATTTTGCCGCCACAAGGAACGAGTCGGTACTGAGGTGGTGTGAAAACCAATGCTGCCGGGGTGGCTCTTTACTAAAGCAATCCGACAAGTACCCACCACGGCAGTAATACAAACTGAACAAAGGGGATAAGCAGCAAGGTCAGACCTAAACCATATTTGAGCACATGCTGGTTCTTAAAACTGTTCCTGCCTGCGCCCACCATTATTGTTGCATGGTGAAAGGGAAGCAAGTAATGGACGCTGACCGTTACATATGCAATCAGCGTAACAGCCGCCGGATTGATTCCTATGGCTGATGTGCTTAACAGGCCCGGCAGAGTTACAGACAATGTAGCTACAGCACTTCCTAAAAACATATGCAGGACTGAGACCATCAAGGCAACAAACAGATAAAAGGAATGGCTTTGTTGATGGGGCAGATATAACATAACCTTTGAAAAGAAAGATTGTGCAATACCCTCATAGTTCAGGACTCCTCCGATTGAAAAGGCGGCGGTCATAAATAACAGCAGGCTGAAATTGATTATTTTTAGATCTTCCGGCTCTAAAAGCCTGCAAAAAAACATTGCCGATACACCCATTATGCTTACCCAGGCAGGATGTATGGAATGTAGAGGCTCCGACATCCATAGCAGTAAAACGGCAGCAAGTATGAAAAGGGTTCTTTTCTCAGTGACCGTCATGGGTGAGAGAAGGGGTTTGGTTGGTACAACCTTTGTTTTACCCGAGAAGATACATCTTTTAAAGGTTATTATAAACAAAAGGAACATGCAGGCGCTAATGAGCAGAGCCGGCAGCGACATATAAACCGCCCAGTCAATCCAGTCCATGGGTACATTTCCAAGCTGCAGGGCAGAATAGTTCAAAAGGATATCACCGTTCAGGAAAATCATGGATGTGCAGGTAGAAGCAGCATAGATGCTGAAAAGGATAACGGTAGAAACCGGGCTTTCAATCCTCTGCTGTTTGAGAAACTGTGTATAAATGGAGGAGAGTATTATAACCCTGGGAAAGGGCTGTGGGATTAAAAAGATCAAAGCGGTGCTTAGTATAAAGGATATAAGAATCAGTCTGAAAGGGCTGACGCCGAATTTTCCCAGCACGTATCCCGATACGCGGTCTGCAAGGTTGGATTTCACCAATCCATGGGATATCAGGTAGGCGCATACAATAAGAACCATGTTGCCGGATAAGGGAAAACGTAGAACAGTCGGAATGGGTGCACTGCTGAAAAAGAAAAAAGCAACCAGCAGGGACAGGGAGGCCAGGTCCTTGTTAACTAGTCCGGAAGCCCACCAAAGGATGACAACAGCAACCGAAACAAGCAATACACGCTGGTTGAGTGTAAGATTTAAGGGAATAACCGCCACTATGATTATTGGTATTATCAGACTTAATAGAACATTTAATTTTTTATTCACCGTTATTTAACCTCTTGTTTATTGTTATCAGACTGTCGGCCAGTAAAGCTGTGCGTTTCCAAAGGCTGTCCGTTTCAAGGTATTCTTCGGGGCTGTGCAATAATCCTGCAACCGGTCCCATGCCGCAGACAACAGGTATGCCCGCCGATGAACAGAAGCCGGCGTCACCCTCTCCCCCGGTTTTAACCCATTTGATTTCGGTACCCAGTTTTCTGCCGTTGGTTTCCAGCGTTCGCAGCAGCCACTGGATTTGGGGGGTATTTACCATAGGCTGGAAGCCGGGATGCTGCTCAAGGGTTAGGGTGGTTCCGGGTATCGATGAAATTGAACAAATTTGTCTTATCTCCCGGACAGTTCTCGCACCTTGCTCGGGAGTCCAATATTTAACATCAATTTTAGCTACGCCCTGGCCTGCAATGGCATTCCCGAGGGTAGTACCTGCGTTTAGGTACCCTACATTAACGGTAATGCCTGCTTTAAAATCCGAAAGCTTGTGCAGATGTATAATCTTATGGGCCAGTTCCTGGGCCGCACTAATTCCCTTTTCGGGCTCAACTCCCGAGTGAGCCGATCTTCCTTTTACCGTAAGGGTAAAGTAAGTCCCACCTTTCCTGGCAATAACCACAGCTCCGTTTGCCCTGGCAGGTTCCAAACTCAGACACAGTTTTGCATTCATAGCCGCGGCTGTAATGTACTTCCTTGAAAAGGGAGAAGCCTGTTCCTCATCAGAGCTTAACACTATTCGCAAGCTGCCGGGCAGCATTTGAAGGTCCTTTAATACTTTTAAGGCATAATACAAGGTTACAAGGCCTCCCTTCATGTCTCCCACTCCCGGACATACTATTCTCCCGTCCGACACATCAAAGGATTCTCTCCCGGTGAGAGTCTGAGCCATATCGGTATGGCCGATAAGAAGGATTTGGCCTTTTGTGCCGTTATACGCTTCCAGGCAGTCTCCCTGTCCCTTTGCCGAATTCATGACTACGGTAAAACCCAATGAGCTTAATCTGCTCTTCATGATATGGGTTACTTTGTTGACTTCACCTGTGTTTAGAGTATAGCTGTCAATTGAAAGGAGCTCTTTTAAAAAGTTTATCATATGATTTTGGTAAGCTTTACTTTGTTTTATCAAGAGTTCTTCCATATTTTTGTCCTCCCTGCTATGGATTATTGGTGTTAGAATGTTAGGTAATCTTTCAGTGAATGAAATTTTTCAAAAAGAATGTTGCAAAATCGCAGACAATAATATATTATGAATGTAAGGTGGTTAGACCAATGCACGAACATACTTTATATATTCTACTGAATAATATAAAATCCTTCAAAAAATTAACTACAAATCTTTGAAAACACATGATTAACATGGATATTAGTAAATTATGTAAAATCCATACTAAAGCTGATGAACAATATTTGCACAATGTGGTCTAACCATATTATTTTCCTGAAAGATAGAACATATTATTCCTGAAAGGAGTGATATATGAGGGATACACATATTCCAATTTTCACCGCTTAGACAGGGACAAGCCAACAGCAAGGATGGATTCCTTGGTCCCAAAGTCAAAGAAGACAGTTGGAGGCATTTCTGTGTAGAATTTGGGGGAAGGACCATGAATTTTTAGATTCTCCCAAAGTGTCTCCGTATCTAAAAAGAGGAGGTCAAAGAGTGAATAGGAAAAAAAGTATCGTTTTATTGTTGGTTGTATCAATGGTTGGTATGCTTTTAGCAGGATGCGCAGGCGATAAAGGCGGACAGGCCGATGGAGACGAGCAGGTTCTTAGAATAGCACACCTGGCTCCGCTTACAGGTGCCGCAGCGTCCTATGGCGTACAGATAGTACAGGCCGCAAGGATGGCCGTGGAAGAAATAAACGAAGCGGGCGGATTCAAAGGCCCCAATGGGGAAACAATAAAAATAGAGTATACAGAAATTGACGAAACATCAAATTCGGCTTCGGCAATTGATGCGGCAAGAAAGGGCGCATCCCTTGATCCTCATGCAATGCTGGGACCCAACAGGAGCGGCGGTGTTCTTGCAGCTCACACCGTATGGCAGGATGCAAAAATACCTACCATAACGGATGGTACAAGCCAGGAGACCACAAGGCAGGGGAATCCTTACACATTCAGGATGCAGATTTCATCCGAATACTGGATGCCAATACTTGTAAAGACAGCTGTTGAAGAATATGACATCAAAAAGCCTGCAGTAATATACGGACTGAATGATTATTCAAAGGCTAACTGGGTTGCCACAGAAGCAACAATGCCGGAATACGGATTGGAGCCGGTTTCGGTTCAGACATACAACGACGGTGACCAGGACTTCTCAGCACAGCTTATAGCAATAAGAGATTCAGGAGCCGATGCAATATTCGTATACGGATATACACCCGAGTGCGGTAAAATAATCCGCCAGCGTACAGAGCTTGGTATGGGCGATGTCCTGGTATTTACCGAGAGGGCTTCTACCGACCCGGCAGCTTTGGATCTTGCCGGAGCAGAGAACTTTGAAGAAGTTGTAACATCCACCACCCTGTCGCCTGGCGACCCCGATCCCAAGGCACAGGCATTCATCAAGAAGTATGAGGACAAGTACAATCAAACAATTTCCGCAACTCACGTGAACCACTATGACAGTGTTTATATAATAAAGAGCATAGTTGAAAAAGTAGGTCTGGACAAAGAAAAAATAAGAGAAGAACTGGCAAATCTTAGGGATTATGAAGGCGCCCTTGCCGTTTACGGCAGTGACGAAGAAGGAAACCTGGTTCACCACATGGCCACACAGGTATTCAGAAACGGTAAGTGGGAACTTATCATGAAGGAAGAGTACACCTATTAATTTGCGGTGAATTGGGGAGGATTATTCTCCTCCCCAATTCTATTAACACATAAGAGAGGTGAGACGGGTGTCACTTGTAACATTTGTTCAGTTGATTATTCAGGGGTTGAACATGGGTCTTATATATGCTCTGGCCGCTCTTGGCATTTCCCTTATCTGGAATGCTACCAGTCTGTTTAATTTTTCCCAGGGAGATTTGCTGACCATAGGCGGTTATGTCATGTTAACAGCCTTTTCATATCTGGCTTTACCCTATCCCGTTGCGTTTTTAATTACCATAGTTGTGATGGGCGTTGGGGGCTATATGTTAAGTAAAGGCTACTTCTACCCTATGTTCAAACAGAACTTTAATCCCCAGATTATACTGATTGGTACCGTGGCTTTGTCCATTTTTATAAGAAACGGTATACTTTTAACCTGGGGACCCGATGCTCAGACTTACACCAATCCCTTCGGGAGCAAGGCAATAGAAATACTGGGCGTTAATATAATGCCCCATTATATATGGAATATTGTTATTGTCGCTGTTCTGGTTGCTGTACTGCAAGCGTTCCTGCGGGGAACAGTGATAGGTATTGCCATGAGGGCTGTTGCTCAGAAACCCGTAGCTGCATCCCTAATGGGTGTTAAGGTGGAGCAGATGGTATCAATGACTTTTCTGCTGTCTACAGGGCTGGCAGCCATCTCGGGGCTTCTGGTGGCTCCCATTATTCCCCTGATACCTGAAATGGGAGGGCTGTTGGCAATAAAAGCCTTTGCCGCAGTATTGATAGGCGGACTGGGGAGCTTTGCAGGAGCATTGGTTGGCGGAGTAATTATAGGAATAGCCGAAGTGCTTTTTGCAACGCTTGTGGTCTCTACCTATAAGGATGTATTCATATTTGGGGTTTTGATTGCATTTCTTATAATCAGACCCGGCGGAATCTTTAAAGCAGATATTTCCGAGAAGGTATAGGGGGGATACAAATGGGAAAAGTTTTTGACTTTGTAAAAAAGAATATTTTATTGATTATGACGCTGCTTTTGGCTCTGGTTCCCGTACTGGGTGTCCCCTCATACCAGTTTTATATAATCGAGAGGGGACTGCAGAATGCCATTATAGTCTTAAGTCTTGTTATATTGCTGGGATATACCGGCTTATTATCTCTGGGACATGCCGGACTGCTGGCGGTAGGGGCTTATACATTTGGGATTTTATCGGTTACCTACGGAATAAATCCATGGATTGCACTTATAATAGCACCGCTGGTAGCAGGCGGGCTGGGGGCGCTCCTGGGAATACCATCCTTTAAGCTGAGCGGGCCGTTCCTGGTTGTTACCACCATAGCCTTTGGGGAGATAGTAAGGATACTGATTCTTAACTGGGAAAAAATTACAGGAGGCCCCTACGGGTTAAGCCGGGTTAGACCGGTAATTACCAGCGCAAGGGGTATGTATTACTTCCTGTTGGTTTTGGTTTTTCTTGTCGCAGTAGCAACCATCAGGTTGAGCAAATCCCGAATCGGACTGGCCTTTAAAGCAATAAAAGAGGATGAGGTAGCAGCTGAAGTAATGGGCGTCAATGTAAGACGCTATAAACTGCTTGCATTTACAATATCATCTTTTCTGGCAGGACTATCGGGAGCACTTTTTGCAGGCCTGACAGGCTACCTGAACCCGGACTCCTTTACCTTTGCCGAAAGCGCAACTTATTTATTGATGGTGGTTCTTGGCGGAATGGCCAATGTGACCGGAGCTGTGGCCAGTGCTCTTGGCGTAACGGCGCTGCCGGAAATACTGAGATTTATGGCCAGGAGCAGAATGGTAATTTATTCGCTGGTATTGCTGCTGGTGATAAGGTATTCCAAGTCGTTTAGCTTGTCGGCGCTCAGAAAGGTATTAGGAAAACCGAAAAGCTCAACACTGGGCGGAGGTGAATAGCATGGCGTTACTTCAAACAAGTGAGCTGGTTAAAAAATTCGGTGGATTAACAGCGGTCAATAAGCTGGACTTACAGGTTAAAGAGGGTGAGATCTGTGGTTTGATTGGACCCAATGGTTCGGGGAAGACTACGGTACTCAACGTTATAACCGGAATATATAAGGATGACGGAGGAAAGGTTTTATTTGACGGCAAGGAAATCCAGGGCTTAATGCCCCATCAGGTATGCGAAATGGGAATAGCCAGAACATTCCAGAATATAAGAATTCTGGGTTCACAGACTGTGTATGACAACGTACGGCTGGGTCTGCATATTCGGACAAAGGCCGATTTGTTTAATATAATCTTTGACACTAAAAAAGTTAAAAATGAAAATGAAGCCATAAGGGAAGAAATAGAAGGAGCTTTGGATTTGGTAGGATTACTGGAATACAAGAATGAACTTACTAAAAACCTGCCCTACGGCAAGCAAAAGGTATTGGAGATTGCCAGGGCTATTGTGGCAAAACCCAAACTGCTGCTGCTGGATGAACCGGCTGCAGGGTTAAACACGGCTGAATCCGAGAACCTCATGGATATAGTAAGAAATATCAGCAAAAGGAATGTTTCCATACTGCTGATAGAACATGAGATGGCCTTTGTGGCGGGGCTCACCAATAAGGTTTATGTTATTAACTACGGCAAAAAAATTGCCGAGGGAACTTACAATGAAATTAAGAGCAATCCTGGGGTTATAGAGGCATACCTTGGAACAAGGGGGGACAATTAATGTTAAAAATAAATAAGTTGGTTGTATCCTATGGAGTTGCCCCTGTTCTTCATGAAATAAACCTGGAAGTACCCCAGGGCAAAATCGTTACGCTGCTGGGGGCAAACGGGGCAGGAAAGTCTACTACACTGAAGGCAGTATCGGGCTTGATGAAACCGATTTCGGGGGAAATTGTCTTTTGCGGGGAAAACATTGCAGGATTGGATGCCGAAAAAATTGTAAAAATGGGCGCTTCCCACGTTCCGGAAGGTCGGCAGGTTTTCCCGGGATTAACTGTGGAAGAGAACCTCAAGATGGGAGCATATATAAACTATAAGCCAAAGGAAGTTGCAAACAAAATGGCAATGGTTTTCGAACTGTTTCCCAGGCTCAAGGAAAGGATAAAACAGCTGGCGGGTACAATGAGCGGAGGAGAACAGCAGATGCTGGTAATAGGCAGGGGTTTGATGAACGACCCTAAACTACTCATGCTGGATGAGCCTTCCCTCGGGTTGGCGCCAATAATAATAGATGATATCTTCGAAAAGATAAAAGAAATAAATGGAATGGGAACCACAATACTACTGATTGAACAAAACGCAAACCTTGCCCTTTCTGTGAGCCATTACGCCTACATGCTTTCGGTAGGTAAGATTGTCATGGAGGGTGCCACCAGTGAAATAAGAAACGACAAAAACCTTCTTGAAGTTTATTTGGGAGGAAGCCGTCAATAATGAAAATCCTTATTTGCAATGTAGGAAGTACTTCAATCAAATACAGGCTTTTTGATATGGATAATGAAAAATCCCTGGCCTGGGGCAAAATGGAAAGGGTAGGCTCAGAAAATGGCCTATACTCCCATAAGGACGTAAACGGGTTGGAATTTACCAGTGACACTGTAATTCCCGATTATAAGACCGGGGTAGACCTGATGGTAAAAACTCTGGTTAACGACCGGAAAGGCGTTATTGACAGTCTGAAGGAAATATCGGCAGTGGGCTTTAAGGTTGTCCACGCAAAGGGGATTACAGGAGTGCAGCTTTTGGATCAAAAGGTTTTGGAAGCAATGAAGGAGTATAACGGTATTGCGCCTGCCCATAATCCTCCCTATATAAATGCAATAAAGCAATTCGGGGAAATGATGCCGGATGTACCGTTGATTGGCTCCTTTGAGACCGGTTTCCATAAAAATATACCGCCCGAAGCATATTTGTACGGAATACCCTATGACCTGTATCAAGATCACGGGATAAGAAGGTACGGCTTCCACGGAGCCTCCCACGAATATGTTTCGACCAGGGTTTCAGAATTGCTGAAGGATGAAAGACTAAGGATAATCACATGCCATCTGGGCGGCAGCGGTTCCCTCTGTGCTGTGAAAAACGGACAGTCTGTGGATACAACTCTGGGATTTTCACTGCAAAGCGGTATTTTGAATAATAACAGATGCGGTGATATTGATCCGTTTATTCCAATATACCTTATGGGAGAACTGGGCTATAGCCTGGAGCAGGTAAAAATGCTGCTGACAAAGGAGAGCGGGCTTTTGGGACTTTCGGGAATCAGCAATGATGTAAGGGATATAGAAGATGCGGCTGAAAAGGGTAATGAGAGAGCCCAACGATGCATTGAGGCCTACTGTTATGGGATAAAGAAATATATAGGGTCGTATGCATGTGTAATGGAGGGTCTGGATGTTATAGCTTTCGCCGGAGGAATCGGAGAAAACGGAGTAAAAATAAGGGAGCGTATATGCAAGGGATTGGAGTTCTTAGGCGTCGGCCTGGACAAAGAGCGCAATATGGTCAGAGGCAAGGAAGCTGTAATCTCTGCCGATGGTTCGGCTGTAAAGGTAATGGTAGTTCCCACCAATGAGGAAATTGTAGTTGCCAGGAAAGCCAAACAGTATTTGGAGGGGATATAGATGGTACTGGTTGTAGACATCAGGGATAATGTTGCTGTAGCCTTGAATGATTTGCCCAAAGATAAAGAGGTAAAAACCGAAAAACAAACCATATCCATTAAGGCCGATATTCCCTTTGGGCACAAGGTGGCATTGACGGATATTAGAGAAGGCGAGAGAATTATTAAATACGGCCAGGTAATAGGTGTAGCTACGGCAAACATCAGGGCTGGCTCTCATGTCCATACTCACAATATGGTCGGTCTAAGAGGTCGGGGGGATATAAACAATGAAGCTAACCGGATATAGACGAAAAAACGGTATGGTAGGCATAAGAAACCACATTCTTGTATTGCCAACGGTGGTATGTGCAAACGAGGTGGCCAGGGCAGTTGCAGACAAGACACCCGGTGCGGTAGTTGTAGGGCATCAGCATGGCTGTGCGCAGCTGGGTTCCGACGGCAGTCAGACCAGAAGAACACTGATAGGATTTGGTGCAAATCCCAACGTTGCAGGGGTTATAGTAGTTGGGCTGGGCTGTGAGACGGTACTTGCCCCACCGGTAGCCCGGGAGATAGCCGCAAAAACCGACAAGCCTGTTGAAGCCTTGGTAATCCAAGAACTGGGCGGGACCGACAACACAATAGAGACGGGCATAAAAGTGGGGATGGATATGTATGAAACAATATCCAAATATCAAAGGGAAGATATTGAACTGGGCGAGTTGACTATAGCCCTGGAATGCGGTGGTTCGGATGTTACGTCAGGCATTGCATCAAATCCTGCCGTTGGAGCAGCAAGCGATATTTTAGTGAAAAATGGAGCAACGGTTATTCTGTCCGAGACTTCCGAGTTGATAGGCGCGGAGCACCTTCTTGCCGAAAGAGCCGTTAATGAAACAGTAAAGGCCAAATTACTTGGCGTTGTTAAGGGAATGGAACAAAAAGCGTTGGAAATGGGCGTATCTATTACCGGCGGCAACCCTTCCCCCGGAAACATCGAAGGAGGCCTTACCACCATAGAGGAGAAATCCCTGGGATGTGTGTATAAGGGGGGAACCTCTCCTGTTATGGAAGTCATTGAATATGCCCAAACCCCATCCCAAAAAGGTCTGGTTATAATGGACACGCCGGGCCATGATATAGAATCAATGACGGGCATGGCGGCCGGCGGTGCGCAGATTTGCCTGTTTACAACAGGCAGGGGAACTCCCATGGGGTCGCCCATCATGCCGGTGATTAAGATATGCGGTAATTCCATAACCTCTAAAAAAATGGGCTGTAATATTGATATTGATGTAGGGGCCATTATGGAAGGACAGGAGACAATAGACCAAGCAGCCGAAAGGATTATCCGCGAAATTGTCGAAGTAATTAATGGTAAAACGACTGCGGCTGAACAGAAAAAGATGTCCGGTTTTGCAATCAATAGAATTGGTCCCACAATGTAATATTTTATATGGTAGTGGTCTAACAACCTTACATTCAAACAACAGCCGTAAGAAAAGTGAGGGGGTAAGTGGAGTTATGTTAAAGCCTGTTAAGAAAAGAACGCTGCCCGAAGAAATTATCGGACAGTTCAAACGACAAATATTATCCGGTAACTGGAAGCCGGGCGACAAACTGCCGCCTGAAAGGGAACTGTCTGAAACCCTGGGAGTGAGCAGGACCAGCGTCAGGGAGGCATTAAGTGCCTTGACGGCTATGGGGCTGATAGAAGTAAAGGTTGGGGAGGGAACATTTCTGGCTTCTGACATAGCACCACTTTATAAGGGAGAACTCTCTTCAAAATTCTTGATTAGAAGAGGCAGCTTGCTTGAAGTAGTTGAAGCAAGAAAGATAATAGAAACCCAGTTGGCGTGTTTGGCTGCGACAAGGGCTAACAAAGACGATCTGGACAAAATGGCAAAGATTCTGGACAATATGGAAAAAAGGATAAGAAGCCAGAGCTCCTTTATGGAGTATGACGTAGCTTTCCATTTTACCATAGCCTGTGCTGCCAGAAACACCATCCTGCTGGAAACTATTAATGCAATCGTAGAGCTTTTCAGAACCATACACAGGGAAGTGGTGGAGCTTCCCAGTATGCCCGAGCTGTCGTACAGTCATCATACAAAGATATATGAGGCAATTTGCAAAGGATCGTGCGATGAGGCTCAGAGATCCATGCTGAAACACCTGAGTGTTGTGGAGGATAAGATTAAAAACATGCCATTGGACGGTAAACTATAGAGAGGAGAATACACTGTGAGCAAATTTAAAGTAGCCTTAGTGCATACAATTTTCCCCCAGCTGGATATTGAACATGAGGTAATAGAGAAGGCCGGTGGAGTACTGGTTGTAGCTAAAGGCCAGAAAGAAGAGCAAATGATTGAAGTGGTTAAGGATGCCGATGCCATAGTTACTGTCTATGCAGAAGTTACGGAAAAAGTAATTAATTCGGCAGAGAAATGCAAGATTATTGTTAGAACCGGCATTGGGGTAAATAATATAGATATAGATGCGGCTACAAAAAGAGGCATATATGTAGCCAACATACCCGATTATTGTTTTGATGAGGTCTCGGACCATGCGCTGGCGTTAGCCCTTGCATTGGCAAGAAAGGTAGTTATACTTGACAAAAAGGTAAAAAACAAAGAATGGAATTTTGAAGGTGCACAGCCAATACTGGCTATGCGGGGACAGACTTTTGGCCTTGTTGGTTTCGGCAACATTCCGAAGGAAGTAGCCAGGAAGGTAAAGGTTTTCGGCTTTGAAGTAATAGCCTACGATCCCTATGTTAAGCCCGAAGACGCACAAGCGCTTGGAGTCAAGATGGTTGACCTTGAGACTCTTTTAAAGGAATCCGATTTTGTATCACTGCACGCTCCGCTAACCGAAGAAACCAGACACATGATAAATGAGAAGACGCTGAGGATTATGAAACCCACAGCTTTTCTGATCAATACGGCCAGGGGTCCGTTGGTGGATGAAAAAGCCATATATAAGGCATTGAAAGAGAAATGGATAGCCGGGGCCGGGCTGGATGTCCTGGAGCAGGAGCCTCCTGCAGCCGACAACCCGCTATTGTCGTTAAACAATGTAATAATTACTCCCCATGCTGCCTTTACATCCGACAAATCCGAGATAGCACTCAGGGTAAAAGCTATGGAGGAAGCCGTCAGAGGAGCCCTGGGCAATAAGCCCAAAAGCTGGGTCAACAGAAGAGCTATGGAATCAAAATAAGGAAGTGAATTTCGTTGAGGATATCTTTGAACTATGACAGCAAAATGCTGGAATTGGATGTCCCGGAGCAAAATTTGGCTTGGGTGGTTTCACCGCAAAGGCTGCCGCCGATGGAAAATGAAGAGGTGCAAATAAGGAATGCCATTCGGGATCCTATAGGAATGGATAACCTGAAAGCCTTGGTAAAGTCCAGAGGGAAAAATACGGTAATTCTTGTGGATGACCTCACAAGGCCGACACCCCATAAAAAAATACTGCCAATCCTCCTTGAGGAACTGAACAGCGTCGGTGTGGAAGACAGCAATATAAGCATGCTGATTGCCCTTGGGACCCATAGGGCAATGACGCCGGAGGAATGTACCAATATCTATGGTCAAGAGGTGGTGGGGCGAATTAAGGTGCTCAACCACAACTGGAGCGATACCGGACAGCTGGTGACGCTGGGTGAAACGCCATCCGGAATACCAATAAACGTTAACAGGCATTATTGCAACAGTGATATCAGCATAGCCGTGGGGAATATAATTCCGCACATATATGCGGGATGGAGTGGTGGTGCAAAGATGGTACAGCCGGGTGTGTGCGGAGCTGTAACAACAGCAAGGACACACCTTATAGCGGCCAGGCACCTGGATTCCGTGCTTGGTAACCCTGAAAACATCATAAGGAAGGAAATAGAAGATATAGCAGGGAAAACGGGACTGTCAATGATAATTAACACTGTCTTGAATAGCGACGGGACCCTTGCCCGGGTAGTTGCAGGCCACCCTGTCAAAGCCCACCGGGAGGGGGTAAAGGTTGCACAGAAGATATATACAGCTTCCATTGACCATACGCCTGATGTTGTTGTGGTTAATGCATACCCCGGGAATCTTGATTTCTGGCAGAGTACCAAGGCGCTAACGGCGGGTACGCTGTTGGTTAAACCCGGCGGGGATGTGATATTGGTTACCCCTGCTCCTGAAGGTATACCATCATCCCATCCTGCACTGCTTGAAATGGGTGATATGAGCAGCAGGGATGTCTGGACCATGTTAGACAATGGGGAGATAAAGGATGAAGTGGCGGCATCTGTTCATATTACCATGAGCTATTGCCGGGAGAAGGCTAATATTCATATAGTCACCGGGAAGTATAATAAGGATATTGTGGAGAGACTGGGGTTTAAATATACCGATGATTTAAACAAAACCCTCAATGAATGCATTGAGAAACGTGGAAAAACAAAGTGTACTATTGGTGTTGCTACCCATGGAGCCGATCTGGCTCCTGAGTATAAATAATAATTTTAATCTAAATATATTTAGGAGGTAATTAATATGAAAACACCATGGAAAACCGACAAATGGTTTACCAGCCCCTGGAATTTCCTTGACGAAGCAAGGAAAGACCAAAAGTTCGCATCTAAAATCAAGCTTCACGATGTATCACTTCGTGATGGAGAGCAGCAGGCAGGTTTGATTTTTAATAAAGACCAGAAAATTGCCCTTGCCGAGAAACTTGCAGAAGTTGGAGTTCACAGAATAGAAGCCGGTATGCCGGTGGTATCCAAACAGGATGAAGAAGCTATAAGGGAAATAGTAAAGAGGGATTTGGGACCTGAAATATTTGCCTTTGCCCGCTGCATGAAGGAAGATGTTAAAAGGGCTGCGGATACCGGAGTAAAAGGGGTAATAGTAGAAATCCCTTCAAGTGAGCATATAATACAGCATGCATACAAGTGGCCCCTTGAAAAAGCAATCGAGCTTTCCATCGAAGCTACCCAGTATGCAAAGGAGATGGGACTATACACCGTATTTTTCCCCATTGATATGAGCAGAGCTGACATGGGCTGGGTTCTTGACCTGGTGGAAAGAGTTGCTACCGAGGGACATATGGATGCTCTTGCCGTGGTGGACACCTTCGGTGGGTTAAACCCCCATGCAATACCATACCTGATTAAGAAGACCAAAGAGAGAATCAATAAACCCATAGAGGTTCATTTCCATGATGACTATGGTTTGGGTTCTGCCAACACCCTATTAGCTCTGGCAGCAGGTGCCGATGTTGCACATACTACTATTTCATCCATCGGAGAGAGGGCAGGCAACGCATCCTACGAGGATATTGCGATGGCTCTCCTTACAATGTATGACATAGATCTGGGGCTCAAATATGACAAAATATATGAGACGGCTAAGTACCTCAGGGATATTTCAGGACTTCAGGTAAGGCAGAACAGAGGTATTGTAGGAGATAATGTAAACGATATAGAATCGGGCATAGTATCGGCATGGTATTACAATGTGAAGGACGATGCTCCGCTGGAACTGGCACCATACCTTCCATCGCTTACCGGGCATCCAGAGACCAGAGTTGTAGTAGGGAAATTCAGCGGCCTGCCTACCGTTGAAATTTACCTGCAGGAACTGGGGTTAACGGTTGATAATGAAGGGCAAAAGTCGGAAATATTGGCAAAGATTAAGGATATGGCCTTTGACAAGGGCAGACTGCTTACCACAGAAGAATTTGTTCAGATAGTCAAAGAAGTTACCGGAAAGTAAAAAGTGAAGCCTCCGCCGGTGGATGGGTTTTACCGCTGACGGTTGGCAAAACAAATCCTGGCACTTAGTAATTGTTTGGGCCGGAGGTCAGGATACCGGCGCTTACATCTAGGGTAAAGTCAGGTAAAACTCTCCTCATATAAGAACAGACAGCCGCTCTTTTGTCAAGGGGCGGTTGTCTGTATAATAGAAGTGCAGAATAAAAATATAAATCGGAGGGATTACAATGCAGAATAAGACAGATAAACTGGTAATATTGTGGACCAGCAGTGACAGGGAAACTGCACTGAAGATGGTTTTTATGTATGCTTTCAATTCAAAACTAAGGGGCTGGTGGGACAATGTCAGCCTAATAGTATGGGGGCCATCCTCAAAGCTGCTTGCTGAGGACACAGAGCTTCAGCAATATATTAAAAAGATGAAAGAGTATGGTGTCGAACTGGAAGCCTGTAAAGCGTGTTCCGACAGCTATAATGTATCGGATGAACTTGCAGCATTGGGGATAGATGTGAAATATATGGGGGAACCCCTTACGCAATTGTTAAAGGAAGGATGTCGGGTGATAACAATCTGAAAACCTGCCCCGGGACAGGTTTTTATTTGGTAGGTATGGAATCTCTGCAAAAATTCATCAGCCCTAAACGTATTAACAGGGTGTGTATTATTAACGGAAATGCAACGGTATATAGTACCAGTGCAACTATCCTGGGCAGTATGGTGAGCTTTGCCGGAATACCAAAGAGTATCTGCAAAAAATACGGAGTAAGTACGGTTGAGGTAATAAGCTGGGTTACAAAGACTATCCAGCCGATGTAAAAAGGGCGTTTATATCCTTTGTTATTAAGCATTATCATAATGCCGGGTATTATACCGCTTAAAGCTTTAACAATGGTGAAGTGGGGCATATACGCTCCCATGGGATTTATAAAATATCCCACCACATCGCTCAGGGCTCCCACCATACCGCCCGAGAATGGGCCAAAGGTTATTCCGGCCAGAATTATCGGCAAATCTCCCAGGCCTATTCTTATTCCCTCTACTCCCGCAAAGCTTATCCTCAGACTAGCAATCCTTGATAGTATTATACTTATGGAGGTCAGTAAAGCCATAAATACCAATTGCCTTGTTGTGAGCTTCATTATTTTTCTCCCTCCGTGCTTTTGTTAAACTTTTATGCACCTTATATATTTATAGTTTTAAAAATGTTTATCTATATAATACAATAGGGATGAGAGTAATACAATACGCATATACGAAGCAGGGGTGTGTCATATGGACAACAAAACAGCCCACGGGCATGAGGGTTTTCCCGACCAGCCCGGGGTTTACATCATGAAAAATGATATGAATCAGATTATATATATTGGTAAAGCAAAAAGCCTTAAAAAAAGGGTTAAACAGTATTTTCAAAGCAGCGGCTTGGATATCAAGACCCAGGTACTGGTGGGCCAGATTGACAATATTGAGTATATTATTACCCAAACCGAGCTGGAGGCCCTTATACTTGAGTGCAATTTGATAAAAAAGTACAGACCAAGGTACAATATACTTCTCAAGGACGATAAGCACTTTCCCTATATCAGAGTTACCATGGAAGAGGATTATCCCAGACTGCTGCTCTCCAGAAGCATCAGAAAGGATGGCTCAAAGTATTTCGGGCCTTACAGGAGCAGCTATCATGTAAAGCAGACCATAGATGCCATCAGCCGGCTTTTTATGGTGCGGACCTGCAGCAAAAGGATAGGCTCCCGGGGTTCCGACCGGGCTTGCCTGAACTTTCATATAGGCAGGTGTATGGCACCCTGCCGGGGTAATGTAGACAGGGAGGAGTACAGGGCCATACTCAGGCAAATATGTCTCTTCCTTTCTCACAGGTTGGGAGAACTGATATCGGCTCTGGAGAAGGAAATGGAAGAAGCGGCCGCCAAGCTGGATTTTGAGAAAGCTGCCAGAATAAGGGACCAGTTGTCTGCCATACAATCCATGGCTGAAAAGCAGAAGGTTATAACCACCGGCATGGAAGACCAGGACGTTATTGCTTATGCGCGCAATCAGGACAGTGTCTGTATACAGGTGTTTTTTATAAGAGGGGGAAAGCTGCTGGAGAGAGAGCATTACTTCCTTCAGGGACTTGAGGGAGTGGGAAGCGGTCAGATAATGGCAGAGTTTGTTAAGAGGTTTTATTCGGCCACAGCTTTTATACCAAAGGAAATACTGCTTCAATGCAATGTTGAGGATATGGCTGTAATCCAGGAGTGGCTCAGGCATAAGAAAGGCGGTGCCGTTAATATAAGGGTTCCGCAAAAGGGAGACAAGAAACGGATTGTGGAGATGGCAGCCGAAAATGCCGCCGAGCTGCTTTACAATTTAGGTGAAAAGATGAAAAAGGAAAGGGAAGAGGCTTATACTGCTCTTGAAGAGCTATTTAATGCTCTGGCCCTGGAGGAATTTCCTTTCAGGATCGAAGCCTTTGATATTTCCAACATACAAGGGGTTGAGCAGGTGGGTTCTATGGTGGTCTTTGAGGAGGCCAGGCCAAAAAAAAGCGATTACAGAAGGTATAAATTAAAAGAAGGATATGGACCGGATGACTACCGCAGCATGAGAGAAATTGTAGGGCGGAGGTTTAGAAAATATGCCGAGGATTCTCTGGAGATACTGCCACAGCTAATACTGGTGGATGGCGGCAGAGGACAGGTGTCATCGGTGGAGGAGGAGTTAAGGCGGTTGGGGCTTAACCTGACAGTATGCGGGATGGTTAAGGATGACCGGCACAGAACCCGGGGTATTATCAAGGATGGTAAAGAGATATCCATGGAAGGATTTAAAAATGCCTACCGGCTGGTTGCATCCATACAGGAGGAAGCCCATAGGTTTGCAATAAACTACCACAGGAGCCTTAGAAGCAGCAAACAGGTCCGTTCGGTATTGGACGGTATCGGTGGAATAGGTGAAAAAAGGCGAAAAGCTTTGTTGAAACATTTCGGGGATATTAATATAATTAAAGGGGCCGGAGTTGAAGAGCTTGCTTCGGTGGAGGGTATGAACAGGGCTGCAGCGCAACAGGTGTACGATTATTTTAGAAATAGGTAACAGATTACAGGTACTAGGCGCCAGGTACTAGTTCGTAGTTGGTAGGTTGTAGTTGTCAGAGAAAAGCTAATAGATATTTTTGTGCTTATGCATTTCCTGACCAGGGTCACTACAAAATGGAAGTTCGTGAATGTAAAAGGGGGAGAAGTAATGGAAAAGAAATTATATAGGTCGGAAACCGATAGAAAGATTGCCGGGGTGTGCGGCGGCATAGCCGAGTATTTTGATTTGGATTCTACTTTGGTCAGGCTGGGCTGGATATTGTTTCTGTTCGCCGGGGGGTCGGGAATACTTGCGTATTTCATAGCCTGGCTGATAATGCCCGACAGAAATTAGATTTGGTCAGTATATATGGATTTGTTTAATAATATATATAGAGAGTGAAAGGGGTTTGGAGGTAGTGTTATGAAGAGAAAGACGAGACCTTTTGCTCTTTTTTTATGTATTGGTATAGCTCTGTTTATGATATTTGGATGGAGGCTGGTACAAAACAGGACAGGAATAAACTTTGGCAAACAGCAGGCTGTTGAAAAAAATTGGGAAGGAGTAATATCCCTTTGGGATTATCCCAGACCTTTTCTTGGAGGAGGCAGCAATTACGGCTGGATAAGGGGGAAAATAAAAGAGTTTGAAAAGGCCCACCCGGGAGTATTCATAGAGCTGTACCCTTTGACTTGGAGCCAGGGGGGATTACAGCTTGACCTTGCGGTACAATATGGTACCTGCCCCGATATAGCACCTGTAGGAACCAATTTGGGGTATGGGGACAGAGGAGTACTGGAGCCGCTGGATGAATATTTCACACCCGACCGGAGGAGCACATATTTGGATTATGCACTGAAGGCTGTTAGTCATGACGGCAGCATATGGGGATTTCCCCTGTACGGTACTGCTCCGGTTATGCTTCTTAACCTGGAGAGCTTTGAGAAGGTCAACGTCGCACCTCCCGAAAACGGCATATGGAAATACAACGAATTCTGCCAAGCTATGCAGAAGCTAACCCTTGATGAAAACAACGACGGAAAGCCCGAGTTGTATGGATTTGGTTCATTTATACAAAACGGATACTTCAATCTTGGGGGGATTTTATTTTCGGACGGCTGGAATATATACGATGATACGGCAGAAAGGTATATTGTTAATACAGCCGAGGCAGTATCAGGCTTGGAGAAGGTTGCCGGGCTTGTCCTGGAGCAAGGGGTTGTGAACAGTGGTTTGGCTGAATGCACCCCGGCCCAGTCATGGAGAGATTTCGCAGTAAACAAAAAGGTAGCTGTATATCCTGAGAACCCCTGGGTGGTTGAAGAATTAAAGAAACTCCAAAGGGAAGGCAAGGGCTTTGAATTTGGTATGGCGGAATAC
Organism: Clostridium thermobutyricum; assembly: GCA_016841565.1. GTDB lineage: Bacteria > Bacillota > Clostridia > Ch29 > Ch29 > JAENYX01. The sequence continues at coordinate 20,094 of JAENYX010000006.1, read as the reverse complement.
CCGGTAGGGGCTGCGGGCGTTCCTGTTACAGTAGGAGATGTAGCTGCCTATGGGTTATTCAGACAGCAGGATTTCGGCAAAAAAATGGTATGCATTGAGTTCATGCGTCATATTGCTCAAAGCCTGGAAAGCCAAGAGCTCAGCAATACAGGTCTATTACCGGTGACTGGGATTGACCGGGAAGGGGAGGGCATTCAGGTCAAAGGTGACAGAATAATAATAATTCCAAAATTGGATAACTGGCCTTTTGTTGAAGATATTCTGAACAGACATATACGACAGGCTGTGCTTGGGGAGGCAGAACCGGCTGAGGCGTTGGAAGCGGCACAGAATGAGATTGATATGCTTGGTCAAAGGGATTAGCATACAGGTTGTAAAAAAGGATAAAATACTATAGAATTATTATTGATTAAATGCCCTGAAGATCCCTGTCTCTATAAGCGGGGGATAAGTCGAGATTAAGCCGGAATTCCTGGGAGTGGGATAATGAGTATTGAATTGGTGTATCAACAGTTGAAAGGACAGATAGCTTCGGAAAACATAAGATTGAAGGAGCCCATGAGTCAGCATACATCCTTCCGTGTTGGAGGGCCGGCTGATGTTATGGTTCTTCCGGAAACCGATCGGCAGATAATTACCACGGTGGAGATATGCAGGAAGAACAGTTGCCCATACTTTATAATGGGTAATGGAACAAATCTGTTGGTCAGGGATGGCGGATACAGAGGTGTTATAGTAAAAACCGCTGCAAATATGAAGGACTGTAGAATAGAAGGGGAGAATGTGTCGGGACAGTCCGGAATATTGCTGTCCACTCTTTCCAAGCTTGTTATGGAAGAGAGCCTGGAAGGCTTTGAATTTGCCAGCGGGATACCGGGAACCCTCGGGGGTGCCGTTGCTATGAACGCCGGAGCCTATGGAGGGGAAATAAAGGATTCCCTCGAATGGGCAAGAGTAATAAACCCCGACGGGGATATAATGACATATACCAGGGATAAGCTGGAGCTGGGGTACAGAACAAGTATAATACAAAGGAACGATCTTATAGTGCTGGACTGTGGTCTGAAACTCCGGAAGGGAAACAGAGATGCCATTGAGAAGAAAATTAACGAGTATACAAGCATGAGAAAGGCCAAACAGCCTCTAGCCCTGCCCAGTGCAGGGAGTACTTTCAAAAGACCCGAGGGTTATTACGCCGGCAAGCTAATTGAAGATGCAGGGCTTAGGGGCTTCAGAATAGGCCATGCCCAGGTGTCGGAAATGCATTGCGGGTTTATAGTCAATGTTGGAAATGCTACCGCAAATGACATTATTGCTTTGATTAACCATGTAAAAAAAGAAGTGAAAGAAAAGTTTAACGTAGAACTTCAACCTGAAGTTAAAGTAATAGGGCAGCTATAAGTTAAAGTGCCGGGTTAATTACATGCATTAATTAACAGCGCTGCCTCCACGTTTAAGGCCCGTACGCACATTCTTTCGTTTTAAACTTCGGCGGGCTATTCACATCAACAACTATCCTTCCCAATATATCCACAGTTCATCCAAAAACTGGTCTCACCGGCCAATGCAGTATTAACCTTAAGGGGGAAGACGTCCTTTTTCTCAATGCCGAAAGGAGAATACCATTGAATATATTTGCCGACTATCATACCCATACGCTGTACAGCCATGGTAAAGGTACAATAGAGGATAATGTTCTGGAAGCCAGACGAAAGGGGCTTAAGGAAATTGCCATAACAGACCATGGCCCGGGGCATTATCTGTATGGCGTTACAGAAAAAAATCTGGTTGGAATGAGAAAAGAAGTGGACAGGCTGAACGGTAAATACCAGGATATACGGGTGCTGCTGGGGGTGGAGGCCAACGTAATATCCATGGATGGCAAGCTGGACGTTGACAGGAATATACTTTCAATGCTTGACATTCTGCTGGTGGGATTCCACTTTGGTGCGCTGCCTGCCACCCTTAGGGATGGATACAATATTCATATCAGGAATTTTGCCGGACGGTGGATAGATTCAGATAGAGTGAGAGCCGGAAACACCCAGGCTTTGATAAAGGCAATGGAAAAATACCCGGTTAAGATTATTACCCACCCCGGTGCAAAGGCCGACATAGATACCGTTGTTCTTGCCAGGGCGGCAGCCGTCAGGGGAACTGCCCTTGAGATAAACTCCAGCCATCGGTATATGACGGTAGAATATGTGAGACTGGCCAGGGAGGAAGGGGCAAGGTTTGTCCTGGGCAGCGATGCCCATACACCCAAAAGGGTAGGGGATGTAAGGGCAGCAATTGAAGTGGCATTAAGGGCGGGACTTACCGCTGAGGATATAATAAACGCAAGGAGGGAGAGGGGAGAAGAATGAGATTTGTTATTATAACAGGATTGTCGGGTGCGGGTAAAACCGAGGCAGTGAGGGGTTTGGAGGATTTGGGCTTTTTTTGCGTTGATAATCTGCCGCCGGTGCTCATTTCCAAGTTTGCCGAGCTCTGCTATCAGACCGGTGGTAAAATTAACAAAATCGCACTGGTGATTGATATCAGGGGGGGAGAATTCTTTGATGAGCTTCTCTCCAGCCTGGACGACCTTGAGGATGAAGGAATCCGCATGGAGATACTGTTCCTGGAAGCTTCGGACCAAGCCCTGGTAAAGAGGTTCAAGGAAAGCCGCAGAAGGCACCCTCTGTCGCCTGACGACAGAGTAATAAAAGGGATTGAAGAAGAAAGAGGGCGGCTTAAGAGTATCAGGGAAAGAGCAGATTATATAATTGATACCACCAACCTAAGGCCAAGGCAGCTAAAAGAGGAACTGGCCAATGTATTTGAGGGAGAGGGGAAGAAGGAAGGCCTGCTGGTATCGGTGGTTTCTTTTGGCTTTAAGTATGGTATACCCCTTGACGCAGACCTTGTATTTGATGTCAGGTTTTTACCCAATCCATACTACAACGAAGTTTTAAGAGAGCACAGCGGGGAGAATCCGGCGGTTAGAGAATATGTCCTGAAGGGAAAGGATACGCAGAAGTTCTTAACCATGCTGTGTGAGCTGGTGGAATTTCTCATACCAAAGTATATACGTGAGGGGAAGACAAACCTTGTTATCGGTATCGGTTGTACAGGAGGCAGGCACAGGTCTGTTATAATTGCCAATGAGCTGTTGGACGCATTAAAGCAAAATAACCACAGAGCCATAGCCGACCACAGGGATATTGAAAAATCCGTTGCGGGGGATGAAAGCAAATGAATTTGATAGATTTTTTAAAACCCGGATTGAGGATAAAAAGATGGTTGGCAACGGGTGTTATAGGAATATTAATGCTGGGTGTTGGCTTTTCAGGCATATTGATAAAGCTGGGTTTGGGCCGGTACAACAATGGTGTTGTAACAGCAGTAATAATACTTGGAATTATAATGGAATATGCGGCCTTCAGGGGTTTAATAATCAGTTTTCTCGGCTTTCGGAGGACCAAAGGATTAGGCGCCGGAAGGCAGGACAATGGCAGGAATATAGTCCACGAGAGGATATTAATGAGAGGACCGAGGGTGGTTGTAATAGGAGGAGGCACAGGACTGTCCATTCTGCTGAGGGGGCTAAAGAATTTTACTCTGAATATCACCGCAGTGGTTACGGTCTCGGACGACGGAGGAGGCTCGGGGGTGCTGAGGACCGATCTTGGGATCCTTCCGCCGGGAGATATCAGGAACTGTATTCTTGCATTGGCCGATACCGAGCCTGTAATGGAACAACTGTTGGAGTACAGATTTGAGAAGGGACATCTTGCGGGGCAGAGTTTTGGAAATTTGTTTATTGCAGCCATGAACGGTATTTCCCAGAACTTTGAAGAGGCGGTGAAACGAATTTCCCAGGTTCTTGCAGTCTCCGGCCAGGTCTTGCCTCTTACCCTTGAAGATATTGTTTTGTACGCACAGCTAAAGAATGGGACTGTGGTAAAGGGAGAATCCAGCATTCCGGTACAATCGCTGGAGCTGAGGTCCCCTGTAGAAAAGGTCTTTCTCAGACCGCGGTGTCCCGTTCCTCTGCCGGAGGTGCTGGAGGCCATAGATAGTGCCGATGCAATAGTCCTTGGCCCCGGTAGCCTCTTTACCAGCATAATACCCAACTTATTGGCACGGGAGATGGTTGATTGTATAGACCGGTCCAAGGCTCCCGTGATTTATGTGTGCAATATTATGACACAGCCCGGTGAAACGGGCGGCTTTTCAGTTTCAGACCATATCAAAGCACTGGAAGAACATGCAGGCAAAAAGATACTTGATATGGCTGTGGTAAATAATGGAGACATCGACCGGGCATACCTCGAAAGGTATGCCATGGACGGCTCCCGGCCGGTTGCCATTGACGGTGAAAAAATCAGGTCCGGAATCAAAGTTGTTTCGCAGGATCTGGTTTCGGCACAGGGAGAATACCTGAGACATCATTCTATGAAGCTTGCCCATCTCATTACAAAGCTTGCGGCAGGAAATGCACACCGCTTATTGGAGCATTATTACCACTTGGCCAATATAACGCACCACAGGAGTAAGAACTAAATGGCAGGTTCCGGATTGGAGGTATGAGTCGGCCGGGTTTTCAGTTTTTTTTGTACTTTTCGTCCAGAAGATGTGCTATTAAATCTCCTGCGGTCTTTTTATTGAGCTTATGGATATCCACCGGCATGTTAAGACTTGAGGACAGATCATTTATTGTCTCAATCTGCCTTTTTGTGGGGGCGGGCTGCCCCTCGGATACATCAGCCAGAGCCTCTTTATTACGAGTTTGGGACCTGCGTGGTTTGGAAGAAGCCTGTACATTATCCCTTTCGCCTAAATCCAGTTCTTCTATTGCTGTAATACCGATATTTGTCATATCCCGCAAGGCCCGTGCCTTTGCCCGGGTGGAAGCCATTCTCAGTATATGGGGCACAAGGTTTTGCCCCACCGATACCGGGCTTGCATCGCCAAAATCAACAAAGGTTTTGTCGCCGGATTTGGCCATGGCTCTGCATACCGCAGTCATATTGTTTTCATCCGATGGCAGCTGGACCACGTCCACTTTTATAGATTCCAATCCCTGCCGATGGGCCTGATCCAACAAGCCTTCATAGGTTACAAAGTTTTTCCCCTGAAGCTGTATGATAAATCTATCGTCAATCATGGAATTGCCTCCTTTTATTCTCAAGGGTGGCTTTAAGCCTGTTTATAGTTTATATGATGTCGGGTCATTTTTATCCCTTTCTTTCTGCACTAATTTATGGAAAGTTTGGGTGCATAGAGCAAAAAATACTTTTCTGCGACCGGAATTTTTTAGACAAAAAACCTCCTATCTCCGCTTTCTTACGTCGCAAAATGGTGTCTCCCCTTTCCTTATAAAGAAATAGTATGGTATTATTAGTATGAACAATTATTTTTTCTGGGGGTTAAGCTATGATAACACTCAAGGATATAAAGGAAAACAACAGATTCAGTGCGCTTATCGATAGGGCAAACAAATGCATGGAAGCCATAGGTTATACCGAGCACGGCATTCGTCACTGTTCATATGTCAGCGCCATATCCAGAGAAATACTGGTGCAGCTGGAGTATCCCGAGAGGATACAGGAACTGGCAGCCATTGCCGGGTATATACACGATATTGGGAATTCGGTTAACAGGAAAAACCACGGACCAAACGGCGCATGCCTGGCCTTTCCGGTATTAATGGAAATAGGGATGGATATGGATGAAATAAGTATGATTACTTCGGCCATCGGCAACCATGAGGAAGAGACCGGTTCGGTTGTAAATGAGGTAGCAGCCGCTCTTATAATTGCCGATAAGAGTGATGCTCATAGAACAAGGGTAAGACGGGGAAAATATAATCCTGAGGATATTCATGACAGGGTAAACTATGCCATAAGAAAATCAAAAGTTGTTGTGGATACCGACAACAAAGTAATCCAGTTTTCAATTGAGATGGATTCCACATCATCCATTATGGAATTCATGCAGATATATATGTCAAGAATGATAATGTGCGAAAAGGCCGCAAGATATCTTGAATGCGAATTCCAACTGGTTGCTAACGGACAGCCCATAAACAACCAGCCGGTAATAGACGGAAGTAAATTGGACGAAGAAAGTGCATAATTAAGCCAGAGTGGAGGGATTAGGGTGGCAAGGGTTTCCCAGATTGGCATAGTCAGGCAGGCAAAAAGGGGCAAAGTGGAGGTTGAGATTACAAGGTCTACTTCATGCGGTGAAAAATGCTCCAGTTGCAATGCAGGCTGTTCAGGCACCGGGATTATTGTTCAGCTTGAAAACTCCGTAAACGCACGGGTGGGGGATATTGTGAGAATTGAGGCGGCGGGAGGAAACATAATAGGATCTGCCGTCTTTGTATACCTTCTTCCCATTATCATGATGGTAATGGGCATGGTTTACGGAAGCAAGCTTGCTCAAATGATTTATCCCGGAGCCGATGCGGATTTTCTGGGATTGGTTTTTGGCTTGACTGCACTGGTATTGTTCTATTTTTTACTAAGGCTGGCAGGTCAAAGGCTGGCTTTAACAGGCAAAAACAAACCCAGAATTGTAGATATTATAAACAGATAGAAAGGTGGAAACATGGATGTCCTTTTCCTCTGCAGCAAAAAATGAGCTTTCAAGAATTATACCCGAAAGCCACTGCTGCCAGATAGCTGAGTTATCGGCCATAATCAGAATGGGTGGCATTATAAGATTTCACGGCTCACAGAACGTCAGTCTCAGGATGGTGACTGAGAATGCAGCTATTGCCAGAAAAGTGTTTTGTCTGCTAAAAAAACTGTATGGTTTAAACATAGCAATTATGGTTCGGAAAAACCGACACCTGAAAAAAAACCACAGCTATATCATGGAAATCACCACCGCTATGGGAGCAAGAAAGGTATTGCAGGAGGTCGGTGTCATGACAGACAGGCACAATGGAAGCGTCAGTCTTGATTATAGCATTCCGGCCGATATAAAGAGCTCCAGATGCTGCAGCAGGGCATATCTCAGGGGAGCTTTTCTGGGCGGTGGCTCGGTCAGTAATCCCGACAAGGCGTATCACTTGGAATATGTAACCAACAGTGAGGGACATGCCCAGGAACTGAGGAACCTCATAAATAGTTTCGGACTTAACTCCAAAATAGTCGAGAGGAAGGGCAATTATGTTATTTATATAAAGGAAGGCGAACAAATCGTAGATGTGTTGAATATTGTGGGTGCTTATAACGCATTGCTGGAGTTTGAGAATAAAAGGATTTATAAAGAAATGCGAAACAATGTTAACAGGATAGTGAATTGCGAGACTGCCAATCTGACCAAAACAATCAATGCCTCGGTAAAACAGATAGAAAATATCGAATATATAAGAGACACGGTGGGGCTCAATAGTTTGCCCGCCAATCTGAAGGAAATCGCCCAGCTTCGTTTGAACTACAGGGATTCGAGCCTCAAGGAACTGGGACAGATGCTAACTCCGCCCCTGGGCAAATCAGGCATTAATCACCGGTTGAGAAGAATTGAAGAACTGGCCGAAGACATAAGAGTCAAAAGAGGTGATTAAGAGTTTATAGGAAGGATATTACAGGTTAACGTCGAATTTCCACGTATAGTAAAAAACATACGTTATGGAGGCTCATATGAGGATAATCGACGTGAGCGGAATAAGGACGGGAATGAGACTGGCAAAAGACATTTATTTGTGCAACGGCAGTATGCTGCTTGCAGAGGGCATGCCTTTAAAGGAGTCATATATTGACAAACTCACAGCCTTAGGAGTATATACTATTTATATTCATGATGACATTTCACAGGGTATAGAGATAAGTGATGTTATACATGAAGAAACAAGGCTGCATGCACGGGCGTTGGTTAAAACCACCATGGACCATATTGCCAGGAACAGGAGCCTTGGATTTGATGCAATCAGTAACACTATGAACAATATAATAGACGAATTGATATATAATAGAAACATAGTGATTAACTTAGAAGACATAAGAACCGTTGATACCTATACATTTTCTCATTCGGTCAATGTAGCCGTGCTGGCAATTGTCACCGGGATAAAACTTGGATATGACTTTAGAAGGCTTAAAGAGTTGGGCATGGGGGCGTTGCTGCACGATATCGGTAAGATGAAAGTTCCGCCTGAAATACTGAACAAGCCGGGAGTCCTGACCCAAGAGGAGTTTGAAGAGGTAAAGAGACATACCATATACGGTCATGAAAGCCTGAAAGCCTATCCTGAAATAGGCTACAGGGCAAGGTTTATTGTCCTTGCCCATCATGAAAGATATGACGGACTGGGGTATCCCATTGGAATAAAGGGTAAAAGAATTCATGAATTTACAAGGATAGTTTCGGTAGCAGATGTTTATGATGCTCTTACATCCGACAGGGTATACCGGAGACGTATAAACCGGGATCAGGCCCTGGAATACATATTGTCGATGTGCAATAAGCATTTTGATAAGGAAATAGTAGAAGCTTTTATCGAGAGTATTCCCATGTATCCGCTGGGGGCCATTGTTAGGCTTAATACCAATGAGAAGGGGATTGTGGTGAAGGTTGAGAAAAGCTGTCCCAAAAAACCAGTCGTCAGGGTAATAACCGATCCCTATGGTATCAGGTATGATGACCACAGGGAAATCGATTTGATGAATACCGGGGATATAGAAATAGTTGAAATTTGCAGCGGAATATAAAGGCTCATAAGGAGCCGTTTTTGATAAGGAGCGGTTTTAAGCAAAGCAAGCCGGAGTATTATATGGTATATATTACACATAAAAAGCCGTAGGAGCTGATTGGTATGACCAAACATAGCAGAATCATCCAGCATATCAAGTCCTTGCAGGGAGGAGACCGTATTTCGGTCAGAACAATTGCAGAGAGCATGGGTGTCAGTGAGGGAACGGCATACAGAGCCATTAAGACAGCTGAAGCGGATGGCCTGGTTTCCTCCATACCAAGAGTGGGCACAGTGCGTCTCCACACAGAAAAGGAGAAGGATATCGAGAGGCTGACCTTTTCCGAGGTACTGAACATAGTTGAAGGGAATCTGCTGTCAGGCAGAGAGGGATTGCACAAATACCTGAACAACTTTATTATTGGCGCTATGACTCCCGATGTTGTGGCACGGTATCTGGAAAACAATAATCTGCTTATTGTGGGTAACAGGGAGGAAATGGTTAGGCTTGCTATTGAGAAGAACTGTGCTGTTCTTATAACGGGTGGTTTTGATTGCAGTGAGGAGGTCAAGGAAAGAGCAAATATTAAGAAACTTCCCATTATGAACTGCAGCTACGATACCTTTACTGTGGCCACCATTATTAACACTGCTATAAATAACAGGATGGCCAAGAAGGATATAGTTCTGGTAGAGGATATACTGGAGAAAGCTCCGTATTTACTTAACGTAGGTGATAAGGCAGGTGATTGGAGGAAGCTTGTGCAGGACACTTCCCACACCCGTTTTCCGGTTATAGATGACGACGGCAAAGTGGTAGGAATTATAACATCAAAGGATGTTACCGGGCATGATGATGGGTGCAGGATTGAGAAGTTGATGACGCCTAATCCGATAACAGTAGGCCCCAAGGTTTCAGTGGCCTATGCCGCCCATATTATGGTATGGGAAGGCATTGAATTGCTTCCTGTGCTGGACGGTAAGCAGCTTATTGGCATTGTCAGCAGGCAGGATGTAATAAAAACGCTTCAGCATAGAAGGAATCAACCCCAGGTTGGGAAAACCATGGAGGAATCCCTGCTTGATAGTTTTAGTGTTGAGGGAAATAAGGACGGAATGATAATGAGGGGTAGAATAGAGCTTTTCATGCTGAACAATATAGGTACCGGAAGCTGGGGTGCCATGGTAACACTGGTTTCGCTGGCTGCGTCCATAGCCATAAGAAAGGCAAAAAACCACGAATGCTTTATCAATACGTTTACTGTGTATTATTTTAAACCGGTTCAGCTGGGTGATACCATTGAAGTTCTGGTCAGGATAACCGAGCTGGGCAGGAATTCATGCAGTTTGGGCGTTTCTATAACTAAAGACAACCAGGCGGTTATGAAATCAATGTTGTCGGCCAGTTATATCAAGAGATAGGCGGTGATGCGGGTATGGGTTTTGTTCATCTTCATGTCCATACCGAATACAGTTTGCTGGATGGAGCCGGCAGGGTAGAAAATCTCCTGGACAAGGCAAAAGAATTGGGGATGAAGGCCCTTGCCATAACCGATCACGGCTCCATGTTCGGTGTGGTTAATTTTTATAAGCAAGCAATAAAGAGAAATATAAAGCCAATCATAGGCTGTGAGATCTATGTTGCCATGAGAACCATAGCCGACAGGGACCCCAGGCTTGACTCCGATCAATACCATCTGGTGCTTCTTGCAAAGAACAATACCGGATATAAGAACCTGATGAAGATTGTATCCACAGGGTATCTGGATGGGTTTTACTATAAACCCAGAGTAGATATTACTGTTTTGAGCAAATATGCCGAAGGGTTGATTTGTCTCAGCGGCTGCATTGGAGGAGAAACCCAGCAAAGGCTTCTTGAAGGAAATTATGAAAAAGCCAGGGATACAGCGCTCCTGTACAGGGATATATTCGGCCAGGGCAATTACTATCTGGAGATACAGGACCAGGGCCTTGAGGAGCAAAAAAAAATAATTCCCGATATCATCAGGCTGAGCAGGGAAACAGGTATTCCATTGGCGGCTACCAACGATATTCACTATACCAATAAAGAAGACTGGGAATTCCACGATATACTTCTATGTATTCAGACCGGCAAGACCACCGACCAGGAGGACCGGCTAAAGTTTCCCAACCACGAGTTCTATTTAAAATCCCAGCACGAGATGAGGGAGTTGTTTCCGGAAGCTCCCGAGGCCATAGACAATACTGTCAACATAGCCGGGCAGTGTAATGTTGAGTTGGATTTTGGGACAATTCACCTGCCGTATTTTGGACTGCCCCAGGGCTGCACGGCCGACAGCTATCTTAAGGAGCTGGCTTACAAGGGTTTTGAGGAGAGGTACCCTCACAGGGATACACAAATGAAAGAGAGATTGGAATACGAATTGGATATAATAAAAGCTATGGGATACTCCCATTACTTTTTGATTGTCTGGGATTTTATAAAATATGCCAGGGAGAAAAAAATAATGGTTGGACCGGGAAGGGGTTCGGCGGCAGGAAGCCTGGTGTCTTACTGCCTCCGTATTACCGATATTGATCCCCTCAGGCATAACCTAATATTTGAGAGGTTCTTAAACCCTGACAGAATAACAATGCCGGATATCGATATAGATTTTTGTTTTGAGAGAAGGGAAGAAGTAATTGACTATGTGGTGCAGAAATATGGCGCCGACAGGGTGGCCCAGATAATAACCTTTGGTACCATGGCGGCCAGGGGAGCAATACGGGATGTCGGCAGGGCCATTAACATGCCCTACGGGGAAGTGGATGCCATTGCCAAGCAGATACCCATGGAATTGGGAATAACAATAGACAGAGCCCTGGAGGTAAACACCGGTCTTAACGATATGTACAGGCAGGATGATAGAGTGAAATACCTGATAGATATGGCAAGAGCGGTTGAGGGATTGCCCCGGCATGCTTCCACCCATGCAGCCGGAGTTGTTATTTCAAAGGAACCAATAGGTGAGTACGTCCCGCTTTACAGGCAGGACAGCGGAATAACCACACAATACCCCATGGGAAACCTGGAAGAGCTGGGACTTCTGAAGATGGATTTTTTGGGTCTTAGAACCCTCACAGTAATCAGGGATACCCTGGACATAATAGAAAATACCCGCGGCCAAAGGCCGGATGTTGAAAACCTATCCTATGATGACAGCCGGGTATTTGAGCTTATAGGCAGTGGTGACAGTGATGGTGTATTCCAGCTTGAAAGCATGGGGATGAAAAGCTTTATGAAAGACTTAAAGCCCGACAGCTTTGAAGATATTATTGCCGGAGTAGCACTTTTCCGCCCGGGGCCCATGGATCAGATACCTCTATATATTTATAACAAGAACCATCCCGATGAGGTTGGGTACAAACATCCCACCCTTGAGAAGATACTGGATGTAACTTATGGATGCATAGTATATCAGGAGCAGGTTATGCAGATAGTAAGAGAATTGGGAGGTTACTCCTTCGGCCGGTCGGATTTGGTAAGGCGAGCAATGAGTAAGAAAAAGATGGACGTTATGGAGCAGGAGCGAAAGAATTTTATATATGGAATATCCGAAGGAGACAAGGTTATTGTGGAAGGCGCTCTGCGCCGGGGGATTGACCGGCAGACGGCTGATGAAATATTTAATGACATGATAGATTTTGCAAAATATGCTTTCAATAAATCCCATGCGGCGGCCTATGCGGCGCTGGCCTACCAGACGGCCTGGTTTAAATGCTATTATCCTGTTGAGTTTATGGCCGCTCTCCTAACAAGCATAATGGGCAACAGCAAGAAGGTATCCCAATACATTCAATGCTGCAGCAAGATGGAGATAGAGGTGTTGCCGCCGGATATAAACGAGAGTCAGTTGGGGTTTACGGTAGTGGGAAACAGAATCAGGTTTGGACTGGCAGCAGTTAAGAACGTTGGTTTGAATGCTGTCAGATCCATAACAGAAATCCGGAATAGGGAAGGCAGCTTTACCAGCCTTTCGGATTTCTGCAGCAGGGTGGACATGACACTGCTTAATAAAAGGGCTCTGGAAAGTCTGATTAAAGCCGGTGCATTTGATTCACTCAAGGGATATCGTTCCCAGTATATGGCAGTATACGACAGGATAGCAGACAGCATACAGCAGATAAAGAAAAGCAACATTAAAGGCCAGATTTCTTTGTTTGAGGCAATGGATGGCAGCCAGGAGAATATGGCACCGGAGGATTGTTTGCCCGATATCCAGGAGTTCAACAAAAAGACTCTGCTTGGCTTTGAAAAGGAGATGCTGGGACTGTATATAAGTGGGCACCCGCTGGATGAACATAAAAAGCGTCTGGAGGCCAATTCCACGGTGACCACTTACCAGCTTGCCATGATATCCGAAGACCAAGACCGGGCAGGTGGAAAAAACCATGGTTTGATGGATGGAAGCACTGTAAAAATTGCGGGAATGGTAATAGATAAGAAGAATAAGACCACAAGAAATAATGACTTAATGGCCTTTGTGCTTCTTGAGGATCTCTATGGCACCGTTGAATTGATAGTATTTCCCAAGGTCTACAAATCCTGTATTGAGCTGCTTAGAGAAGATAGTATAATAGTAGTGGAGGGACGACTGAACTTCAGGGAAGATGAGGAACCCAAAATAATATGCGATAGAATAAAACCTATGCCTATAAAGGAAGAAGATAAAGAATCGTATGGCTCAGGAGGCAGGTTGTACTTAAAGATTCCAAAAAGTTTCTCCTCCCAAAATCTTGAGGAGATAAAAGAAGTATTAAGGGAAAGCCAAAGAGGAAGTGTTCCTGTCTTCCTCTGTTTTGAGGAAGAGGGAAGGAAACCCATGATGGCAGGAAGAGACCTCTGGGTCAGTGTGGACGATAAACTGCTGGACAGACTGGAACGCATACTGGGCAATGCATATATTAAGGTATGTTAGTCATGGTTTACTCGATTAAAATGGCATATATGATATAATATGTATGCAAGCAATAATATGGAACTCTATTATAGGGGGCGTGACCATGTGGACGGTTGTTTATATGGCTCCAAGCCAGGAAACAGCAGAGAATATAAAGAATTTTTTGGAAAATGAATGTATACTGGTCAAGATAAGGCCCGTCCAGAAGTGTTCGTACCAGGATGGATATTATGAAATACTGGTCCCTGAAAGTGAGTTGGAAGAAGTCAAGAACTGTTTATATCAGGCGGGGTTGTAAGGGGAAGTATGCTAGAGAGGTTAGGAGTTGTTGAATATGAAGAAAATGAATATTGCAGTACTTACAAGCGGCGGCGACGCACCTGGTATGAATGCTGCAATTAGGGCAGTGGCAAGAACCGGAATCTTTTATGGTTTGAAAATCATGGGAGTAAAGAAAGGATATGAAGGACTAATTAACGGCGAAATCTTTGAAATGTCCCTTTCTTCTGTGGCAGATATAATCCACAGGGGAGGGACTATATTACAAACTGCCAGAAGTAAGGAGTTCACCACCCGGGAGGGCAGGGAGAAAGCTCTGAGCATGATGAAAATATTCGGTATTCAGGGGCTTGTGGTAATTGGCGGCGACGGTTCCTTCCGGGGAGCCAGGGATCTTTCAGGTATGGGTGCCCATGTAATAGGAATACCGGGTACCATAGATAACGATATACCATTCTGCGATTATACAATAGGTTTTGATACGGCGGTAAATACCGTGGTCGAAGCTATTGGCCGTATAAGAGATACAACTTCTTCCCATAACAGGGCTAATATTATAGAGGTAATGGGCAGAAATTCGGGGGACATTAGCCTGTATGCCGGACTGGCGGGAGGAGCAGAGAGCATTATTATTCCCGAGGTTGATGCCAGCGTGGAAGATGTGTGCAAAAGGATTATGCACGGAAGAAACAGGGGTAAGCTCCACAGTATAATTATACTGGCCGAGGGAGTAGGCGGAGCCTTTGAAATGGCAAAAGCCATCGAAGAGAAGATTAGTGTGGAGACCAGAGTTACAATATTAGGCCATGTACAAAGAGGAGGAAGTCCAACTGCTTTCGATAGAATACTGGCCAGCAGACTGGGAGCTAAAGCAGTGGAATTGCTGATGGAAGGGCAGACCTCAAAGATGGTGGGACAGTATCAAAATGAAATTAAGGATTTCGATTTTGATAAGGTACTGGCATCAAAAAAAGAGTTTTCCAGTGAAATTTATTCACTTGCCAGAATATTATCAATCTAGGAGGAAGGTTAATGCGAAAGACAAAGATTGTGTGTACCCTCGGACCGGCCACCATGGACAAAGGAGTACTGAAAAAAATGATAGAGGCCGGAATGGATGTGGCAAGACTGAACTTCTCCCATGGTACCCATTCCAATCACCAGGATATGATTGATAAAGTGAAACAGCTGAGGGATGAGTTTGGAAAGCCGGTGGCTTTGCTGTTGGATACAAAGGGGCCCGAGATACGGGTCAGGACCTTTGAAGGGGGCAAGGCAGTCCTTAAGCAGGGGAGTATTTTCGTACTGACCTCAAGGGAAATTGAGGGTAACGACAGCATGGTAAGCACAACATATAAAGACCTTCCCAGAGATGTAGACATAGGGTACAGCATACTCCTTGACGACGGGCTGATTGAACTGAGGGTGGAGGAAATAGACGGCCAGGATGTTGTGTGCCGGGTGGAGAACGGAGGAGAGGTAAGCAATAACAAGGGGGTTAACCTTCCCGGTGCATTGGTGGGACTGCCGGCCGTAAGCCAAAAAGACAGAGAAGATATACTGTTTGGAATAAAGAATGACATTGACTTTATAGCAGCCTCCTTTTCAAGAAAGCCGGAGGATATTCTGGAAATACGTAAAATACTCGAAGAAAACGATGGCGGACAAATAAAGATTATTGCCAAAATAGAGAACCAGCAGGGAGTAGACAATCTGGACGGTATACTGGAAGTGGCCGATGGGATAATGGTGGCAAGGGGAGACCTTGGAGTGGAGATTCCTACCGAGGGAGTACCCATTTTGCAGAAGGAAATGATAAGAAAATGCAACCTTGCCGGCAAACCGGTAATAACGGCCACACAGATGCTGGATTCCATGATGAGGAATCCCAGACCTACCAGGGCTGAGGTAGCCGATGTGGCTAACGCCGTACTGGACGGAACCGATGCCATAATGCTGTCGGGAGAGACTGCCGCAGGTAAATACCCTGTGGAAGCTATCGAAACTATGGCCAAAATAGCTGCCAGGGTCGAAGAATCCTATGATTACGAAATGTGGATGGGAAATGCTGTTGAGGCCAAGAATACAACCGTAACAAACGCAGTGAGCTATGCAACCTGTGCCATAGCCCATGATCTTAATGCGGCAGCAATAATAACCGCCACCCAGATGGGTTATACCGCAAGAATGGTAGCAAAGTACAGACCCCGCTCCCAGGTAATAGGCAGTACGCCTAACCAGAAGGTTGTAAGACAGCTGAACCTTTCCTGGGGAGTATATCCTGTACTGGGCAGGCAGTCGGACAATACCGACGATACACTGGAAACAAGCGTTAAAGCTGCGATAGCCATGGGATATATTAAAGAAGGTGACCTTGTTGTGGTAACAGCAGGGGTTCCAACTGCAGTTACCGGAACCACCAATTTGATACGGGTGCATACAGTGGCTAAAGTGTTGACTAAGGGAAAAGGAGTTGGGAACATATCTGCTTACGGCAAGGTTGTGTTTATTACCGACCCGGCGGCTGATAGAGAGAAGTTCCAGCCCGGCAATGTACTGGTAATAAAATCGGGGGAAAAGGAAATGGTGCCTTATATGGAAATGGCTTCGGCGATAATAGCCGAGGAGGGAGGGCTTACTTCCCATGCAGCCATAGTAGGCCTCAATCTGGGAAAACCCACCATCGTAGGGGCTGCCAGAGCCTTTGAATTGCTGGGTGACGGCGAAATTGTAACGGTGGATGGGACTACCGGGCTCATATACAGAGGAATAGCAACGGTAATGTAACGGGGGTGAGAGGAATATGTATATATGGGATGCCAGGATAAGGGCGATATACAAGGATACAGACCAAATGGGGATAGTTTATTACGGCAATTACTATACATGGTTTGAGGTGGGAAGAAACGAATTTATCAGATCCCTTGGGTTAAGCTATAAGGACCTTGAGGCTAAGGGTATTATGCTGCCGGTAATTGAAAGCCGATGCAGTTACAAAACATCTGCAAAGTACGACGACTTAGTTGTAATAAGGACAGGTATCCGGGAAATGACGGGGGCAAGAATAATATTTGCCTATGAGGTGATTAGAGAGCAGGATAATAAGCTGCTGGCCAAGGGAAGTACAACCCACGCCTTCGCAGATGCAAAGACTCTCAGGCCGGTTAACCTGAAAAAAAGGTGTAGTGAATATTTTGATAGGCTGATGAACTGCCTGTAGAATGGAGGACTAAGGGTGCTGTTTCGGTTGATGCTGCTTTTCACAGTTGTCCCACTGATTGAGCTGGCCTTTTTAATAAAGCTGGGACAGTATATTGGGACCGGTTATACCATAATGATTGTTCTGCTTACTGGTATTGCAGGGGCTTATTTGGCTAAAAGCCAGGGTATGGAGGTATTAAGACAGATGCAGTTCGACATGCAGGAAGGAAGGCTGCCCGGTAACCACCTGATAGATGGATTGTGTATTTTTGTGGGGGGCGCAATGCTGCTGACACCCGGCCTTATCACCGATACCCTCGGGTTTATGCTGGTAATACCAATTACCCGTGTTATTATAAGAGAATGGCTCAAAAACCGCTTGCGAAGCATGATTGACAGCGGACAGGTAATATTCAGGTGGAATAGATAAGAAAGCAGACACTTGCGTGTCTGCTAATTTTTTTCCGGGTTTAGGTATAAAGGACGGGTAAGCGGTTTTGAAAACTTGTAGTCGGCAAAGGAATACTGGTCACTTCCGTTCACCAGCAACTGGATGTCTTTAATATTTGCAATTGAACTGAAAGTGTATAATATGGCGTCCATCATCATGTATTGCTTATGCCTGTCATCCTTATAGGCTTCTAACAGTGCAGGGTTAAAGTCCAGCTTTAATGTGCGGTTGAGATAGTATACGTTTAGCAATTCAACGTTATCGGGTATGACTGCCTGTACCAGCGGATCTTCCGGGAGACCTTTTTTCAGGGTTTCAAACAGTATATAGCACTGATCCCTTATGGTTGCGGCTCCTGATGTATCAGGCCTATAGGGAAATAAAAGATATCTGTCAAACGTATTGTAGGATAGATAGGCGGCGGGACTGGTATCAGCCGACCAGGGATTCCTTGTTGAAATACCCGGAGCAATCTCGTCCACCCTTTTTCCGTCAAGCAGGAACTGGACTCTTCTCATTCCCGGAACCTGGGTCATGGCATGCACAATGGAATCCAAAGCCATAAACAGGTTTCCATTATCAACCAACTTGCCTGATTTGGAATCCACTTCAATAAATACAGTACTGCCATTATAGTATACTTTATTGACTTCAGGTATAGCGGGTTCTGTGGGCAAGGTGGTGGCAGGATCTGCGCCCTTACCAAGGTTTTCAACCGTTTTGGTCAGTATGGCAGCATTATACGGTATAAATCTTGTTACCGGTATAAGGTACTTGTAGTTTGTACTCGGGAAATATAGGATTAAGCCCATATTGTCCTTTGGCTGATAGTTCAAGCTTTTAACATACTGCGGATTGGATTTGTAGCTTACTTTTAATTCTAATGGGGTAATTTCTTTCAGCTTATCGTTTTGGCTGAAAAACCGGTACAGGTATTCCCCATCGGGGAGGCCGGTTGTTTTCTGTGATATATCCACTTGTATAACAACAGGGTTATTCTTGGCTATCAGAATATTTTCATCTAAGCTAACAGCGTCATACTCAACATATCTGAGGTTTTCTACCGGGGTTCCGTCTTTATAGGCTTCTATTTTCAGGTTCTTACCCGGTATATTCTTTATACTTATATTAGTGCCGGTGGTGGTCATAGAGAAATTTATCAGTTGCGGGTTGGTAATCTCAGTGTGGGCAGGCTGAAATGAATAGCTTATCGACTGTTCCACGGGTATGTACAAAAGGTGGTTAAGCTCAATAGGCAGACTAATACTACAAAACCCTACCAGCAGAATTAATGCCAGGATTACAATACTTTTCAACATAGGCATCTCCTCCATCTTCTTCTCCGTTTTTCCGCATTGTTCCACTTTATCCTTATTATATGACAAAAACATGCAAAGGTAAATGCAGTCAACCAGAAAATATCCGGATATTTATATATTATGTATTTTATATACCGTCTTTTTGACAAAGGTTATTAGTTGGGCTCGGTTTCAACGGGTTTTGTCGTTGTTGCAGCATATACGCATCTGCCTGTTATTGCCGTCAGCACTATAACACCGCCTATCAGTGCCCAGTTTCCAGGTACTTCGCCTATCATAAAAAACACCCATACCGGATTCAAAATAGGTTCTATCACAGGGATTAGGGCGGCATCCAGGGCTGTTACCGATTTTAACGCCAGCGCAAAAAGGATATAGGGAAGTCCCAGTTGGATGATACCCATCAGTGATAGGGTAAACATGGTTGGGAGTGACGGGACCGACTGCAGCATAAAGGGTATACCGATTAACGCCGTTAGTATGTTCCCCAGCAGTATGGCATCAATAGAACCTCCTTCTTTCTGCTTTCGCATGAGCAGTATCACCGTTGCATAGGTTATGCCGCCGATTACGGACAGTATGTTACCCCAAAAGCCTTTTGTGTCGAGGTTGTCTGCAAAAAATAATGCCATTCCGGCAAGCACGATAAAAATAGTAAACCAATCCATCCTGGTAGTTTTTTCTTTCAGCACCACAAATCCAAACAGTGCAACATATATCGGAGCGGTATACTGCAGGAGGATGGCGTTGGCTGCCGTAGTCATTTTATTGGCTGCAACAAAAATGATAACGGTTGCGGCATAGGCTGCTGCGCATAGTATCTGTTCCTTTGACCAGGTAAACTTAGGTCTGCGGATAACGGCCCATAGGAGAAGGGAAGCAAAAACACTTCTCATTCCGGCTATTGCAAAGGGGTTCCATTCAACCCACTTAATCATGACTCCACCCAAACTCCATAGTATGGATGTTATTACAAGATATATTATGGCGGTAGTTCTGGATTTGTCCTGCGAAATGTTGGTGGCATGCTGCATTTTCGATACGCCTCGCTTTGCTGTATTAGTGAATTAACCCTATTGTATCATGTCGTATGCCAAATTCAAATACCATCGACGATTTTGCAGAGAGCGGCTGCTGCCGGGTCTATTGGCGGGGGTGCTTGCAGGATGATTGACCGGTGATGGTTTTGTCTGGAAACAGACGGTGGGTGGCCGGTAATTGTCCGATATCATA
>JAENYX010000066.1 GCA_016841565.1 Clostridium thermobutyricum | reverse complement strand
TACCTGTCATTTAAGAGGGCGGAGCCCGAAGAATCCGACTTGAGGATGGACATAAGATCCTTCGCTTGGCTCAGGATGACACGTTAAGAGATGTAAAGTCTTAAGCACGTTATATATGGATGAACTTAAATGGCCTCATGTAAACCGACCTATGCAAAAATTCCATCTCTTAATTATCGGCTGCATATTGTGGTAATATATACTTGGGCATGTGCAAAAACTCTGCAGCCGGTGCCTCAATGTCTTTCCCTGTGATCCGTAATCCGTGATCTGCAATCTAGTGCCTGGCGCCTATTATCCCCAGAAAGAAGGTGTGCTGTGAAAATTCTGCTGGTAGACGATGAAAAATCGCTGGTAAAGGGGCTTAAAAGCAGCCTTGAATTCCATGGTTATTCGGTTGACACGGCCTATAGCGGCAGCCAGGCCTTGTCCAAATTCAATGACATGGCTTATGACCTGATAATCCTTGATCTTATGCTGCCGCAAATAGACGGGATGTCGCTGTGCAGAATGTTCAGGGAACGGTCTGATGTTCCCATTATCATGCTGACAGCCCGTCATGACCACCTTGATAAAATAGCAGGCCTGGACAGCGGGGCCGATGATTATATGACCAAGCCCTTTAACACCATGGAACTTATTGCCCGAATAAGAGCAATACAAAGGCGCATGCAGAAAGCCATGAAACCTTCCGAAAGCATAATTGAAGGACCTCTGGAGTTAAGCGGGGATTTACAAAGAATTATAATACATGGCCGGGAAATACCCCTGACCGCCAAAGAATTTCAACTGTTAAAAGTGCTTATGAGTAATCCGGGAAGGATTTTCAGCAGGGAAATGCTCTTTGAGATGATATGGGGAGAAGACGGCTTTGATACGCGGACAATAGATGTCCATATAAGAAACATCAGGGAAAAAATCGAAGAGGATCCATCCAGCCCTGTCTACCTGATAACCAAGTGGGGAAGCGGCTACTACTTCAAAAAGGGAGACGAAACTCATGTTTAGAAGCCTAAGGGCAAGGCTGATAATTGTATATTCCCTTATAATTTTCGTGACAATACTGACGGTGGATATACTTATTCTGGGCAATTACTTCAGGTCCAGCCTTGAAGAAAGGACAATAACCTATTTCACCCATGGAAATATGGCAGCAAACATAGTGTCCGGCAATCCCAACAATATGCTGTATATCTCAGAAACACTCGAGCAATATACTCTTACCGCCCAGGCCCGCTTTTTACTGATAAATACACAGTCTGTAGTAACTGCCGACAGCGCTCACCGTTTTACGGGACAGAAGCTCACCAACCCCCAAGTCAGAGACGCCCTTGCCGGCAGAAGCTCCTGGGATGTCTACAACGGGGAAGGTAGATACTTGCAGCTGGCAGTTCCCGTTACCGCAGGTGACAGGGAGAACATGCAGGTCAATGGAGCAGTATTGATATCAGCCGATATACAGGATCTGTTTACCACATATTCCGCTCTGCGCTGGAAGGTTGTTCTCATCTCTCTTTTAGCGGGTATTGCGGGCGCCTTCTTCAGTTTTGTGGCAGCCTACCGGCTGTCGGGACCGTTAAACAAACTGATAGCTTTTTCAAAGAAGCTTTCCCAGGGTTATCTGGGGCATGAGGTCCAAATACAAAGAAACGATGAAATAGGTCAACTGGCAGAAACCATAAATACAATGAGCACCGGGCTTTACCATATCGAAGCCAACCGCCGGAAATTCATAGGAGACGTATCCCATGAACTAAAAACTCCCCTTGCCTCGATTAAGGCCCTTGTGGAAGCCCTGCTGATGGGGCAAAGTCCTCCCGGCCAATACAGGGAATTTCTCGGGGACGTCATAATCGAAGTAGACAGGCTTTCCTCCCTGATATCACGGCTCCTTACCCTTACCCGGCTGGAGGAAGAGAGCCCCAGCAAAGAATATGCCTGCATATCGGACATTGTAAGGGATACCGTCAGGGTTATGACGCCCTTTGCCACATCCCATAATGTGTATATAAAAAACAATGTCCTGACGAATACCAGAGTATTATGCGATAAAAACCTGGTAAAGGAAATACTGGTCAACCTTCTGGATAACTCCATCAAGTATAGGGATAAGGAAAAAGCAGTAAATGAAATAGAAATAAAAGACAGTATAATGCATGGCACATACCGGTTGGAAATATCCGATAATGGGATAGGTATAGCCGGGCAGGATTTGCCCCGATTATTTGAAGGATTCTTCCGAAGCGAACCCTCCCGGAGCAAGGAAATAGAAGGCTATGGAATGGGCCTAACAATAGTAAAAAAAATAACAGACCTTCATGGATGGGATATTTGGGTTGAAAGTCAGCCCGGGGTGGGGACTGTAATTAGCATTACAATCCCTCTTAATTAAAACATTCTTTAGAATACCTTAACATATTCTTTACAATTTAGCGCTAATATATAACTATAAACGACAGGAGGGATATTAAATGAAAAAGTATACAGCGCTTGTTCTGGTATTAATAATGACCCTTTTATCTGCAGGATGCGGAATATTCCCGGGAGGATTAAACAAGGGCGATCCCGAGCCCGGAGATACAGTAGTACCTCCCGAACCGCAGGGGGAAAAGGTGGAGTTAACACTGTACTTCGCCAACGATGAATACGTGCAAACCGGGGATGATAAACTGGAAAAGCTGCTTACCGAAAAAAGACAGGTGGTACTGACAAACAAAACCCCGGCACAGGCCGCAATGGACGAATTAATAAAAGGCCCGAGGGAAGAAGGCATGTCGGGCGTTATCCCCCCGAAGGTTGAATTAATAAGTGTGGAAGAGGCAGACAACATAGCATATGTGAATTTCTCCAGCACTAACATGGGCGGCGGGTCACTGCAGGAATACTACCTGATAGACTCGGTTATAATGACATTAACGGAATTGGAAAACATAAATGCAGTGCAATTCCTGGTGGACGGGAAAAAAACCGAAAGCCTTATGGGGCATATATACACCATGGAACCAATGGGCAGAGAATAAACAGACCGGTCAATTAAACCGTATTACCCAAGTCAAAAACCTGGCTCGGGTAATACGGTTTAATCCATCATAATTATACCCATAGCTTTATAAGTTTCATAATAAATTGTCCTGGATTTTGCAAGACCATTGTCCTGTTGAAACCTGTACAGAGCATTTTCCATATTGGGGCCGTATACGCCATCTATGGAACCATTATAATAACCCAGAAGCTTCAGCCTCCTTTGCACCTCCACCACGTCTATCCCCTTGTCACCGGGATGCAGGTTTCTGGCACCGTTCCCGAAGGGACCGAAAAGACCGCCGTATATCACCACCGGGGTACCATATTTAACATATGTATAAAGGTCCTCCACATCCTTATTGTACATCCTTACACATCCATGCGAAGCATTGTACCCTATGGAGGATGGTTTGTTGGTGCCGTGTATACCGTACTTGCCCCACGGAACATCTATACCTATCCACCGGCTTCCAAAGCCTCCTCCCCATCTTGCCTTGTTTATCACCTTCCATCTGCCTATCGGAGTGGGAGTTGAAGCCTTCCCCGTAGCTACCGGATACTTTTTTATCAATTTGTTTCCGTCCAAAAGATATAGGGATTTCTCATCAATATCTATAAATATCTGAAGGTTTTCATACTGGGGGTTATCCATCATAAACCGTTTTTCCCATACCTGGTAATCCTCCAGTTCCTTTGACCACCCCCGTTCCCCCTTATAATGGGCAATTAAAAGAACAAGAGCGCCAAAAATGACAAAAACCAAACCCAATGCCAGCGTCCTTCTTGCCATATAACAAAAATCCCCCCTTACTCTATATAATTATATGGAGCAGGAAGGTAGTTTAACACAGTATTCTTGCATTCCTATTTTTCTTTCATTTTGAGTATAAGATTAATGCTTTCTCCACACTTTTCACACTTTTTGTTTTCAATCAGGGCTATTCCCCCATATCCGTTTCTTTCAACCAGCTTTGCTCCGCAGCCGGGACAATAAGTGTTATTGTCAACCCCTGCCACATTGCCTATATATACATAGTCGAGGTGTTTTTTCATGACCTCCCTTGCTGCCGTCATTGTATCCAACCGAGTTGGGGGACTGTCCATAAGATAGGCCGGAAAATATCTGCTAAGATGCAGTGGAATTCTTTTGTCAACACCGCTTACCCACTCTCCCAGCCTGTCCAGCTCATTAGGATTGCTGTTCAGCCCTTCCACAATTAGAGTGGTTACCTCCACATGGCAGTAACCGGCTGCCAGCCTGACGGCTTCAAGAACAGGAAGCAGCGTACCCGAACACACCTTTTTGTAGTAGCTGCCGTTAAACGCTTTTATGTCAATGTTTACAGCATCTATCAGCGGAAGCAGCTGCCGGAGGGCGGCCTCGTCAATATAGCCGTTTGTCACCAGCACATTTTTAAGGCCTCTTTCCTTTGCAATACAAGCAGTATCAAAAACATATTCATACCAAACCGATGGTTCATTATATGTATAGGCTATTCCGATACTGCCGTCAGCTTCCTGTGCCCTTTCTACAAGATCCTGGGGACCAATTACGGTGCTCCCGGGATTACCATGGGCTATTGCATGATTTTGGCAGAAACTGCACTTAAGGTTGCAGCCATAGCTTCCCACCGATAGAATCCGACTGCCGGGGTAAAAATGATAAAGAGGTTTTTTTTCGATTGGATCAATGTTATAGGCAGCTATATGTGCATAATTTAAAGAATAAAGGGTTCCGCCGATATTCTTTCTTACGCGGCAGATACCTGTCTGCCCCGGTTTAAGCACGCATTTATGAGGGCATAGAAAACACCTGGCAGTGTCCCCGTCCATCGTATAGTGCATTGCCTGTCTTTGCTTCATAACCTCACATCCTTAACTGTGCCTAATCACTTCAAATCTCTCCAGTATATATTTTTCGGCAGGGTCTATGCCTGCTTTTTGAAGCGCAATTGCTACCTGATGCTGCGGAGTATCAACACCCTCAAGATCGGGAAGCAGCAGCCCCGACCTTCCTCCCCATCTTACTATCACCCCATACTTTTTCACATCCAGCTGGTCGACAGACTTAATAACCTCCGGCTGCCCCAATACATCTACCGAGTATACAAGCTGATCCAGTTCCTCCCGGCCGACGGGGTAAAACCTGGGATCCCTGGCTCCTGCACTGATTGCGTTCTGTATTATCTCCTGGGCGATATTATCGGTTGTGGGGGATATTGTCCCTATGCAGCCCCTTAGCCGGCCTGCCACCTTAAGGGATACAAATGCTCCCGCTTTTTTATCCAGCATTTCCTGTGGAAGCCCATTGGGAGCATGCGGCACTTTCCCCTCTCTTACATAGGTTTCCAGAGCCAGGCGCGCCAGCCCGACATAGCTGTCCTTTCCCGTTTCGCAAGCATCATCCTTTGCCTTTTGTACTACAATCTCCCTTTGCCCGACTTGAGAAACGGCTCTTTGGGGTCTGAAAACACCGGTGCAGTATCCTACTCCATAGGGCCCCTCGTAGGACAGGATACGGGACTTTGCCTCAAATCCGTCCAGCACACCCAGCATAATCATTACCGACCGGAAGCCGCACTCCCCGGCTGCTTCCACCAGCTGGGGGTCCATCTCCATAATCTTGTCCACCTCCATATTTTTCAGATGGGAGACAAGGCTTTCGTCAAATTCAATTCCTCTCTTGCTGAAACCGCCGGGAGCCCCTTCCGACAGTCTGTGGGATAAATCACCGCTGCAAACAAGGACGGTCCGACCCTTTCCCTTTTCCACAGCCCTTCGGATACATTTACCAAACGTAAAAAGTTCCTGCCGGGTGAGTAATCCATAGTTGATAGGAATTATTTTAAAACCCTGATACCTTTTATTAATGAAATACATAGGGACCGAGGTTCCATGGTCAAGAACTGGAGATATGCCATACTTTTCACAGGTATCGTCGTCGACAGCTATAACAGGTATGCTCTCGGCGGCTGCCTCCTCCATAATGGCAAATGCCATGCCGGTATGCCCAGGAAGGGATAATGAAACTTCAGGCTGTCCAAAATTGCCAAAATCCCCGCTGAATTTCCGCCGGATTCCAACTGCCATTGCATCCCTGAATAATGGTCCATGGGGAGTAATAACGATTATAACCTCGGGCTTTTGCGAGGCAACGTCCCGGGATATTTCCTCCATAGCCTCTATGGTTTTATTTGCTCTTTTTTCATCCCCCTGTCCGATTTCAGGAATTATTATCGGCGGATGGGGTACCAAATAGCATGTACTAATCATGCCCATAATCATCTTCCTTTCGTATTCTCTTTTATTGTCCCTTGTCTTATGTCTCTCATTCTGTCAAATACCTAAGTATGCCTGAATATATCGCCCAGGCAATCTTTTCCTGATACTGCTCCTGGTTTAACAGCTGCTCCTCCTTGGGGTTTGAAAGAAAACCGCATTCCACAAGTACCGTGGGTGCCTGGTTGCCCTTTAGGAGATATATGCTGTCATCGGCCTTGGGCTGGCGGTAGTTGTTCTCGTCAAGAACCCTTCTTAGTTCCTCCTGAAGTATCAGGGCAAACCTTTGGCTTTCCTGGGAGCCCCTGTGATAAAATGTCTGGGCTCCGTAATACTTTGTCTGGGGAAAACTGTTCAGATGTATGATTATATTAATAACGCTGCCGCTTTCATCTGCTATTATTCTGCGTTTCTGAAGGTCTTCCCGCTTTTTATTGGGCGCATCAGGAGAGTATAGGCCGTAATCTCCATCCCTTGTGAGAATGGCAATTCCTCCCCCCTCTTCCACCAATCTCTTAAGCCTTAGCGAAATTTCCAGGTTTATCTTGTCTTCGTTTTCACCCTGCCTTCCCACCGCACCGGGGTCCCTGCCTCCATGTCCGGGGTCGATAAAAACAACCCTGTTGGTTAATGGCAGGAAGACGGCCCTGCTGTGTTTAAAGATACCACTAACCCCGGTAAAAGTAAATACAGAGACTATGAAAATAATGGAAGCCAGCAGGCAGTACCTTTTTCTAATTATTACAACGCGCATATATATTTTCCCCCTATTTTGACGGGTCTATAAAAAATATATGTATCAAAAAAAATATAATCACAGAAAACTGTGACTATTAAGGAAAGGGACACACCGGTTGAGAGGTATGAGGTGAGAGGTTGGATGTGAGATTTAGGTGTTACTCCGAAGTATAACTGAAACCTCACACCTCCCATATCCCACTTCTCACTTCCCAAATGAATGTCCCCGATTGATATCTATAACAAGAGGGGCAAGGCGCTTTCCCTTATCCCTCTTGTTATGTTTGTTGTTATTCTCTGTCCGGAAGAACCTTGTTAAGAATTATACCGGCGATTGCCCCCACGGCCATACCGGATACGCTGAACCATTTCAGCGAAATGGTGGCTCCACCAAGCCCCAGTACAAGTATTACGGCAGCTATTATAAGGTTTCTTGATTTTTTGAAGTCCACCGTATTTTCCACTAAGGTTCTTACCCCAATACTGGCTATCATCCCGAACAGTATTATGGATATACCGCCCACAACCGCGGTGGGTATGGTGCTAATGAATGCACCCAGCTTGGGTATTACCGAAAGTATTATTGCAAAGCATGCCGCAATTCTCATAACAACCGGGTTATATACCTTTGTCAGAGCAAGTACCCCGGTATTTTCAGAATAGGTAGTGTTGGCAGGGCCGCCGAACATGGCTGATATACAGGTTGCCAGACCGTCGCCTATTAGTGTTCTGGAAAGCCCCGGGTCCTTCATTAGGTTCTTTTCCACCGTAGCTCCCACCGCCAATACATCCCCCATATGCTCCACCACAGTAACAATTGCAACCGGAGCAACCATCATTATCATTTCCATGTCAAATTTGGCGACCTGAAAAGGCGGAATGCCGAACCAGCCGGCCTGGGCGAAGGGAGTATAATCCACATTGCCGGTTAAAACCGATACAATGTACCCCACAAAAAGGCCTATTAATACCGGCAGCACCTTCGCAAAACCTTTTCCGAAAATACTGACTACCGCCACCGTACAAAGTGCAACTGTTGCCAGAAACCAGTTGCCGCTTGCCATGTCTATGGCAGTAGGTGCGAGGAGAAGGCCAATGGTCATTATTATAGGGCCGGTAACTATCGGCGGAAAAAAGCTGACTATCTTTTCATACCCGAACAAATATACCAGTCCCGACATAATCAGGTACACCAATCCGGCTATTACTATACCTCCCTGAGCATATGCAAGCCCTTCAACGTACGCATCTCCCGCCTCATACGCCACTCCGTTTCTGGCGGCAACCGCAGCGACCGCAGCCAAAATGGGAGGTACGAAAGCAAAGGAAGACCCCAGAAAAACCGGAACTTTCTTTTTGGTAACAAGATGAAAGAACAGTGTGCCAATACCCGCCATGAAAAGAGCTACCGAAATATTCATCCCTATAATAATGGGAACAAGAACAGTAGCTCCAAACATTGTAAAGGTATGCTGTAAACCTAAAATGGCTTTCTTGCCTGTTGTGAGGCTATCCCCTTCATAAATAATACCGCTGCCTGCCGGTTGGCTTTTGTTGATGTCAGTCATCATCTACACCCCTTTTTTTATGTTAAATAAAAAACTTCCTGTCGCCGACAGGAAGCGTATGTGCACAGTAAGTGTTATAAGGCACTTACACGCTCTCTCCTTGCCGGCCTCTCCGGACCGCCTTAAAGGAAGGCTGGTATTCATTTTTTAAATTATATCATCCACTGTTTATAATGTCCAGAAAAATAATTATTTGTCGATTATTAGCCAGGCACCGATGCCTTAACCCTTCCGCCTGTTATTCATCCTCTGCTTCACGATCGCCCTTTGTCTGGCTGATATTAAGTAAGACGCTTTGAACCGCAATCCACACAATTAAAAATATTATTACAGGAACGACAAATTTGATTAAACCTTCCGGGCCCGTATACTCATTTCTCATGATAAAGAAATGAACCGCTGCGAATACTGCTGTACCAGTCATCGCTCCTATTAAAACCGCTTTCCTTTTCATCTTCCTGTCTCTATAGGTTAAGTATAAGCCTTTAAGCACATTATTTACCGTAATATATATCGAAAGGCCGATAGTAAGCAGAAAGATATCCAAATACTCGTTAATATTCTGATGCAATACAAATTGCCGGAACAGCAAAATGCCCCATAAAGCCAAAAAGCATATCCCGAATGCACTTGAGTTGATTCTTCTTTTTTCCGCAATAATCCTTTCGTCTTCAATCCTTTTCATGTTCTATTCCTCCCAAAAAATATCGTTTAAGGTCTTATCCAGCTCTTTACAGATTGCGATGCATAGCTTGATGGAAGGGTTGTACTTGCCAGCTTCAATCAAGCCTATGGTCTGCCTTGTTACATTAATTCTTTCGGCCAGCTGTTCTTGCGTCAGATCCTTTTCAATACGCGCCAATTTTAATTTTATATTCTTCATTGCCCGACACCTGCCTATTGTTTAGAGTTGTTACTGTTCCCTTTTCGCTATCCTTAGACTGACCCTGTGAGCAATTTTGTGCATCGCCATTATTAATGAGACAAACATCGGACAATAAATCAATAATGACTTTGCTATGGATGTATTATATAATATATATTGCTCAATGTCAATTATATATTGCACATTATAATATATATGTTGCGTTTGAACTTATATTCCTCCTTATCTCCAAAAAGAAAAAGCAGGCCTGTGCCTGCT
>JAENYX010000065.1 GCA_016841565.1 Clostridium thermobutyricum | reverse complement strand
TAAATATATATGTTAATTATTTACATTAATTTAGCTACTTCTAATGTTAAATTATTTAGTATATCCTGTTATGTCTTAATGATTGATTTATGCCTAAGTCGAGTATTATCAGACAAGCAATTTATTTATACATTTATTTTTATGGTAGGACACCAGTTTATCACGGCTTTGGTCAGTGAGGTGGCTTACCATATTTGAGTTCTCAATGGTTTTGTATTTAGTTTCTAGCAAATTGCGGACTCAATTACACACTAGCTGAATTATTGTTAGTATTGCATACATTGACAAGTCGTAGATACCGTTTGCATTCTTGATATCATTTCCCTTGGTTAGCTACTTTAATACTTCCTTTGAAAGCATTCCCGGAAAAAACTCCTCCTTGGCTTGGTTATTTGATTTTTTCCAAGAAGGAGCTTTATTCTTCATTAAATATAAAAATTATTACTGTCTTAGTATTACACCTGATTGTTTATGTCAATCTATTTCAGCTCTACCATGATATTTAACCTCTTTTAGGAATACTATTGCTTATAGAGTTATCTCGTCACTAGCTCTGAACTTTCTATATCGAAAATATTGGTAAATCATTACACCGACTAGAATTAGAAATGCAATTATGTCAGTTTGTAATCCTTGTTTGATAAACAGTAATGAACTTACAAAAAGTAAGACTCGACCAATAATATTCATCATGCAAAACAACCAATTCTGTATGGCACAGGCAAGACATATTGTTCCTACTATACTTGTAATAAAGACAATAGCAATCTGCCAAGATGTTCCCATTAAAATCATAGCAGGACTGTAAATCATCATATAAGGAATTATATATGCAACGAGACTGTATTTGAACGCAGTTATCCCTACTTTGACTGCACTACACTTAGCTACTCCTGCTGCTCCATAAGAAGCTAATGCAACAGGAGGTGTAATACTAGACATACACCCAAAATAAAAAACAAATAGATGAGCAGATAGCACCGGTGTACCCATTGATATCAAAGTAGGAGCAGCTAAAGTTGCCAATACTATATATAGTACGCTGGTTGGCAATCCCATACCTAATATTAGAGCCGAAATCATACAGAGAATCAATCCAATAAAAAGAGAACCTCCAGAAAGCACGGTGATTAGACTTGAAACTCGAAGCCCTAAACCTGTTAACTGGATAGTTCCCACAATTATTCCGGCGCAAGCACATGCTGATACAACAGGAGCTGCACTTTTTACTGCTTCCCCAGCAGCCTCAAGCAAACCTTTTGCAATTATTTTAATGTTGAATTTCTGTTGAACAACCCATACCATAATCAGTAGGATAATAGAATAATACACGCTCTTAGTTACAGAGAATCCTGAATATATAAAATAAATAAGTGTAAATAAAGGAAGCAGCAAATACCACCCTTGTCTTAGTGTCTCAACTCTTGATGGCAATTCATTCGCTGGCCGCCCCTTAATATTGGTTTTTATAGCTTCGATATCTACAATCGTGTATATAGATATAAAGTACATAATTGCTGGTATTAAAGCTGCCAGAGCAATTTGTGTATACGGTACACCAATAAATTCTGCCATAAGAAATGCAGCAGCTCCCATGACAGGCGGCATTATTTGCCCTCCCGTTGAAGCTATAGCTTCAACAGCTCCTGCAACGTAATCCTTATATCCATCTTTTTTCATTAATGGAATTGTAAATGTTCCAGTCGTTACCACGTTTGCAATAGGAGATCCAGAAATCGTACCCATTAATGCACTACTCACTACTGCTGTTTTGGCAGAACCACCTCGCATTCTGCCAGCAATAGAAAAAGCTAAATCTATAAAAAATTTTCCTCCGCCGCTTGAATTTAGTAATGCACCAAATATTATAAATACAATAATCATAGTTGACGAAACTCCAATAGGAATTCCGAAGATTCCCTCAGTACCAAAATATATTATTGTAGCAATCCTGTTCAAACTATAGCCATGATGACCGATTGAAGATGGTAACCAAGGACCTATAAATAAATATAATAAGAATAGACAGGATGTAATTGGTAAAACCCATCCTATAGTCCGACGTGTTCCTTCTAATGTAACAATTAAGGCAGCCATTGCCAAAAAGATATCTATAATTGACTTTGCTCCAATACCAGTTAATGACACTTCTCTCCAAGATAATAATAGGTGTATACCAGAACTAATAGTCATAATAACCAGTAATGAATCAATAAACATTGATATTTTTGAATTCCCTGGATACATTAGAAAAATCAGAATAAACATCGATATCCAATGTATAAGTCTATGATCAAGGGCTGACAGTGTTCCAAATCCTGCAGTATAAAAATGATAACCACAAAAAAGTATTACTATTATACGAATCATATATCTCTTGAATAATGCTATCCTATTGGGTTCTTGTAACATATCCATATTAATCATTCCACCTTTGTAAAGTCATATGAACTATTAGCCGTTATAATTCATAAATTACTATAATACTAATTAGTGCGCATACAAATGGCGCACTAATTAGTATTATATGAAACAATTCTTATAGAACTCCTTGCTCTCTGAAGAACCTTTCGGCTCCAGGATGAAGAGGAATAGGCAAATCCTTGCCATTCTCTATCGACATAGTTTTTGAAGATTCTACCGTATTAATTAGAATATCCAGATTATTGTATACAGCTTCACAAATATTGTAGGCTATATCTTCATCCATGTCAGCTCGAACAAATATTCCGCTAGTAGCCGCAATAGTAACTGCATCTTCAGTAACTCCAGAATATGTGTTTCCTGGTATTACAAACTTTGTAAAATACGGAGAATCTCCTACAATCTTTTGAATAACATCTTCTTCAAATTCCAAAATCTTAAAACCATCACTCCTCGCTGCTAATTCCATAATTGCACCTTGAGGCAGAGCCGCCATCGTTAACATTGCATCAGCGTTCCCATCTATTAGTTCGTTGACACCTTCATTATAAGTAATATGTATTGCTTTTATATCATCAATTGATATGCCATAATACTGTATATACTCGTTAAATAATACTATCTGTCCTCCTCCGGCTGGTCCTAGCACTACTTTTTTATCTTTTAAATCTGAAAGACTATCGATTCCGCTATTCTCAAGTGTCACTATATGTACTACACTTGGTTGAATAGTAAATAATCCTCTCAATTGATCATATTTCTGTTCATAAGGTTCCTTTCCATAATAACCTGCATATATTAAGTTGCCATTAGCCATACCCATTTGTACTTCGTTCGTTCCAACTAATACAACGTTTTCGGCAGAACCTCCTGTCACCTCAGCTGTTGCTTCCGCGCCATCGACAAATCTATTAATTATTTCCGCTATGGCTCCGCCTAATGGGTAAAAATAACCTCCTGTCCCTGCTGTACCCATTGATATATGCTGATGTGCTATTTCAACTTCGGTATCAGTATCAGTATTTGTATTTGTACATCCTACAAGACTGATTAACATGGCCATTACGATAGTTACTACTAACAACACTATCGATTTTTTCATTTTTTTACACTCCTTTCGTTTCTCACAAAATGTGTCTCATTCTATACAGCACTTGATTATGTTGAATTCTAAAGTAATTTTTAAAGCATCCACCTCCTCTTTTTTAAGTAGGCCAACCTAGGGTATAAATGTGTTTACCTCCCTTTAACGGGCCCTTTAACAGTTTTTCTATTTCCTCTGGGTCACGCTGGCTCATTAGCTCAGCCGGGGGCAGTTTTCCGGGTGGGAAGGCCGCAAGAATATCATCGTGCAGTTTAACGAGATAATCACATGCCTTTTCAATTGAAGCACACGCCTTAGCAGGGTCAGCATCCTTCGCATGGCCCAGCACGCCCTCGGGGAAAGTTACGCATTCAATACCACAGTTCCCTACCTGACAATGGCCAGGAATGGGATGCCCATATATATCCCCCCCCCGGTCAACATGACCTGCTGGAAGAAAGCCCTTTACATCGGTGTTTTCTGCATTCTCCTGGTTACACAGTTCTGGGAACAGTGCCAGGGCAAGACTTTGCTCCGCTTCGCACGCATGCTGGAAGGGTCTGTCATAGGGACCGCCGTGGGCTTTATCCATTAGCGTTTGCCCCATTACTCGGGGAACATCAACGAAATACAGCATAGCGGGGACCTGGTATTTCTTGCCCCATTCCTGCAGTGCCACCGGCAAAGAGTATTCCTGACCGTGCAGGCTTATGAAAATTTGCTTACGAAAACCGGTGTTCCAAAAACCTGTAATAATTGCACGCAATAGATCTATGAATACATTGTCGGGTACCGGTATAGTACATGGCTGACCTATATGATGGAACGGATGTGATCCGTACCAAATGGGCTCTGCAACGGTACAACCGGTCTTTTCAGCTACCATTTCAGCTATGCGGGTGACCATAAAGGTATCCTCACCGATTGGGCCTGCGGCACCATGGTTTTCGGTAGAGCCAACAGGAATGATAATTACATCGTTTTTCTTAAGGCGTTCTTCAACGTCCAGCTTGTTCATTGTTTGAAAATACATCTTCTTAGAGGCTTCCATATAGCCTCCCTTTGGTGGTAAATTCCATTTACTCATATTAGTTCTCCTTCTCAATAAGTATTAGTCATTCTTTATTCTGTGACTGTCTAACTGCGGTGAATATATCCAAATAAACTTAAGTACCTCATCCCCTGTATTTACTATGGAATGGATCGCCCCCGGGGGATTGTAAACGCATATGCCGGGTTTTAATTCTATAACCTGATCCTCTGTGATAAACTGCCCCTTACCCTGCAGAAAGAACATGACCTCCTCTTCCTTTTCATGTTTATGCGGGGGCACCTGTCCGCCCACATGGGTCTCGTTCACACCCATAGCAAGGTTCTGTGCACCAACCGTCTTTCCGGATACCAGTATCCAGCTGGTACGTGGGGGATCACGGTAAATTCCCTCCACATTGTTAATGTCTACCCATTTTAATCCTGCCATGATTTTGACACCTCCTCTCGGTTCATTTTCTTGTCCTAAAACGCATCGGTACGCACAGGGACGTCCCAGATGCCTTCCAACTCCTTCTGGGAAATATCAAAAACCGTGTTATTGGGAGGCAGTGGCTCCTCCCTCATGAATTCCGGTATCGGTCTGAATTTTTCGGACACACCTGCCCTTTCGTTAAACTTGCGCTCCAAGTCCAGAACCTCGGCACCTAAATACCGTATCTCTTCGAAGGATATATCCCGTCCGAATTTTGCCTTGAACAAATTGATGAGTAGCTTCGGATTCTGAACAAAGGCGGGACGGGTAAACAGGCAAACTCCCATGGTATCCAGAATGGCACCCCGCACCTGCAACTGCCGGGAATTGTATACCTGGTTTTCGGTGCCAAGTGGGTTGTTTGTGCGA
This sequence comes from Clostridium thermobutyricum, assembly GCA_016841565.1. Classification (GTDB taxonomy): domain Bacteria; phylum Bacillota; class Clostridia; order Ch29; family Ch29; genus JAENYX01. The sequence goes on along the minus strand of JAENYX010000065.1, from coordinate 4,526 downwards.
ATAGTCTCAAAGGCATTACCGGCGGTATGGTCGGCGCCCATGGGCGAGGTCACATAGGTCACTCCGTTTCCCTTAAGTGCACGCGGGTCGTAGGCCGGCATTGCCTGCCCCTTCACCGCCGGGACGCGGCGGACACCGAAGGCCTGTCCGGTAAACGCTACTCCCTGGCCTAGTATTCTTCCAAGCACCGTGCCCTGACCAATTTGCCGTATCATATCCTTTGCACCGGCTTCATCACCAAAGGCGTATACCCCTGCCTCCATCGCAACTCCCAATGCGGCACCGGTTTCAATGCTGTCCACACCCACCTCGTTGCACAGGTGGTTCAACTCTGCTATGATGTCTATGCTTGAGATTCCCAGGTTGGGCCCTAGTAGTGCAAGGCTTTCATATTGTAGCGAAGCCACTATCTTATTGCCGTTTTTATCCGGGAACACATTGGAACACTGTATGGTACAACCGGGTACACATGGTGTTCCACTTCTTCCGTAGCCGCCCCGTTCCTTAACCAGAGCCGCAAATTTAGGTCCGGTCATTTCCTTGCAGGGCTCGAAGCTTCCCTCCGAAAAATTGCGGGTGGGAACTATCCCGATGGTATTTGCCATATCCAGTATATCCAGAGTTCCGTACAGCTTGCGGTTCTTGCTTTTGGGATCTTCCAGCAGTGCCTTTGTTATCTCCTTTATTGTTTTCTTAAGCAGTTCGGGATCGTGAAACTCCGGCTGGACAGGCTGGTCATCGTTTACGACGATAGCTTTAATACCCTTGCTTCCCATCAGTGCCCCCATGCCTCCACGCCCCGCGTAACGCACCTGGGTGCCGCTGTCGTCCACCGAAGCCACACCGGCGGCGTGCATCTTCATCTCACCAGCAGGACCAATACAGATAAGCCCGGCCTTTAGCCCGAACCGATCACGTAGTATGGAAAACGTCTCGCTTACCGGTTTATGCTTTAAATCGCACATTTCTATTAGTTCCATTTTATCATTCGAAACATATAGAACCCGTGTTAAATCATTGTCTGGCAAATCCTCTACTATAATCGTTTTGATACCGAGGTTAATAATCCGCCTTCCCGCATAACCTCCCGTATTACTCTCTTTAATGCCGCCGGTAAGCGGGCTTTTACCGCCAATTGATAGCTGTCCGGTGGTGCTCATCCCAGTATCTGCAAACAGCCCCAGTGAAATTATAAGTTTGTTATATCGTCCCAGCGGTTCGCAAGTTGGAGGGACCTCGGTATTGAGAACGTGTGCTATAAAGTGGCGTCCGCCTATTCGATGCTCCTCCGGTGTTGCCATCTGCTCAGTTATACTACCCGTTCTGGCATTCACACGAATAATTCGTTTCATAACTATCCTCCTAGCCGCTTATCCGATCCGATGCTTTCAAGCAGCAAATCAATAGCGGCTACTGCATTTTCATCCAGTTCAATACCCTCTTTAATACTATGTTGTTCCTTTCTGAATTTGTTCTCACCGGGTATCCGGACCTCGTTGAAACCTGCAGCTCTCTTCATACCTTTAACACGTTTTGTGTAGCCCTCCATGTGCTGCTTGAATTCCTTAATATCCATAAAATGGCCAATATCCAGCACAATAAGCGATGCGCCCACACCGGTCCTGCCTTCGGGCACGTGAAAGCTCTTAAGATTAGGTGCATATTGCGCCCCTGAAAGCATACCTGAGATTATATCCACCGTCAAAGAAATAGCAGACCCCTTTGGACCGCCCATGGGTAATAGGGCACCTTTTAGCGCTTCATTGGGGTCGGTGGTAAAGTTACCCTCACTATCGGTCGCCCAATTGCCCGGGATAGCCTCCCCGTTGCGCGCCGCTTTGCGAATCTTTCCCCTGGCAACGATAGACGTCGCCATATCCGCTGAAAACAGGCTGTCCTGTCCCATATATATAGCAATAGCAACTGGATTGGTCCCTAAAAACGCTTCGGCACCGCCCCATGGTGCCACAGCCGGTGCTGCATTGCATCCCATAAGGGCAATCATGCCCTCCTTTGCGGCGGCTTCTGTATAATATGCAAGGGAGCCGATGTTGTTTGTATTACGTACGAGTACCGTGGCAACTCCGAATTTTTTAGCCTTATCAACGGCAATCTCTATCGCCATAATACCCGCCACTGCGCCTAGGCCGTCGCCTCCATCTACTATGGCAGCGGCACCGTCACCCATAACTACCCTTGCATTGGTTGGAAGTGACAGTTGTTTGGCCTGCACCCGTTTCCAAATGGGAGTGAGTAAATATGTACCATGGGTTGTAATACCGCGTGCATCCGCCTTAACAAGGCTCTCTGCCACCATGGTGGCGTTTTCTTCACTCTCGCCGCAGGCTGTGAGAATCTCCACAGTGCTTTCGATCAATGCATTATACTGTAGCTTCATAATGCTACCCCCTTTCCCGGTAAGTTTATTCCTCGACAAGTCCGGCTGCCTCAAACTTTGGGCCTAGGTTGTTGTATTCTACGCTAGAAATGCCGGTAGCCAAAGCTTCAGCCTTCTTAACCTCCGCATTGACTCTGTTAATTGTTTTTTCTAAAACCTCGGCACATTCCCCACGACATACCAGTACAAGACCATCATCGTCACCCATAATCAGATCGCCCGGATTAATGGTTTGTCCGCCGAATACCGTTGGATAATTTATAAGCCCCAGTGTGCCCTTAACGGTACCGCGAATACAAAAGCCGGTAGAGAAAACCGGGAACCCCAATTCAATGATATCTGCACTGTCACGGATACAGCCTTCTATACACAAACCTCCCAGTTTGCGCGCTACGGCACTTACCGCCATCAAATCGCCCCAATAACCGTATTCTTCAGCTCCTCCCACCGTTGCTACTATCACATCACCGGGCTGTGCCTTTTCCAATGCTTTATGCAGCATCATATTGTCACCAGCAGCGCACTGTACCGTAAAAGCGGGACCACACACCTTTATACCGCGTTTAATAGGTTTAATTCTAGGGCTAATGAAGCCCTTACGTCCTGATGCCTCATGTACAGTTGCGCTGGCATGACTTTTAAATGCTTCCACAATCTCTGGTGCAGGCCGCTCAATCTTCGTCCTAACATGTACCATAATGATAACCACCTCTTTAAATGTTTTCATCCGCCTAGTGTAGCCAAAAACAGTACTATATCATCGCTGTCGTTAATAAGGTCTTCCTCATTCAGTTTTTTGCTGCCACGCACTGCAATGAGACTTCCACTTAAATCCTCCGGAAGTCGCAACAAAAACTTCAGAGAGTATGTAGATACAGGCTTGGTTAGTACTATCTCGCAAGAATACGGTTGAAGTAGACCTTTACCAATAAACTTGGCCATGTCCCCCCTCCTTGCAATGAATAGATCATATTGAATAACCATTAGATATCGTGATATATCACTACTATCTCACTAGTATTATATTAACACATCGTTTTAATTAAAGTCAATTATTTTCTTTAATAAGTTGATTTTACTTGGTATACCGGTTAACCTAAATATCTTTTACAATGGCTAATACTATAAAAACAGTACCATTATAAAAAAAAATAATTGATATACTAGTGCTATACTTATTTATGTGTTATCATTATATTGAAGCTTGTAAAAGTGTATACAAGTAAATCTATGGACATCAGATTCATATATGATGGAGGAACCTAACATGTTAAAAGATACGTTAAGCGAAAAGGCTTATAAAGCCTTAAAAGAAAAAATAGTCACTTTAAAAAGCGGTTCGTATTTGAGTGCGCGGCAGTTTGCAAATGAAATAGGTATGAGCTACACACCAGTTCGAGAAGCTTTCTTACGTCTTAAACGAGAGGGCGCCATAAAGCAGGTCCCAAACGTTGGATTTTTTGTTGAGACAATGGATTTGGCAGATGTGTTTCAGTATTACCAGGTACGCGAATGCATTGAACCCTTTGTGCTAAAAAAAACCATCAACCGTTTCACTCCGGAACATATTGCAAATATTAGATCTCTTATAAAGAAACAAGCTGAAGTACTTGCTAAGGGAAACATATTGCAGTATATGCGTCTCGATGCTCAACTGCATGAGATTATGTTTAAAATCTATAATAACAAACATCTATTAGATCTCTATAGAAATATTAGGGAACAGTATATGTTTTGTTCCAATAAGATTGGTATTACGTATGATGAAGATGCGATACATGAACATGAACTCTTCATAGACGCTATTGAAATCGGTGACCTTGCCAAGGCGCTACAGGTACTAAATACACATATTGAAAACGCAAAACAGCGTATGAAAGAGGGTTATATTAACGTTTTAGAATAGAGTAAATAATGTTAGTCAGTAGCGTTGCATTAAATATATGAGCAAAAATCAATAGTAATATCTTATAGGTGTACTTTGCACCTCTAGTGATAATCTTAATAGCGTTAAATAAAAGGATAACACCCTGATAAGCCTAGAGATTTAGAACTTGAAAATTCAATATCGTCTTGTCATTTAGCAATTTAAACACGTTGAATACGGAGGGCTTTTTTCATAATGTAG
>JAENYX010000064.1 GCA_016841565.1 Clostridium thermobutyricum | reverse complement strand
ATAAAACGGGGCTTGGCCGTATCTCTCTCAATCTTTCGGCGCAGGCTTGCCATAAAGACCCGGAGGCTTTTGGCATCACCGGTTTCGCCGTAACCCCAGATCTGATTTATTATATAGTTGTGTGTCAGTACCTTACCCCTATTGGCAATTAGAAGCTTCAGAAGTTTGTACTCCATCGGTGTCAGATGAACTTCATTTCCATCTACAAATACAAGGCCCTTTGTGTAATCCAAAGTCAGATTGTCACAGGTGAAGGTCTCTAGACTCTCCGGATTAGTCATGCTGTTTATCTTGCGTTGGGCTACCCTGATCCTGGCTAGAAGCTCGCCTGTGTAAAAGGGTTTGGTCATATAGTCATCAGCTCCGGAATCCAGAGCGTCAATTATCTCATTTTCCTTTTCCCGTGCAGATACAACAATAATCGGGGCACTGCTCCTATCTCTTATTTGCCTTATTACTTCCATTCCATCAATATCCGGCAAGCCCAGATCCAGGAGAGTCACATCGGGGTTGTTTGCATAAAACAGTGCAATGGCTTCTTTACCTGTCTCGGCTGAAATGGATTTATATCCTTCATCCTTTAGAAACATGGTAATAAAGGACATAATATATTTATCATCTTCAACTACCAATACTGTAATATTGTCTTCCATATAAGCTCCTTTCCCTGCATTTCTTTATTACCTACGTGTATTGCCACAAGCTGCTATCCTTAATAAATCAGTTCATTCCTTTGTTGAATTGTTCCATGTACGGCAGTCTAAATATAAACTGTGCGCCTCCCAGATGCGATTTGCCGGCATAAATACTGCCGCCGTGAGATTGTACAATTGCTTTGCATATAGCCAGTCCGAGCCCAATTCCCTTTTTACCGTCGGCACTGGTTTTACCGCTTGTAACAAAAGTATTAAATATATTCTCTTCTATTGATGGTTCAATACCTTTTCCGCCATCAGCAACGCAGAATTCCACATATCCATCCAGTTTATTCACCGCAAGCTCTATAGGGCTATTCTCCGGGGTATGCGTAACGGCGTTATCCAGAAGATTTATGAGTACCTGAGCAATCATTTTGCCATCCATGGGTATCGCGACTAATTCCTTAGGCAACGTTATCCTGAAAGGTCTTTTGGATAGCCCTATGACACGGCTGACCGCCTCGTTAACAACATCGTCAACCACTTCTATCTGCTTGTTTACTTCTAATTTACCGTTATCAATTCTTGTCATATTAAGCATGTTCTCTACCAAAGTAGTAAGCCAAACGGCTTGTTCGCTGATATCTCCCGCCAAACGTCCGATGCTTTCACGGTCAATGGATTGACATCGCTGTACTAAATAGCTGCTTGCTCCTGCAATTCCGGTAAGGGGAGTACGCAAGTCATGGCTTATACTTCGCAAAAGATTGCTTTTCAAGTGTTCACGCTCCATAGCAATACGTATGTTTTCTCTTTCATTGTAAACATACTCACGGTCCAAGGCTATACCCATCTGCGCAGCTACAGTATTAACAAGCCATTCCTGCTCAATATTGAGATTTGCATTTTCCTCATATACCTTGAGTGTACCAAGCTGTTTTGCAAGTCCCATAATAGGAAGTTCCAGGCTCATATCATTCCCACCGGGTATAAAGTCATCGCTGAAATAGGTTTGTTTGCTTTGATCCAGCTCCACCATGCTATTATAGCCTATATATTCTTTTATGCAGCATATACCCTCATGAATGATATTTCCTTCGCCGGTGACATTAAGGAGTCGCTGGGACACTTCGTACAAAAGTTTTGCGGTTCGCTCATTTTTTTGAGAAATCAATAGCTGCCGCTGGAACCTTGCTGTCAAGCTTGAAGATATAACCGATGCAATTAGAAAAAAGAACATCAGCGCAATATCATTAGTATTGTAGATGGCAAAGGTGTGAAGGGGCTCAGTGAAGAAATAGTTGAATATCATTACGCTGGCGCAGGATGCAATAATACCGAAACGGTATCCCCTGGTCAAAGCAGTCACCAGCAAAACCCCAACCATAAAAATCATCAGGATGTTTTCTTTGTCTACACCCAATTGGTTTAAGGCTATGGAGTTTACAGTTGTTACCGATATAATTAAGACCAGTCTTAAATAATTTTTCCCCTTCATACAGTCACCTCATAAGGGTATTTTAGCATACTTCAGTTAATCAGCTTTAAAATCTTTTCAACATCATTATGACGTCCTATAACCATAAGGTGCTCATCCGCCCTGAATATATGATCTGCAGCCGGCAAAAGCGAAATTTTTTCACCTATTTTGGTTGCAAGAATGCTGACATTGTATCTGACTCTGAAATTAACCTCTTTTATACTCTTTCCTATCCATCTGTCGGCAGGTGGTATTTCATAAATGGAAATATCCTTCGTAAGCTCGATATAGTCAAAAAGGTTGTTTGCGCTGCAACGTACCGCAAGCTTTTCGGCTATTTCCTGCTCAGGGTCTATAACTTCATCGGCACCGTTGCGGAGTAAAAATTTTATATGAATATCACGGCTGGCCTTGCTAATCACATATTTTGCACCTAAATCCTTTAGAAGGCTTGTGATTTCCAGACTGCTTTGGAAATTGGTTCCCACGCAGACAAAACACAGGTCAAAATTGCTGATACCAAACGAGTGCAAAACTTCTTCCTTAGTGCAATCGCCTATTTGCACACTTGCCGCCAAGGGAAGGAGCTCGCTTATTTTTTCTTCCTCTTTGTCAACAATCATGACCTCATTTCCAAGTTCTATCAGTTTACGACTCAAATGCTTGCCGAACCGTCCAATCCCAATAACCAAGATTGTTTTCATTTCAAAACCCCTATCCTATATTTATTTTCTCTGTCGCATTCTGAACAAACGGCGATATTCTGTGTTCTGTAAATAACAGAGCAAAGGAAAGACTTCCGACCCTGCCGCAATACATCAACAAGGCAATGACTATTCGACCAAAGGTGTCCAGGGTACCTGTAATTCCGGTAGAAAGTCCCACTGTACCTATCGCAGAAAAGACCTCAAACAAAACATCTTCAAGTGGCAGCACAGCATTTGTTGCACTTATTATAAACGCAGCGTTCATTACGAGAAACAGGTAGATTGTCACGACAGCAGATGCCCTCTTTAATGCATTATCTTCCAGTCGTCGTCCGAATATATTGTCACTCTTAATATTTTGAAGGCTTGACCATAGGGATATCAGTATAACCGCCAAGGTGGTGGTCTTGATACCGCCGGCCGTAGATCCGGGACTTCCGCCAATAAACATTAATACCATGGTTAAAAGTCTGCCCCCCGGAGTTAGTGCTGTCGTATCAACCGTATTAAATCCTGCCGTTCTCGGCGTAACGGCACTAAAAACCGATGCAATAACTTTCTCTCCTATGGTCATTCCGGAAAGCAGATTTTCTCTTTCAAAAATATAAAAGCATATAGCTCCCGATATGATTAAAATTGCAGTCATTGATAAAACTATTTTTGTATGCAGCTGGTATTTCTTAAAGTGATGCTTATTTTTCGTAAGGTCATCCCATACGAAGAATCCTACCCCGCCGACTATAATCAGTATTATGATTGTTATATTAACAACAGCATCACCCGAAAAAGATGTAAGTGATGAGTTTTGGCCAAACCTTCCCATCAAATCAAAACCTGCATTACAAAAAGCAGAGACAGAATGAAAAGTACCGTTATAAAGTCCTGCCGTCAATCCCATCCGGGGTATGAATCTTAATGATAAGATTAGCGCACCAAGGCTCTCAAACAAAAATGTCCCTATAAGTATTTTTTTAGTCAGGCGCACAATCCCACCTATATACATGGTATTTACACTTTCACGCAGCAATTCTCTCTCCTTGAGCCCGATTTTTCTTCTAAGCATAAAGGAAAACATTGTAATGATTGTCATAAAACCCAAACCGCCTATTTGTATCAGAACCAGGATGACTGCCTGACCCAAGACCGACCATTGAGTAAATGTATCAAAAACGACAAGACCGGTTACGCAGGTAGCAGATGTTGCAGTAAAGAAAGCATTGACAAAACCGGGCGATATATTATTGCGGCTTGCTATTGGTAGAGACAATAGCAGAGTACCCATCACAATCAGCAAAAAATAACCAAGCGCAATCATTTGAGGATAGGTGGATGATTTCGGTTTTCTGAAGGTTGCTCTCACAGTTTCACCTCCGGCTCCTGCATCGCAGTCTGATATAGTATTTGCGCCATGGCTGTCCGGCCTGATAAACAGCGGATTCCCTCACCAATGAACATAGTCTCGTTTCTCCTGTCATTACAAAGACTTATGGTCTTTTCAATGCTATATATTTTTTCACCAATTTTACACAATATTATGTTGTCGGCATCGTTTTCGGATAGGGCAAACAGATAATGAAATCTCCGTCCCCGTTCCAGAAGAAACGGTTCGGCCAGATAAAGCACCCCTATACCGTTTTTTTTCAATAGCTCACCCACTTCCATTGCCAGACCGGTTCTTCCCAATACAATGGCAATGGGACTTACTTCTCCCCCCTCAATAGCATCGCCGTTTTTTTTCAGAAACTTATCCAGCTTTGACAAGAGATATCCGATATAGACAAAGGGAACCAGGAAGCCAATGGCCAGTAGTGTCCACATATATCCACCCTCTTATAGTTTTCTGTATGCTACCATTCTACTGCCTTTGATATTAAGATTGTATTAATACTGGCTGAACTGATATTAGCAAAGTACAAAGATTAGGGTAACGGTATTAAGATTGTATTAATATGTGCTATTATGGATTCCTTTGTCTAAACAGTACTTCATAAAGCTTGCCCGCAAAATAATAAAAAACGCCAATCCTTTTTTCAGGCTGGCGTTTTTTATTATTTTTAATTTAGAAACGCAGGTGTGGTTCTTTTATTCCCTCGGCCGGACATCCTGACACACCTCCTGGGGCAAGGTTCCTGTTCCCTTGTCCCACCCTTGCCACATTTGCAATTATTGGGTATTCCAGCACCGCCAGCCCGGCCGCAAGAAACATCACAATGAGCCTTCCTGGTTTGATATGTGATATTCGGTACGGGGCTAGAAAGTTTAGCCATCACCTGGCCGCTAAAACAGTCCACTCTCCTTTTTGCATTTCTCAAATTTTCCTTCTCCTATATGGCAGTATCCATTCGGATTTCTGCCCAAGTATTTCTGATGATATTCTTCGGCAGTATAGTAATTATTAAGCGGTATTGTCTCAATTAAGACCGGTTTATCATAACGTTTTTGAAGCTCCTTAAGGGAATTTTCTATGACCTCTTTATCCCGGTCATTTACATAATATATACCTGTCCTGTACTGGGTCCCTATATCGTTGCCTTGTCTATTTATCGCCAATGGATCAATTGCTTCATAATAGAGGCTTAAGATGCGTTCCAGGCTTACCTCATCCGGGTTATATAAAACCTTTACTGTTTCGGCATGACCTGTGTTTTTATGGCATACCTCCTCATAAGTGGGATTTTCCGTATTTCCATTTGCATAACCCACCTCTGTGCTTACGACGCCTTTGATTAAAGACAGGTATTTTTCGGCTCCCCAAAAACAGCCTCCCGCCAGATAGATTTCTTTTATGCTTTCGTTGCTTCTTTTTTCAGAGCCCACTACTATTATCTCCTTTCTTTTCTCTTTGTTTTTCTATATTTTAATAATGTCACCTTTCACCTCTTGTTATTCCTGTGACAGTATGACAGGCCACGGGTCAATGTAACTAACCCTGCCCTTAATGAATAGTATAAGTAATAATGCCTGTGGAAGGAGTATTCTTATGTATATGTATACTGATAAGTATACTGTAAAACCCGGTGATACTCTCAGCAGTATTGCCCAAAGATTTAATTTACTAACTTATAGACAAATCCTTCGTGTAAATCGGGAAATTTCAAACCCTGATTTTATCTACTCAGAACAGGTAATCAATATCCCCAGATTGACACCAATGAGTACTTATGTTGTCAGACCACAAGATACATTGGGAAATATAATTTATAATTATAACAGAGACCATATAAAGATATATGGGATTCCAATTACTATGGATGAAGTGCTTGCGTACAATCCTATGATAGTAAACCCCAACCTTATTTACGTCGGTATGATAATATATCTGCCAGAGATTTTGTAGAAGGCTAATCGTATCACAGCCTGAGAGTGTATGTGGCAATTTGACACAGTCTGCCGTCCCCTTGGTTATTCAGGTAACAAAAAAGCAGATAGATGGATTTTGTATTTCTACAAACCACTATCTGCTTTGGTTGCCATTCTATTTTACGTCTGTCTGATTTACTTATACTCCTTTAGCCGGCAGAGGCATTATTTGTTGTATATCCTGTACAGGAACACCGCTGCTTCGGCCCTTGTAGTGTTGCCCAGGGGGTTTATGCAGTCCCCGCTGCCTATGATAAGCCCTTCCTTTACCGCTGTTGTAATTGCTTGTAAGGCATAGTCAGCTATAAGGGATTTGTCGGCAAATATGTCAAGGCCGGTAGCAGATGCCTGCTCCTTTACCATGCCCAGCATATCCAGCGACCTTACGGTAAGAGTTATCATATCCTGCCTTGTGATGCTTGCATCGGGGTTGAATTTGTTGTTCCCAATGCCGCTGGTAATACCCAGCTTTTTGGCTATACCTATTTCTTTGTAATAATAAGCATCTTGGCTTATATCATCGAAGTTCCCCTCAACATCAGCGTCAACACCAAGGGCTCTTACCAGTGAATACAGAAAATCTGCCCTTGTGATATTGATGGACGGGTAGTATTGACTATGGGTAATGCCCCGCACTATACCTTTGGATGCAAGGACTTGGATTGGCTTCTTGGCCCAGTCCACATTTGACAAATCGTCAAAGGTCTTTTGCACATAGACGACAGCGTACCGGCTGAAATGGGTGGTGGCAAAGGTTACGGTTCCGGTGACCGGGTCATAGCGTCCGTTGGGCACCGCCACCGCATTCCCGGATCCGTCGATGTACCATACCGTAATGTGTTCCGGGTCGGCAAGCTCATCCTCTGTTGGCGTATAGGGGATGGAGACCGTTACCGGAGCGGATGGATTACTCCAATTGGTCTGATCTCCATCCAAGGTCAGTGTAAGTTGTACAATGGGCCTGTCACCGATAAGATTCTTTGTTTCCTCATCTATGTCCGACACGTCTGCCTGGGCTATGGTAAAGGCTGCTTGTGTGCCGGTTTCAAGCTCCATGTTTCCCAGCATATTGTCCGACAATACAACTGTACCAATCCCGGTTATCATTTGTATCCTATTGTCCCCGCTTCCGTAGCTGTGGAATTCCTCCGGTATCTGCAGCCTGTAAGAAGTCACATCATCGATTTCCGGCATCACTATGCTTACTTTCTTGACCCCGTCACTGTCGGCTTCCGTCTCATCAAAGGCACGGCTCAGTGTATCATCATCCAGATTCACTTCCATAATACCTTTTCTATCGTCAACATCAACATCAAGGTCTTGCTGATAGTCCCCCGCCTCAATCGTAGCATTAAACTCCGGCTCAGGTGCCGGTGCCGTTCTTCTTTTTGAACCACCGCTGCTGCCGCCGCTGTCTGTTGTTTCTTGAACTTTAACAGTTAGGGTGAAGATTTTGCTGTCACTTTCATTCCCCTTGGATATTGTGGCAGTTAAAGTTATTATTTTATCCCCCTGGCTGTAGCTGGGTCTCGTAACAGCTCCTGAGGCAGTATTAATCCAACCTGCCGGGCTAACACTCCAGGTAATGGCTGTACCGTTTTGCCCGCTGTATATTAGAATTAAGTCCTTCGTTATTTCATGTTCAGTATCATTCTCCCCTTTAATCGTATCAAAAGTCAGCGCTGCTTTATCTGCTGCTACGTCTTCTGCATCCGTATTGGGGACTAAATCCCCGGAGCTAATTCCTATCAAAGAGTGTTCAACACCGGCAGCGATGGCAGTTGCATCAGTAAAGTCCTCAATCTTAACGGGAGTTGACCTGTCATCACTGTCCCCATGACCTAGCTGGCCTTTGTTGTTGCGACCAAAGGAGTAGACCTCACCGCTTTCCAGAAGCACCAGTGAATGAGATGCACCACCAACAACAGCCTGCACATTGCTTAGACCTGTAATTTTTGTTGGGGTATATTTGTTACTATTGTCGCCTTGACCTAGTTGACCATATAGCCCATAACCAAAGGAATAAACATCACCGTTTTCTGATAATAACAGTGAATGATTCACTCCTGCTGTTATAGCCTTGACCTGGGATATCCCACTGACCAGGACAGGAGTTAGCTTATTGTTTGTATCAGCGGCCCCTAAACCCAATCGCCCATCAGAGCCATTACCGAAGGAATATACTTCTCCATTTTCCGATAATACCAGAGAATGGGTTCCCCCTGCTGCGATGGCTTTTACTTCAACCCCTGCTAATGCTTCAATTTTAGTGGGTGTATTCCTATTGTCTTCATCACCAAGACCTAACCGTCCATTTCCGCCGGCACCGAAAGAATATACTTCCCCCGCTTCCGACAATACCAGAGAATGAACCCATGTTGCTGAAATGGCTTTTATTTTAACCTCTGCTAATGCATCGATTTTGGTTGGGATAGTCGTATTACCGGTATCACCATGTCCCAACTGACCATTACCCCCATAACCAAAGGAATAAACATCACCGTTTTCCAACAGTACCAAAGAATGCTGATATCCTGCAGCCACTGCCTTAGCAGGACCGGGAATACCCTGGATTTTTGCCGGGGTATGATTAAAGACCCCGGGTCTTGGACCCAGCCTTCCCAAGTCTTCTTTTCCAAAAGAGTACACATCTCCATTTTCCAATAGTACAAGAGTATGTTCCCCGCCAGCCGATATTGCCTTAACTCCAGACAATCCATTTATCAGTGTGGGCGCTCCCACGTTGTCTCCATTATATCCAAGACCCAACTGTCCTTGAGAATTAGTGCCGAAGGAATAAGCTTCACCATCACTTGGTGTTGTTTCTTCAATTACCAGGTCAGCAATATTTCCCACCACAACGCCCAATACATCTACAGTAATTGTTATAGTTTCAGCCGTGTCATGGCTTGCGGTTACCGTATAATTGCCGGTAGCTCCATCCTCCACGATACTGTCAACTGTGAGTGTTCCGGAGCCGTTTTGTGTGATGGCAAAATCATTCTCCTGCAATCCATCAATGGGGTTGTTGTTTCCATCACGCACCTGGACCGTAAAAGTAAATTCCTGATTTACTTCCGGACTTTCCGGGTTGGTAGCAGCCGAAACTGTCGTATTATCCGTAAGCGGTAAGGTATACGTCAGGACACCTCCGTCAAGGTTCCAATCGTACAGGTCTGCTCCGTCCTTGCCACTGTGAGTCTTCTCATTATATGCACCATCCCAAGGCTCAATCATGGCAGAGTTAGCCCAGTTTTTGCTTAAAAAAGTTGGATAACCACTGTCGCTGGCTCCTATAATCCGGCCATATTTAATATATGTCGAGCCACTATTACGAATAATTTCAGCGTTTAGAGCATAGCAATTGCGGACGGAACCATGAATGAAATTTCCAACCAGACCGCCGACATAGTCCAGATTACCCGTAACCACACCTGTGGCGTAGCAGTTCTCAATTGTGGCGGCAGAAGTGCTTGAACCGTTCTGTCCCACAAGACCGCCAACATAATTATAATTAACACTTTCTACTGCTCCTGCAGCGCTGGAACCGCTGATGGTTCCCCGGTTCAAACCCACAAGACCGCCTATATTCACTACACCACTAATGTCACCTGTGGCGTAAGAACTGGAAATTGTACCGTCATTTTCTCCAATCAGGCCGCCCACAGATTCAGTACCCTGTACCCCACTCACGGCATAGGATTCGGTTACAACGCCACCATTGATGTTATCCCCAGCCAAACCGCCGACTTTCTTGTTCCCCGACACTTGGACCTGGGCATTGGAGTTGGAAATGGTACCGTAAGCATTCCGCCCAATCAGACCACCGACGACATTATTACCTATTAAGATACCGGTATCGCCGGTAACGTTACAATTTGTAATATTTCCTTCACTTAGCCCTGCAAGTCCGCCTGCGAATTCATTGCCGGTTACATCAACCCCCTGCAGCTCCAAATCCTGAATAACGGCTCCAAATCCCACACAGCCAAACAGACCGACATAGTCGGTAACAGGACGATTGATAAGAAGTCCACTAATGATATATCCTCCACCGTCAAAGGTGCCGGTAAAGGGATGAGCCAATGTCCCAATGGGCTCCCAGCCTTCTCCTGTATTATAAGGGCTCACCCCAAGATTGATATCAGCTCCCAATTCGAAATCCTTGTCCCGATGATATCGTACCGCATCCAATTGATTTTCATTGGTGATGACATAAGGGTCACCCGGGTCTCCATTCCCGCTGTCAAAAACGGCATTTACCACGCTTTCATCTGTGAAACCGGTTAGCAGTTCTCCGTCGGA